>CAYXDE010000012.1:11468-63390 GCA_964463525.1 uncultured Dehalococcoidia bacterium | reverse complement strand
CCCGGGAGTTTCTGGAAGCAGAGATCTCCACGGCCATGGTCCGCGAGATGGAACTGGACGAGCTAGGCTACCCGCCCGCCCTCTGGAAGCAGATGGCCGACTTGGGTTGGCTCGGTCTGGCCCTGCCGGAGCAATACGGCGGACAGGGACTCCCCCTGACCTACCTGGGACTGATCGTGCAGGAAGCCGGACGGGTCCTGGCCCCGGTGCCGCTGCACAGCACGATGGTCGCCGCCCTGACCATCGCTGAAGCGGGTTCCGACCAACAGAAACAGGATATACTTCCCGCAGTATCAGACGGCGGAATGGTCCTTACCTGGGGCGTCGCCGAGCGTGACCCCCGGTTGATCCCCGAGGCCATGACTCTCCAGGCCACGGCCGACGGCGACGGCTGGGTGCTGAACGGCACCAAGATGTTCGTGGATAATTTCGTGGTCGCCCAACGCTGCGTGGTTGCGGCACGGACTTCAGCGGCGTCGGACGCCAACCAGGGAATCTCATTGTTCCTGGTGGACACCAACGGCACCGGCGTCGATCAGACCGCACTGACGACCCTGGCCAAGGACAAACAGAGCCGGGTGGACTTCAAAGACCACCGTGTTGAGAGTTCTGCCCTGGTGGGAGAGCTCAACCAGGGTTGGCCCATAGTCGAAGCGATGCTTGACCGCGCCACCGCATTGCTCTGCTGCCAGATGACCGGCGCCGCCAGGAAAGACGCGGAGATGGCCATCGAGTACGCCAAGAACCGGGTCGCCTTCGGCCGGCCCATCGGCTCTTTCCAGTCTGTCCAGCACATGCTGGCCGATATGCTGCTCCACGTTGATGGCGGCGAGATGCTGACCTTTGAAGCCCTGTGGAAGATGGACGAGGGGCTTCCCGCATCGGTAGAAGTGTCCCAGGCCAAGGCCTTCTGCAACGAGAAATGCGAGTCCGTGGTCCGCACCTCCCAGGTGATTCACGGCGGCATCGGGTTCATGATGGAGTTTGACCTGCACCTCTGGTTCCGCAGGGTCACCTCATGGACCATGCGCCTCGGCACAACCTACGACCACCGGGCCAGGATCGCGTCAGCCCTTCTGGACGTCCCGGGACGGGTCCGGTTGGGGATGCCACTGCCCACGGCAGTCTGAACACAGGCTTAGATTCGAACTAAACCAGCTGCCGGCAGACCGGCGGTGATTTTTACGGAGAGTGACCAATGGCGAAAGATCCGGTTTGTGGCAAGGAAATAGACGAAGAGCAGGCGCGGGCCGAGTCCTCTCAGACCTCGCATGGCGCATCTGAAGTTGACCCGACCCAGGGCACCCGCATATTCCACGACGGCCAATGGATATATTTCTGCGGGCTCGACTGCCGGGGTAAATTCCTGGCCAGTCCCGATACCTACACCAGTTAGACTCAAACCCAACTCTATCTGACCCAGAATGGAGCAAGACCATGCCTGACGCCATCAAGCTTGACCCCAAGAAGACGGCATTCATCATCATCGATATGGTGAACGCCATCGCCAAAGGCGGACCCGGTCCCGACTACACCCTGCCCGATAACCGGAAGGACATTGTGGCCAGCTTCCAGAAGATGATCGCTCACTGCCGGAAGGTCGGCACCCCGCTTATCTACATCACCACTCACCGCAGGGCTGACAACGCCGACGGACCCAAGACCGTCTCTGACATCGGCGGTGGCGGCGGCAACCCAATGCTGCCCGGCTCAGCGGCGGTAGACGTCATCGATGAGTTGGCTATGCAGCCCGAGGATTTCCTGTTGGTGAAGCCACGGTTCAGCGCCTACTACGGCACCAACCTCGACCAGGTCCTACGGCATCTGGGAACAGAGACCATCCTGGTGGGCGGCATATCCACCCAGCGTAGCGTCGAGGGCACGGCCCGGGACGCCAAGAACCGGGATACCCAATGCGTCGTGGTCAGCGACTGTTGCACCGCCGGCGAGGTAGACGTCCACGAGATGACCGTCAACCACGTCCTGCCCCTACTGGTCCGCGTCCGCACCACCGACGAGACCATTGAAGCCCTAAGCTAACAAGCAACAGATCCGTAGGCGCGGGATTTTAGCCCGCTCACTCCGCCTAAGCAAAACTAAAGAAGGGCGCCCCGATAACCGGGGCGCCCTTTTTAGTTTCTGCAACAGTCCCTTCCCCCTCGTCCTTCCGCGGAAGGAGGGAAGGTTAGGATGGGGGCCACTTCTCGCCGCAGTCTTGCTCAGGTCTTAGATGACTTGTGGAGAGCACTGCCCCCACCCTAACCCTCCCCCGCGAGTGGGGGAGGGGATTATCTGTCGGCGAGTGAACAGATAGAAAACGATACCGATCCAAAACAAAAGGCCCTCTCCGAAGAGAGGGCCTTTAACTATTAGCAGTTGTACTGCCCGCTATTCGTAGGGCTTGAGTTCCAGCTCGTGGAGGGCTGGGATAACCTCTTTGCCCAGAAGCTCGATGGAACGCATGGTGTCCTCGTGCTTCATGGCGCCTTCGTTCCCGTAGATATGGACGTATCCCGGGCTCAGGCGGTTGATGATCTCGGTGAACTTCCTGGTCACGGTCTCAGGGCTGCCAACGATGATGTTGTTGACCGCTTGGAGCTCGTCATAGGTGGTCGGGTTGCCGAACTCAGAGGTGCCGGTGCCGAGGGCCGGGCGGGCCCGCTTCACCTCAACGGCGCGGCGGGACTGGTAACCGGGAGGGTCGTTGTGCTCTCTGGGACCCTTTTGCCGGTGGTCGGCCGTCCACATGAACTCGCGTCCGATCTCGATGGCCTTCTCGTCGGTGTCAGCCACCACGGCGCGAAGCAGGTATCCGAAGTGCTCAGGGCCGGCTTTGTAGCCGGACTCTTTGGCGGTGTCGATGTAGATCTGCTTCAGCCACTCGGTGGTGTCCACCAAAGCGCCAAGGTTCATGTACGGGTGGCCATGTTGGGCCGCCCACACCACGCTCTCAGGGCTGCCGGTGCCGGGGAACCAGATGTCGGGCCGGGGCTGTTGCATGGGCTTGACCCAAGGGTTCACCACCCGGTACTTGAAATACTGGCCTTCGTGCCGGAAGGGACCGTCGTCGGTCCAGCACTTGATGATCAAATCGTGGGCTTCTTGGAACCGGGCGAAGTTCTCGGTGGGGTCCTGCCCTGATAGCAGGGTCTCAACCGCGGTGCCGCGGACGAAACCGGAGATGATCCGGCCGCCGGAGTAGCAGTCCAGCATGGCGATCTCTTCGGCCATGCGGATGGGGTCGCCAACCGAGATAACGTTGCCCAAGATGGCGATCTTGACGTTCTTGGTCAGTTTTGAAATAACGGCCGCATCGAGGTTGACGGCCGGCTTCATGCACCAGTACGAGGCGTGGTGCTCGTTGCTCATGATTCCGTCGAACCCGACTTCATCGGCCAGTTGGTACTGCTCGTGGTACTGGTTGTAGAGTATCGAAGCCTTTTCGGGGTCGAAGTAGGAGTTTGGGAAGCCAAGGCGGCCCGAGTCATACTTCTCCAGGTCGGCCTCTCCAACGTGGCCGTAGGGCTGTTCGGAGAACCAGTAGATCTCGGGATTCTTCGTGGGGCGTTTTAGCTGGTCAACCATTCGCTTCTCCTCAGGCTCCCGGTGGCCGAGCCACCAGGGCATCGATGGGGGTAGTTGGTTCACTTATCAAGCGGGAAGACCGGGGCGAAACCTGGGTTCCTCGATAAGACAGAGCCCCAGCCTTGCGTCGATTACCGGGGATTATAGTCAATGTGAATTATAGTGGCAACCATGTATTTAGATTAGTGTTGTCGGATATGGGTTGCAGTGTTAATAATGATGGCCAGATTATCGATCTTGAGGAGGACGAAGATATGAGACTGACATTGGGTGAAGCGAACAGGATGATCGAGGCGGCGATCGCCGAGGCTGAGCGGATCGGCATCAAGCTGAGTGTTTCTGTCTGTGATTCTGGAGGCCATCTGCTGGCTTTCAATCGCATGGAAGGGGCGATCTTCATCAGCGCGGTGGCGGCGCAGGGCAAAGCGGTCGGCGCGGTTGGGTTTGGCCGGGACAGCAGCGCGATCCCGGGAGACAACCCGGTGATTCAGGCGATCATGGCCACCCAAGGGGGAAAGATCATCCCTGCGCAAGGCGCGTTGCCTATCGTCAGGGATGGCGAGATCGTTGGGGCTATCGGTGGGAGTGGCGGCACCGCCCAGCAAGACGAGGACTGTGCCAGAGTGGGCCTAGCCGCTCTTTAGCCGGGGTTCGTCCAGCTAAAGAGGGAGACACGGGTAAAAGGGGGCGGACTCGCCTAGCGGCGGGCCCGCTTGAGGTTCTGTTTCAGGCCGTTGCGTTTGCGGGCTTCGGAGTTGACGCGCGCGACGAACTCTTCAGTCGTTTCCACTGGCTTATCTTTCTTGACCCTGGGCTTGGACCGGACCATGGTTCTGCTCCATCTGTCCCTGGGGACAGTATATCGATTTCTAAGTGACCGTTGGCAGTCTCCCATGCCGCCGGGGAGAAAGCACTTGCCAATCATACACCAAACCGGGCATTGATTCCTGGCTGGCTGCTACCACGTACACAAAAAGAGAGCCCCGATTCGTTCGGGGCTCTCTTTTTCATACCTGGTTTGTTGCTCTCTTAGTTGGGAGTTACCGCGATGGAGCGGATCTCTCCGAACTCTTTCCGCAGCTTGGTCCAGGAGTCTCCGGCGTCGGTGCTGACGTACACATAGCCGAAGAGAGTGGCTGCGACCACTACGTTGGGAATCTCAGGGTTATTGCCCAGCCAGTAGACGACCGAGTTGGGCTCAACGGGCAGATTGACGGGGGCCCAGTTCTTGCCGCCGTCTACGGTGCGCTGCACACAGCCGATCACTCCGGGGATGAAGTCGCCATTGCCGACGAACATCACATCGGGATTGTCAGGCTTCACGATCATGCCCCGGCAATAGGAACGCACGTCGTCGGGGTTGAACTTGGGGAAGTAGTGGTAGTCCCAGCTCTCGCCCTCGTCCTTGCTGGTGGCGAATCCGAAGGGGCTCGTGCAATACACGGCAGAGTCGGTGATCGCCATGCCGTGGATGTCGCCGTGGAACGGGTCGGGTCCCAGGTCGGGCAGATGCGTCCAATTGTCGCCGCCGTCCAGGCTCTTGTAGACGCCATCAACCTCGATTCCGGCCCAGATGGTGTTGCTGTCGCGGTGGTCAACAACCATGTTGGTCGTGCGGGGCGTGCCGATCGGGCACTCTTTGGTGACGCCCATGGACAGTTTGTCCCAGGTCTTGCCGCCGTCCCGGGAACGGAACCCCTCGGGGCGGGTTCCGGCGAAGATGGTGTCGGTGTGGGCAGGGTCAACGGCCACCGACCATATCTGCAAGTCGCCGATGGGTGAGTCAACCGTCGACCAGTTGACGCCGTTGTCGTCGCTGCGGAACAGTCCCAGACCGTCGGAGCCGGCCAGGATGCGGTGCGGGTTGTCGGGGTAGGTCTTCAGAGCCCTGATGCTGCACTCCGAAGGGATCGGGTTGCGAATCTTCGTCCAAGTTTCGCCGCTGTCGCCGCTAACGTTCATTCCTTGACCGACAGTGCCGACCAAGATCGTGAAATTGTCTGCCATGATGCTTCCTCCTAAATCTGGGGTTAATTCTGGAGATTGCCGCCGGGGAAAATGTTGCGCATATGATAGCCCCAGCACGAAGAAAACGCCAGCGGCAATCCGCGTTCAGACGATCTCTCGTTTCAGATCAGATCGAGTTCGCGAGAATATTGGTGGGCTTGCCGTCGATGCTCTCCTGGTTCCGGTCTTCCCAATAATCATGAAGACCCTGTTCGCCTCTGCGCTCCGCCCACCGTTCCAGGATGTCTCGCTGCTCACTGAAATCGAGGAGAGGTACCGCATTGCCGCAGGACTCTTGAACCAGATCGACTTGCATATCGAATATCTGTCTGGCGCCCGGTGTGTCGGGCAATAAGGGATAAAGCTCGTTCCACTCTGCATCCCTTGGATGGATGACCTTGGCGTGCCCATATAGCCGAAGAATCAAGGGCGACCCTTCGAAAGCGCAAAACATGAGGGTCATCCGATCATTTTCTGCAATATGAGCAGCGGATTCGTTACCGCTGCCCGTTAGGTTCAGCCAGACCACCCGGTTGTCGTCCATTACCCGCAACGTGTCCATTCCTTTGGGGGAGACGTTTACGCGGCCGTCAGGCGCGGCTGTACCCACGAAAAACATCCTTTGCTTCTCTATGAAGTCCTTGCGGTCCACTCCGATCTCTGTGAATCTCTTTCCCATTTTTCGCTCACTCCACCGGTAAGTTGGGGACAGTATAATCGGCGACGTAAAATGGTTCCAGCGCTGAGTCATCCGCACGAGATTACTGCATGACGATTCTGTCGCCGCATCAATATCGCGAGTCAGGCCGTTGACACAGGCTCGCCTGCCCAAGCAAAATGGATTCTAAATATCATCCAAAGTGGTGGGAGGAACAAGATGGCTCAGACACAAGTCGCGAATTACACCTTGGAAGCTTTTGTTGAGGACGTAAACGAAGTCTTTAGGACGATCGAAGACCCCCACGTTCAAGCAAAGACCGTTTCGGAAAAACTCAAAGTACTATTGGCAGTGCCTGGCTGGCTGGAAGAGAAATTGGAGCTTGAAGAAGAGGGCGGTTTCGGCCGTTTCTCCCTCCACTTGGACGAAGAGTCGGGCCACCCTGGCAACGGCTGGTGGCTGATGGCCTCCGTGCAGAAGCCGGGCCAGGACAACCTCCCCCACGACCACGGTGTAACCTGGGTCGTCTACGGTGTCTACAAGGGCGAGATCCAACAGCGCAAGTGGCGCTGGGCCTTCCCCGGCGAGGGCGTGGACAAAGCCCAGATCGTCGAGCACGGCAAATTCGTCCAGCATGACGGCGACTCCGCCTATTTCATGCCCGGCGAGATTCACGACACGCTGAACACCAAAGCGGACGGACGGACCTTGGTCGTCCGCCTGGAGTCCCAGAAGCTGGACCGCGTGACCCGCTTCCAGTACAACCCCGAAGACGGCTCCATGAAGGTCATGGACCGGTAGTCCTAGACTACAAACTGCTGATTAAGAAGAGCCCCTGGCATCAGCCAGGGGCTCTTCTTTTGTTTTGCACATGGCTGATGCATGGGCTGTTGCCAATCGAAAGCCCACTTACAACGTAGATGTGGTTATCACCGTCATTCCAGCGAAGGCTGGAATCCAGGAAATACCGGCGGAAACCAAGATGGCCAACCCAAAGATTCTGGATTCTGGCCTTCGCCAGAAAGACGGCAGATGGACTACCCGTTAGCCGCCCCCATCTCCGCCCTCAGTTTCTCAGTAGCAGCAACATCCAATGACAGGGTTTTCTCATCAACAACCACGCCATACTCCCGGCGTACGTACTCGGCGGTTAGTTTCTCTTGCTCCACATCATCAGCAACGGCGTGCATGTCCCTTTCCAGGGGGTTGCCATAGCCACCGGCGCCGGCCTGGACCACCCGGTACAGGTCGCCCTTCTTCAGTTGCCTGAGTGTCTTGCCGGGCAGTTTCTCTTCCTGGTCCGTGCCGGGGTTCAGGTAGTTCTCAGTAGGAGTGCCAGGCTTGCCGCCCAATACGCCCCAGGGTGTGAAGTCGCTGCGGTCGGAGCGCAACTGGAATGTGGCGTCCTCGGCGAGGAGCCGGAATTCACGCTCGATACCCAGGCCACCGCGGTATTTTCCAGCGCCGCCGGTGTTGGGCACGAAGCCGTAGCGTTCCACCAGCAGGGGCTGCTCGGATTCGATGCTCTCGATGGGCGTGTTGGCCATGTTCAAGATGGGAGCGGCCAGGCCGTCGGCGCCGTCCAGGGCCGGGCCGCCGCCACGGGGGCCGTCGTTGGCGAATTCCAGGTACACCCAGGCCTTACGGTTGGGGTGATAGCCGCCCCAGCTAACGCCGATCTCACCGCCGCCCCAGGCCGCCGGCACTTTGCCGGGCAGCGCTTGGGCCATGGCCCCGAAGATGGTCTGGCAGATACGGAATCCGGCCAGGCCCCGGGCGGCCACCGGCGCAGGGTGCTGGGGGTTGACGAAGCAACCTTCGGGAGCTGTGATGTTGAAGGGCCGGAAGAACCCGCTGTTGGACTGGATGGCGGGGTCGATGAGGCACTTCATGACCGCATAGACGTTGGACTTGGTATAGGCGAAGTTGGGGTTTATAGAACCTTTGGCTTGGGGCGAAGTGCCATCGAAGTCCACGAAGAATTCGCCGTCTTCGATCTTCACCTTGGCGTGGATCTCGATGGGCTGCGGGTCTATGCCGTCATTGTCGATATAGTCGGTGAACCCCCACTCGCCTTGGGGCAGCTGCTCTATCTCGGCCCTGGTCAGCCGCTCGGTGGTGTCCAGAATATCGGTCATGTAACTCTTGAGTTCTTCGAGGCCGTAATCGTCCACCAGCCGGAGCAGGTCGCGTTCACCGAACCGGACGGCCGCCAGCAGGGCCTGCACGTCGCCCAGCACCTTATCGGGCACCCGGACGTTCTTCTCCAGGATGCGCCACACGGCTTGGTTCAGTTCGCCCTTGGCGTAAAGTTTGAGGGGAGGGAGGATCAGTCCCTCCTGATATATCTCTGTGTTGTCGCAGGCGTTGCCCCCGGCCACGCGGCCGCCGATATCGGTCTGGTGGCCGATACAGCAGCTCCAGCCCACCAGCACTTCGTTCTTGAATATGGGTTTGAAGAGGAAGATGTCCGGTAGGTGGCTGGCGCCCTCGTAGGGGTCGTTATTGGCGAAGATGTCCCCCGGCTGCACGTCGTCGCCAAAGGCGTTCATCACGCCCTCCAGCGCCGGGGCCATGGAGCCCAGGTGGGGCGGCAATGTCAGTCCTTGAGCGACCTGCTGACCCTCGGCGTTGAACAGCGACGTGGAGAAGTCCATGCCGTGCTTGATCACCGCTGACCGCGCGGTGCGCACAACCGTCAGGGCCATGGTGTCGGCGGTGCTCATCAGCGCGTTCTTGATGACTTCTCTGGTGACCGGGTCGGTGACCTGTTGCATCAGGGGCTCCTTCGGCGCCTGTCGCCGGACTACGTTCTTCAGAATAGCAGGGCGGGCCAGAAACCCGCGCCTGCGGCCCGTGCGGCGGGGTTCGGTTATTGGGCTTTGGACAGGATGATGTTGCTCCATTGGTCGGCGGTGGCGTTCCAGCCGGGTGGGACCACGGTGGTGGAATCGTATTCCTCCACGATCAACGGTCCTTCTGTCGTCCGGCCGGCCAGCGATGGCCGGTCAACGATGGGAACGCTGGCCCAGCCGCGGTTGGGGCCGAAATATACGTCTCTGTTGGCAGAGCCGGCGCTGTTGGCTGAAACAGGCAACTCCAAACGCTCGGGCATTCTGGGCGTCTCGGGAAGTCCCCGGGCAATCACCCGTACGTTAACGAGCTGGTACCCGGTATCTGGGCTGCTGTAGCCGAAACTGCGGTCGTGCTCTTCATCGAAGGATTTGATCACGGCGTTGATGGTCTGCTGGTTGACCTGGCCACCGGGGAAAGGAACGGTCAGGTCCGAGACCTGCCCCTCGTATTTCATGTCGAATTGGGTCGCGACCTCATGACGGCTATCGGCGAATCCCTCCGCCCGAAGTTGGCTGCGTCCCTGCTCCCAGAGGCTGTTCAACAGCCCGGACAATTCACTTATGTCTAGTTCAGCAAAGGTCTTGAAGTAGGTCTGGACGAAGTGGTGCTCCACGTCGGCCACCAGCAGCCCAAAGGAACTGAAGACGCCGGGGAAGGGCGGCACCACCACCCGGGAGATGTCCAGCATCTCAGCCAGGCCGACGGCGTGTACAGGACCGCTGCCGCCGAAGGTGATCAGGTCGAACCGCCGGGGGTCCCGGCCCCGTTCGCTGGAAACAGCGCGCAAGGCACGGCCCATGTTTGAGTTGACGAGAGTGTGGATGCCGTAGGCCGCCTCGACGTCGGACATCTCAAGGGGGCGGGCCACGTTCTCCGAGACCGCCTTGCGGGCCAGTTCGGCATCGATCTCGAAGGCCCCGGCCAGCAGATGTTTCTGGTGCAGGAAGCCCAGCAGCACGTTGGCGTCGGTGACGGTGGCGTCCTGTCCGCCCAGTTGGTAACAGGCCGGGCCGGGGAACGCTCCGGAACTCTGGGGACCAACCCGCAGGGAACCGCTCCGGTCCACCGCGGCGATACTTCCGCCGCCAGCCCCCACTTCAGCCAGGTCGATGGCCGGCACCCGCAGGATATGTCCTGAACCCCGCAGCAGCCGGTGGCCCACGCTGATCTCGCCGCCGACCTCATATTCGGGGGCCTGTAACATCTCGCCCTCTTCGATGATCGAAGCTTTCGCCGTGGTGCCCCCCATGTCCAGGGTCATCAGGTTGGGCATATCCAGCCGTTTGCCCAGGTGGTACGCGCCGACCACTCCGGCCGCAGGACCCGACTCGATGCAGTAGACCGGGCGCTGTTTGGCGATGTCCGCGGTGGCCAGCCCGCCGTTGGACTGCATCACCGACAGCGGGACTTGAACACCCATGTCCGTCAGACCGTCGGTCAACAGTGACAGATAGCTTTCTACCACCGGCCGGACATAGCCATTGATGACCGTGGTGCTGGTGCGCTCGTATTCCTTCATCTCCGGAAGCAGTTCCGAGGAGATTGTCAGGTTCACCCCGGGCGCGGCTGTGGCCAGCGCCTGGGCGATGTACTGCTCATGTTCGGGGTTGGCGTAGGAATGTAGAAGGCAGACGGCCACCGACTCGACACCGTTGTCCACCACATATTGGACGGCGCGGTCTACGTCGGCCTTGTCTAGTGGCTTTAACACCTCGCCCTGGAAGTTCAGCCTTTCTGAAACTTCCAGGCGAAACTGACGTTTGACCAGGGGAGGCGGCTTCTCGTAGTGGAGGTCGTAGAGGAGGGGGATGCGGTTGCGCCGAAACTCCAACACATCCCTGAACCCCTCAGAGGTGATGAGCGCGGTCTTAGCGCCCTTCTGCTCGATGATGGCGTTGGTGGCCACGGTGAACCCGTGACTGACTTCCGAGACCATCTCAGCGGTGATGCCCAGTTCTTGGACACCGTTCTTGATGCCGTTCAGGACCGCTTGGCTGTAGTCGTCAGGGGTGCTGGCGACCTTGCGGGCCAGCACTTGGCCGTCGTCGCCCAGGAAAACGATGTCAGTGAATGTGCCGCCGATATCAACGCCAACGCGGAATTTCTGCACGCGCTTACTCGCAAACTAGAAGATATCAGGCATGATACTTTGGCGGGAATTTGGTGGCAAGGGGCGGCTGGGTTAACCGGTTACCCTGTGGCTGCCCCTGGTTTTCCGGGCAGCTTGATCGCTGAGATTATGACCCCGCCCAACAGCAGCAACGCTCCGGCGTAGATGAAGGCCGCTTCGGTGCCCCAGGCGGTGACGATAACACCGGCGATGATCGGTGAAGGGAGTGTAAAGATGTGCCGGAACACGCTCATGACGCTCATGGTGCTGCCTTGGACCTGTGACGAAGACATATCCATCACAGCCGCGGTGGCGATGTTACCCGTCCCGTAGAAAAACAGCCCCATTGCCCCGATTACCAAGCCAAGTTGGAACCCGGAGTCCGTCGCCGGGACCAGCAGGTACAGCGCACCCAATGTGACGTATGCGGGCAGCAATACCACCTTTCGGCTGAATCTGTCCGAGACGACGCCCATGACCGGCTGGGAGACCATGCCCATCAGATAGAGCAGCATGAGGTAGAACCCAAGGCCCAAGGTGGACAGGTCTAGGTCTTCGCTCAGATATATGGGTAGGAAGGTCAGGACGCTGAGCCGGCCCATGCTCATGAACACACCGGCGCTCATGATCGCGAGGATATTCCGATTTTGGAGCATGGCCTTGATGCCGCTCAGATAGCTCTTGGCGCTTGGTCCCGGCCCGGCGTCTTTGTATTGGGAGCCCAAACTGCGCCACAGGATAAATGCCAGGATGAAGGCTGGAAGCAGATGCCACTGCATCAGAGTCTGCCAACCGACTACCAGCAGCAGCGCCCCGATCAGGAGAGGAGAGATCGTGTCGCCGATGCTTGCCCCCACTCCATGTAAGGCCAAGGCGGTGCCCCGGCGGTCCGGGAACCGGGCAGATAAAGAGCCAACTGAAGAGGGGTGCCACGCCGCCGACGCCAGTCCGATCATGGCGATGCCCGGCAGTATCCAGAGATAGCTGAAGGCGAGACCAACCAAGAAGTAGGCCAGACCGCTGCTGGCCAACGCAAAGGCCAGGATGAAGGGACGGTATCTGGCGAAGGAGTCGGCCAGGTAACCGGACGGCATTATCAGGAACCCACCTGAGCCTTCCCTGACCGCTGACAGCGTGCCGACTTCCACGTCGTTGAGCCCCAATGTGTCTTTGATACTGGGCAGTATCACTGGGAAGAGTTGCTGGTACCAGTGGATGACGGTATGACCAAAGATGAGGGACCCGAGCAGATATCTCCGCTGGGTATCTGTCTGTGGTTGTTGTGTCTCTGTTGAGGGTATGTCGGCCATTGCCGTGCGTAGCCACCCCGCTTGAGGCAAGGTTGGCTGGACGCGTTCCATTGGGGGCGGACAACTGTAAGCCTCCGCACCCGTTAAATTCCATCGGGACCCCGGCAGGCGGGGGTCTGCGAACAGGGGGATGATACTTCCGCTGCAGAAAGCTAGCAAGGGCCGTATGGCCCCCTGCGTTTTTAACGATCAGATCCGGTCGGGGATGGGTGATGAACCATCTTCCGCCGCTTGCAGGTGCACGGCAGTGTTGATCATGGCCAGATGAGAGAAAGCCTGAGGGAAGTTGCCCAACATATCCCCGGTCTCGGTGTCGAACTCTTCGCTCAGTAGACCCAGATCGTTGGCGCAGCCCATGGCCGAGTCGAACAACTGACGCGCTGCATCGACTTCGCCAAGCTGGATAAGGTTATCGGCCAGCCAGAAGGTGCAGATGGTGAACGAACCCTCCGACCCGCCCAAGCCATCGTCGAAATCCGTGTAACGGTAAACGAACCCTTGGGAACTGGTCAGTTCGGCTTGGATGGCGCGGATGGTGGATTTCATCTTGGGGTCAGTGGCCGGCAAGAAGCCGACCAGGGGGATCATCAGATTGGAGGCGTCTAGATTGCTGCTGCCATAGGACTGGACGAATGCCTGCCGCCCCTGCGAATAGCCCTTTTCCAGCACCTCGGCCCGGATCTCTTCCCGCACCTTTTTCCAGACGTCTATATCGCCCGGCAGCCCCAGTTCGGTGGCCGCCCTGATGGCCCGGTCCATGGCCACCCAGCACATGACCTTGGAGAACACGAAATGCTGCCGCCCTCCCCTGGTCTCCCAGATGCCTTCATCGGGCTCGTTCCAATGGTCTATGACGAAGTTCACCACGCGGCGCAGGTACTCCCAGTATTCGGGATCGACGGCGCCGCCGAACTTCCGGAAGATGTGGGCGGAGTCCATGATCTCGCCATAGATGTCTAGCTGGAACTGGGAGTAGGCCCCGTTGCCGATGCGCACCGGGCGGGACCGCTGATGGCCGTCCAGTTCCGGAATCTCGATCTCGGTCAAACGCCGCTCGCCGCCCAAGCCGTACATCACCTGCAGGTCTCTGGCCCGGCCTGACGTGCTCCACTCCAGCCAGTCTTTGAACGCACGGCCTTCGCCGGTGTAGCCGATTATGGACAGCGCGTAGAGGGCGAATGTGGCATCTCTGATCCAGGTGTAGCGGTAGTCCCAGTTGCGCGCGCCGCCGATGGCCTCGGGCAGCGACGTGGTTGGCGCGGCGACCAGCCCGCCCGACGGCGCATAGGTCAGCGCCTTGAGGGTGAGGGCGCTGCGCAAGACCGCTTCTTGGTGTTCGCCCTTGAACGTGCACTGGGCCGCCCAGGTCTCCCAGAAGGCCGTCGTGTCCGCCAGCTCTTTCTCCAGTTCCGCCGGATTCAGCGGCTCCGACCGGTGGGAGAATGACATCTGATTGGAGACTGTCGCGTACAGCTTCTCGCCCTCGAAGACCGCCCCTCTAGCACGAAAGCCGTCGTTCACCACGGATAACTGAGACGAGCAATAGACCGATACGGCATCGGCGCCGCCGTGGGCCATGCCGGTGTTTGGGCTGCTCAGGGAAGCATGGGGCACGATGGTCCCGTAGTCGAACCTGGGGCAGCATTCCATCTCGAAGTCCAGGCGTCCCTGAGTGCAGTGGAGAATCCGCACCACACGCTGAAAGTCGGTCTCTTCCAAGGGCTCCCGGGGTAATGACGTGTGTCGGTGGACCGGCATGAAATCCAGGAGAACGCCAGAGCCGGTGCCGGTGGTGAAGCTGGTCTCCAGGATGTTGGTGTTGGGCAGATAACGGCGGCCGGAGTTGGTGACACCTGTGGGGGACAACTTGAAGTAGCCACCCTTGGTGAGATCGAGTATGCGGCTGAATAACGCCGCCGAATCGAACCTGGGGATGCAGCACCAGTCGATGGAACCGTCGGACCCGACCAGGGCAGAGCCGTGCATATCCCCTATCAGGCCGTAGTCGTGTATGGGTTTATAGGTCAAGGGTGGTTGCTCATTCGAGAATCAGTGTTGCCAGGTCCGGTGCAGCCAATGGCGGCCGTACTTGGCCAGGAACTGGTCGGCCTCTTCGGGGCCTTGGCTCCCTATGGGATAGCTTGCGGGCGGAGGGGCGTCGGGCATGGCGAACCCCTGGATGATGGGGTCCATTATCTCCCAGGCCTCTTCGATCTCGTCGCTGCGGGTGAAAAGGGAGGCATCGCCGTTCATGGCGTCCAGCAGCAGGCGTTCGTAAGCGTCTGGGATCGCCTGGCCACCGAAAGAGTCGTCGTAGTGGAATTCCAGGTCAACCGGTCTCAACTCCATCTTCTCATCGGGCGTTTTGGCTTGGAACTCGATGTGCAGCCCCTCATCCGGTTGTACCTGGACCGCCAGTATGTTCGGGCCGATCTCCTGAGGGAACATCAGGTGGGGCGGCCTGCGGAATTGGATGACGATCTCGGTGCGCTTATCGTCCAGGGCCTTGCCGGAACGCAGATAGAACGGCACGCCCTGCCAGCGCCAGTTCTCAATGTCCATCCGCACGGCCGCGTAGGTCGGCGTTCGTGAACCGGGCAGGACTCCTTCTTCCTCCGGATACCCTTCGTACTGGGCGTGCACCGAGATCTCCGGCGCGGTTTCACGGCTGATCCGCCGGACGGCGTTCAGCACTTTGACCTTTTCGTTCCGGAGCAAGTCGGCTTGGAAGTTCGACGGTGGTTCCATGGCCACCACGGTCAACAGTTGCAGCAGGTGGTTCTGGAACATGTCTCGAAAGACGCCGGCCTGGTCGTAGTAACCCGCCCTGTCGGCCAGATCGACAGTCTCGGCCACCGTGATCTGGACGTTGTCGATGTAGTTACGGTTCCAGAGGGGCTCGAAGATGGCGTTGGCGAACCGCAGTACTAGCATGTTCTGGACGGTCTCTTTGCCGAGATAATGGTCGATGCGGAAGACCTGGTCTTCGTTGAACACCGAGTGGACCGATCTATTTAGGGCTTGTGCAGACTCCAGGTCTACGCCAAAGGGTTTCTCGATGACAACCCGCCGCCAAGCACCGGCCGCCCGGTCCATGTTCGCCGCGCCGAGGTTCACGACGGCGGGTTCGTACAAAGACGGAGCTAGGGCAAGGTAATACAACCGGTTGGCAGGTCTATCCGAATTCTCGATCTCTTGGAGAGCTTCTTCGAAAGCCCCCATGTCGCCGGCCGAGGCAACGTCGCCGCAGAAATAATGGATTCGGGATAGGAACTCGTTCCACTCACCTGTTTCCGGGCTGAAATCCTCGAAGGCGTCCATCCCTTCGCTCAACGATTCCCGGTATTCGCCGGTGGAGATGTTGGACCGGGCCATACCCACGATCAGCACTTCTTGACCCAGCCGGTCCTTGCAGAAGAGACTGCACAGTGATGGGATCAGCTTACGCCTGGTCAGGTCTCCGGACGCGCCGAAGATGACTATGGTCGTGGCTTGTTGGTCTGAGGCCAACTGGGTTATCCGGACTTGCGGACAGCATGCCCGCCAAACTGGTTTCTCAAAGCAGCCAACAACCGGCCGCCAAAGGGCTGGTCCTGGCGCGAGCGGAACCGGGCTTGCAGCGACATTGTGATCACCGGGATGGGCACCGCCAGGTCCACCGATTCCTGGACCGTCCAGCGGCCCTCTCCGGAGTCGTCCACGTACGAATCCAAGGACTCCAGGCCTGGGTCTTCCTTAAGGGCATCGGCAGCCAGGTCCAGGAGCCAAGAACGGACTACGCTGCCGTGCCGCCACGTTTGGGCGATGGCCGGCAGGTCCAGGCCGAATTCTTCTTTTGCCGCCAGCAGTTCAAAGCCTTCCGCGTAGGCCTGCATCAGGCCGTATTCAACGCCGTTGTGGACCATCTTGGTGAAATGGCCCGCCCCGCTGGGTCCGACCCTGCTGTAGCCCTTGTCAGGAGCGGGGGCAAGGGTGTGGAAGATGGGCTCCAGCCGTTTGACCGCGGCTTCGTCGCCGCCGACCATCAGAGAATAACCCTCAGTGAGTCCCCAGATGCCGCCGCTGGTGCCCACATCGATGAAGTCTATGCCCTGGGCGGCCAGCTTCTCGGCGCGCCGCATGCTGTCTTTGTAGTTGGCGTTGCCGCCGTCCAGGATCGCGTCGCCGGGGCTGAGCATCCGGGCCAGCTCGTCTATCGTGTCCTCCGTGGGTTGGCCGGCAGGCACCATAATCCACAGCGCACGAGGGGCCGCCAGCCGGGAGACGACATCCTCCAAAGAAGACGCTCCCTCACCGCCAAACCCTTGGCTGGCCGTCACGGCCGCGGTGTCCCGGTCGTAGGTCACGACCCGATGCCCGCCGCTCACCAACCGCTGCGCCATGTTGCCGCCCATCCGCCCCAGGCCGATCATTCCCAATTCCACAGGTCCAACTCCTCATGTATCCGGTAACTATCCTTGTTTCGATCAGATTGGCAATTGCCCAACAGCCCTTTGCAGCACCTCGGGCAGGGCCGGGTGCACGTAGATGGATTGAGTGATGGCGTCCAGACTGCCACGGAACCGCATAACGTTGGCTGCTTCTTGTATGAGGGTAGCCGCGTCTGTGCCGATGATGTGGCAGCCCAATATCTCCCCGGTCTCCGGGTCGGCCAGCACCTTCACGAAACCGTCTTTGTCCTCGATGGATGCTCCGTAGGCGGTGTCCGAGTAGTCGTAGGTCGAGGCAACGTAGGCTGCGCCCCGGCCCTCGGCCTCCTGCTGGGTCATGCCCACCGATGCCACCTGTGGCGAGGCGAAGACTGCGTGGGGCATGGCGTGGTAATCAACCGCCACTTGGTTGTCCGGGTCCATCATGTTATTGGATGCGTAAGCCGCTTCCAGGTTTGCGCTGTGTTTCAGAAGGAACCGGCCCACGATGTCCCCCAACGCCCAGATACCCGGGACATTCGTCTGGAGAAACTCGTCGGTGTCTACGTAGCCCCGCTGGTTCATGCGCACGCCGGTGTTGGCGACTTCCAAGATGTCTGTGTTGGGAACACGCCCGGTGGCCATCAGCAGGGTATCCGATTCTATAGATCGGGGACCGCTTGGTGTTGCGGCTTCCACTGTGAACGTCCCATTTCGATGAGAAACGGAGTTCACGGTCGCCTCCAACACCATGTTGAAGCGGCGTTGATAGACCTCCGTGAACCGGTGGGCAACCTCGTCATCTTCTTCCCGGAGCATCAGCCCACGGCGGTGGATGATGGTCACCTCGGTCCCCAGCGCGCCGAAGAAATGGGCCAACTCGGCGGCGATGTAGCCGCCTCCAACCACGGTGAGTTTCTTGGGCTGCTCCGGCAGGCGTAGCGCTTCGTCTGAGGTTATATATGGAGTTTGGTCCAACCCGGGAAAATCTGGGGCCCAAGGCCTGGTGCCCGCTGCGATCAGGATGGTTTCGGCGGTCAGTTCCTCTTCGTAGCCCGACACCTCGATGGTCTTATGGCCGGTGAACCGCCCCCGGCCTTTGAATACTTCGATATTCTCGCTCTGGCGGTTGCCTCTCTCGATCATGGCGGCGTCGGCGTCCACTTCCTCAAAAGCCCGTTTGACGATGAACGGCCAGTCTATGCTCTCGACCTTGGCCTGGATTCCGAATGCAGCGGCGTTCTGGACGGTCTGCATGACGTCCGCGCAGTGGACCAGCATCTTGGATGGGATGCAGCCGCGGTTGAGGCACGTGCCGCCGAAGGGTCCTTCTTCGATGATCGCCACTGACTGTCCGGCGTCTGAAACGTCGGCGGACACTTCCAGCCCTGAGCCGGAGCCGATCACGATAAGGTCGAACTTACGCATCAATCTCTCCAACTCAGAGGAAGCCGGGTTTGTGACGGACTGTTGGGCCGAAAGCTAGCTGGCCCCGTTGACCAATCTGCGGGCTTCGCTAGCCACGGTCTCTGCCGTGATCCCGAATTTTTCGTAAAGGACTCCGGCGGGGGCCGATGCCCCGTAGCTGCTCATTCCCACCGAAGCGCCGTCCAATCCAACGTACCGCTCCCAACCCTTGGTGATGCCGGCCTCCACTGAAACACGGGCAGGGTTGGAGGGTGGCAGGACCTGGTCCCGGTATTCCTTGGGCTGGTCATCGAACAGCTCCCACGAGGGCATGGAAACGACCCTGGACGCGATTCCTTCGCCTTCCAGCGCCTGACCGGCCTCCAGGGCGATGTGGACCTCGGAGCCGGTAGCGATCAGCACCACTTGGGGGGAACCGCTGCTTTCCCAAAGGGTATAGCCGCCCTTCAGAGCGCCCGAAGCCGGCTGAAGTTTGGAGCGGTCCAGCACCGGCAGGTTCTGCCTGGTGAATGCCATTGCCGTGGGACCGTCCTGGCGGGACAGGGCCGCACGCCATGCCTCGACGGTCTCCGTTGCGTCTGCGGGACGGTTGACCACCAGGCCGGGTATCTCCCGTAGGGACATGAGGTGTTCGACCGGTTGGTGGGTCGGTCCGTCTTCTCCGACACCGATGGAATCGTGGGAGAAAACGTATATCACCTGTTGGCCCATCATAGCGCCCAGCCGGATCGCGGGCCGCATGTAATCGGAGAACACCAGGAAGGTGGCGGTGTACGGGACCGCACCGCCGTGCAAAGCCATGCCATTTGCCACGGCTCCCATGGCGTGTTCTCTGACGCCGAAGTGGAGGTTGTGGCCGGAGAACTCTCCCGGACCGATGTCGCCTCGTTCGTCCAAGTTAGTCCTGTTCGAGGGGGCGAGGTCTGCTGAACCGCCCACGAACCCGGGAACACCCTTGGATATGGCGTTCATCACCTGGCCTGAGGCTGATCGAGTGGCTATGGGGTCTGCGTTATCAAACATGCCGTTCAGGCCGTCTTCCCATCCCGGGGCCAGGCGTCCGTGGAGGGCGTCGTCCAATTGCTGGGCTTCATCAGGGAACGCTTTTCTGAAGTCACTGAATGCCGAGTCCCATTCCGCCTGTTTGGCCTTGCCACGTTCGGCGGCCGATCCCAGGTGGGCCGCGGCTGCTGCAGGCACAGCGAAGGCGTCCGAAGCTTCCCACTTCAAGTTTTCTTTCGTCAGGCCTATTTCCTCGTCGCCCAGGGGGTCTCCGTGGGCCGATGCCTTGCCGGCTTTATTGGGACTGCCGTAAGCGATCACCGTGCGGCAGACTATCAAGCTGGGCTTTCCGGTCTCTGCTTTGGCAGCTGCCAAGGCTGCGGAGACCGCCTCGATGTCATTCCCGTCAACGTCGCTGATCACGTGCCAGCCGTATGCCCGGAACCGCTGGTCCACGTTCTCGCCGAAGGTGATGTCAGTGTTGCCCTCGATGGATATCTCATTGTCGTCATAGAGCATGACGAGCTTGCCCAATGCGAGGGTGCCGGCCATGGAGGCGGCCTCCGACGCGATGCCTTCTTGCAGATCGCCGTCAGAAACTATGGCGTAGGTGTGGTGGTCGATGATCTCATGGCCGGGTTTGTTGAACCGGCTGGCCAGCCAGCGCTCGGCCAAAGCCATGCCAACAGCGTTGCCGAAGCCTTGGCCCAGGGGGCCGGTGGTGGCCTCCACGCCGGGGGTTACGCCGTATTCGGGATGGCCAGGGGTCTTGCTGCCCCACTGCCGAAACTGCTTGAGTTCGTCCATGGATAGGTCGTAGCCAGTCAGGTGCAGCAGGGAATACAGCAGGGCCGATGCGTGGCCGGGGGACAACACGAACCGGTCGCGGTTGGGCCAGGCTGGATCGGCGGGGTTATGGGACAGGAACCTGTCCCACAGCGCGTAGGCCATGGGCGCTTGGCCCATCGGGGCGCCGGGGTGTCCTGATTTCGCCTTCTGGACCGAGTCCACGGCCAGGAATCGGATGGTGTTGATACAGAGTTGATCAAGGGCCTGGTCTGCCAAGGTAGAACCCCCTAAGTGTCCGCCGGACGTTTCCCGTGCGTTCGAGAAGAATTCAGAAACTCAGGCTGGTGGGCGCTGCTGAAATCCCCAGGTTATGTTAGCGAACGAGAGGCATGTTGTCACTAGTAGATCGGCCTGAACAAATGGGCAATAATCAGGGCCATGACAACCGGGGATCGCGGGTCCGGTTAAGCCTGGTTCTCTGTTGTGCTGCCGGCTTCAGGCAGCAGCGACAACGCGGAGTACTGCTCAAGGTGCTTCCGCAATTGGACCCGTGCCCGGTGGAGACGGGACTTCAGAGAGGCGATGGAGATATCGAGGGCCTCGGCGGATTCCTCGGTCGAGAGACCTTGGATGTCTCGGAGGACCACCACGGCCCGCAGGTCCGGAGATAGCAGGTCCAACCCATTTTCGAGGGTGCTGCGCAATTCGCTGTTCACTGCTGCGTCTTCTGGGTCGTTCTTCTGGTCGTAGACCAGGGCGTCGTCGAAAAGGTTTTCGGAGATGTACTTGGAGCGGGATTTGTCTTTCCTGATCTTCATCAGGCAGGCATTGACGACGATGCGGTAAAGCCAAGTGGACAGTTTGGACTGGCCTTTGAAATTGGGCAGCGCCTTGAAGGCCGAGATGTAGGCTTCCTGCACCGCGTCTTCGGCGTCCTCGGCGTTGCGCAGCATGCGAAAGGCAACGCTGTATGCAAGGTCGGAATACTGCTCTACGATCTCGGTGAACTGCCGTTCGATGTCCTCAGCTCCGGGGGCATCCTGGGTCGACATCCACGTCTCCTGGGAGGTTCCGGCAAAACTATTGGTCAAGTGTATTCGTCCTTGAGACGGCCTGCAAGAACAGCTACCGCTCGCCCTGGTAGACCAACGTGTCGGGCTTGAACGCGCCCCAGGCGAACCAGAAGTGGTCGCCATTTACGATCTTGGTCAGGCTTTTGCCGGTCATCGGGCCGTTAGTGGCTTCTCCCAAGATATTCCAGGTGGAGCCGGTTTCGGTGTCGGTGAAGGCGTCACCGGCGGCGCTGAAGGTCAGTTTTTGACCATCTATTTCGGCGTTGTAGACCGCCGTCGAGCCGATGTCCGCCGCAAAGCTGATGAGTTCATGACCCAGAGCAGAGTTGGTGCCCTTCTTGAAGAACACGGCCACGTCTGTCTCGTTCACCAAATAATTGACCACGCCTTCCTCGGCCAATATCGAGAATGGAAAGGCGGCATCCACGCCGTCCACCGTTATGGCGGCCACCCGCTCTTTGGGTTGGAGGCGTCCGTCCAGTTCGCCCGTATACAGGAAGGGCGGAAGGTCGACTGTGTCATAGCCAACGTAGGGGTTCTCGCCGTAGCGGCGTCTGAGCCCAGTGTCCTTGGAAAGCACCTCGCCATCGGGTTGGAGGGTCATGAAGTCGGACCAAGAAACTATGGGCGCCGCCAGGAACTTGAGCTTGGTTCCGGCCATCACGCCGACCAGCGACTCTCCGGTCAACTGTTGCCACCAAGACTCGGTCTGCCGGTCCCACATCACCAGGTCGCTGTTGCGGAGGTTGCCTGAGGTCCCGAAATCCAGGACTATGCCGTCGACCGTCCGTTCAAAGACTATGGCGCTGTTGCAGAGGGGGCAGAAAGTCACGGTTACCGGCACGCCGCCGACCACGTCGTTGACCACTTCGTGCCAGATGAGGATCTGCAGGGGATAGGCCCGCTGGACCCCGTTCATCTCGAAGGAGATCACAGGCTCTTTCTCTGCAAGCCAGGTGTCCGCCTCTTCGATGGACACGAATTCCGGTTTGTCTATCGGGCGTATGCCGTCGCGGGGAGGGCCGCCGGAAAGGAAGTCTTCGTAAGGCACTGTGTGGTAGCTCCAGTCGGTCTTCCAACCCCCGATAGAAAAGCGGGCGCTTCTCAATGCATCTTCAAAATCCGGGTCCTGCTCAACCAGTCCGGTTGGTTCAACCTCGATAAACTTGCCTCCCACTCCTTGAAGCGTCGGTCGTGGAGTGGGTGTGGCCTGAGTGAGAGGATCGGGGAAGAGCTGGGGTGTTGGCGAGGCCGTTGCTTCAGGCAAAGCCGCCGTCGGCGGCAAGGAACCTGTTTCTGAGGCGCTCTCAGTAGCCGAAGAGCCGCCACCGCATGCGATGGCTATCAAGGCGGCTGCCCCGGACAATAACCCCAGGGCACGTAGTTTTGGCATGTATCAGACTCCTTGTGAAATATGATGCCCGATCTCCCCAAGGGATTCTGCCCTCGTTTTCGTACCCACCGGTAGTGGGCGCATCGGTACAGCATGGTAGAATCCCGGCCATATCCTTCTGAATCCGGCGACTACGGAGGCACCACATGGCCCCCACCGCATCTCCCCGCCCATCCCTGGCGCCATACCCAGAGATTCCCATCCAGGAAATGCTGAGCCGTTCCGCCGAACGCCTTCCCAATAAGACCGCGGTCATCGACGGCGGCCGCACCTTCACATACCGGCAGCTAGAGGACTTGAGCGATAAATTCGCCGTCTCACTGGCGGCCAGCGGCTTGGCGGTTGGTGACCGGGTTGGGGTTTTCGCGCCCAATTGTGTTGAATTCGCGATCGCATTTTTCGGGATACTCAAGGCAGGCGGAATCGCCACCACTGTGAACTCCGCATATACGGAACGGGAACTGGCCTTCCAGATGAACGATTGCGGGGCCGAAGTGCTGCTGGTGCACGAAGCCATGCTGGAGGTGGCAGAGAAGGCCCGAAGCCACGGGATGAATCTACGCCAGTTGATCGTGATCAGACCGGATTCTCAGGAATCGACCTCGTTCTGGGGATTGATCGAATCTTCCAACGGAACGCCTCCGAAGTTTTCGGTCAACCCCAAGACCGATGTTGCCGCGCTGCCCTATTCCAGTGGCACCACCGGGCTGGCCAAGGGAGTGGAACTGACCCACTACAATCTCACCAGCAACGTTGTGCAGATGGAGGCCTGTCAGCTCGACATCCCGTTGGCGCTCGAAGACGATGTGGTCTTGCTGCACCTGCCCATGTTCCACATCTACGGATTGCAGGTCTTGATGAACCTTTATCTGTCGGTGGGCGCGACGCTGGTGATGATGGGCCGCTTCGACATGGGGGAGTTTCTGGGTCTATTGGTTAAGCACAAGGTCACACGGCTCTACACCGTGCCGCCGGTGGGACAAGGGCTGACCATGGTTCCCGGCCTCAAAGACCTGGACCTGTCAGCCCTCCGGGTAGTGATGCTGGCAGCGGCACCCACATCCACCAACCTTCAAGAGAGGCTCGCAGATGCTATCGGCGCGCCGGTGATCCAGGGCTATGGCATGACCGAACTGTCGCCTGCCAGCCACGTGGATTACTCCGACCCAAACCGTAATAAGCCTGGCTCTGTGGGCCACCTCACGGCAGATACCGAAGAGAAGATAGTCGACTTGGAGACCGGAGAAACAGAGGTGGAGCAGGGCGAGCCTGGGGAATTGTTGGTACGCGGCCCTCAGGTGATGAAGGGTTATTTCAACAACCCACAGGCCACAGCTGAAACTCTCACGACTGACGGGTGGCTGCACACGGGCGACATCGTCAGCGCAGATGAAGACGGCTTCATCTGGGTGCTGGACCGCAAGAAAGAGCTGATCAAGTACAAAGGTTTCCAGGTACCGCCTGCCGAGTTGGAGGGTCTGTTATTGAGCCACCCCGCCATCGCAGATTCGGCGGTGATCGGCATCGAAGACGAGGAATCCGGGGAGATACCCAAGGCATTCGTAGTCGCCAAAGAGGGTCAAAGCCCCTCTGAGCAAGAGATCATGGACTTCATCGCCGGCCAGGTGGCCACCTTCAAGCAGATACGCCAGGTCCAGTTCGTAGACTCCATCCCCAAGAACCCCTCCGGCAAGATACTGCGCCGGGTGCTGATCGACCAGGAGAGAGGAACCACAAGCTGATATCTGCCGGCGTGGCACCTAGGCATCTCCTAGTCGACCCGCGCAGAAGCGTCGCCCCCACCCTAACCCTCCCCCATGCGTGGGGGTGGGGACTTTGGCGTCATTCCGGCGAAGGCCAGAATCCAGATCGGTTGAGTTGACCAAACTCCATCGAAGATGGCGCGCTAGAATCCAGCTTCAGCTGGAATGACGTTGAGCGGTTCTGGCAGTATCTGGTTAAACTGCGCAGAAGCGCCGCCCCCACCCTAACCCTCCCCCATGCGTGGCGGAGGGGACTTTGGCGTCATTCCGGCTTTCGCCGGAATCCAGGCAAACCGGGTTCGCCGGCAGAACTGCCGTGGCGAAACAAAAGGGGCGGGTTAGAAACCCGCCCCTACGTTTGCTTAGGCTAGCTTGATGTCTGATCCAGCCGGACCTTTACGCCGGTTGTTTGGAGCGTCCTAGCGCCGGGAATATCTTGTCCCGGAACGCTGCCAACTCTCCGGTGGCGAACTCGTAGGTCTGGTCGGTCATGAGGTAGAGGTGTTCCATGCCAGCCGCCTCCGCCTGCTTGATCCGTTCGGCGCAATACTCCGGAGTGCCGATCAGACCCATGGTGTCGCATAGCTGGGCCAGGGCATCGTCCGGCAGGAAGGAGCACAGTTCTCTGGCTTTTTCCCAGTCTTCGGCGTGAGGGACATCCGGGTACAGGTCCCAGAGGCCCCGAGGCAGTTCGAATTCCGAGAAATCCAAGCCTGCGGCCTTCAGCCAGCGGACGTAGGTGGGTTCCATCAACCTCTGGACCGCCAGGGGGCGCGCAACCTCGCGGGCTTCTTTGAGGTCGTCCCTGATGATGGTGGTGCAGGTGTAGATCGTCTCGATGTCGTCGGGGTTCCTGCCAGCGGCCCTGGCCCCGTCGGCGATTATCTCCCGGGACTCGGCAACCTGATTGGGATGGATGCCGGTCATCAGGAGTGCGCCGTCGGCAACCTCACCGGCAACGCGCATGACCCTGGGTCCCGTGGCGGCGATGTAGACCGGAGTTGACGCGCCGCCGCCATGCTTCATGCGGCTGGTGGTGTCGCCAAAATCATACTCGCCTCCGCCCAGCAGCTCTTTCATCATGACCACTGCGTCTCTCATCTGCCGCACCGTGGCCGGAGGTATGCCAACTACATTGGCGGAGCTGTAGCCGCGCCCGATCCAGATCTGGGCCCTTCCTGGGGCAACCTCGGACACCGTCTGGGCCGCGGAGGCCAACACGGACGGATGGCGCGTCACGGGATTAGTAACCGCCGAGGCTACGTTGATGGTTTTGGTATTTAGCAGCGCATGGGCCATCGAGACGAAAACGTCCCGCTCCAGCATCTGCGAGTCCAGCATGCCAACGCCGTTGAATCCGGCGGCCTCGCACTCTTGTACGAATGCGGTTACCTCAGGTACGGGTTTGCAGGGAGGGACCCTAAGATCGATCTTGATGGCCATTGTTTCTCCTTCACCGGGTTGATGCCGAATAAAAGCTACCTCGTCAGCTCTTCACGTAAACGCCTGATCACCAAGGCATTCTCTTCTTCAGTCAGATTCAGTGGGTCTACCCCCAATTCATCGGGTTGGCCAAGGAAGTGCAGGTAGATCGGAGTCTCGCCCTCTTCCATGCCCTTGAGGATCTCATTCCTGCTTGGGCCGTTCCAGTCTGGCCCAAAATGCAGGATCGCGTGGGGGATCAGGTAATCGTGGTCATCGTGCTCCAGGGTAACCTTAAGACCGGGCACCTCACTGAGGGCGTCCACCACTTGCTCGGCCATCGCGCGGTAGGCCCGCATCTCCGCTTCCTCGTCTTCTTCCAGGAACATGTTTAACGCGGTGACCAGTCCGACCACTTCCTCTTTCGCCACCTTCATGGGCCGTCCCAGGAATTGGGCGGGGTTGGCGTGGGCTGCGGCAGCCTCGATGAGGTCAGCGCGGCCGCAGAGGATACCGGTGCCCTGAGGCCCGCGGATACCCTTGCCGCCGCTGAAAGACACCATATCCGCGCCGTCGGCCAAGAATTTCTTGAGGTTCTCCCGTGGCGGAAGCATCGAAGCGGCGTCGACCACGACCGGAACTCCCTTGCTGTGGGCGATCTCACAGACTTGGGCCAGAGGTATCGCCCTGCGGTTGGTCATAGGGGCGCAGAGGAAGGCGACGGCAGCCGTGTTTTCGCCGATGGCCCCTTCCAGTTCCCAGGGGTGGGAGTACCTGGAATCGCCTATCTCAACCAGCTTGGCGCCGCCCGCCCGGTAGGCCTGTTCGTAGGGAAAGCGGTGCATGTTCTGGATGATGAACTCGTCTTTCATACCGGTGGTGTCGGGCAGCTGCCGCATCTTGACCGGGTCTTTCCCGGCGATGCAGGCGGCGGCTTGAAGCACCAACCCTCCGGCCGCGCCGCTGCAGACGAAGCCTGCTTCGGCTCCCGTCAACCGGGCGATCTCCTCGCCAGCCTTGCGATTGAGCTCTTCCACATTGACCATGATCCGGGCCGCCCCGGCCATCACTTCCAACACCTCAGGCCTGGTCCGGGTGCCGCCATATTTGGTGACGGAACCTGCGGCGTTTATAACCGGGTTCACGCCCAGTCGTTGATAGGCTTGCCTTGCATCCGAGGGAATATTGGCCATGATTCCTCCTAGGGCGCCTGATGGATAGGGTGCGGTCCGACCGAAAGATGGGCAACATTATAGCAACTCTTTCGATCGTTAATTGCCAGACTGACGGTGTGCTAAAATTGGCAACCGAACCCCAGAGGTAATTCCGGGCACGATCCAGGTAGATTTCCGGCGGGAGTGAGAGATGGACCAGCTAGATGTGCAGACCAAGATCGGTCTGGTGGTGGTTAGCGCTTCTTCAATCTCTGAACTGAGGTATCCCAAGGCCGCGCCTCCGGGAGTGGCTTTCCTCACCAGCCGTATGATGCTGGCCGAGGGCGAGAGTATCGACGCCCTGATCGAGATGGAAAGCAATGCCTCCCGCGCGGTTGGCGAATTGGCCAGCGCGAAAGTAGACTCTGTCGCCTACTGTTGCACCGTCAGCGGCGCTCTTCGAGGGATAGAAGGGGACAAACAGTTCTGCCAGGAACTGGAAGAAGAATGGGGCACCCCAATCACATCCACCATGCTGGCTGTCACCGAGGCCCTGCAGCATATGGGGATGAAGAAGATCGTCGTGACCACTCCCTACCCGGACAGCCACCATGTGGCCGAGCGGGCGTATCTCAAGGAAGCCGGGATCGAGGCCCTCACCATGCAGGGAATGGGCCTGGAGACCGCCGAAGGGTTCGCATCGGTGTCGCCTCAAGAGATATTCGATTTCGCCATGGACGCCTGGGAAGAGTTTGGTGACGAGGCCGACGGCCTGTTCATCAGTTGCATGAACCACGACGGCATGGCCGCCGCCCAGGCCCTGGAAGATAAGATTGGCAAACCGGTGGTCACCTCCCACTCCGCCACCCTATGGAGCGTCCTAAGCCAGGCCGGAGAGACCGGACCGCTGCCCGGATATGGCCGTCTGCTGGCGGAGCCGCGGGCCGACCGGAGCAAGAACGCCACCAACGCTGTATAACGCAGCGTCATATAACCCCGAAAAGAATCGATTGGAGTACCGACAATGACCACTGCAGACCGATTGACCATGTCCCTTGGCGAAGCGATGTTCACCCAACGGGCCATCCGCCGGCTGAAGCCAGACCCCATCCCCGACGAAGTCATGCGCGACATCATGGAAGCGGCCATCCGCGCACCCAACGGCGGCAACACCCAGCAGTGGCACTTCATAGTCGTAAAAGACGCCGATAAGCGCAAGCAGATGGGCGAGCTCTACCACGAGGCGTGGTGGGCCAAGCGCAAAGACCAGGGGATCATGGGTCCCGAAGACATTCCCCCGGGCAAGAACTCCCAGCGTTCAGCCATGAGGCTTGCCAACGAGTTCGGAGACGCACCTGTGATGGTCTTCATCTGTGCATTGGCCAAGGGCGGCGCCAACGGTATCATCCCCGCAGCCCAGAACCTGCTCCTGGCCGCCAGGGCCCACGGCGTGGGCGGCACCATCGCCACTCTGCACGCAGTGGTGGACGACCGGGTCAAGAAACTGCTGAACATCCCTGACACTGCTGAGATCGTCTACTGCATGCCCCTGGGCTACCCACGGGGCGAATTTGGTTCGGTCACCCGCAAACCCCTGGAAGAGGTCTGCGGGATCGACAGCTGGGAAGTACCCTACAAATAACAGCCAAGTTTCAACCTGGTTGGAGGAGAAGCCATGAAATGGTGCCGCTTCGATAATGGCAGTGGCCCCAATTACGGTCTCGTAGACGGCGATCAGGTTGTACAGGTCGAGGGAGACCCATTCAACGGCCATCGGGAAACCGAGACCAGATTCGAACTCGACCAGATCGAACTGCTGGTGCCGGTGGTGCCCCCCACCCTCTATGCAGGTGGGTTGAACTATCCGGACCATGTGGTCTGGGCGGCCGAACACGCCGGCACGGCCCCAGCCTGGCCGAAGGAGCCCATAGTGGGCACTCGCGCCACCGGCGGCCTCATCGCACACGAAGGGGTCATAGTTAAGCCCAAAGACGCCACGGAGGAGTTCCAGTACGAGGGGGAGTTGGTTGCGGTCATCGGGAAGCCTGCCAAACACCTGTCCCGCGAGGAAGCCTTGGATTGCGTGTTGGGCTACACCATCGGCAACGACGTTAGCGAGCGTACCTGGCAGCGCGATGACCCAAACAATTGGCGCGCCAAAGATTCCGATACGTTCCACCCGATGGGGCCATTCATCACCACCGGTCTTGATCCCACCGACCTGGAGGTGAAGGTCCGCCTGAACGGAGATGAGAAGATCCGGTTCAATACAGGCGCCATGATCTGGGCAGTGGCTGACTATATCCAGAAGATCACCCGCTACCACACGCTGCAACCGGGCGACACTATCTGGACCGGCACCGAGGGGGAAACCCTCAATATGCATCCCGGCGACACCATAGAGATCGAGATTCAGGATATTGGAATCCTGCGCAATCACGTGGTATCCGAGAACTGATCCCTTTGTTGCCGCCTACGCCCGGTGTGAGTTTCTCCGGAATTCCGGCATCTGATGCCTACGCGAACTGAGGTTTTGAATGGCGGTACGCACCGGCGCACAGTTCTTAGAAGGTCTCAAAGACGGTCGGGAGGTCTGGCTGGAGGGCGAACGGGTGGCGGATGTCACCACCCACCCCAAGACCGCCCGCATGGCCAAGACCTTAGCCGGCATCTACGACCTGCAGCACTCCCCGGAAAACCATGAACGGATGACCTTCAAGTCTCCCAGCAGCGGGGAGCCGGTGGCATTGTCCTATCTGGTGCCCGAGACCCAAGAAGACCTGATGCGCCGCCGGGGCGCGTTGGAGATCGTTGCCCAATCATGCCACGGCATGTTGGGCCGCACGCCTGATTACGTGAACATCCAGGTCACAGCCTCCCGCCAGTTGGCCCACCTCTATGGCCTGAATGACCAGCGCCACGGCGACAACCTGCGGAATTACCACGAGTTTGCCCGGGAGCGCGACCTGTGCCTGACCCACGCCTTCGGCCACCCCCAAGTCAACCGTTCCCTAAGCCTGGCCGAACTGCCGGAGCCGTACACGGCGGTGGGTGTGGTCGACCGCACCAGTGAGGGAGTCATCGTTAGGGGCGCCAAGCTGCTTGCTACCCTGGCGCCGTTCTCCGATGAGATATTCGCCCCGGTCTACCGGCCCCTGCGCCCCGATGACGAAGAGGACCGCAAGTACTGCATCGGGTTCGCCATTCCAGTGGCAACCCAAGGTCTCAAGTTCATCTGCCGCCCCAGCCACGATATGGGCCGACCACTGGCCGACTATCCGCTGTCCGGCCAGTACGACGAGATGGACGCCCTGGCCATCTTCGACGACGTGCTCATCCCCTGGGAGCGCGTTTTCATCTACGACGACGTTGAACTGGCCAACATGACCGTCCAGAAGGTCACGCTGTGGCGGCAATACATGCAGCAGGTGGCGGTTAAGAGTATCGCCAAGCTGGAGTTCATTCTGGGCATCGTCCACGGCATCACCAACGCCATCGGCATCGGGCAGTATGCCCACGTCCAGGAGAAGAACTCAGAAGTCATCGACACCCTTGAGACGGTGCGGGCTTATATGCGGGCCGCGGAGGCCGACGCCGCGCCCTACGAAGGCGAGGGATTGTGGCCGGCCGCAGAGCCATGGATCGCCATGCGCCACTGGTACCCGGACGCCTACGCCAGGGTGGCGGCGATAGTCGAGCAGCTTGCCGCCGGCGGCCTGATGCTGACGCCCACCGAAGAGGACATGGCTGGGCCGCTGGCCGGGGATATCGACAAGTTCTACCAGGGAGCGTCCATCAATGCCAAAGAGAGGGTGCAGTTGTTCCGGTTGGCCTGGGACTTGATCGGCACTCAATTCGGCTCCCGGCAGACGCTATACGAGCGTTTCTTCAATGGGGACGTCGTCCAACTCCGCCAGCGCCGCTACGCCACCTACGACTACTCCCGCGCCGAAGCCTCACTGGAGCTATTCATGCGGGAGTTGGAAGGGGAGTAGCTTTCTTGGGGCTGGACTCTGACCGTCTAGGATGGACAAGTAAGAAACGGAAACCACTCTTCCGGCAGCGCCGATAGGTTGCGCCTGTCAGAATCGATCGGGCCATTTCTATGTTCTGCAGTATGACTCAACTTCCGGTCAAATCCAGCGAACTGTCCGCCGGAAGATCCACTCCGAAAGACATCAGGCACCGTTGAACGCGCCTTCCGGTTTGGCGGGCCGCTATGCCTTGACGCCCACCGGCCTCTTTTCGCAGTGGGCGGAACGCAACGGCCTCGGACAGACCGTCCTTGCAGCTCTGACCGTTGCCTTCGGCCTGCAACTGATACGGATGCTGCTGGCCGACATGGTCTTCTACCTTCGAGACTCTGTGGGAGCCGCTCCGGTGGTGACCGGAGTGTTTGCGCTGGGCATATTCTCCCTCGCCTTCTTGGCTCCGTGCTTGAAGCGATCCCTGACTCCCCGGGCGGCTCTATTGGCAATGGCCGGCGGGGTTGCCGTGGTGCGGTTAGCCGAGCAGCTGGTGCGATTGCCGGCAGCCGATCTGGCCCTTGCCTCTCTGGGTACTGCCCTGTTCCTGCTGTTCATTCCCATCTATCTGCTCCATCCCCAAGAGCGGGGGCAACCCAGGGCCGAGCAGTTGGCCCTGGGAGTGCTGCTGGGTCTGGCGTTGGACACCATCCTCAAGGGAGCCTTTGCCACTTTGGACCTCTCCTGGCAAACGGGAGCGGTAGCCGATGCGGTCGTCGCTGTGTTGGCCGGCCTGCACCTGTTGTTATTGGCGGCTATGATCCGGCGCGACCAGCCGTTACCTGCAGCGATAGGACAGCCGTCACTGCTCTTGGCTTTGGGGCCGGTGCTATTTCTGGAACTGCTGCTGTTCCAAAATATCGGACAACAGACCGTGCTGACCGGCTGGTCTCAGCCAGTGGTCTACCTGTGGCTGGCCACAGCCAACGCAGTTGGTTTAGCAGCGGCCATAGCGGTGATGGCGCGGCCCGGATATGGAGGCCCGATGACAGTGTCAGCTCTGGCCGGCCTCTTCGTGTGGCTGCTTTTTGGGGAACCTGCGGGTGCAGCCGCGGCCGCGATGGCGTTCTATGGACCGGTCACTCTGGCGCTCACCATCGGCCTGATGGGAGCGGGAGTGGGAGCCGGCACGCCCATCTCGCGCTCGCAACGGGTCTTCTTATACAGCGGCTTAGGACCGCTGGTCCTGCTGTTACTGACCCTCTTCTACTATTTGGACTATGTTGTTCAGGTCCCGGGAGGGAACAAGGTGGCCCTCCTGCTCGGTGTTGCCGTGTGTTTGCTGGTGGTATCTCGGGCGTTGCCGTTGCGCATCCAGCATCGTGGGTGGCGGCTGAGTCGGACGCCGGCGGCAGTCTCGGCGTTGCTGCTGGTTGTGCCTCTCGGCTACCTGTTGGCCTGGGAAGGTGAGGCGGCGGCCGTCCCCGGCGGCTACCCGGTGCGGGTCATGTCATACAACCTGCACCAAGGGTTCGATATGGATGGGGTCCTGGACATCGCCAGGCAAGCCGATGTCATCGAGGAGCAGAGTCCGGATATCGTGGCGCTTCAAGAGGTGTCCCGAGGTTGGCTGTTGGACGGCTCTTTCGACATGCTGGTGTGGCTTTCCCGCCGGTTGGACATGCCCTACGTGTGGGGTCCGGCGGCCGACTCGGTTTGGGGCACGGCCATCCTTAGCAGGTACCCGGTGATCGATTCCCACACCTACCCGATGCCCAATAACAGCAAGATCGCGATGAAGCGCAGTTTCACCACCGCCAGGATCGACCTGGCCGGTGGGGAGCCGTTGACGGTGATCGCCAGCCATCTGCACTACTCCACCGGGGAAAGTGGCCTTCGAGAAGAGCAGGTGCGGGCTCTGGTGCAAGCGTGGGGCGACGCTTCCCATACCGTGATCCTAGGAGACTTCAACGCGACGCCGGATACACCGGATATTCGCCTGCTGAGAGAAGCGGGTCTTACAGACGCATTCGTGGCGGCGAAGGTCGAAACAGGCGGCGGTCATACGGCCCCGTCGTCAGACCCCACGAGGCGTATCGACTACATATGGGTTTCCGAGGACCTAAACGCTAGGGACTTCTCGGTTGCGGGGGGGCGTGCTTCGGACCACCTTAGCGTGGCGGCGACATTGTATCCCTGAACCGGCTACTTGGCGGGAAGAGTCTTGTTGCTTCGGTGGAGTGTTGTCCTAGACGGCAACGAGATTCCTCGGCTTGCGCCTCGGAATGACGGGATGGAGCGGGGTTTTAAGAACCGGAGAGAGGAGCCAGGGATGCTGTTAACCGGTGAACAGCTCTTTGACTTTGGCAAGGAAGGTGCGCTTGCCGCCGCTTTCCAAGAATTTGGTCCACGACGCCTCCGCCGAGTCGGTCCGTTTCAGGTCCTGGACACGCTCCTTCATGACCTCTAGGACCTTCTTCTCTTCGCCCTCGTCCAGCCAGTAGCCGTGCTCGTTCTTACAGTGGTCTATCGGCAGGTTATTAGCCCGGTAGTTGAAGGTCTCCATCGGCTCGTTGCAATGGGGACATGAGATATCGCTCTCCCGTCGGGCGTATTCGATCAAGCCCTTGCGGGCGTCATCGTCCATAGAATGGTCTTCCAATTGGTCCATCTCATGGAAGTCCAACCACAGGCCCTTGCACTGGGGGCAGTGGTCGACGTCGATATCCTTGAATCTCTTCTCGTCGAGAGCTACATCGCAACGTGGGCAGTTCAATCTGATTCCTCTCTAAATCGCCTGGCGGGTTCAAGACCTGTTTGGCCAGGATAGCATATGGGTCACCGGCGGTTAAGCCGCGCTATAAACAATTACGTAGTGGCCAGGGAATCTGGATGTGGCCGGCTAACTACCGGTGAATCTAGGGGCGCGCTTCTCTAAGAAGGCCTGGATGGCTTCGGTCTGATCGGCGGTGCCCCGGATGGCGTCGTTGGCCTGGTGCTCGGTCTCGATGACCTGATTCAGGTCTGGGTAATGGCTGTTCAGCAGCGACTTGGTCGCCTGCACGGCTAGCGGTGGGTTGGCGGCGATCTCTTGGGCCAAAGTTTCAGCGTTGGACATCAGTTCATCCGCCGGGAAGATGTCGTTGACCAGACCCTTGGACAGCGCCCACCGGGCGTCGTAAACCCGGCCTGTGTAGGCCATTTCGGCGGCGATGCCGGGCCCGGCTACCGCGCCTAGTATCTCCGAGACACCCGCGTCCGGCACCAGCGAACGCTTCACGAACACCGAAGTGAACCGGGCTTCGTCTGAAGCCAATCTGATATCGCAGGACAGGGCGATGCCCAGCCCCGCACCGGCTGCAACGCCATTCACCGCGGCGATGACCGGCTGGGGAATCTCCCGCAGGTGGGGCGCCAGGCGCATGGTGATGGAGGGGCCTGGGTCCGGGTTATTGGGGTCTCTATCTCCGCCTTTGGCCATGCGGGCGGGCATATCGCCCACATCCGCTCCCGAACAGAACCCACGGCCGGCGCCGGTTATGACAACCACCCTGATCGCTGGAAACTCACCGGCCAGCGTATCCAGAGAATCGTGTAACTCTTGGGCCATCGCCCGGTTCAGGGCGTTCAGGCGGTCCGGGCGCTGAAGGGTGATCACGGCAACGTGGTCCCGGCGTTCCAGGGTTATGTGCTGTGGGTCAGTGGTGGTGGTGGCCATGATTATGTCCTCCGCTGTCGCCCGTCAGCTGCACTCGGGCGATCTGCGACCCACGGAACAGGGCCGACAACTTAGCCCGGGCCACCGATTGGGTCAGCAGTGTCAGTCCGCAGTCTGGCGCGGCCTGGATCTTCTCCGGGTCGTGGTGCTCGGCGGCGGCCAGCAGCCGCAGGGCTATCTGCTCGGCGTCTTCGATCTCAGGGTTGGCATTGTCGACGCAGCCGAAGAGCACCGTCTTTGACGGACATAGTTCAAGCAGGGCTGGGTCCAGTTGCGGGGCCTCAAACTCCAGGGCGAGTTGGTCGATCTTCGAGCGTTCCAACTCGGCCAAGATCTGGGGGTAGCTGGGCTTGATGGGACGCTCGACCCCCGGCATCGCGTAGCTGTAGCAGACATGAACGGCGGTCTGGGCGCGCAGTCCGTCGGCGCAACGGTCCAGTGCCTCGATGCCCCATTCGGCGACCTTTTCCGGGTAGCGGCTGAACACCGGCTCGTCGAACTGGATCACCGCCGGGCCCATGGCGTCCAGGGCTTTGGCCTCCTGACTGATGGCGTCTGCCATCGCCAGCGCAAAGGTCCGCTCATCCTCGTAGTAGGCGTCGAAGGTCGAGTCGACGACCGTCATGGGGCCGGGCAGCGTCACCTTCACCGGCGATGTGGTGTTGGTCAGGAGAAAGCGCAGGTCGTTCACGACGATGGGGCCCAGCCATTCCACCGGCCCGGTGCAGCGTCCCACTTGGGCCAAACGCCGGCCGTCGCGGATCCACTTCTCCCCGAGCGTCTCATAGTCGAAACCGCCCAGTTGGGAGGTGATGTGAGTCAGGTAGGATTTCCGGCGTTGTTCGCCGTCGCTGATGATGCGGACCCCGGCCATTTCCTGGTCGTAGATGGCCAGGCGCACAGCATCGTTCTGCGCCTCTTCCAGTTCTTGACCCGAGAGCAGCCAGTCTGCGCCGCCGCCGTGGTGGTCCGATTCCTTGGCGTCCAGGGATGCCTGCCGGTAGAGCCAGGGCGGCTTGGGCATGCTGCCCACCACCGTGGTCTCAAAGGGCTCAGCCATTTAGGCCATGACCCTGCGGAAGAGGTCTAGGGCGTTGCCGCCGACGATCTTCTTGACGTCGGTGTCCGAATATCCCCGGCGTATCAGGCCGCGGATGATGTTCTTGCCATCGGCTGGTGATTCCAGGCCGTTCAGGTAGGGGGCCGGCAGCTCGTCCAGATTTCGTCCCAGCATGTAGTGCTGGAAGATCACGTGGTCGCCGATGACCGTGTCGGTGCCGATGCCAACGTGGTCGATACCGATCAGCTTGACCATGTAGTCGTAGTGGTCAAGCACGCACTCGATATCCTGTTCCGGGTCGTCGCTGAGGGCGTTGGGCACGGCGGTGATACAGACCAGGCCGCCCTTGGCGGCGCAGGCTTTCAGCTCCTCGTCCTTACGGGTGCGCCGTGTGGGCCTGAGAGTGTAGGCCGCGTTGTGGCTGAAGACCACCGGAGCTTTGGAAAACTCGATGGCGTCCATGACGGTGGGCGTGGAAGCGTGGGACAGGTCGATGGCCATGCCGATGTCGTTCATGCGGTGGATGACTTCGATGCCGAACTCGCTCAGGCCGCCGGGGTTGCGCTCGTACATGCCGTCGCCGATGTAGTTCTTGCGGTTGTAGGTGATGCCCGCCAGCCGAACTCCCAAAGAGTGGAGCTGGTCCAGTCTATCTAGGCGGTTGCCGATGGGCAGGTGCTCCAGGGTGGGCATGAACCCCACCTTGCCGGCCTGCTTCGCCGCTAGAATCTCCTCGGCGTTGCCCACCCGCACCACATTCTCTCGGGCCTGAACATCGGCCAACATCATGCCTACTTCACTGGCAACGTCTTCGTATTCCACGAAGGACATCTCTGTAGCGTTCTGCAGCGCTCCGAAGACGTTGGAGGTGGTCACCGTGGACCAGCCGCCGTGGGCTACAGCTTCGAACCCCCAGGTGTAGCGGTTGGTGCGCAGAAAGTCGATGAACCGGTCCATGGCTTCAGGCAGGACGAAGGGGTGCTGGTGGACATCGATCATGACCGCTTCTTCGGCCAGTCCCTCGAACCGGACCTGCTCTTCGGCGTTCAACGGAACAGTCGAAGACGGCACCCGGTCGATCTCTTTAGACATTAGGAAATCACTGATGCTGGTCATATTTCCTCACGCGATTCGTCTGACTGGAAAGTGGTCTGGAGTGTAATTTAGGCCGCTAACGGAGTCAACGGACCGGATATCAGTTCACCGAGATCGCGGCGCCGGCCCCCTTGGTCTGCTCGTTGACGAGAAACGATGCGTTGTCGCGGCCCCGGGAGGTCTCAAGGTCGGCGTCGAACCGTTGGCCGCCAAGGGTCCCGATGAGCTCGTAGCGCTGCTCGGTGTAGAGCCGGCCTTCATACTCGGAGCTTTTGACGTTTCGTTCCGTCTCTCCGGCCAGATACATCTCAACCGCCTGCACCATCAACTCTTGAAACTCCTCATTCCCCAAGTAAGAAGCGGCTTTCAAGAAGACGTAGCCCCAACGGAGGCCATTGTGTTCCAACATGATTGCCAGGAAACTCCTAGTCTGCCTTAATCGGCGGTCTTGTGGCCGGTCATGCCGATCTGCAGCACCATCGCCGATAGCAGCGCCGCGCCCAAGCAGAAAAAGCCTACCGTAGAGAAGCCGCCCAGGGCAAGAACGGCCCCGCCCAAGGCTGCGCCGCCTACCCCGCCCAGCTGGTTGCTGGCCCCCAGCATACCCACGGCAGTGGCTTGCGAGCTGCCTGATATCTCGGTGCTGATGGCCAAGAATGTGGGCCATCCGATGCTGATGAAGGTGATGCCGACCAGCGCCACGCCCACGGTCCCCCAGGCGGTGATATCGACGGAGAAGAACAGCAAAGCCGCCAGGCCGCCGGCCAGTGAACATCCAGCCACCACCTGGGCCCGCCGTTTCATCGCGGCCACCGAACCGGCCATGGTGCTGCCGATCACTACTCCGACGCCGACTATGGCCAGCGGGATAGCGGTCTCACCAACCCCCAGACCGTGTTCGCTTATGAGATAGGCTGCCAGGTAACTGAATGTGGCATAGAACGCCATCCGCTGCAAGAAGTTCGCCGCCAAAGCCGACCGGAACAGACCGATGCTGGCCATCTGCTTGTACCGGGATATGAATGAAAAGGTTTGAGCGTCCGACCGCTGGATCTTTGGGTACCAGAACCAATGCAATAGAGAGCAGACGAGGAGCAGGGAACCTATCACCAAGAAAGGGACTCTCCATCCGCCAACACTGGTCATGACGGCCACCAGTGGAACGCCGATCACGCCGGACAACGCTGCCACAGCCATGAGGAGTCCGAACGCTCTGGCCCTTGCTGCCGGTGTCAGGACGTCCGCCACCGCCGCCATACTGTTGGGTGGGATCCAGCCGCCGGAGAGTCCGGTCACGATTCGCAGCGCGAGCAGTACTCCAAAATTGGGGGCGAAACTCGATGCCAGTACGCTGATGCCCAATAACCCCAGCCCGGCCACGGCCACCGGACGCCTGCCGAACGAGTCGGAGATCGGGCCCACTGATATCACCGAGACAGCCCAGGCCGCGAAAGTCACGGCGGCCAATTGCCCGGCGGCAGCAACAGATATGTCGAAATCGTCGGCTATATCGACCAGGAGCGGGGCCAGCATGAGCCCCACGCTCTGCGCTAAGAACATCGCCGCGCCGGTGACCGCGAGGAAACGGGCTTGGTGAACTGCAGGAAGCTTGGCTACTTGCGCCAATCAGGGCCGGCCAGAGAGGACTGTGGGTAAGACGTCGAACGTTCAGGAGGTTTCATCGACAAGAAGTTTAGCATCCGCGCTTGCTTCACGCAGGAAAAACAGGATGGCCATGGCTGAGAAAACCACCGCCCCGAGACAAAGGTACCCGATGCCCGGGAAGCCGGTGGACGCCAACAATAGACCACCCAAGGCGGCCCCGCCGACCGCTCCGGTCTGGTTGCTGATGCCCAGCAGGCCAACTCCGGTGGCACGGGACTCACTGGATGCCTCCGTGATGGCATTTATTAGCACCGTCCAAGGGAGGCTCAAGAGTCCCAGGGCGCCCATGGCGAGGGTCACTACCGCCCACGCCGGTACGTCTATAGTGAATAGTAGGACGGCGGCGATTCCCGCTGCCATGGCTGAGCCCGCAGTCCATGACATCCGGTCGCTGCGGCTGGCGACATGCCCCCCGATATAGCTGCCTACGACCGTGCCGATACCCACCAACGCCAGTGGCAGCGCGGTGGCGCCCACACTCATGCCGTAATCGTCGATGAGATAGGTGGCCAGGTAGCTGAATAACCCCATGAAGGCGATGCGCTGTGCAAAGTTGGCCGCCACTATCGCCCGTATGACGGTCTTGGCCAACAGGCTGCGGTATCTGGAGAAGAACGAGAATGACCGGTCGGCCGCGACTGTGGCCTTGGGGAACCAGAGCCAGTTGAGCAGGACGCAGAGGGCCAGGAGGGAGCCGATCACGACGAAGGGCGCCCGCCAGCCTCCGATGTCTGCCACACCGGCCACCAAAGGCAGGCCGATCACTTGAGACGACGTGGTGATCGCGATCAGACCGCCAACAACCTTGGCACGCCTTTCAGCAGGGACGACGTCGGCTACGGCTGCCATTCCGTTGGGCGGGATCATGCCGCCGCCAAGTCCTGTGATCACCCTCAAGGCCATCAGGGCTGGGAGATTAGGCGCGAACGCCGACCCCAAGACTCCTACCGCGAGCAGTGTGAGCCCGGTCAGTGCCACCGGCCGCCTGCCAAAGAAATCGGAAAAGGGGCCAACGGAGACGACAGAGACCGCCCAGGCGATAAAAGTGGCGGTGGCGAGCTGTCCGGCCACCGCAACCGATGTGCCGAACTCTCCGCCGATGTCCACCAGCAGCGGGGCCAACATCAGCGCCGAACTCTGGGTGGCGAAAAAGGCTAGGGCCACTGCGGTTAAGAAACGCTTTTCGTTCATCTAGCCTGCCGTCTCTGGCTCTCGAAGGACCAGTTGCATCACCAAAGCCGAGATTACCACTGCTACCAGGCAGAAGATGCCAACCGCCGAGAACCCGCCCATCGCCAGGAACGCGCCGCCCAAAGCCGACCCGGCGAACCCTCCCATCCGGTTGCTGGCGCCCATCATGCCTATAGCGGTGGCACGGGACGGACCGGCAACGTCGGTGGCGAAAGTGATGAACACGGGCCACCCGATACTCAGCACACAGACCGTGACCAAGGCGATGGCAACCGTTGCCCAGATGGACGGCTCAACGGCGAATACGAGCAGAGCAGATGCTCCTCCGGCCAATGCGGCGCCGGCAGCGAACCCGAGCCGCTTCTTATGGCTGGCGATGACCCCGCCCCATAGACTTCCCACCACCGCGCCGATGCCGACTATGGCCAGGGGCAGCGCTGTCTCACCGACACTCATCCCATAGGTGTCGATGAGATAAGCAGCCAGATATCCGATCACCGCATAGAAGGCTATCCGTTGGGAGAAATTGGCCAGCATCCCCACCCGGAACACTGATTTCGAGCCAAATTCCTTGAACCGGCTGAGATAAGAGAATGACCTCGGTCCGGGTGTCTGGCCACTGGGGTACCACCACCAGGAGCAAACGGACGTGGCCAGCAACAGCGAGCCGCAGACCAGGAATGGCAGCCGCCAGTCTGCGATACTGGCCAAGACGGCGACCATGGGAACGCCGACAACTGCGGCCGCCTGCATGGTGCCCTGGGCAACTCCGATGGCCCGGCCGCGCTGTTCCGAAGCAACAACGTCGCTGATGGCGGCCATGCTGTTGGGTGGGATCATCGCTCCGCCCAGCCCGGCCCCGACCAGCAAGGCCATCAGGACGTAGAAACTCGGAGCGAACGCGGCCGCCAATATGCAGACGCCCATCAGCGAAAGCCCGGTTAGGGCGACCAGCCTCCGTCCCAAGGAATCGGAAAAAGGTCCAACCAGCGGGGCGAAAATGGCCCAGAAAAAGAACGTTACCGCCGCCAACTGTCCCGTCACCGCGACCGAGGTGTCGAACTCTTCTGCGATGTCCACCAACAACGGCCCCAGCATCAGAGCAACCGTGTTATTCAGGAACAAAGCAGCGGCGATTATTGCGAAAGCTCTCGCCTGGTTGGTTGCCGGAAGGGAGGCAGTCGCTGAAGTCATGAGGGGCTGGCCTGGGGAATCGTCCGATCAACCGGTAATGAGCGCACGAAGCGCACGAGGGAAGACGGAGAGATTTCGGTGGAGGGTGGTGGAGCTGCGGGGACTCGGACCCCGTACCTTCCCGATGGCGATCGGGACGCTCTCCCAGATGAGCTACGAGTTGATGTGTAACTGCGACTCGAGATAAGAGCGGCTCTTCCAAGATTTTAGCAGTGACTCACGTTGGCGCGCTTCAGCTAGAGAGTCATATTCTTCTTGATGAACCAATCGCCACGGACGGAAGCCCTTTGTCGATCTGGTTCTTCCAGCATTGTGATGATCTACGCGGTCTTCCACATTGCTGTCGCTTCCGATGTAGTAACGCCCTGTGGCAACACTGCGAAGTACGTAGGTAAAGAACATCGGAGTGGGGGTGGTGGAGCTGCGGGGACTCGAACCCCGTACCTCTTCAATGCCATTGAAGCGCTCTCCCAGATGAGCTACAGCCCCACACGAGCGGATAGCAACCAGCTTACAGCCGTCATGCTGAGCGATTGCCGCATAACAGCATAGCAAAACCGGTATCCCGGTACAACAACTATCTACGTTGAACTAGCCCTTGGAACTAGCCCTTGAGTGAGTATTTGACGACGCGGCGGCCTTTGCCCCAGTCACCAGGGGTTACCACGTAGACATCTTTGTGGGAGTCGACCCAGATGCCGTGGCAGGACCGGTAGCGCTCCTCGCCCCACTGGGCCAAGCGCTCGCCGTCGTGGTTCAGCACACTGACCATGCCGCCGTTGTGCTCCGGGATGTAGACGATGTCGTCCTCGTCGATGTACATCAGCGCGGGGCCGATCAGCTTGGTGGGCCAGGTCTTGACGTGTTCGCCGTCCTGGGTGAACACCTGGATGCGGTCGTTCTCTCTATCGGACACCAGTACCTGTCCCTGTTTGTCTATCCAAACGCCGTGGGGCAGGTTGAACTCGCCGTCAGCGGAGCCGGGGTCGCCCCAGGACATGATGTGTTCGCCGGTTGAGGTGAACTTGTGGACCCGGGCGTTGGCATAGCCGTCGGCGATGAATATCTCGCCTTCGTCGTTGACCGCTATTCCGGCGGGCATGTTGAACGGGCCGCCGCTGTGGGTAACGCTGGACCAGGTGGTGGAGCTATAGTCGTCGGGGGCGACGCCGGTGTCCGACCGGAAGCCCTCTTCGCCGATGGTCAGGAGCAGTTCGCCTTCGGTGGTGAACTTGAAGATCTGGTGCTTGTTGCGGTCGACCAGCCAGACATTGTCGTCCTTGTCCAGGTAGATGGCATGGGCGAAGGAAATGAGTCCGGCGCCCCAAGACGAGATGAAATTACCGTCTTTGTCGAAGATGCAGACCGGATGGTCGGGGTCGCGGTTGAAGCAGTAAACGCGGTCTTTGGAGTCGCCGTAAACGGCAGCCGCCGGCATCTCCCATCCCTCGGGCAGCTTGGCCCAGTCTTCGTCTACTTCGTAGGTGTATTTACCGGAGCCTACGGTACCTGTTGCAGCCATGATATTTCTCCTTAAAGCTTGGTGGTTCAGTATGGGCGGATGCCCGGAGTCTTAACTCTAAAGCTGTAGAGTGAAACTCCGGGAGTTGTATACACGGTGCGGAAATCGGGCCCGCCGAAGGCGATGTTCCGTGGGACCTCAGGACCCCTGATCACACCTAGGTGCGTCCCGTCTGGATCGAACACCCAGATACCCCCGGAGCCGGTGCAAAAGATGCGGCCAAGGGTATCAACCTTCATGCCGTCGGGGACGCCTTCCTCAGCCGAGGCCATGCTGGCGAAAACCCGGTTGTTGCTCAGAGTGCCATCGGCGGCAACGTCGAAAGCCCTGATCTTGCGGTGTTCGCAGACCAGGCCTTTATCGGCTTCTTCGAAGCAGACCTGGCTCTCCCGGCTGATGGCCACGTATAGGACCGATTCGTCGGGCGAGAAAGCCAATCCGTTGGGGTATTCACAGCCATCTGTGGCTACAGATATCTGGCCGTCGGGCGCGATCTTGAACACGCCGGCGAAATCGTATTCACGCTCGGCTTCGGGCAGGCGCAACGACGGATCGGTGAAATAGATGGTCCCGTCGGAGCGGCAGATAACATCGTTGGGTTTGTGGAAGCGCTTGCCGTCCCAGCGTTCGGCGATGGCTGTCACCGTGCCGTCGGCGTCCATGCGGGTTACGCGGCGATGGTCAGCCCCCTCGCACATCAGAAGCCGGCCTTGGCGGTCAAAGCTGCAGCCGTTGCCCTCTCCGGTGCCCTCGCGGACCACGCTCACACCGGAAGTTGGGTCCCAGCGTTGCAGGCGGTTGCCAACCAGGTCAACGAAGGTCAGGTAACCATCGGGGTGCCAGAGCGGGCCCTCGGTATTGCCCAGGTCGGTGGCCAACCGGGTGTGCTCGGGCGATTCCAGTATCTCGTCAAGTTTGTCAGGCATCGGTGTCTCCGCCCGTGGGTTCTTGAATCATTTGAATCTATGGGCGCTTGAATCAACAGGCGGGATTATAACAGCATGGTGTGCGTGGCGCACTCTGGCCGCGCCATCGATTGACCCGTGCCGGAGCCTTGATTAGAATGCCTCTCACCCAATGGAAACCAGCGTCTAGGGGAGCAGCCATGGTGAACATGAGACCCAGCGACTCAGTCGAGCGGATCGCCAACGATCTTCGTGCCCAGGCGGTGCGCCTTTGGGGCGAGCAGCGGGCCAACGAACTCGAGGTGTCCATCAAGCAGACCGCCCAGCAGCTATGGGACCTGGGCCAAGAGACCCCGCACCGGGACCTGGAGCCCGGTTTTTACCAGTAAGCAGACCATAATCAGCCAGACTTTTGAGGTCCTACCATGCCCCAACCCCATGAATTAACGGTATCCCAGGCAGCCCAACAGATAAAAGAGAAAACTTTATCCCCCGTTGACCTGGCCCAGTCACTGCTGGACCGTATCGAAGCCACGGATGAGGCTTTGAAGGCATGGGTGACCATCGACAGAGAAGAGGTCCTGACCACCGCTAGGCAGCTTGAGGTGGAGGCCGAACAGGGGAAGACCCGCGGTCTGTTGCACGGCGTGCCGGTCGGATTAAAAGACATCTTCTACACCGCCGGGATGAAGACCGCTGCCGGGTCCAAGGTATATGCCGATTTCGTGCCCGAGTTCGACGCTACATCCGTAGCCAAGATCAAAGAGGCCGGCGGCATCATCCTGGGCAAAGCCGTGACGACTGAATTCGCCACCTCCGACCCCTCTCCGACCTATAATCCGTACAACTTTGAACACACCCCCGGCGGCTCCAGCAGCGGCTCGTCCGTTGCTGTCGCGACCAAGACCGTGGGAGCAGCCCTGGGTTCCCAAACGGGCGGCTCAACCTGCCGTCCGGCCGCCTACAACGGGATAGTCGGTCTCAAGGCCACCTATGGCCGTATCAGCCGGTACGGGGTGGTGCCTGTCAGCTGGTCCCTGGACCATGTGGGGATACTGGTCCGCACAGTGGAAGATGCCGCCCTGATGTTGCAGGTCATGTCCGGTGAGGACGCCAACGACCCCGGATCGTCCAACGAACCGGTCCCCGATTTCTTGCAGCAGATGGCGGACAACAACAAGCCGCCCCGCATCGGGATCGTCAACCAGTACTACGCGGAGAAATCGACTCCAGAAACCTGGGCCCACACCCAGGAGATTGTCCAAAAGCTGAAAGCGGCCGGCGCCGAGATCGTCGAACTGGGACTGCCGGACAGTTTCGGTACCTGCCACAGCGCCCAAAGGGTGGTTATGAACGTGGAATGCGCCGCTTTCCACGAGCAGTTCCACGCGACTCAGGCCGAGGACTACGGCCCCCGGGTGCGCTCCGGCATGGAGATGGGCATGCTGGTCCCTGCCACAAAGTACCTTCAAGCCATGCGCCTGCGCCGTCAGTTCCGCCAAGATATGGTCCAGATGGTGCAGCCGGTCGATGCTGTACTAACCCCGGCCACGCCGGCCCCTGCTCCCAAAGACCGCAACACCACCGGCGACGCCTCATTCCAGGTGCCCTGGACATCCAGCGGACTGCCGACGGTCACCTTGCCCTCAGGCCTCAGCGAAGATGGGATGCCGTTGGCAATGCAATTAGGCGGCCTACCCTTCCAAGAAGGTCGATTGCTTGGCGTCTCCAAGTGGTGCGAGTCCGCCTTGGGGGTCCAGCTCTCACCGCCTGATTACAGCTAGACGTCCTTTCCCACAGGAACCTTAGTCTTTCGGAGGGCATCCAAGATTTTGGGTCTGGCTGCTTGCCGCACCCGTTATGACTGGGGGATTTTCCTTGAAGAAAGACTACGACCTACTGATAATCGGCGGAGGCTCCGCGGGACTGACCGCCGCCCGGTTCGCCCGGCAGTTGGGTCTGACCGTCGCCATCGTTGAGAAAGCCCGCATGGGAGGCGACTGCACCTGGAGCGGCTGTGTGCCCAGCAAGACCCTGCTCAAGGCCGCCAAGTCGGCCCATGCCATCCGGGACGCAGCCCGGTTCGGCGTGGCAGCAGCCGAGCCAGGCGTCGACTTCAAATCTGTGATGGGCCGTGTCAGTTCTGTGGTCCAAGAGATATACCAGAGCGAGTCGCCGGAAACCCTAAAAGCTGAAGGCATCTGCGTCATAGAAGGCGAGGCCCGCTTCCTCAACTCCGATACGGTGGCGGTGGATGACCGGGAGATCACTGCCCGCCGTTATCTCGTCTGCACGGGCGCCGGCCCATTCGCCCCGCCCATCGACGGGTTGGCAGAAGTCGGCTACCTGACCTACGAGACGATCTGGGGACTGGAAGAGCTGCCACCAAGGCTGGTGATCATCGGCGGCGGCCCCATCGGCTGCGAGATGGCCCAGGCGTTCTGCCGTCTCGGTTCCTCCGTAACTCTGCTGGAAGGCGCCCCTCGCATCATGCTTCAGGATGAGCCGGAAGCATCAGAAATGATTGCCCAACGCCTGGTCCAGGAAGGTGTAGACCTTCGCACTAGCGCTGGGGTGCAACGGGTTGAAACAGTTGGTAGGGGAGTCCGGTTGATCTTGGAAGGGGACTCTCAGGTCGAAGCAGATGCCGCGTTGGTGTCTGTGGGACGCAGGCCCCATGTGGATGGGATGGGGCTCGTTGCAGCAGGCGTGGAGCACAGCAGTGGCGGCGTAAAGGTTAACAACCACCTTAGAACCAACCAGAAAAACATCTACGCAGCAGGGGATTGCACCGGCGGTTACCAGTTCACCCACTACGCTGGATACCAGGGGTTCATGGCCGTCCGGAACGCGTTCTTGCCCTTCAATAAGCGATCGGTACTGGAACGGGTACCCTGGGCCACGTTCACCGACCCTGAAGTGGCCCACGTAGGCCTGACCGAAGAGCAAGCCCGGGCCAGTCTTGGAGGCAAGTTCGAGGTTAACACTTGGCAGATGGAGCAGACCGACCGCTGGGTCACCGAGGGTGATTCGCCGGGTTTCTTGAAGGTGGTCCACCAGCCGAACGGCAAGATTCTGGGTGCAACGATCGTGGCTTCGCGGGCCGGTGAGTTGGTCCAGGAATGGGCGCTGGCGTTGGACCAAGGGCTGAAGTTATCCCACATGGCCGAGTCCATTCACGTTTACCCGACCTACTCCCTGGCGTCGCAGCAACTGGCGTCCAAGCTGCGGGTCGGTCAACTGCTTAGCGGCACGATGGGCAAGGTCCTACGCAAGTACGCCCGAATGATGGGCTAGCCTGCCAGTACACCAGTACACCAGTACAACTGGAGCGTTACCTCCGGAGCCCAAGATCAGTTACGGTCCCGGCCTGTAGAACCCTCGTATTTGGCTAGAGAGTCGTCGGATAGGTATTTCTCCTCCAGCTCCCGCTGTTTCGCTACCTGTCTTCCTCCGATCTTCAAAGCGCCGTTGATGTAGGGGTTCTCGCGGTGTTGCTCTTGGAAGTCGTACCAGGCTTTTGAACCTTGTTCCATGTAGTCTTTGATGAAGTCATAGAGGGCCGCGTAGGTGACAGAGTGGGTGGGCCGAGGCATCCATGCCAGGTTTATTCCCATCTCAAGCAGTTCTTCGTCGGAGAGGGGTGGGTCCATATACCCCTGCATGATGGAGAACGGCCCGTCGACCGCGTCTCTTGCTCTCTTAACCTCGTCGGTAGAGCGGGGGGCGGTCAGTTGGACCCAGTCCACCTCGGCGATATCTTTGTAGGCCTTCATGCGCACCAGAGATTCCTCAAATCCTCCGTTGGCGGCCTCTGCCACGTAGCATTGGGCCATGACCACGAAATTCGGGTCCAGTTCTCGTTTGCGATCAACAGCCGCCCGGTACCGGGTTAACACGACATCCAACGATTGGACTTCTACTCCGGCGGTGCCAGTCCCGCGTTTGCCTTCTATGGGCTGGTCGTCGATCCGGACACCGGAGATGCCCGCCTGGATCGAGTCTTCCACCATCCGCCGGACGGCCATGATACCGCCGTGGCCGGTGTCGCCATCCAAGATCACGGGGAACTCCACGGACCTGGCTATCCAGCCGGCGATCTGGATACACTCGTTCAACGTTGCTGTTCCAACGTCCTCCATGCCCGTGTAAGACCCAACAACCCCACTGGTGCCCACGAACCCGACCTCAGCGCCCGCGGCCTCCATGACCCTGGCTAGTGAGGCGCTGGGCGGATGCAACACCGTCGCCACCCGTCCCTGCCGCCGGATCAGTTCCTGCAAACGGGCCGTAGCCTCTTGAAAAGGCATAAACAAAGATTCTCCTTTAGAAAAAGCGGCGGTGCATCACAAGAACACACCGCCACCGAAGGTCCTAACCGCGGTTGTACCGCTAGAAGATGGCTATGGGGTTTACGGGGGAGCCGGTGGTGTTGTGGAGGCGCAGGGGGCCGATGGAGATCATGAACTCCCAGCGGTTGCGCTCCTTGCAGGCCTCGGCCACTGCTTCCAGGTCGGCGTTATCCAAGATCCAGATGCCCATGGCCGTGATACTCACCTGGTGGATGGGGCTGGGCACCTTCTCGTACTGGGGCGGGTTAACGTCGTTGCCGGTGTCAGACCCCATCATGGCGATGCCCCGCTTGTAGAAAAGAGGCAGCACAGAAGCCTGACAGGCGGTCGAGCCCGCCGACCTGTCCGCGGGACCTTCCACGTTGCGGCGGTGCAACTGTCCGGTCCGGATCAGCAGCACATCACCCTCTTCGATCTTGAAACCGCAGCGCTCCTCGGCAGCCAGGATATCGTCGATCATCACGCCCTCACCGCGCTCCACCCAGTCGATGCCGCGGATCATGGGAACGTCGACCAGGACCGCTCTGGTGATGATTCCTTCGTGGGCTTCCTCCACCGAGCCGAAGGTAGCGCCCAGGCTGGTGGACACCAGGTGGGCCGGTTTGCCGTTATAGGTCTTGCCGTTCCAGAAGAAATGCGAAAGCGCGTCAACGTGGGTAACGGTGACGCCGTGGAAGATCATGCCGAAATAATCGGTGGCCGCGGCGAATGTCCGGGAGCTGACCTTGTCACCGCTGGCCCAGCCCTCGCCGCTCTCGACCATGAAATGGACCGGCACGTTGGTGGGGGCATCGAGACTCGGTTCAAAAGTAACCGTTCGAGACATTGAGATGCGGGTGCCTTCCTGCACTGTCGCTATGGCCTGCTTCACCTTGGCCGGAGTGATGTAATTGGGCGCGCCCAACTCATCGTCCGCGCCCCACTTCCCCCAATTTGAGAACTTGTCGAAATAACTCAGGACCTCGTCTTCGCTGGGAATGTTTGCCTGCGGCATAGTCTCTCTCCTAAAAGCTGAATGCTGTTAACTGGTGGCTAGGCCCCAACCGGAGGCGTTAGCTGAACGTCCATTATCTTTTCGCACCACTGCGCTGCGGCCAGCAGCCGGGCCTCTTCAAATGGGGCGGCGATCAGTTGGATGCCCATTGGCAGCCCTGACTTCGCCAAGCCGGCGGGCAGGGTGATCGTCGGCAGTCCGCACGACGTCCACGGCCCTTGGAACCGGGTGTCGCCGGTGTTAGTCAGGTCGGCCAACGGTGCGGTGGGGGTCGATGGCGTCAGCAGGACGTCTGCCTGCTCGGCCAGCAGCTTCATGTCGGCGATGAACCGGAGCCGCCTTTCCAAAGCTTTGGTGTACGTGACGGCGTCGATCTCCAAGCCCTGACGCAGCATCTCCCGCAATTTGGGCCGGTAGTCCTGGGCCTGCTTTTCGTACATGGGCTTGTGGAAAGCAGCAGCCTCCACCCCCATGATCAGCAATTGGTCTTCAAAAGCGGTCTTGAAGCTCGCTGGGAGTGTCACTTCCACGACCGACGCCCCGGCCGACTTCAACTCCTCCAGCGTGGCCCTGGTCTGCTGTTGAGTTTCCTGGTCCGACTCCTCCATGAAGAAGGAGGTGATCAGCCCGATGCGGGGCGATTGGGCCGATTCCAGTCCCGAGATGTAATCGTCTGCCGGTGATCTTGACGCCACCGGGTCGAGTTCGTCGGGTCCGGCCATGACCTGGAGCAGCAGCGCCATGTCCTCCACACTGCGGCCCATCCAGCCGACCGTGTCCAACGACCAGCTCACCGGCACCACTCCCCGGCGGCTGACCCGCCCGTAGGTGGGCTTGAAGCCAACGATACCGTTGTATGACGCGGGCCGGAGCACCGATCCCACGGTCTGCGAGCCCATGGCGATGGGGCACATCCTAGCGGCGACGGATACGGCAGAACCACTGCTGGAGCCGCCAGGGGTATGGGCTGGGTTCCAGGGGTTCTTGGTGTGGGACGGGTCTAGACAGGCGAATTCGGTGGTCACCGTCTTGCCCAGGATGATTGCGCCGGATTTCCGGAGGAGGTCGATGGTCACCGCGGTCTCGTCCGGAACGAACTCGGCGTAGACCTTGGACCCGCAGGTGGTGGGAATGCCCGCGATGTTGTAGATGTCTTTGATGCCGATGGGCACGCCATGCAATGGCCCGGTGGCCGCGCCGCTCTCCAGTTCTGCCTGGCGCTGCTTGGCGTCGGCCAGTACCGTCTCGCGGTCGACCCGGACCCAGGCGTCCAGACCCGGTTCCAGGGAGTCCATGCGATCCAGAAGAGCCTGGACGATCTCCACCGGAGTGACTTTTCGGTCACGTATCTGGCGGGCCAGTTCCGCCGCTGATAGTTCATGGATCTGCGCCATAGCTGCTCCTATGTGCTGAGGTCCGAAGTCAGAGCGTCTTGCCTGGAAAGCCGGATGTTGCTGTCACCCCGAACCTTCCGAAGAAGAAGAGGGGTCTCATTGCTGAGGACCTGCCCCGTACCACCCTTCAGACAAGTCTTTCCAGCCGGGATTCGCAGCTTCAACCAACTCTATCTTCTTGGACCGTCTCCATTTCTTAAGTTCTTTCTCTCGCGTAATTGCACTTTCGATGCTCGAAGTTGAGTCGAAATAGACCAGCCGGTTCATGTCGGCTGTTGAGCAACGAGATTCCTCGTCGTTTCACTCCTCGGAATGACAGGTTTAGAAAGTTTTACGACACTGGGGGACGGCGGGTGTTCCAGTTGGTTGCTTGTTCGTAGGCGTAGGCGACGCGGAAGACCATGGACTCGTCGAAGGGTTTGCCGGCGATCTGCAGGCCAACGGGGAGGTCTTCAGACGTGAACCCGCAGTTGATGGACAACGCCGGTACGCTGGCCAGATTGAAGGGCGCGGTGAAGCTGCGTCTTCCACCCAGCATCTCTAGGAAGGCCTCTTTGCTTTCTACCCCGGCTTTCTCCGGTATGGGAGAGGCAGGGATGGATGAGGTCGGCATCACCAGCACATCCACGTTCTCAAGGGCGTCCAGTATCTGCTGCCGCAGCACATGCCGCAGGCGGACCGCCTTCTGATGCGCCTGTGCCGGCAGTATGGCGCCGGTCAACAGCCGGAGTTGGATGTTGTAATCGTATTCGTGCAGGCTGTTCTCTATGCCCTCGCGGTGGACGCCGGAAACGTCGCCGTAGGTGACGGCCGTGGAGATGGCCGCCGATTGGGCTATCAATGGGATGTCGATCTCTTGTATCGCGGCTCCCAATTCGCCCAATTGGGCGATGGCTTTGGCTACCAGCTCGCTCACCTGTGGATCGACGGACTCGCCTTCTACCCGTTCCGTGATGACGCCGACTTTGAGGCCGTTCATTCCTCCAGGCAGCGCGGCCAGATAGTCGGGCACGGGAACGTCCCAGGTATGGCCGTCTTTCGGGTCGTGCCCGGCTATGGCGGCCAATGTTATGGCGCAGTCGGAAACCGTGCGGGAGATAGGGCCGACTTGGTCCATGGACCAGGACGCTCCCAGGACCCCGTGGCGGCTGACCCGTCCCCAGGATGGCCGGATTCCCACCAACCCGCAGAACGAGGCCGGTCCGCGGATGGAGCCGCCGGTGTCCTCGCCCAATGACGTGGCGCACAGGAAAGCCGCCGTTGCGGCGCCGGACCCGCTGCTGGACGTGCCAGGGTTGCGGGACAAGTCCCACGGGTTGTGCGGCCGGCCATAGGGATGCTCGAAGGCATCGCCCATGGCGAATTCACTCATGTTCAGTTTGCCAAGGAGCACCGCTCCGGCGTCGTTCAGTTTAGTCATCACCGTGGCGTCTTCGTCAGGCACAAAGTCCTTCAGGATGGTTGAGCCGCCGGTGGTGAGGATACCTTTGGTATAGACCTGGTCTTTGACCGCCGTTGGCACACCGTGCATCGGACCGCGGTACTTACCGGACACGATCTCCTGCTCGGCTTGGCGGGCGTCCGCCATCGCCCGGTCGGCGGTAACGGTGATGTAGGAGTTCAGCTTATCGTCGATCTGGGGGATGCGTTCCAGATAGGCTTCGGTGGCCTCGACAGGCGACACCTCGCGCGACTTGATAAGAGATGACAGTTCAGTGGCCGAGATAAAAGGCAGTTGTGATTTATCCATGCATTAACCTCTGTGCCCGAGGCGGGCGAAGCTGGAGCACGGCCATTTTGACCCCGGCTAGTCCGGTTGTCAACGCGAGTCTAGTGACCGGGCATTCAAGACACAACAAGCCGCGCTTCAGGCACGGCGGTCAGAGTCCCCGCTGATATAATCATCCC
>CAYXDE010000012.1:0-11451 GCA_964463525.1 uncultured Dehalococcoidia bacterium | reverse complement strand
GCAGGGGAAACGACATGGACAGATTGGCAGGGATCATACTAGCCGCAGGAGAGGGAGTCAGGATGAAATCCCGAACTCCCAAAGTGCTGCATCGCCTCTGCGGAAAAGAACTGCTCCGCTATCCAGTGGAACTGCTAGAACGATCGGGCGTTGACCTTATCGTGGTAGTGGTGTCTCCGGCCAATCAGGACGCCGTGAAAGAGCTGTTGGGCGATTCTGTCGAGTACGCTGTCCAGTCCTCCAAGACTGGAACTGCAGGGGCAGTCGAATCCGCCGCTCAGATGCTCCGGGGAAAGGCCGATCAGGTGGTGGTCATGGGCAGCGACTCCCCATTGGTGGCCGAGGAATCCCTCCGTCGTCTTATCGACGAACATCTGTCCACCGGAAGGCAGATGACTATCCTGTCCGGCATCGTGAGCGACGGCAGCGGCCTGGGCCGGATCGATAGGGACCTGGGATCACAGCAGAATGTTCTGGGCATCGTGGAGGCTGTCGATGACGCAAAGAGGGCGGCCGGGCCCGTTGAGGTGAACTCAGGTGTTTACTGCTTCCAGGCAGATTGGCTCTGGGAAAACCTGCAGCAGGTGGAAGCCGGGGGTAGTTCCGAGCGCTATCTGCCTAGCCTGGCAGCCATAGCCGCAGGACAAGGAGAGTCGGTGTCGGCTTTGCCGTCCAACGACCCTGCCGAGGCGCTGGGGATCAATAACCGGGTGGAGTTGGCCCACCTGGAAGATATTCAACGCAAGCGGATCCGGGAACGCTGGATGCTGGAAGGGGTCACGATCTCCGACCCGTCTTCGGTGATGATCGACGATGGCGTGACCATCGGACAAGACACGGTCATCTTGCCGAACACCATGCTCCTTGGGAACACGTCCATCGGGTCTGGATGCGAGATCGGCCCCGGTTCGGTGGTGAAAGACTCAACCATAGGCGACGACTGCAGAATCACGTCGTCTGCGATGGAAGAAGCGGTTATGGAGTCAGCTGTCGATATCGGCCCGTTCAGCCACCTTCGGCCAGGCGCATATCTGGAGTCCGGCGTGCATATCGGCAACTACGTCGAGGTCAAAGAAAGCCGGTTCGAGGCCGGAGCGGTGATGGGCCATTTCGGTTATATCGGAGATGCGTCCATCGGGGGCAACGTGAATGTGGGGGCAGGCACGGTCACCTGCAACTACGACGGCAAAGAGAAGCACCGTTCAGTGGTGGAAAAAGACGCCTTTGTCGGCTGTGACACCATGCTCGTGGCGCCGGTCACAGTGGGCGCCGGGGCGGTCACGGGAGCGGGAGCAGTCGTCACAAAAGACGTGCCACCGGCTAGACTAGCCGTCGGCGTTCCTGCTAAGATATTGGATAGATAGATGGTTCCAACTGACCTCCCGGCGACTCTTCCCACAGGCGCAAATGTCCGAAGAAGCATAAACGTGGGTTGACCGGGGGGACGGGGTGCTTGGATACAGATTATTTACCACAAAGCATAGTTTTTATAGCCTTCGCCCTCTTGTTCTCGTACCTGAGCCTGCTGCGTTCGGGTGAGTCTGCCGGGACAACCGGTAGAGATGAGAACCCCTCGCTTCCCTCCGAACCGCTCCTCTTCTGGCTGAAAGCGGCCTGTCTCTTCGCGGTTATTCTCTCCGGTGTAGCCCTGATTCAAAATGTCGTGACCACCGATTGGTGGCCCATCGCGCTGATGTCGGCCGGGGTCTTAGCCGGACTGTTCCTGATCGACCGCGCCGCTGAGCAGATCGCCAAGCGTTATCCTGGGGTTTCCCGCCCATGGTTCCGTAATGCGAACAGCAACGGAGCAGTCGCCTTGGCCCTGAACGGCCAGTCAACCAATGGGAACGGCAATGGCAACAGCGCCGGCCCGGCGGATGAAGAAATAGAAGAGCCGGCGATCACTGAGGATGAGCTGACCAGTCTGGACGACCGCGACCGGGAGATGCTTCGCTCCATCATCCGTTTGGACGCCACCACGGTCAGGGAAGTCATGGTGCCCCGGCTAGATATGGCCGCCGTCGAGGCGGACTCTCCCCTTAGCGCAGTGGCCGAGACCATGGTGACCCGCGGACACAGCCGCCTCCCTGTGTACGAAGAAACGGTGGACAAGATCCTGGGCATCATCCATACCCGGGATGTCCTTGCCTCATTGGCGGCATCCACTGCCTCCAACTCTGAGGACACACTACGGTCGTTGGTCCGTGAGGCGTTCATCATCCCAGAGACCAAACGGGTTGACGACCTGCTTGAAGAATTGCAGGAACGCCGGACCCAGATCGCCATCGTGGTTGACGAGTACGGAGGCACAGAGGGTCTGGTAACCATGGAAGATGTACTTGAGGAGATCGTCGGCGAGATCGAAGACGAGTTCTCCCGCTCCCGCGATGCTCAGGTTATCCATCAGGCCGACGGAAAAGTGCTGGTTGATGCCGGAGTAACCACGGAAGCGGTAGAAGAACTTCTAGGCGCAGCCCTCGACACCACCGAAGTCGATACGGTGGGCGGCTATGTCTACCACAGCCTCGGCCGCATACCTCAAGCAGGCGACATCGTGGAGACCGACGATCTGCACATAGAAGTGGTGTCCATGCTTGGACGCCGCCTGAGGAAACTACGCATCTACCGAATAAACCAAGGGGCCGCGGAGCCAACTCTGTAACAGCCCCGGAAACGCAAACCGGAAAGGACGCCTGAGGCGTCCTTTTTTGTGCCTGACGCCACCGGATAATGTCCCCCACTCCACCTGTCATTCCGAGAAGCGAAGCGCCGAGGAATCCCATTGCTGTCGGAAACGCCGGTCTGCCGCAAACCAACCGTTGCCTGCAGACACCGGAAGTTAGGCGCAACAAAAAAAGACCCCTCGCTTCACTCAAGGTGAGAACAAGGGGTCGTCGCTTCGCCTGACCGCGCTGACCGCTACCTAAGCGCGATCAACTCTCCTGAGACCACCAAACGGTGGTCGTAAACGAACCTGGGGACCGAGGACACCAGGTTGATGTCGGAGAACGGTGTGGCATCCAGGGTCAGGTGGTCCTGGTGGACCACCTGGCTGGACGTTGCCCGGTAGAGGAACTGGTGGTCTCCGTTGTCGGTGATGATGAAGACGTCTTCGCCGTTCCGCAGTTTCTCCGGGACCTTCTGCAGGTTAAAGAAGACCGATCCTTCCCGGCTGATGGGGCTCTCGGTGTGTCCGAAGAACCAAGAAGTCCCTTCTTCCCCGGCGTTGGCTGATTCGGGGATGTGACCCACTGTGTTGTCAGGGCTTTCGTAGGACCGGCTGTCTCCCAGGTCCAAGATGGACAGCTCTGAGATGGTGGAGTCGACGCCGATGGACGGGACCAGGATCCTAGTTGAAGGCTGGATATCCGCTATAGTCACGCCTGACTCGCCGATGGGGGAGAACCCGTCCAATAGCCGCTGTTCCCGGAAATAGGCAGGCTCGTAACCATAGGGGTCGGTCCATGATTCGGCAGCCACGGCCTTGCCGGGAAACAGGCTAACGTTGGACGCGGCGCTGCCGGTGATGGAAGTTACGGCCGGGGGCTCAAAGACCGAGGCCAGATCATCTAGGTTCGACTTGGCGCTGGCCGAGTAGCCGTAATAGGCGCCGCCAGACGCCAACAGCAGTAGACCTATGACTAGAAGGAATATTCCTGTGAGATTGGCGATGCGCCGATGCAATCGCCCATGGAGATAATCGTAACCGGCTTCCATGCCAGCTCCTTCAACACTCACCACCCGAAACTAACAGCCACTGGGGTTTTGAGGAGAGCGCGGTACTGGGGTTTGTCTTACGACAGACTACCTGAGCAAAGCTTCCCGGATGAGACTACCGGGGCCTGGGAGTATTGGCGCTTCCAGGCGAGATCGGTTCATTCAGGTAGATATCGCCGTTGCGAATCTTGATATTGAACCCGCAGGCCGGATTGATGCAGACCCATGCCTTGTAATGGACCGCGGCGCCTTGGCCGCCATAATCCGAGAGAGGGACAAGACTCCCGACATCACAGTTCAAACATTTGGGCATAGCCGTTTCAGACACGAACTCCTCCTCCCAACTCGGAATAAGCCGAGTATAACAAAGTCAATTGGGCAGGAACAACAGAATTTGACCTGATGATTACTAAAAAAGACGAGCCCAGGCAACATAATTATGGGATTCGTTATTATGTCACCTGGGCTCTTTGCTATTCCCGGCTATTTGAGGCTACTCCAGGAAGTCTTTAAGCTTCCGGGAGCGGGTGGGATGGCGCAGCTTCCGTAACGCCTTCGCCTCGATCTGACGGATTCTTTCACGGGTCACGCCGAACTCCCGCCCGACCTCTTCCAGCGTGCGGCTCCGGCCGTCTTCCAGTCCGAACCTGAGCTGGAGCACCCGGGCCTCGCGCTCGGTCAGGGTGTGCAGGACCTCGCCAACCTGCTCTTTAAGCAGTTGGAAAGATGCTGCGTCCGCCGGCGCAAGAGCGTTCCGGTCTTCGATGAAGTCACCCAGATGGGAGTCTTCCTCTTCGCCGATGGGCGTTTCCAGAGAAACGGGCTCTTGAGAGATCTTGAGGATCTCCTCAACCTTCTCTGGCCCGATCTCCATGGCCAGACCGATCTCTTCCGGAGTGGGCTCGCGGCCGTACTCCTGAAGCAGCCGGCGGTGCTGGCGCATCAGTTTGTTGATCGTCTCAACCATATGCACCGGGATACGGATCGTCCGGGCCTGGTCGGCGATGGCCCTGGTGATGGCCTGCCTGATCCACCAAGTAGCATAGGTGCTGAACTTGTAACCCTTGCGGTAGTCGAACTTCTCAACCGCCCGGATGAGGCCGATGTTGCCCTCTTGGATCATATCCAGTAGGGCCATACCCCTTCCGATGTACTTCTTGGCGACGCTGACGACCAACCTCAGGTTGGCTTCGGTCAGGCGGGCCTGTGCACGCTCGCTCTCGGCGTCGATCCGCCGGAAGTAGGCGCGGAACAGCGGGTCAAGCTCCTGCAGGTCGGTGAAGCTGTTGAGCTCCGCCAATTTTGCGTCCAACTGTTCAAGGTTGGCGTCCTGGAGGACATCCACGGCATCAGGCGGCACGAGCCACGAGCTAAGCGAAAGCCCGATCACCTGTTGGTAGACATCGTCCTGGTATTCGTTCAGGTCCTCAGCCATGGCAGCCAGCATGTCTACCGAGACTTCGGCGTCGATGGCGTCCCTGAGTTTCTTGTGGTCGGTTATCTGCGAGACGGTCAGGTTGGCCGGCAAGCCCAACTGTTCAGAGAGGGACTTCACCAAGGAGTCCGCTTCGACCATCCGCTTCAGCAGACCGGCCGCGATCTCCCAAGGACGGGCCGGGCGGCCCTCCAACTCTTCCAGCTCTTTTCTGAGGCCTTCCAAGTGCTTACCGCCCTCTATCTTGCGGGCCAGCGAGCGCTCGTCGGCGGAGGTGAGCAGCCGGACTCGGCCGATCTCACGCAGGTACATGCGGACCGGGTCGTCCAGGACCTCAACCGATTCGGTCTCCGGTTCCCATTCCGGTTCTTCGTCGTCATCGTTGGCGGCGTCGGGCGAGGTGGAACCCTCGGCAGTGGCGGTCTCGGTGGAGTCGCCGTCCTTCTCGGCCGTGGCGGTCCCGTCCCAAGCCGCTTCGCTGGAATTCTCGGTGATGGTCGCCGGCCTGACGCCGGACATGCCGTCGCCGTCCGCACCGTCTTCGTCGCCACGGGCGGCATCAACGTTGCGGATTATGTCTAGTACCGGATTGGGAGAATCAGAGTCATCTTGACGCGACTCCAAAAAGTCCTCCGGGGTCAACTCACTTCCACTGTCTCTTCTTTTGGCCATAACGCCTCCTTAACCGGAGATTTCCTGGACTTGGCCTCTCCGGAGGCCTTCGTTCTTCTTGATCTGTTCGTTAAGTTGCAAGATGCCGTCGTGTTCGCCGTCCTCCAGGTCTGGAGGAGTCTCAGCGAACCGCCTGGCTTCTTCGGTTTTAAGTGTCTTCAGGTTCCTTTCTTCCAGCCGTGATACGGTTTCCAACATATCCGCGTTCCTGCGGTTGACATCTGATTGAATCATAGTCTTTTCGAAAAGAGCCGTAAGCTGTCCGGAGACTTCGTCATCACCGTCTCTTCGGACTGCCGCCAATGTCTCATCTTTATCCATTCCGGGGCCTGCGTCCAGCCATCGGGTGAAAAGTTCCCTATTTTCGTGCCGCTGGAAGAATTCCGCCCGCAGTCCGGATGCCAGTTCCCGAAGCTCTGGGAACCCCAACAGCAACTGCAGGCAGTGCTCCTCCACCGGGTCATGGTCCAGCTTGGCGAAGGGCGAAGACGCCGCCGCCGAGGGACGCTGCTGCTCCGGCTGGCGAGTGCGCCTGGCCACCGATGGGCGGCTGAGGGCGGCCTTCACCGTGTCGATGGGCACCTCTAGATTGTCCGCCAACAACTCCACAGCGCTGGCTTGCTGTATCCCCCCTCCCAGAAGGTGGATGAACGGAGCTGCTTCGGCCACGCATCTGGCCTTGCCCTCCGGTGTGTTCGTGTCACCCTGACGTGTTATCGCGTTGATCCGGAACGTGATCGCCGGCACCGCGGATTCGACCAGCTTCGTCCAGTCGTTGGGCGAGCGGTGAATCACCTCGTCCGGGTCCTGACCCGGCGGCATGATGATGACCCGAGGGTCTGCGTCTTCCGTTTGGGCCGAGCCGTCCGGGCCTGGCCGGTTTACCGCCTTGGACCGGAAGTTTTGCAGGACCACGTCTAGGCTGCGCAGAGTGGCGTTCTGCCCGGCGGCGTCCTGGTCTAAGGCCATGGTCATCTTGCCGGTCAAGCGCCTGATCTCATCGACCTGGAACTCGGTAAGCGCCGTTCCCATCTGGGCTACAACGTTCTTGAATCCTGCCTGATGGGCTGCGATGGCGTCCATGTAGCCTTCAACGATCACCGCGCCCTCTTTTCTGACATCCGTCCTGGCCCGGTCCATGGCGTACAGGATCCGGCTTTTATCGAAGAGCGGCCCCTGGGGGGAGTTCAGATACTTTGGCTCTGAACCGTCCAAGGTCCTTGCTCCGAATCCCACCAGGTTCCCGTGGGCGTCCCTTATGGGGAACATCAGGCGTCCCCGGAACAGGTCGTGGTTCACGCCGTCATCGCCGGTGCGCACCACTCCTGCCTGGGATAACTCTTCCTGGGTATAACCCTCACGGACCAGATGGTTCTTGAGCGACTCCCCGTCGGTTGGGCTGAGCCCGATACCGAAGGCTTCGACCGCTTGTTTGTCCAGTCCTCTTTGTTCCAGGTACTCCCTGGCGGACGCTCCCTGGGCTGATGCCAGCGTCCGCTGGAAAAAGGCCCGGGTATCTTCATTTATCTTGTGAGCAGCTTCGTTCTGCGGGTTCTGCCCCCGCTGCGGCAGGGCTATCCCGGTCTGCTGGGCCATCTGGCGGAGGGCTTCTCCGAACTCCAGGCTGTCCGACTTCATCACGAAGGACAGAACGTCGCCCCCGGTGGCGCAGGAACCGAAACACCGCCACGACTGCCTGTCAGGGAACACGTGGAACGAGGGCGTCTTCTCCTGATGGAAGGGGCAGTTGGCTTTGTAGCTGTTGCCGGAGCGTTGCAGAGGCACTCGCTGCGAGATCACCTCTACGATATCCAACCGGCTTTTGACGTCGTCAACGACGGTCATCGTCTGCACGCTCCACCGGTGAGCCCGGTCCGCCCGGCTGGTTCCATGAACTCCACCGCCCAACAACTGCAAATTCAAGACCCAAAACACGCACGAAACGCATAATGGTTCTAGTCTATTTTACCACGGGAGCCTAACCTTTGGACAGGTGGTTATGACCGCTCAGCCACCATATATGATGAGCGTGGAATGGACCGCATTCGGCCTAATTAGATAGCGGTCCGAGATCTTTCTTGCGGTCCAGCATATCCTGTAAGGAATCGGTGACTATGCCGTCCAAGCGGGCGGCCGCCATCTGCTCCAGGTCCTGATCAAAGTCTAAGTCCCAGGCAAGCACCCTGGCGCCCCGTGAGTGGAACTTCCGGTGCAGCTTGGGGTTGTAGGAGTCATTGGCCGGGTCGTACCAGTTGGCTTGGACCAACGGACTGAAGCAACGCGAGCGAATCGGGCAAGGATGCCGGCGCGACCAGATGTATCCTCGCACTATCCGTGGATCGATCTTCCGGAGCTCCCATAGCGATATGGGGTTGAAGCTGGCGATGAGAGTGCTGTCCCAACGGGCGTGCCGCCGCACCACTTCCGCAACCCGGTGGGCGATGAGCCGCATCCCCTTCATGATCGTTTTCATCTCAACGTTGATCAGAAAATCAACTGGCAGAGACTCAAACACCTCGTCCAGCGTGGGGGCCCGCTGGTCTTTGAATTCAGGCGCGAACCATGAGCCGCCGTCCAAGTCCCTGATCTCGTCCTGGGTGTAGTGGTTGACCGGCCCGGATCCGGCGGCGGTGCGCCCCAGCAGGCGGTCATGGAACACCACCAATCGGTCGTCCTTGGTGAGTCGGACGTCCAACTCGATGCCATCAGCGCCCAGGGCGAGGGCGTTCTCGAAGGCGGGTATGGTGTTCTCCGGAGCGTTGGTTACATCACCCCTGTGAGCGATGATCAAGGGCAGGGGGAGGGAGCCGGGAGTGAAATCCCAGCGGGTGACGCGGTCTGGTCTGCTGCCAATTGCCAAGTTCGGACCTCGGTGCGACTACTTCAATTACCATACCCAGGCCTCTAGATAGGTGTCAATGATTCATTCGCGAACGGCTGGGAGTAGAATGACCGGGTTATTCCGTTTTCCGCCCGTTGAGATTTTCTTTTGAGGCGGGAGTCTGTTTGTGGAGGCGTCTCGGCGCGATGAGGCAATTTTCCGGGGTGAGAGGCACGCTGTGGTCGGTACTGCAGAACGCCGATTTCCGCATCATCTGGTATGTGGGAAGCGTCGGCGAATTCGGCCGCCGTATGGAACTGCTTGTCCTCAGTTGGCTGATCCTCCAGCTGACTGACTCCTACCTCCAGTTGGGACTGGTGCTTGCCTTCAACAATCTGTCCCGGCCGATGGTCTCCATGTTCACGGGTTACATCGCAGACCGGTTCCCCAGGGGAAAGGTCTTGATAGTCGGGCAGGCGATGAATGTCCTCACCGCCGCCGTCCTGTTGGCCGTTATCGCCTATGACTTCGATCTGATCAAGGCGTGGCATGTGTTCGGCGCAGTGTTCATCCAGGGACTGACCAAATCCATCGAAGACCCATCCCGCAGGACGGCGATATTCGACATCGTGGGCCAGCAGCGATTGGTCAACGCGCTCTCCCTAGACGTGATCAGCAACAACCTTGGCAAGATGGGCGGTCCGGTGGCGGGCGGGATACTGCTGGACGCTGCCGGGTTTACCGGGGCGTATTCCTTCCTGCTGGCGGTCCATCTCTCCAACCTGGGTCTGACGACAAGGTTGCGTATACCCGACTATGAAGGAGTCGCCCAGATCGAACCGGTGGTGCGCAGTCTGAAGATCGCCGTGAGTTATGCCTGGCGCAGCCCTGTCTTGGTTGGGCTGTTCTACATCACCATCGTGATGAACGCCCTGGCATTCCCCTTCCAACAGTTCATCCCTGCCATCGGCCGTGATCACTTGGAGGTTGGCGTTGTACTGGTTGGGCTATTGGTCGCGGCGGACGGATTTGGGCAGTTGGCGGGCGCGGGAATCATGGCGATCAGCCGGGACCTTCGCTTCCATGGCCGGGTCTTTGTCATGGGTTCGGTCGGTGTGCTGTTGATCGGGATGATCTTCGTCTGGCCGACATGGTATGTGCTTACGTTCACGTTGCTGACGCTGGGGGGAGTAGCCCAGTCCGGGTTCTCCACCATGCAGAGCGCGGTCACCATGTTGGCCACACCCCACGACATGCGGGGCCGCATGATGGGCCTGCTCAGCGTTTGCATCGGCGCAGGGACTCCTTTGGGAGCTTTTGAGATGGGACTGGTCGCATCCGCCTTCTCGATCCAGTGGGCTATTGCCCTCAACGCTTTTGCCGGTTTGTTGCTCCTGGTCCCGGCCATAATGTTCACCCCTCTGCCCTGGAAGCCTCTGATCCAGGTTGAACCCGCCGATCTGGCCGAGACGGACGTTATACTGGAGCCCGGTTCTTCGGCGGGAGACAGCTAGCCGCTGGAATTTCCCTTGCCCACCATTGGCGGAAACGTTATATTCTGGTGGATCGGACCCGTCGGGGCGCACGGCGCCACCGGAGTAGATATGCAGCGGATCGTAGACTGGCCGGCCCGGATGAAAGAGGTCGCCGAGTTCGTGGGGTTGGGCCAAGACGAACTTCAGGTGATCGAGTCAACCCGTGAACTGGTGCTGGCCAAGGCAGAGGAGATCACCGCCGCTGTTTATGACCATTTCTTGCTGTTTCCCGAGACGCGGCGCTTCTTCCTGGAAGAGGGTGGCGCGGTCGATGAAGCCAAGCTCGACCGGCGCAAACACAGCCTTCTGCGCTGGCTGACTGGGTCCATCAGCTTCAAGATCGACGAGGACTACCCCATCAGGCTCCTGGCCACGGGCATCGTCCATAGCCATCCACCGTCACACCGGGCCCATCTAGGCTCGATTCCCAGCCGGTTCATGACTGGCTCCATGTCATTCTTGATGACCTACCTGACGCGGGTGTTTCAAGAAGAACTGGACGACCCGAAGGCGGCATTCGACGCTTCCGTAGCCTGGAATATGCTGCTCATGGTCCAATTGGACATCATGCAGGCTGGCTACATCAACGAGACCCCCACGGAAGCAACGGGCGAAGCCCCAACGGCTTCCTGATAATCAACAAACCTAGGAGAAAACCATGGGTAAAGTGTTAGTGATACAAGGCGCGGGCATGAACATGAGGGGTAAGGCCCAAGTGGAGACCTTCGGCCCGATGACACTGGATGAGATCAACGAGCAGATCGAGGGATTCGCCGAGGGACTGGGCCTGGACATCGAAGTGATGCATTCCAATCTTGAAGGTGAAGTGATCAACGCTCTGTACGACGCCCACGACCGTGACTTTGACGCGGCGTTGATCAACCCGGCGGGTTACACGACCACTACAGGCCCCATTAAAGCGGCCATAGCCCAGGTTAAGTACCCGGTGATCGAAGTGCACGCCTCCAATCCCACCTCCCGTGGGACCGTCTCAAACGTGCTGCCTGTCTGCAAGGGCGCGGTGTATGGCTTCGGGGTCTACGGCTACAGGATGGCCCTGGAAGCCGTCAAACAGATGGGCTAGCGGCCTAGTCGCACCGGAAACAGCGGCGCTTCCCGAACACGTCGTCGTGGACGCCCTTGGTGACGATCAGGTAATCGATGACCGCCCGCAGCGTTTTGCCCTCATCGACTATCTCGTACTTGTCTTTCATCGAGCGGATGAAGGCCATCTGGTCCGTGCCTAACTCGACCTCGTAGGTCTGTTTGGG
>CAYXDE010000011.1:42357-74957 GCA_964463525.1 uncultured Dehalococcoidia bacterium | reverse complement strand
TGAATGGCCACATCAAAGACCACTTGGCCCAGTTAAGGGCTCTCAGGGAAGCTCTGGCGATCTGATAGAGGTGGCCGTTAGCCGCCGCCAACTTCCAAGATGGTCAAGAACGCTTCCTGGGGAATCTCCACCGACCCCACCATCTTGCGGCGCTTCTTGCCCTCTTTCTGTTTCTCCAACAGCTTACGCTTTCGCGTGATATCGCCGCCGTAGCACTTGGCCAGCACGTCTTTGCGCATGGCGCGCACGGTCTCCCGGGCGATGATGCGGCTTCCGATCGAAGCTTGAATGGGCACTTCGAACATCTGCCGTGGGATCGTGGTCCGTAACTTATCTACGATCTTCCGGCCTTGGGTAACGGCAGCGTCCCGGTGCAGGATCATGGATAGGGCTTCCACCGAGTGGTGGTTGACCAGAATCTCCACTTTCACCAGCGGCGCGGCGCGGTAGCCGGACACACTGTAATCAAGGGATGCGTATCCCTGGGTCTTTGACTTCAACTGGTTGTAGAAATCGGCCAGGAGCTCCACCAGAGGAATGGTGTACTCCATGACCACACGCGATTCGTCGCCGGGTTCTTCTTTGCCGTCCAGCCGGGTCCCGCCGCCCTGCATATATTCCATACGCTTGAATTCTGAGCGCCGGGAGTGCATCAACTCCATGAGGGCGCCGACGTGGCGGTTGGGCGCCACGATGGTCAGGTCCAGCATCGGCTCTTTGATCTCGGAGAACTCGTTTGGCGATGGCAACTTGGCCGGGCTGTCTATGGTAACGGTTTCCCCGTTGGTCAGCACAACCTCGTAGGCAACGCTCGGGGCAGTGACGATCAGGTCCAGGTCGTACTCGCGCTCAAGGCGTTCTTGGATGATCTCAAGGTGCATGAGACCCAGGAATCCGCAGCGGAACCCAAATCCCAAGGCCGTACTGCTTTCCGGTTCTATCTCCAACGACGCGTCGTTCAGCTGCAGCTTCTCCAGGGCGGTGCGGAGGTTGGTGTATTCCTCGCCGTCGGCTGGGTAAAGCCCAGCGAACACCATGGATTTCAGGGGCGAATAACCGGGCAGCGGCTCTACCGCAGCAGACCGGTCCGCCGTCAACGTGTCGCCCACGGTACAGTCGCGCACCTCTTTGAAGCCGGTGGCAACGTAGCCGACCTGCCCCGTCCCCAAAGACTCCGTCGGCGTGGGGCCGGGAGAAAACACTCCCACTTCCACGATCTCAGCCACTCTGCCCGAGGACATGACCTTGATCTTGTCCTGCTTAGTGATTTCCCCGTCTTTCACTCGGACGTGGGCGATGATGCCTTTGTAGGAGTTGTATTCGGAGTCGAAGACCAGACCCCTGGGCGAGCTGGCCACCTCACCTGAGGGAGGCGGTATCCGGTCCACCACCGCGTCCAGTATCTCTTTGGCCCCGGTGCCTTCCTTGGCGGACACGTGAAGAATCTCGTCTTCCCGGAAACCAAAGGCCTGTTGAATCTCGGCTGAAACCCGGTCCGGTTCCGCTTGGGGAAGGTCCACCTTGTTCAACACAGGGATCAACTCAAGGTCGTATTCCATGGCCAGCAGGGTGTTGGCGATGGTCTGGGCCTCGATGCCCTGACTGGCGTCCACCACCAGCAGCGCGCCTTCACAGGCGGCGAGGGCGCGGGAGACCTCGTAGCTGAAGTCCACGTGGCCGGGGGTGTCGATGAGGTTGAATTGATAGGTCTGACCGTCAGGGGTGGTGTGCGACATAGTCACAGCCTTCCCCTTGATGGTGATGCCTCGTTCCCGTTCCAAGTCCATGCTGTCCAGGAACTGGGCCTGCATGTCACCCGCTCGTACCGTGCCCGTCATCTCTAGGAAACGGTCGGCCAGGGTCGATTTCCCGTGGTCGATGTGGGCGATGATGCAGAAGTTTCGTATCAGGCTGGTTTCCATATTAATCCAATGGTATCACGGTGCATTTTCACCTACAACGGAGATTGAGCCTGGAAACAGCCGACAACACCTAACAACAGCAGACAGCCCGCTGGGCAGGAAAAGATAAAGAGGCTGTCTGAGGACAGCCTCTTTCAAGTCTGTTAGGCCCTGTCCCGGGTACTAGGGGGTGCCGTATCCGGTGGACAGGAGGCACGCCGAGTGGTGTTCCGGCTCCACTTCCCGTAACTCAGGCAGCACCTGTGAGCAGATGTCGTTGGCGACGGGGCAGCGGGGATGGAACACGCAACCGCTGGGAGGGTTCAGGGGGCTGGGGACCTCACCGGTAAGCAGCACCCGCTCGCGCTGGGCGTCCAGTACCGGGTCGGGTATGGGCACTGCCGAGAGCAGGGCCTTGGTGTAGGGATGCACCGGGTTACGGTAGATCTCGTTCCGCTCGGCCAGTTCCACCATGTGGCCCAGATACATGACGCCGACGCGGTCACTGATGTGGCGGACCACTGAAAGGTCGTGGGCGATGAAGAGATAAGTTAGGTTGAACTGCTCTTGCAGGTCTTCCAGCAGGTTGATTATCTGGGCCTGGATGGACACATCTAGGGCTGAGACCGGCTCGTCAGCCACGATGAACTTGGGGCTCACGGATAATGCCCGGGCCACCCCGATGCGCTGGCGTTGTCCGCCGCTGAACTCGTGGGGGAAGCGGTCTGCCATGTAGGGGTTGAGCCCCACGTTTGTGAGCAGGTCGGCAACCTTTTCCCGGTATTCGGCTTTGCCACTGACCAAGCCATGAACGATCAAGGGCTCGCCAATGATATTGCCTGCGGTCATGCGCGGGTTGAGAGAGCTGTAGGGGTCTTGGAAGATCACCTGCATCTCGCGGCGCATCGCCCGCATGTTCTTGGTGTTCAATGCGGTCAAGTCTTGGCCGTCGAACATGACCTGTCCGGCGGTGGGCTTGTAAAGCTGAAGGATGCACCGGCCAGTGGTGGTCTTTCCGCAGCCGCTCTCTCCCACCAGACCCAACGTTTCGCCGCGTTTGACTGTGAAGCTGACGTCGTCAACAGCTTTTACGTACCCCATAGGCTTCCGGGATAGAAATCCGGTGCCCACAGGGAAGTGCATCTTGAGGTTCTTTACCTCAAGGAGCACGTCATCGTTCTGGGGAGCGGCGCTGGAGGCCGCGGCTTCGGGCATGGTAGTCATAGTCAGTCCTATTTACCGTGGGAAGTGTTACTCCAGGTGTTATTCCGCTTCGGGAGCGGATTCCAGGAAATCGATGGCCGTTGGTCCCAAGTCTTCAGACCGCCAGCAGGCGGACAGATGCCCTTCACCTGTCTCCATGAGTTCCGGAGAGTCGGTGGCGCATTTATCGATGGCCCAGCGGCACCGGTCGCGGAATGAGCAGCCTGGGGGCAGATTGATCAGGTCAGGCGGCTGGCCTTCGATGGGGTCTAGCTTGGCACGGCGGGGAAGGTCCAAGCGCGGGACGGACCGAAGCAGGCCGACCGTGTAAGGATGACGGGGGTTGGAATATATCTCGCGGGCATCGCCCCGTTCGATCACTTTGCCGGCATACATGATGTTCACCCGGTCGGCGTACCGTGCGACTACGCCCAGGTTGTGGGTGATGACGATCAAGGCAACACCGAACTCCGATGTTAGAGACTTCATCAGGTCTAGAATCTGGGCCTGAATAGTCACATCTAGGGCGGTGGTTGGCTCGTCGGCGATGATCAGTCTGGGGTTGCAGCTCAGGGCCATGGCGATCATCACACGCTGACGCATGCCGCCGCTGAACTGGTGGGGATACTGCTTGATACGGCTTTCAGGATCGGGAATACCCACCCGGGTGAGGAGGTTGACTCCCTCCCGTTGCGCTTCAGCTTTAGACATTCCCATATGCAGTTGAAGGGTCTCGGTCAACTGCCTTTCAACGGTCAAGACCGGGTTCAACGAGGTCATGGGCTCTTGGAAGACCATGGCGATCTTCGCGCCGCGGATCTCCCGCATGTCGTCCATATCGACCTTGAGGATATCCTCGCCGTCCAAGAGTATCTCTCCGCCGACGATCCGCCCAGGCGGGTTGGGGATCAGGCGCATCACAGAAAGCGCGCTAACGCTCTTTCCACAGCCGCTCTCGCCCACCAAACCCAGAGTCTCACCCTCTTCTAGGTCGTACGAAACTCCGTCCACGGCTTTAACAACCCCGTCCATGGTGAAGAAGTGGGTTTTTAGGTCTTTTACTTCAAGAAGTGTAGCCAATCGGTCTCCTCAGGTCCGCGTAACTTATTGATACGCAATGCCAACGATTATGGATGCCCTTTCAGGCATTCTATCCTGAATGATCAGGCGCTCAAAATCACCTTATCAGCCTGCCGCGAGTTCCGGTCTTTTGGTGGGGAAGCCGGGACTCGAACCCGGACGCCTTTCAGCACATGATCCTAAATCATGCTCGTCTACCAGTTCCGACACTTCCCCGATGACCGGGGCCAGGCCCACCCCATTTCTTGATACAGGCGTAAGAATCGGTCCAAACACCTGATTTAGCAACTGCGCCGGAGCCGTGTAATTATATCCACCGTCCCACACCCTGTCCACATTCCGGCCAGCAAAACGTTCCTTTTAACGGTTGCCCAAGAGTTGCCACAGGAGTCTATTCATCCACCAAACGGCGCCACAACATGCTGCCGAAAGTGCCCACAAAAGCCAACAAGGCAAAGATAAAAGCGAGAATCCCAAGTAACGAACTACCATCTTCGCCTATCTCGCCCCTAGGGCCGGTAAGACCCTGAGAACCGGTAGGTCCGGCAACGCCTGCCGGGCCCGCTGCGCCCGCTGATCCAGGTGGTCCGCCAACCCCTGGCGGGCCGGACGGACCCTGGACTCCCTGCGGGCCTTGCGGACCGATGGGCCCAGGCTCTCCCTGTTCTCCGGCAACTAACACCGGGGTCGGCAATTCGGACTGCGTTGGAAGGGGCACCTGTGTGCCCGCAGGAGGCCTGGCGCTCAGATTGAGTTCGGTGACTTCTCCTTGGATCCAAAAAGCGGTCTCGGAAGCGGCAAAGCCGCCGATGGTGAAGGTGACTGTCTTGCCTACAAAGCTGTCTGCCTCGGGCTCAACCAAGAGCACCGGATAGCTGCCATCAGACACCGTCTTAGACGCAACCTGCCTGCCGTCGACAAGCGCGGCAACCACAGTGCCATCGGCCGCGGGGGTGCCATTGATGGTGGCCGACCCGAGAAAAGCGTGGGGAATGGCCCGCTGAGCCGAAGCAGTGGCTGGCAGTAAGCTAAGAATCGCCACAATAGCGACGGTCAACAGGAATCCAGGCGAGGGAAGTACCCGCAAATTCAACCTCAAAACTCGATGCGCCAACCCAACATAGACCGAGTCAATCTTGTTTCTAATCTCGATCAACGCAGGCCGCCAGAGGCCACATTATAACTAAAAGCTAACGGCCCACGTCGTTTGGGCGTGGGCCGTGTTTGAACCTAATTGATGCCTGCCAATATCAAGTGTGGTGACAAAGCCACTATTAGTATTTATGCATATCAGACTTGAGTGTGACTGCGACACAAATATCAGAAATCGTCTTTGGCTGTCATGCGCTCATGGGATTTCCATCAAGCAAGACGATATCTTGTCCCACCAGTTCATCCAACTCCGACGGGAGTTCCGTGAGCAGATTATCGGAGAGGTAAAGCCGCTCAAGGTTGGTCATCTTGCCCATCGTCTCGGGGACTCTGGTCAACCGGTTATTCGACAGGAACAGGTCTATCATTTCATCCAGGTCGCCGATCTCCAGTGGCAATGCCCTCAACTGGTTATCGTTCAGGTGCAGTTCGTTCAAGGCCGTCAGGTTTCCCATATCCGGGGGCAGCGAGGCTATCTTGTTGAAGGCCAGGTCTAGGAAGACCAGGGCGGATAAGCTGCACATCTCTGAAGAGAGGTCTGTCAGTTCGTTGTGCCGAAGATTCAACTGGATCAACTGGGTTAGGTTTTCGATGCTGAAGGGCAGTCCTGTTAGTTTGTTACCTTCCAGATACAGCCAGACCAAGTTAGTCAGGTTTCCGATCTCCTGTGGGAGCCTGCCAAGTTGGTTGTTCTCGATGTACAGCCCCTGCAGCGTCGTTAGAGAACCGATCTCCGGGGGCAGTTCAGTGAGCTTGTTCCCTCCCAGATAGAGCCAGGTCAGACCCGTTAGACCTGCGATCTGAGCAGGCAATACTGACAGGTTGTTCTCACGGAGGTAAATCACATTCAGCCTGGACAGTCCGCCGATGCCCGCGGGAAGCTCAGCCAATTCGTTTCGGTCCAGATGCAACTCGGTCAGGTTGGCCAGGTTGCCGATCTCCGAGGGCAATGAAGTCAGTTTGTTTCCCTGGAGATAGCAGTCCGTCAGAGAAGACAGGTCGCCTATCTCTGCCGGTAGGCTGGTGATCTCGTTATCGGCCAGATAGAGCCAGGTCAGATCGGTGAGTTTGCCAATCTCGGACGGCAGGTTAGTCAGTTTGTTGTTGCTGGAGTTCAGTCTACCCAGACTCGTCAGTTGACCGATCTGCGAAGGCAGTCCGGTGAGTTGGTTCTCCTGGAGGAACAACCCCTTCAGGTTGACCAGATCGCCGAGTTCAGCCGGAAGGCTGGTCAATCGGTTGTTTCGCGCGTTCAGTCTGGTCAGATTGGTCAGCTTGCCGATCTCGGGCGGGAGTTCGGTCAGCCGGTTGCCGGTCAGATCCAGCTCAACCAAGTTGACGAGATCGCCAATCTCAGGCGGCAGCGATTCCAGTTCTTCACGCGAGAGGTCCAATGTATCGGACCCGTCATTCTTCACTTTTCCCAGGAGTGCAGCGAGTTCACCTTGGTTCATCTTGAGTTCCTACTACTCCGAAACATGAGCGTGGACCATCGTCATCCTAGGATGACGGTCTTCGTTCGCGAATAAAGCCATCAGCAATTTATACGAGCCGCTAAGATATGAAAAGCCCGCTAACGCGGCAGCGCACTCCGTAGAGTAATACAAGATTGCAGTGGTGTGCAGGACGCACATGCGTGTAAAATCCACCGGTCACAGAGAATCCTATCTAGGAGAGGTCTAACATGGCCGTAACACCCTTCAAGATTGAAGTGCCGGAAGACGTTCTACAAGACTTGAAAGAACGGCTGGACCGCACCAGATGGCCGGATGAGATTCCAGGTTCGGGCTGGGATTACGGCAGCAACCTCGACTACATCAAAGAGTTGGTGGACTACTGGCGGACCAAGTTCGACTGGCGCGCACAGGAGAAACTGATCAATTCTTTCTCACATTTCAAGACCGACGTTGATGGGCTGGGCGTCCATTTCATCCACGAAAAGGGCAAAGGCCCGGACCCTATGCCTCTGGTGATCACCCACGGTTGGCCCGGTACCTTCTTCGAGATGCACAAGGTCATCCCGATGCTCAGCGACCCGGCGAGCCACGGCGGAGACCCGGCCGACGCCTTCGATGTGGTCGCTCCTTCCATGCCGGGCTATGGGTTCTCTGACGCCGGAACGAAGCGCGGTCTGGATATCTTCACCATCGGAGATATGTGGGCCAAACTCATGTCTGAGAACCTTGGCTACGACCGGTTCGCGGCACAGGGAGGCGACTGGGGGGCCAGGGTGACCGCCAGATTGGGCCTGTCTCATGGCGATAAGGTTGTCGGTATCCACACCACTTCCACAACCAGCCCCACCCCCTATCTGGGCCCTGGCAGCAGAGAGTTGTCCGAGGCCGAGAAGGGGATGCTCCAACAGCGTGAGCAATGGCTGGCCGATGAAGGCGGGTACTCCCACATCCAAAGCACCAAACCTCAAACATTGTCCTACGGGTTGAACGACTCTCCCGCGGGTCTGGCAGCCTGGATCGTGGAGAAATACCGCCGGTGGAGCGACTGCGGCGGCGATGTGGAAACCCGGTTCACCAAAGACGAATTGTTGACCACGGTGACCATCTACTGGGTCACCCAATCGATCAACTCCTCAGCGCGGCTGTATTACGAGGCGTTCAGCAAGGCTTGGAACCTGGACAAGGACGAGAAAATCGGAGTGCCTGTCGCCGTCGCCGCGTTCCCGAGCGAGAATACCGTGCCGCTAAGAGAATGGTCCGAGCGCGGCTATAACGTGCAGCACTGGACCGACATGCCGGCGGGCGGCCACTTCGCCGCCCTGGAAGAACCGGCTAGGCTGGTTGAGGACATCCGAGATTTCTTCAGAGGACTGAGATGATCGATCTTACGAGCGTGCAGTCAGTAAAAACCCCTGTGCTGAATATCGGGTACGGGGACTACGGCGACCCATCGGCATTCCCTGTGATTCTCCTGCACGGATTCCCGTACGATGTCCGGTCTTTCGACGGTGTGGTGCCCCCGCTGGTTGAGGCCGGTTACCGGGTCCTAGTGCCGTACCTAAGAGGATACGGGCCGACCAGCTTCATCGATCCGGTCGCTCCCCGCATGGCAGAACAAGCCGCCATCGGCCAAGACGTTGTCGACTTCGCCAACGCGCTGGGAATCGGTCAGATGGCCCTGGCAGGTTTTGATTGGGGAGTGCGGGCTGCCTGCATAACGTCGATTCTGCATCCCGAGATGGTCAAAGGCTTTGTCGCCATGGGTGGGTACTCGGTACAGAACACCATCGACGACGAAACACCGGCCCCGGCGTTCAGAGAAGCTAGGATGTGGTACCAATGGTATTTCAATACCGAGCAGGGCCGCGTCGGACTGCAGAACAACCGCAGAGACATCGTCCGCCATCTCTGGGAAACCTGGGCGCCGACCTGGAATTACACTGACGAAGCCTTCAACAAGTCAGCGCCGTCCTTCGACAATCCCGACTTCGTTGACATCGTGATCCATTCTTACCGGCACCGCCACAAGAACGCTCCTGGAGAGGAGCGTTTCCTTGAGGTTGAGAAAGAACTGGCGAAATTCCCTCAGATAACGGTCCCGACCATCGTCCTTCGGGCAGGAGACAGCGGCCTGGGCGCACCCTCGGATGACCCGTCAGAAGACCAGCGGAACTTCACGAACCTGGTTGCACGCCGGATAGTCCCGGGCGCCGGCCATGACCTTTCCACTCAGCGGCCAGACGCGGTTGCCGAAGCGTTGCTAGAGCTCCTCTAAGTTCAAACGTAGGCGCGGGTCTTTGACCCGCTCAGGCCGGATATGAACGCGTTTCACCTGGGCGTCTGATGCTTGGAGACCCGGGTCTCTCCATCTAGACGCAGTTTGACCAGGACCAATGCGGATTGAAAACCCGCGCCTACGATTCGTTACCGCTAGCGGCCTTCGATCACGTAGTCGGCGATCTTCTCTCCGATCATGATGGTCGTGGCGTTGGTGTTGGCTCGGATGCAATCGGGCATTATGGAAGCGTCGGCCACCCTGATGTTCTGCAATCCGTGGACATTTCCATGCTGGTCAACCACTGCCATCGGGTCGCTTGCCGGTCCCATCTTGCAGGTGCAAGAGATATGGTGTGACGTTCCAGTGTACTTGAGCAGCCAGGCGTCCAGCGCTTCATCCGTGGCCAGCTCTTCGTCGGTTGGCGTTATCCGCTCCTCGATGAGTTCCTGTATGGCGGGGTGAGTCTCAAGTTCGACGACCTTGCGGATCCCTTTCCTGAGACGGTCGCGGTCGAACTCTTCTTGGAGATAGTTGTAATCCAGGTACGGCGGGTCATTGGGGTCGGCGGACGCCAGTTTGAGTTCACCGGAACCGACCGCCAATTGGATACCGGCGGCCAGGCCAAGGTAGTTGGAATCGTCGTCGATCTCGATCTGGGTCGGCCGGTGCTCGCTGGTCATCAAAGTTGGACTGATGATCATGTCGCTCTTCAGATGGGAACCCTCGGATGTGTACCGGGTGCATACCTGGATCAACGGCACATTGACGTCCGGGGCTTCTCCCTTGGCTTTATAGACCGCCGTGGCCAGAGGATGGTCACGCAGGTTCTGGCCCACACCGGGCATATCCTTGACCACGGGTATACCAAATTCTTTCAAATGGTCTGCAGGGCCAACGCCTGAGAGCATCAGTATCTGAGGCGATTTCATGGCGCCGCTAGTCAGGATTATCTGCTCACCCTCCACAACAAACACCTCATCCCCGCTATCAACTTCCACACCAACGGCTTTGGTGCCTTCGAAGACGATGCGGCGGCAGGGAGCGTTGGGCCTGATGGTCAGGTTCAACCGGTGCCGGGCTGGGTCCAGATAGGCGATGGCCATGCTGATCCGAACGCCGTCCATGTGGTTGCGGGGCCGAGGTCCTACACCCTCGGAGTCGGGGTGATTGGCGTCGTCATCTTCACGGAATCCGGCATCTACACATGCCTGGTAAAACGCTTCAGAGTGCGGTTCCCAGGTATCCCGTGGGTCTCTCTTGATGGGGATCGGGCCGTCACTGCCGTGAAAATCACCGCCGAAGTCCCGGTCCGTCTCCATCTTCCGGAAATAGGGCAGCACGTCCGTGAACGACCATTCATCGTTGCCCATGGCGGCCCAGGAATCGTAGTCGTCGGGAATCCCCCGGTAGAACACCTGGCCGTTGACGGCGCTGGACCCGCCGGTCGCACGGCCCCTTGGCACCTGCAAAGCGGGCTGTTCCGATGTTACGCGCGCTGTGTAGCCCCAGTTGTGGGGGCCATACGCTGAATAGTAGACATTGTTGCCGTTCTTGAGGTCGTCAGGAAGATGATCGAAGTCCGGATAGTCTGGCCCTGCTTCTAAAAGCAGCACCGACCGGTTTGAGTCTTCCGAGAGCCTGTACGCCAGCGCGCAGCCTGCGGACCCGGCTCCAATGATGATGACGTCGTACTTCATACTTACCTCTCTCTGTTCCTCTGATCAGCAGTGTGTCCCATAAACGCTTGCGCACTATAACTTAAGCTGTCGTTTATTGTCGCCTATCTGTGAAAAGCCACGGCGAGGGCTTTGATGGTCAGTGCATCCGGCCGGCCAAACCACAAGATTAAGGGCCTGGATATCGGATATCCAGGCCCTTTGTTCCGGTCTGCTCCAGGCCCACTCTCAACCGTGGGCGGTCAGCCAGGCTTATTTGGCAGCCGCTGATTCAGACACGTTGAGAGTTCTGAACTCTTCTGCCTCCAGGTTGTAATAGTAGACTTTGTCGTCGCTTATCTTGGTGGCGATCAGGGTGATATGTTCAAATTCTACGTCGTTATGCACATAGATCTTGATGTTTCGCCACTCCTCCGGCGCCATGGTTTTTCTGACAGCGATCAACCGTTCCTTAACCGTCTCCATTCCCCGCTCCTTGGATTTTCGCTCAGATAGAAAATCCGCAATCTAATCTTTAGGAACAGCCTAATGGGTTTCGAACCGAGTTGAAGGAGCCGTTTATCCTGAATATTCTGGGCCAAATGGGCTGGCCAAATGAAAAGCCCTCCGGTCGAACCAAGAGGGCTTTTCATACCTGAATCACGCCTATCTGGAGGGGTTGAGTTCTAGCTTTCCGCTATCCAGCCAACAGCCCGCTCGGCGATCATGAGGACCGTTGCATGGGCGCCGCCGGACCTGGGGACTCTCGGCATCACCGACGCGTCGACGACCCAGAGGGACTGGATGCCCTTGACCCGGCAATATTGGTCCACGACGGCCGTGGGGTCTGAGTCCGGTCCCATGCGGCACGTGCCGGACACATGCCTGGCCGTGCCGACGGTCTCCCGTATCCAATTATCCAAAGCGTCGTCGTCGGCCAACACGTCGTCAGTGGGGTTGATACGGTGATCAACCACGTCTTTATAGGCGTCCGATTCCAGAAGCCTGGCTCCCATCCGGATGCCTTCTCTGACCCGCCGGATGTCATTGGGATGCTGCAGATACTGATAGTTGAACGACGGCTGCACTGACGGGTCGGTGGACGCCAACCGGACCTGTCCAGCTCCGTCAGGAAGCCCGAGGGTGCATGAAACGCGCGCCGCCCTTTCGGGCGGAACGTCGCCGGTGCTGTATTTCGTCCGCAGACCGGGGACTTTCTCCTCTCGCTCGTCGACCACCGTATTGGTCCTTAGCACCATGTCGTTGGCTTCCTCAGAGCCTTCAGAGGTGTAGTGCAGACTGAAGTGGACCCCGTCTGGACCGGCCGCCAGGGTTTTCCCGTCCTTGACCTTGAAGGCGATATGGGAGCTGAGGTGGTTCCAAAGGTGCTGCCCCACACCTGAGACGGCTTTGACCGTGGGGATACCGAATTCCTTCAGCTGGTCTTCCGGACCGATCCCGGAGAGCATGAGCAGATGGGGGGATTTCACGGCCCCGGCGCTCAGCACAACCCGCTCGGCATCGACGGTGAAAACCTCGCCGCCGCTCTCGGCTTCAACTCCGACGGCTTTGGAACCTTCGACCAGTATCTTCCTGACCAACACGCCACCCCTTACATTGAGGTTTAGGCGGTGCCGCATGGGGCCAAGATAACTCATGGCCGCGCTTACTCTTAGACCGTCAACGTTGTTGGAAGGAGACACACCGACACCGGCCGGGTTGGGGCCGTTGGTGTCCTCGTTGGCGCCGAACCCGTCCTCCAAGCAAGCGTCATAGAACGCCTTCTGGATGTCGGGCCAATCGCCGGTCTGACGACGCCTCACCGGCATGGGCCCGTCCGTCCCGTGGAAGTCGTCCCTGATGTCCATGTCCGTCTCGGATTTCCTAAAGAAGGGCAGCACTTTGTCGTAGGACCATTCGTCATTGCCCATGGCGGACCAGGCGTCGAAGTCCTCGGGGAATCCCCGCTGCATCGCCTGGCCGTTGATGGACGAGCCTCCACCTATCACCCTGCCTTGAGCCACGTGGATCTCGCCCTGTTCTTCGGTAGCCGTCGCTCTCAGTGCCCAGTTGTGCTCTGAGTCCTGGGCCTCCGCATACCTGGTGCCGCCGAACTTGATCTCGTCGGGCAGATTGGCAGGGTCCGGATAATCCGGCCCGGCCTCCAGCAACAGGACTGATCGATTTGAGTCTTCAGCTAACCGGCTGGCCAACACTGATCCGGCGGCGCCTCCGCCGATGATTACAACGTCATACTTCATGGAATCTCCCTGATCGCGCAAGAATCTATCGGGGCCGTGCTCCCGCCAGCGGTCGCGCCGGCAACAGGTTCCCGGTGGCATGGCCGTCTCGAATATTAGCTAGGTGCCGCAACACAATCAATAGGAACCGGCACGCAATCCAACATACCGAACACAGTTCCCGAAAACAAAAACCCCTCAGAAATTTCTGAGGGGCTTTTATGTGCCTAAATTGTGTTGACCCGTCTCGGAGTCGAACCGAGAACCTGCTGATCAAGAGTGGGATGACGAAGCGTATCTGAACCTAGAACCGCCAGACCTCGGATATGGTAACGGCCGCCCGGTGAGGACGGACTTAAACTAACCAGCCTTCAAGATGGCGAACGTTGGGGGACCTATCACCGCCATAGCCACAAGAACAAAACTTACGGCCATGATTGCACTGATGTACAGGAAATCAGACGTTTGTTTGCCCTGATCTTCTTCAGACGATGAATCTTGATTATTGTTTGCTTCCACGGTTGGAGTCTACTAGGTTACGTGATGCCTGGTGAGGGCCAACGGGACCAAGATCGTGGCCCAAAATAGACCCCGGTTAAAATCTTTGAGACCTGCCAAATTTGGTTCGGACTGCCTTGAGGCATGGTATGAGCAACAGGGGGAAATCCCTGCGGCTGAGAATATTTGATCGACGCTCCCTGCGATATTGCCCAATCATTTAGGACCGGAAGCCCACGCAGGTGCCCATTCTACTTTTTCGGTCTACGCTCGATTCCCTTCAGTGATTCAACCACTCCGTCAAGATCGATGGCAAACGCCGTTGCCATCTTGTACATAAGCTCTGGTTCCCCGTCCGCCATCAAAATGATGGTCGGTATTCCAGCACCAGCGGCATATCCCATCTCAAGGTGGGCGCTTCGGCCGCATGGCATCACAAGAACCAAGGCTTCCGCGGTTGTAAGACCATGCATATCACTCTTGAACCCGGCTTCCGCTAGAGGGTGGTCTAGTGCTCCAACGAACTGCTCCGGTGTCCAATTCTTCCATTCAGGGTCGATGTCCGACCAGTGGAAACCTTCGTCGCGCTCATGGATGTGTTCTTTGGGGTTACGGAAGTCATATACGTCGTGTCCCTCATCCCTGAGCCTTTGAACAACTTGCGGCTGATTCTCATTTCTCCACGACGATGCGACGTAAATCTTCATGTTTCTCTTTTTCTGGAATACCGTTCGTTTTCCAACGGCGTATTTGCGTATTTGGGGTTACCGGAATACCGCGGCACGCAGCCGGATCCGCTCCGGTGAGCATCAGGCGAAACTCTGATGACCGTCCACGCCAAGCAGTGCTTCAGGGTCCGGCTCGCGGGGCTTCCAATCAACGGGTTTCCGGGAAGCCACTAGCAAACTGTCCTTCAGTCGGGGCGATACGGCGCATAAGCCTCTAAATATCGACCGGAATAATCTGTTCCGCAGCCTGTCTTTCAGTATCCCGTGGAACGTGGACCGAGCAACTACGTCAAATCCTGTCCACTCGACGATCTGACAGGTCTCTTCCAGTGTGTACTCGCGAATGTGACCACGCCAGACCCCTTCAAATTCGTACATCCCCCGTATCGGAGTGTAGTTGGTGCCCCCTGTAAGTACCGATAAACGCTTGCGGAGATTCACTGAATTAGGCATTCCTACGACCAGCAGCCCACCGGGTTTTAGAAGCGTGCCGGCAAAGTTCAGCAATCCGCGAGGACTTCCATGCAGGTGCTCGATGACATTGATTATCGTGACAATATCGAAAGACTCTTTCTCCCATGGGACCTCGAATGACTCCCCTTGTGTGTAGACTTCGATCCCCAGTGACTGAGCATATCCGATAACTGGGTCAAGGTTCTTAGGGTCTTTGTGCCAAGAATCTTGAAAATCATCGGCGCAAAAACACTGATATCCCATCTTCTGATAGACCATCGCTTTGTCCAAAGCGCCGCAACCAAGGTCTAACAATCTTCCGCCTGCCGGCATCTGTTCTCTTAGCAAGCTAGCGATGGGTTTGATCGTGTCGATCGTCTGTTCGAGTATCTCTGGAAAAGGAAACCCTTCTCTAACTTCTTCTATTGCCTGATTGATCGTGGCGTTATCCCTCTTCATGTCCATCCCAGCCAAAAGGCAATTTCGTGTCGCATTGCTGACTGCGTCGAGCTTGCATATCCGACTCCGCTCTCCGACGGTCGTATTATGACACGAACAACTCCCTTAGCCTTGAGAGCGCTTCATCCCGTCTTGATCAAACGATGGATGCGGCGAATCCCACGATAGTTGCGTCCGGTAAATTGGTGTTCCCGCTTCGCCATACGGCAGAAGGTTTCTGCTTATTGCCGTACGGGAAAGCGGTAGCCGATTATCTAAAGGCAAGGGGCGACTGGTTCGACTTCCACGGCGGCCCACAGGGGCAACTCAGATTGATCAAAGGCGATGGTCACAATGGCTAGACGACTAATAAGGGCTCGTCCAATCAAACCGCCGAGCGCAGAGAATGGCACGTCGACTCCCGGATCTCGCCGAAAGACTAGGAAGAGGATCAAACGATGGATTGCCAAGCCCTTCAAAGCAATATCAGACACCGCAGGCGATCTGAAGGGCCAGTTAGACCAATAGGCGTCCCGAGTTGGTACGACTGGGGCGACGACGAGGGCGAGTTAGAACTTCCAGACCTTGATGACGACGAGGATGTTCAAGAGCAACTTAATTGGCCACAACGTGGTCGCTCGGGCCTAAATGCGCCTAGCGCTCGTCCAATATTTCCTGGATCCTACTTCCCAGAATTGCACCGTTAAACCCTAGTTCGCTGGCACGGCCAACATCATTCAGCGCCTTTTGCTCTCGACCGACGACGGCATGGAAGACCGCTCGGTTCGCAAACGAAGGGGGACGAAAGGGGTCGAGTCGAATAGCCTCATCGAGGTCTTTAATGGCCTTGTCGTGTTCACCCAAATTCAAGTAGACCATCCCTCTAGTGCTATATGGCATAGCGTTCTGAGGATCAAGACTGATAGCCTCATCTAGATCTTGAATTGCCTGGTTGAACCTACCATTGTCAAAGTTGAGCTTACCCCTGTTAGCGTACGCCAAGGCAAATTGGGAGTCCCGTCGGATAGCTTCATCATATTCTCGTGTAGCCTGCTCACTTTGTCCCAAGCTCCCATAGGCGTTACCACGGTTGACATATGCCCCGATGTTCCTAGGGTCGAGTCGAATAGCTTCATCTAAGTCATCAATGGCCCGCTGGTGCTGGCCCAGCTTTCTGTAGGCACCTCCCCGGTTACTGTAGGCAATCGCGAGCTGTGGCTCGAGGCGAATCGCCTCAGTTAAGTCTTCGATTGCGCGCTGGTCCTGACCAAGGGCTAAATAAGCCGCGCCCCGATCGCTATATGCATCTGCATCCTCAGAGTCCCGGCTGATAACTTCATTTAGGTCTTCAATGCTGCGCTGGTGCTGGCCTAAGGCGAAATAAGCCTTAGCCCGGTTGCTATATGCCACTCCGAGTTCAGGGTCGATTAATACAGCTTTATCATATTCGGTGATGGCTCTTTCGAATAATCCTTCGGATTGAAGTTTTAGTCCTGCGTTGTAGCGCTCTTCGGCTTCGGATAGGCCGCTGCGGGTTTTCTGGGATTCAATCTTGCTGCCGCCGCAGCCGACGACAATCAGCGTGAGTGGAACGAGAACGGCCAACAAAGCTAACCCAGCCGAGCGTAGCATCATACAACCTCTAGCAACATCTAGTTTCGTCGGCCATTGTAGCAGTGCCTTAGCCAATTTGGGAGAGGTGTCTATTGCGTCACTGTTTCTCGGGTTGTTCTCGGTCGTTCTCTTGATGATTGCGGTCATAGAAGAGGCGGAGAACGTTAGCGGATACGGGAGGATCCCCTTTCTACGGCGAATGACCGAATGGGGACGCCTGCATTCCACTAGATGGAACGAGATAACCTTTTATTTGAAGTTTGTTGCTGCGTTAGGAGCTTCGACAACAATTGGTTTACAGATCTTTGTTCAATGGCCTGAATAACTCTTGGTGACCATTTGGTGACCATCTGCCAAATAATAAAGCCCCTCAAAGTGAATTGAGGGGCTTTTTTGTGCCTAGAATTTGGTGACCCGCCTCGGGGTCGAACCGAGAACCTACTGATTAAGAGTCAGCCGTTTTCTGTTCACAGACGTACACAGCAGTTCACCGCAGACACCATTTTGAGGCTAAAGGCGAAAATCGTGCCTACCGGACAAAAATAAATTGGGGCCTTTTTGGGGCCTTTTGGGGACAGGAAGACTGAAACCTAGCACCTAACTAAACCACAGCATTAAGTTTGTCTAAGGCCTCCGGTGACGGGTCTGTTCCTGTATAATTCTGCAATCCTAACATCACGAATAATCCCATAAGGTGGTTGGAATTATGCTGAAGCCCAGCGGACATTCCCAAACGCCACCACATAGCAAGTATTTAACTGAGGATAAATGGACATTAGATTCAATAACATATTTGGGCGCACATTGCTGATCATCATCGGCGTTGTCGTTGCGACGTTTGCCGCTGGTCTAGTATTCGCATTCCTCAGTTCCGATAGTGAAAAAACATCGTTGGCATCGGTATTGCCCTCTGAAACACCAACTCCCACGCAAACTCCATATCCCACGTTCACTCCCATGCCAACATACACCCCGTACCCAACGCCGACACCCACTCCCCTACCTATTACGCCACAGAACCCTTTTGCAAATCTGGTCGGTAGCGTAATAAAAGAACCGACCAAAGAACCGACTAAAGAACCGACCATCGTACCAATCCCGACACCTGGTCCGTACGCTCGAGCAGATGCATATCGCCTTGCTGAGGACTGGGCGATGGCCATACGGAATTACTCGGCTGTAATTGCGTCTGACCCTTATAGCAGAGATGCTATTTTCTTCAGGGCGTACTCATACCACAAACTCGGTGATCATTGGCTGGCCATAGCAGACTATGACAAGGTTTTGGAACTCAGTCCCAGCAGCGTGGCATATAACAACCGGGGAGATGTTCATAGCGACATGGGTCGGTATGAACTGGCTATTGATGACTACAACGACGCTATCAAATTAGACCCGAATTATGCCAAGGCTTACAACAGTCGTGCCATAGCCCAGAAAAATCTTGGGAAGAATGCAGATTGGTCGGAGAGCCAGGCATGTTCTCTAGACAGCCAGTATTGCCCTACACCAACACCGGGTCCTACACCTAATCCCACGATCACCCCGATCCCTAAGCTTCATGGAATGCGGTTATTGGTGAACGGCAGCTTGTTAGGACCTAGTCAGGCAGTCTTTGATTTTTTGAACGGCCAGTTGGTATTTAATCCTCCTCCGGACGAATCAGGTAAATATGACCAGGGCATAACCATCGGGGTTACCGCTTATTCTACTGTTACCGGGGGTACGGTAATACTAGGTGGAGTCAACACTGTGAGCGGTAATACCAGAACTATCTTGGCCAGTGGGACCGAATGGTCTATTACGGCATTCGTAAGCTTGCCTCCCGGCTCTCCTATACCCGTTCCAACAGCTACGGCTGTACCAACTCCTACTCCTGTACCAGCGGCTACACCGACTCCCGGGCCGACACCTACCCCTGCCCCTACGCCTACTATAACGCCTACGCCCACCATTACACCTACGCCACAACCAGGGTCTACGGCTACACCTACGCCGGCACCCACTGCCACACCTACGCCGGCACCCACTGCCACACCTACGCCGGCACCCACTGCCACACCTACGCCGGCACCCACTGCCACGCCTGCGCCAGTAACAACGCCAAGCGCGGTGCATGTTTGGACCAAGGGCTCAGAGGGCTCAGGCAATGGGCAGTTCCACAGCCCAGTAGGCGTCGCTGTGGCACCCGACGGCAGTGTCTACGTTGCAGACTGGAAAAACCAACGCATCCAGAAATTCACTTCTGAGGGCGTGTTCGTTAGCAAATGGGGCATGAGCTACAAGCCAACCGGCGTCGCTGTGGCACCCGACGGCAGTGTTTACGTCTCATGCAAGACCTGCAACAATTTATAGTTGTTGTACTCAGATGTAGTGTTTTTTCTTTCATGGGGTTTTTTGGTTTTGGGCGACGGTATGTTCAACAATGCTGTAGGCGTCGCTGTGGCACCCGACGGCAGTGTCTACGTTACATACTGGAAAAAAACCCGTATCCAGAAGTTCGATTCCGCAGGAGGGTTCATTATCAAGTGGGGCAACGACGATCCACCAGGGTCATCGTTCTCGAATTCTAGGGGAGTCGCGGTGGCACCCGACGGCAGTGTCTACGTTACGGAATACAACGGCGACAGCTTCCAGAAGTGGTCAGTAGGGCCGTAATTACCTAACTCAAATTAGACATATGCTGGTCAGGTGACCTTGAGCAAGTTTGTCTAAGGCCTCCGGTGACATTTCCTAAGGAAGGCCATTCCAGTCGATCTTTTGGCCGCAACTGCCGCAGTGCCGCTGCATTCTGGCAAGTGGAGCTCCGCAATCTTGATGGGAATAAGTTGTTGGATCAACCGGAGGAAGAGACGAAATACCAATTAGCTCAGTGCTATAGTCGCTCCCTTCACTGAAGGTCAAGTCGCCCACTTCCTCATTCTCATTGTCGTTGGCCCCGTTCTTAAAGTGATCAAAAATATCGTCTTGACGGTCAATCACCTGATTAACACGGTCAGTTAAGTCTTGGTACATCTGAGATTGATAGCCGTTCGGCAAAACATCTCGACCATCAGGCAAACGGGCATGCTTGAATTGTCTATGGCCATTTAGTCCTGCCTTGTTCTTGAAACGTCTTGGCGGATCGCATTCAGTACACTCGACCACTTGCCCATTACCATTACAATTCTCGAGCATGCTCGCACCTCTTTTTACTAGCAATTACCAGCAACCCTGAGCGGGCTCCGAACAAACAAAAAGTGCAGGAGCATGCCATTTTCATCTGTCAGCATCCGGCGCTGGCCCACTGGCATATTTACCACTTGGTCAACAGAGAGACATCGTCCACAAGACCTGGTATCCGTTTCTGGATAGAAAGATTAACAATCTCATAGCCACCATCCGCAGGTGGCCCCGGTGGTGGTCTTGGTGGTTCTTCTTGGCCATACGCCCTCCACCCAACATCCTCACCAAAACAATTACACGGCCCCTGGCCCGGTTTATCTAGATACCACGCCACATTCTCCGCAACCGACCACCATATCAATTCAGCACCAGGCCGTTTAGCAATATCAGACTCCTGGCCATCCCAATAAACCGTATGGACCTCACCGCATTCCTCACAAGCCAAACGCGGAGTTTTATCGCGCTTCTCATGGCATTCCGCGGCCCAACCTTTAGAACGGTTTAACTTCCGCTTAACACCACCAATCACCGATTCTTTCGTAAGGTATTTGCCCATCTCGAACCCAATTGCATCGGCCACTTCGACCCAGGTAGACTCCAAAGTCCAGTCCGGTTCATACCCGCAAGACAGGCACTCGCCCTTCCCAGGTGGAGGAATGATGATTGACCGACGCTTCACCGCTCTGGGAGCCGTCTTGACCGGATAACACCGAGGACACTTCATCCCTGCAGCCCGAACATCAACACGGAAAGACCCGCGCGCAAAATCCTTCCACTTATCGGACAGTTCTGATTGCCGAATAAAAGGCATAACGGCCAGAGTATGCAGATGGATGCGCCCATTTTTATGGGACTCAGCAACCCGCAGATACTCAAACATTTCGCCCCGGTCTCTCCGGATATGCTGCGCCAGATGTTGGTAGTCCAAAGTACGTCGAGCGGCCCCGAACGGAGTAGGCTCGCCACCTAGATCCGTAGACGCATAAGTATTGGTCAAGAACTTGAGAGTCTCGCCAATATCCCGGGCCATTAGCAAGGCCTTGCGTATCTCAGGCTTCAAATCATCAGCCAACTTGCGCCGGAAACAACCCTCGCAGGCCCACTTATCGCAGGGCACACGACGCCACCGGAAATTCAAATGACCACACCGATCGTAGACGTACCATGGATTGTCACAGTGAGTGCTATTCGGGCCTATCTTGTGTGAGTTATCCTTCCCTGTCTTAACAAGAGAAGTATCCCAACTCGCCGCTAACGCGGCTCGTGAAGCCGGAGCGCGTTCAAGGTCCTGGCCAACGCGAACCTCGGCCAGATCGAGGACGTTGCCCATTACCTGGCACCTAACAGAACATGCCAGGCCGGTAGACAATCCAGCCTGGCATGTGCCACCGTATGGCCGCTCACGGCTACCGCTCCCGGCGTCCGCTCAGCTTCAACGGCAAATGGTAGAATTGGCCTGTTCTTTAGTTTCAGCACTGGGGAACACCTGGCCCGGAGTTGCACCTCCGGGCTTTTCCTTTGCCTAATTAGTTCAGTGGAACCGGGAAGATCCGGCTGTTCTGCTTGATGAACTCATCAATAGCGGCCACCGGCACTAACGTCCGAGTGCCAGCCTTTACGCTTCTCAGTTCGCCGTTTCTGATGAGCTTGAATCCCATCGATCGGCTGATTCCCAACATCTCCGCCGCCATCTCCACACTCAGTGCCTTGCGTACTACGCCTGATTCCATTACTCACCCCACGGTTGCACCGTTTACATGGTCGTGCTTTGGCGGCTATACTAGACCACGAACGTCGCGGTTCTTACTGCTCTTAAGGCTATTTTTCGCGGTTCATTGAGAAATCAAAGAGATTTATTTGACCCGAGGCATTTCGGAGGAAATTTTGGGGTACGACACAGCTGACTACGATCTAGCCAGATATATCTGGTGGCATCACCGGAACAAGAAGACGAAAGGCCGGAAACCGCTTACCGTCCGTGCTATCTACCAAGTGATAGAAAAAGCGGCCAAGCAAGGGATGTGGGAAGTAGGTGAAAAGACCAAGGCCCCGTCGGAGACCCAAGTCCGGACTTGGATCAAAAAGTATTGGGAACCGATGGCTAGGCTTCTCCCAAAAGATGAGACCGTTCTTCCTTGGGAAGAGGCTAACGGGCCAGAACCGGCGAGGATCCGCACTTTAACGGTCTTATTCGATCTCGCCAGCAAGATCTGGGAAGGGGAAAAGGTCGACGACCCAGAGATGGAACCGGAGTTCCCAGGTTTTTCAAAAGATGTATGCGATTGGGCCTGGAACCTATCTGGATTTTTTGATCTAGCGGTCAGACTCGACTGTATCGTTCTCCTTGATTTTGCCTATGATCTCGCAGACGAAGCGAAATACAGGAGGGCATTTGACGAACCTATGCCCGCTCGTAACGAGAAGTACGATAGGTTGATGATGTGGAATAACCGTCACCAGGATCCAGACCGGACCAATAGGATTCGCGAGAAGAAAGGAGTGGTCTCTATACCGATCTGGGAACAAGCGAACGAGGGCAGCATGGAATGGATCGTTGCTGAAAAACTCAAGGGTATTCCTTGGTTGCTGTACAAGGCCAATCCTACGTTAGAGGTTGTACAGCCCAATGATCCAAAGAGGGTAAATTTAGGGTTAAAAGTATCGGATGAAGAATAGGCAAGCCAAAGAAAAAGCCCAGGGCGGTAACCCTGGGCCAGCGAGAAGAACCCCAACAAAGTCGCTAAACAAAGAAGGAGAACAACTCATGGTTAGTGTAACAAAACGGGCATATGACAGTGGATCCATACGCAAGAAGGGCCGAGGATGGCAGATACGTTACCGGAAGGACGGCAAGCGGATACCAGAACAGGTTAACGGCACATTCAAGCAAGCCGAGAAAGTTCTACGTGATCGATTAGTCGCTATAGAGAAGGGCGAATATGTGGGCAAGAAAAAGCTAACCGCTAACACATACCTTCAAGACTGGCTAGAGACTTACGCCGTAACCAACTGCACGTCCAAGACCGTCCAGGGCTACAGACAATCGATCAACTGCTACACCGCGCCAATCGCAGGGATAACGCTACAAAAACTGGACGCAACTCACATCCAACCGATCTACGCAGGGATGATTAAACGTGGGCTATCCAACCGGACAGTAGACGCGCTCCACAAAGCGTTAAGCATCGCTTTGAATACCGCCGTCAAACAAGGCATCTTAAAGCGTAATCCCCTAGACAATGTGGTCGCCCCAAAGGTGTCAAAGAAAGAAGTAGAGATCTGGGACTCCGAAATACGTGCGGAGGCAATCAAGGTCCTCAAGGAATCCCAGTATGGAGACTTCTACCAATTGGGACTGATGACCGGTATGCGCCGAGGCGAGATTGCCGGCTTGAAATGGGCCGCGGTAAACCTTGCCAATCATCAGTTACAGGTTGTGAATACTCTGCAAAGAATCACCGGCCAAGGATTGGTGAACGGCCAACCCAAAACAGAACGCTCAAGAAGGTCTATCGCGTTGAGTGCGGATACAGTCGCCCTTCTCCATGAGATCAGAGGCAAGCAGATGACGCAACAAATTGAGATAAGTGATGCTTGGACGGATTCCGGCTATGTCTTCACCGATGCGGCCGGACTTCCGCTGGATCCCAACCTGATGACCAGGGCGTTCAAGAAGGTGGTAACCACGTCTGGACTACCAAAGCTCACTATCCACGGCCTTCGGCATACCCATGCCACGATACTTCTAGAGCAAGGAGTTAATCCGAAAGTTGTATCCGAACGACTGGGCCATGCCAGCGTTGCAACAACGATGGATATTTACAGCCACGTGTTGCCCGATATGCAGGAAAAAGCGGCCCTTGCGATAGACGCCGCATTAGCACCAAAATAAATTGGGGCCTTTTTGGGGCCAAACCGCTAAAAACAAAAAGCCCAGATTAGAGAAATCTGGGCTTTTTCGTGCCTAATTTCGTGGTGACCCGCCTCGGGGTCGAACCGAGAACCTACTGATTAAGAGTCAGCCGCTTTTGGTGCATAGGCGTACACAGCAGTTCACCGCAGACACCATTTCGAGGCTGAAGACGAAAACCGTGCCTACAGTACAGAAATAAATTGGGTACAAATTGGGTACACAATCCCCAAATCTCCCGGCCACCTAGCATCTAACAAAACCGCAAGCATTGAGTTTGTCCGGGGCCTCCGGTGACGGGTCGACCGGCAATATTGGGGCAAAAATCAAACTCGATCGGCTGGGGAAGCACCGCCTGTGCTAATCTCCATCTCGACCTCTCTGCAGTCCACCAAGGAGAGAGGAAACGGTTTTGGCGGAAGAACCGGGTAAAGAAGAGAAGTTCGACCTATCGCCTGAGCTAGAAGGCTATATCAGCCTTGATGAAGCGAGGGTACTTGCTCTTCAGCAGGCCCGTGACAACCACTCGGAAGTCCGGAGTCTTCACCCCCAGCGGGTACAAACTCTTAACAACCGATGATCTCCATCAGATCTGGCGTAACCACCTTCTAGGTCCAAAGCTACGGCAACGTCCCCGCGCCATGCGAGACGCAGTAGCGGCGTACCAAATTGCCCTTTACATGACCGACGGCGCTGGTCTAGTTGATGGCTATTTCTGCTATCATTTGAAGAAACATTCGAGCCATCTATCCCTCCGCTAATCTCCGGGGTAATCGCGATTGACTTCATGGACCCTTAGGTGATTAATCGGCCAAACCATCCCCGAAACAGTCAGTTGAATCCAAACCTAGAAAAAGCATTCCTGTTTCGAAGGCGGAGGCATAACGACCGCTGCGTACTGACGGGGCTAAAGCCGTCGTTTCCGTTCACCGTGATTCTCTTTTATCAGGACAGCGGTTTACGATATATAGGGACAGTGCGTCGCCCTGGGTTTGGGGCTCCCAGCGTACTTGGTTTGGGTTTCATAACAACAGGAGAAGATCATGCTCGACATAAATACGAGTTCCAAGAGATTAGAACATTGCCATAAGAGCAATGAGATATTGATTTTTGGAACCGGTAATTTCGGGAAGATCGTCCTTCACGGGTTAAAAAACAATGATTTAACCGTGAAGGCTTTTATAGACCTCAACCCGGCGCACATCGGCGAATCTATATCTGGCGTCCCAATCATATCGAAGAAAGATATCCCCAAAGACGCCCATGTGATCTTCGCTTCGAACCGCACTAATATCCCTTTCTTGACGAAGGTATTAGTCGATTCTGGAGTGAAATCGTTTGATAACTGCGACTTTCTCTTTGACGACTATGACTACATCGGTCTTGAGACCGATTGGAGTATTCAGAGGTGTCAAGAAGAGATTAAATTATTCCTGTTTTTGACGGACAGCCAAAATAACTTGAAGTCAACGTGTCAGGAACAAGACAGGCAACTACGTCTAAAAAGCTTGGACGTCGTGCTCACTGAAAAGTGCACGCTGAAATGTGTTGATTGTTCCAATTTGATGCAATATTACAAGAATCCCATTGATTCTGAACATGAATCGCTTGTGGATAATCTGAACCTATTCATGAACACGATTGACTATGTGCATGAATTACGTCTTATCGGTGGGGAGCCACTGATGTATCGGAAGATCGATGAAATCATCAACTTGCTGCTGGGCTACAAGAACTTCGGCAAGGTAGTTATCTTCACCAACGGGACCATTGTTCCCAGAGAAAACGTTCTCGCTTCCTGTGCTGATCCCAGAGTCCATTTCATAATTTCCAATTACGGCACCGATCTATCGAAAAATGTGACCAAATTAGTCGACGTGCTCAGTAACTTAGGAATAAGTTATTTGAACGAGCGGGTCACCATATGGCAAGACTGCGCAATCATTGGGAAGATGGAACGCAGTTCGGATGAAACGTTTGAGGTCTTTAGCAACTGTTGTGTCAAAGACACATTGACGTTACTTCACGATAAGATTTTCGGATGTCCATTTTCGGCCCATGCTGACCGATTGGAGGCCATACCCGATTTTCGCAAAGATTCCATAGATCTGAAATCGGTAGACAGGGAAAAACTTAAACGAGAAATAGCTAGATTGGTATCGGGCAATCAATATTTCGGAGCATGCGAATACTGCAACGGCAGAGACTACACAGTAGCAACGGTACCCGCTGCGGTCCAAACAAATTTCATATTGGATTACGCACGCGTTGAAGGAAGGTAGCTCATTAATAGTAAACCCTCTTCGTTGGATTCCGTTCCGTCATTAAGCATAATCGTACCTGCGTATAATTCTGAGTCGAGTCTGGAACGGTGCATAGACAGCGTCTTCAAATTTGAGACTCAAGAATTCATCGAAGTAATCATAGTAGATGATTGTTCCACGGATAAAACGAAGGACATCTGTGGACAATTATCTCTACTTTACCCCGGGGTCTGCGTACACCGAAATACCGAAAACCTGGGGGTCGCGCAGTCACGTAATAAGGGCATCACTCTGGCCCGAGGTAAATACATCGGGTTTCTGGATAGCGATGATTATTACGAAAGCGGCCAATCTGACCGAAAAACACTAGCTTCTTTGTTTGAATGCGAATATGACCTAGTCTTTTTGCGCACGCAAAATATGGCCCGAAGTGACAGGTTGTATAGCAATTTATTCGATGTCGATCGCTCAACTAACAAATCTACATCGCTTGTTCAAAGAATCCACGAAACCGAAACTGATGTTGATGAGTGCAATGGCTGTTTCGTCCGCCGGGATTTCTTGATCCACAACGATATCTTTTTCCCTAGCATGAGTGTGGGAGAAGATACCGTGTTTATGGTTAATCTGATACTAAAAACGAAAAGCTTCTCCTATTTCGATCAGCTACAGTACGTCCATTCCGCAAGGGCAGGCGGGTTGGCTACAACATTTAATGCGCGCAACCTAGATTCATATTTTGATGGAGTAAGTATCCTAAGGGATCTACATACTAGGCAGAGCGACGACGAGAAGAGTTTCTTTTTGGAGCAGGTATTGAAAAACCTGTTCAGGTCTCTATGGTGCTATCTCCTAATGTTTCACCAGGGCAAAGGTATTACCTACGACGATGAAAGGAACTCGAATCTTGAGTGGATAACAAAGCGGATCTTTCCACATTTCGAATCACTCGCTCCACCGCCGGTAAGTTATCAAAGCCTGCTCGTTAATTTCATGAATGAGATCTATGATCGAGTTCCGGAAGATCTACGAAATAACAAGGGGATTAACTATATCTATTGCCTCTCGGAGTATAGCGCAGCCGCATCAAGCGTATTGATTCACAAAGGAATGATGTTCGAAGCCATCATAGATGACAACCGTGTGGGGTCCGAGAGCTATGAGCACATTGGGCTCCGCGTTCGGTCATTTGATGATGTTAATCGTGTGGCACAACAATCAACGCTGGCGGGGGCTGAAAAACGTTTTTTCGTTTGCCATCCTAGCGAAAACGTGTTTCAAAATATCAAGGCGCGTTTGTTAGTTAGCGGTATCTTGGAAAAGAATATCGTTTGGATCAGATTTTTCGATTTCGCCGTCTTAGAGGGCCCGAACACAGTCGGGTCTAACCGGCGCCTGCGCCCTCGTGAAAAGCGATCCACTTCGGGATTTGCTCAGCTATGAGATTCGGTAGCCGTACTGGCTCGGATGACCTGATTTATATATAGATAGAGCCTTTCGGGCCGGCTGTAAATCAGTAGCACAGCGTGGTACTGATTAAGGTAGCCGACCGATACTTTATATATAAAGGGTTAGAGATAACTGACCACTATGCCGAGGGCCACAAGCACCGCGATGCCCAATGCGAAATAACCGAGCAACCCCCAATCGTTAATGGCTTTCACTCCTCGTTCTCCCTAACGCCCCGATGCCTATGCCAAATCAGATAACAACGCTGCATCGGATCGATCCCTTCCTTCCCCAGAGCGTCGTACTCGGCACGATGCATCAAGTTGTGCGCCTTTGCCCAGTTGAAGAACTCAAGGTCCTTCCGATCGCCCTCGTCTATGTCCCAATCGCAGAACATACAGATGAACGCCGGCTCCTCGTCGGTATTGAAATAGATATAGACCAACGGGGCTTCAAGAGGCATTCCTTCAACCGGGTACCTCATAGGGCAACCTCAATAGGCAGTTGACGGCCTGGCGGTTCTGCCGGCGGCTCCGGTGGCGGTCTCGGTGGTTCCTCCTGGCCGAACGCACGCCAGACAACATCATCGCCAAAGCAAGAGCATGGATCCCGGCCCGGTTTATCCAAAAACCAGGCGACGTTTTCCTCTACAGACCACCAGATCAACTCGCCGCCAGGGCGGGCCAAAATATCACCTTCCAGGCCGTCCCAATAGACGATATGCACCTCGGCACATTCCTCACATTTGGAGCGTGGTGACTTCTCAATTTTGGTCTGACAATTGGCCGCCCATGCTTTCGATCTGTTCAGCTTCTTTTTTACGCCGCCGGTGGTGGCTTCTTTCGTTAGGTATTTACCCATCTCGAACGCGATGGCCTGGGCAACATCGGCCCAGGTAGCATCAAGTTTCCAATCCGGCTCATACCCACAGCTCAAACACTCGCCCCGGCCTGGCGGCGGGATGATGATCGATCGGCGCTTGACCGCCCCAGGCGCGTTTTTATCCGGATAGCACCTGGGACATTTCATGCCGGCGGCGCGAACGTCTATTCGAAAGGACTTCCGCGCTAATTGCTGCCATTTATCCGAGAGTGCCTTTTGTTGGACGAATGGCATGACGGCCAGGACATGGGAATGTATCTGGCCGGATTTATGAGATTCAGCAACCCGGAGATATTCGAAAGTCTCGCCCCGGTCACGGCGCAAGTGCTGCACAAGGTGTTGGAAGTCCAACCGGCGGCGGGTTGCGCCGGCCGGGGTAGGTGAAGCACCAGGATCATCTGCCTTGTAAGTTCGCGTTAGGAATTTAAGGGTCTGGCCGATGTCCCTAGCCCATCTGAGGGCTTGTATCACCTCCGGCACCAGCTCATCGGCCAACCGGCGTTTAGAGCATCCATCACAAGCCCATTTGTTGCAGGGGATTTTCTTCCACCGGAAATTAGCGCAACCGCACCGTTCGTAGGCATACCAGGGGTTATCACAATGGGTTGAACCAAACCCCTTCTTGTGTGCATTACCCTTCCCTGTTTTAACAAGAGAAGTAGACCAGCTCGCCGCTAACGCGGCTCGCAAACTCGGAACGCGTTCAACGCCCTGGACAACGCCAACCTCGGCCAGATCTAGGACGTTACCCATTACCTAGCACCTGACAAAACACGCCAGGCCGGTAGGCGGTCCGGCCTGGCGTGCGTCACCGTATGGCCGCTCACGACTACCGCTCCCGGCGTTCGCTCAGCTTCGACGGTGATTTGATAATATGGGCTGTACATTTTCCCTCCGACATAGGGAGATGTTTTTCGGCTCCGCGTCTCCCAGCGCGGGGCCTTTTCTTTGCCTGGTTACTGGCTGTTTTGCTCGATGTACTCATCAACGGCGGCTATCGGCACGAGAGTCCTTTTGCCCGCCTTGTACGACCGCAGCTTGCCCTGGGAAATCAACTTGAAACCCATACTCCGGCTGATACCCAACATTGCGGATGCGATAGCCACGCTGAACGCCTTTCGCTCGACCACTGGAATTTCCATGCCAGACCTCCCATAACGCCTTGCACATCCTGTCTATGGGGTTTACAGTACTCATGGGCGTCGCAGAATAGGATTCGGGTCACGCCTGGATATCGCACTTAAAAGTGCAGATGAACAGAACCTGCCAATTTCGCCATTTCTTGGGAAATTCATGCCAAAGCAGACCGACATAAGGGACAAAAACAGGGCGCGTGAGACCTGGGAACAACACAGAACGCGCTTGAACGTCCGCGCTATTCACCGGGAGATCAAAAAGAAGTTTGAGATCGAACTGAGAGAAGTCCCTTCCGAGACAACTCTGAGGAACTGGATAAAGGAATGGCCCATCAAAGACATACCTGATGACCAGACCGTTCCCCTCTGGGATCCGACTTGGCCCGCCAACGCCCAGGACATAGCCACACTCACCCAGGTATATGAAGTTGGCCGGCAAGTCTGGGATCAGCACGGCAGTTTTGTAGAGCACCGGGGATTCGCGGGGTTTCCGAGGTCAGTCTGTGATTGGGCTCCCAAACTTGCCGGACACTTTGACCTGGCATCGAGGCATGAGTGCTTGGTGCTGATCTATTTCGCCCATGTGTTCGGAAGGCTTGAGCGGTATAGCGAAACCCACAGCGTCCCACTATCAGAGGTTTCCCAATCGGCCACGCGGTTGTTAGTGCTGTGGGCCGGCACCAAGAACGCACCAAACCTAGCACCTAACAAAATCACTCGGAGTTGGTTCGGGTTCCTATGGGACCGGAATGAAAGGTATACAGAACTAACGGTGAATCAAGTGATGCGGGATGAGTTTGTCTTGGAAGGCGGTTTACTCGTCCCAGACCTTATAGAGCAAGATACATTTTTGGATTGGAACGGAGACAACCCATGAGTGACACTTGGCGTGAACCTGACGGTCTTAAAAAGAAAGCTTGGTGCATTTTAGGACTCACATTGGGCGTGTTAACAGGAATTGGCTTCTACTCAGTTATTTCATCTGTATTCGGAGTCGATAGTTCTGAATTTTTCGCACTGTGTGGCGTTGGAGGATTTGCTTGGGCCTTGTTGTTAATGATGAAACGTAGGCGGAGGTGAATGAAGAATAGAAAAAGAAAAAGCCCAGGGCGGTAACCCTGGGCCAATCGAGAAGCACCCCACCCAAGACGTAAATCACAGAAGGAGAAACCTCTCATGGCTAGTGTAAAACAAACGACCAAAAGAAGTTACGGAAGTGGAGGCCTCTATGAGCGTTCCCCCGGCGTATTTCTGATCCGGTGGAGAGACAATGCCGGTAAACGTGACAGCGACACGATAAAAGGCAACCGTAGGAAGGCCGAGGCCGAGTTGACGAAACGCCGAATCTCTATGGAATCCGGCTCATTCAACGGTAAGAAGAAATTGACCGTGGGCGCATACCTACAAAGCTGGCTTGAGACATACGCCACAACCAACTGTACGGCCAAGACCGTCCAGGGCTACAAGCAGTCCATCAACTGCTACACGGGGCCGATTGCCGGCATAACACTACAGAAACTGGACGCAACACATATCCAACCGATCTACGCCGGAATGATTAAACGTGGGCTATCGAACCGGACAGTGGACGCACTCCACAAGGCGTTAAACATCGCGCTGAACACGGCAGTCAAACAGGGAACCTTGAAACGCAACATTCTGGACTCTGTAATCGCCCCCAAGGTGGTCAAGAAAGAGATAGAAGTCTGGGACGCGGAAACCAGGGCCAGAGCCATGACGGTCCTTAGGGAATCGCAATACGGCGATTTCTATCAATTGGGGCTCATGACCGGGATGCGCCGGGGGGAACTGGCCGGTTTGAAATGGGCTAACGTAAATCTCGCCAACCAGCAACTACAAGTTGTGAACACCCTGCAACGGATCACCGGCCAAGGGCTAATGAACGGCCAACCCAAGACCGAACGATCCAGACGGTCTATCGCCTTGAGCCCGGATACCGTCGCCCTACTCCATGAGATCCGTGGCCGACAAATAACACAACAACTAGAGGTTTCCGACGCATGGACTGATTCCGGCTATGTATTCACCGATGCGTCTGGTATGCCTGTAGATCCCAACCTAGCGACCAGGGCGTTCAAGAAGGTTGTAGCCACGGCCGGACTGCCAAAGCTGACGATCCACGGCCTAAGGCATACCCATGCCACGATACTCTTGGAGCAAGGCGTTAATCCGAAAGTTGTATCCGAACGTCTGGGCCATGCCAGCGTTGCAACCACCATGGATATATACTCCCATGTGTTGCCGGATATGCAGGAAAAAGCGGCCCTGGCGATAGACGCGGCACTAGCACCAAAGTGAAGAGGATATTCCAATGGATTTGGATAAATTAACCAGTTCATTCGCCGAAGCAATGGGGGCAGTCGATGCGCGACGCCCGATAGCTTCCAATGCCCGTACCGGCGCTCCATATTCACCTGGTATCGGCCCGCATACGGAAAGGGCAACCGTTCAACTTGTTTCAGAAGAAATGGAGAAACAAGGAAGTATTGACGTCGAAGGATTTCAACTTGAGGTCCCTTATCCGGATACTCCGCGGAATAAATGTGACCTTTGTATCGGGGTCGGCCCTGACTGGAACTGGGCAGTTGAGATTAAAATGCTCCGGCTCATGGGAGACACCGGGAAGCCAAACGATAACATCTTGATCCACATCCTTAGTCCTTATCCAGAACACCGTAGTGCCTTGACGGATTGCACTAAATTGACCAGTGCCGGATTCACCAGCAGAACAGCCCTTTTGATCTACGGTTACGAATACCCTGAGTGGCCTATGGAGCCTGCAATCAAATCATTCGAATTACTGGCTAACCAAGCCGTGACACTCGGTATCAGGCACCAAGCGGAAACACAGGAACTCATACATCCCATACATAGGCAAGGACGTGTGTTTAGTTGGGAGGTATTTTCGAACTAGCAAGGATATGCATGTATGGATAATCGAGAAAGAGACGATCTGTACACTGGGTTAACTGAGATAGGGAAAACCCAGGCAATGGTCGGGAGGATTCCATGGATAAGGATAATATGGCCGAGAGTCGGGTCGCCAAATATCTGAGATTTGAGGCCGCCGTAAAAA
>CAYXDE010000011.1:0-42339 GCA_964463525.1 uncultured Dehalococcoidia bacterium | reverse complement strand
GGAGTGAGTGGCAGAAACTAGACACTCTTGAACCGGAAGATATCACTGAATATTGCGGGGTTTATGAGATAGCCACCACAAGGCCATTCAATAGACTCAAAGGAACAACCACTACTCTATACATAGGTAAGTCATTGGAGGCCGAGGACGGTCTGAGATCCCGGTTGGGCAATTTCAACAAAAGGCCCAGCTTTCGACGCACCCTGAAGAAACGCATTTACCCGATACGAGATGAGTTATCTGAATGTCTCTGGATTCGATTCCGCGTAATTGACCCTGATGAAGTTAACAAGACAGAAAAAAAGCTCCTAGAGGAATTCGAACAGGCACATCTAGAACTCCCGCCTTGCAACCGTACCGGGTAATGGCCACGCCTTAATTAATTTAATGCGTTGTACTATTGTGACTCAAAATAAATTGGGTACAAATTGGGTACAAACCGGCCACAAAGAAACGCCCAGATTTTCGTAATCTGGGCGTTTTCGTGCCTAATTTCGTGGTGACCCGCCTCGGGGTCGAACCGAGAACCTACTGATTAAGAGTCAGTTGCTCTGCCATTGAGCTAGCGGGCCTTTGATAATTGGTGAGCGAAACGCCGTCTACAACCTAACAACATTCCTGGGACACTGTCAATTTGCCTGGAGTCCCAGATACTGGATAACGGCGGCCACCGGAGGCAACCGAACGCGGGGCCGCTAGATTCCGTGGTCCAATCTGTCGATCAGATGTACGGGCAGTTCCGCGGCCTTCATCTTCTTCTGGGTCTTGGCGATGTCGTAGGCAACCCGGTGACGTTGGATGGCCGCCGACTCGCTGTCGTAGACGGCATAACTGGGCCGGGAGTCACGGTCTCTTGGTTGACCGACTCCTCCAGGGTTGATGATCCGGCGTCCGGCTCCCAGTGCAACCGGCTCATCTTCCGGGAACTCGGTGAACGCTGGGTCCAATGGGTTGTCCGGCACCTCGCAGCAAACGAAAGGAATGTGAGAATGGCCGACCAGGCAGTAATCGGTTTCCATGAGATTCAAAGTGCCTACCGCCGAACTACGGTCCAGCAGGTACTCTACGATCGGATCGCGCAGACTCCCGTGCACCAGAGTGAACCGGCCCTGGAGGGATACGAAAGGAAGCGACGCCAAGAACTCCTGATGTTCTGCATCGAGTTGGTCTGAGGTCCAAACGGTCGCGGCTTAGGCGGCGTCATTGAAGTCGGCTGCGTCGATAAGGCCCACCGCCGCGTGGTCGTGGTTACCGGCAATGGCGACTAGATCAAACTCCCTTATCCTGTCGATGCAGGGGCCGGGGTCCGGGCCGTAACCTACCGTATCCCCCAGGCACCAGATCACGTCGAACCCGCCCCGGCCCTGGGCGTCATTAATGACAGCCTCCAAGGCCTCCAGATTGGCGTGAATGTCGGATAAGATCAACGCCCGCATAATCACGGAATCCCTGAAACGTACCGGCCAAGCCGGGATTGTGGCGTGAAATCCGTTAAGATGTCCCGGTGATTATAACTGTTAGGCGGTGGCCGCCGCCTAGGCCGTATCAGGCCATATATAACGTATCTGTGAACAAGGAAGAAAGATGTCTACCGTAAAACCCACCGTCAGAGTGATCGGCACCGGAGGCAGCATCGCAGGAGTTGGTCCGGACCGCATGGACTTTATCCTCTACCCGGAGATAGGTGACCACATCACCATCCAGCAATCCCTGGACCGGGTGCCGGAGATAAGGGACATCGCCGATGTCCGCTCCGAAGACCTGGTCAGTGTCGGCAGCACGGCCATTGGAGCGGCGGAGTGGCTGGGGCTAGCCCGGCGGATCAACGGGATATTCCGGGATGAACCGGAGGTAGCCGGTGTGGCGATAACCCACGGGACCGCCACATTGGAGGAGACCTCTTACTTTCTGCATCTAACCGTCAAGTCGGCCAAACCTGTGGTGATCACCGGCGCGATGCGGCCGCCGACCGCCCTCAGTACCGACGCCGATCTTAACCTTCTGGATGCAGTGCGCACAGCCGCCTGCCCGGACGCAGCCGGCCTGGGTGTGTTGACGGTGTTGAACAATGAGATTCAGTGCGGCCGCGACGTAACCAAGGCAAGCACTTTCAGGGTGGAGACCTTCCGCCCCAACGAGCTGGGCTTCATGGGCTACGCCGATTCCGACGGCAAGGTGGTTTTCTACCGGGCGCCCTTGCGACGTCATACGGTGGATACGCCTTTCTTGGTGGACGATATGACCGGTCTGCCCCGGGTGGACATCGTCTACTCCTACGCCGGCGCCGACGGACTGCTGGTAGACGCTGTGCGCAATAATGGGTCTGACGGTTTGGTATTGGCAGGGTTCGGCGGCGGCACTTTCCCGCCAGCCGTGATCGATGCAGCCGTGAAACTGGTGGACGACGGGGTCCCCGTGGTCCTGGCCACCCGCTCCACCGCCGGCAGAGTTGTCACCACGCCCAAGAAAGAAGAGCAAGGATTCATCGTTTCAGACAACCTGCTGCCCCAGAAAGCGCGGATTCTCCTGATGCTGGGCCTAACGGTCACAAAGGACCGGCAAGAACTTCAGCAGATGTTCTACGATTACTAAGTACGCACTTGTTCCCGCCCGGTCTTTGACGGACATAAGCGGCCCCCTACCACTTTTACCGGATTAGTCACCGGTGTATACTCCCCATCGCATGTTTCGGCAGACGTGCCTGATCATGCGACTCTTTCAGGGGGGAATGAGAAGCATTGGCTGAAGCAATAAACCCACAAACCCTCGCCGACGCCGAAGGCAACCGCACCAAAGACTCGGTGATGGCCACAACCGTGATCGGCGCTCATGCGCTGGAACACATGTATGGCCGCGCCTTCTTGGTGCTCATCCCCCAGATATACATCGCTTTGGGTCTAGCTCCCATCCAAGCCGGCCTCTTGGATGCAGTCAGGCAGCTTTCGGGCGGCGCCACGAGCATGACCGGCGGTTTCTTCGTCGATATGTTCCAGCACCGGCGGGCCCATATCCTGACTTTCAGCATGAGCCTGATCGCTATCGGCTATTTCCTGGTATCGATCGCGCCGACCTTCGGTCTCATCTTGGCCGCTCTTGCGCTGGCATCCGCAGGGACCGCGCTTTGGCATCCGCCCGCTTTGGGGTTGTTGGCCCAACGGTTTCCCAACCAGCGCGGCCTGTTCATCTCCATGCACCGCTCCACGGGGAACATAGGCGACTGGTTAGGGCCATTGATCGTTGGCGGCCTGTTGGCCGTGGTCGGGTGGCGTTGGATCGTCGGCGGCGGCACGCCTGTGCTCCTTTTCCTGGCGTTTGTCATCTTCATGCTGCTGCGGAATGTTGGCGGACCAAAGGTCGAAGGGACCGACTACGGGGCCAAATTCCGCAGGCAGATGCGCGACATGCGGTCGTCTTTCCAAGGCACCGGCATGTGGTGGATTTTCACGGTTTCCGCTGTTCGGGGCATGGGAGACCGGTCACTGCTCTGGGTCATCCCCCTTTACCTCTCAGACCAACTGGAGTTGAGCTCTTTCTGGGTCGGCTTCCACGTTGCCTTGCTGGCGGCGCCGGGCATATTCGCCGGGCCTATGTTTGGCGCACTGTCGGACCGGATCGGTAGAAAGCCCATCATCGTATTCATCATGGCATCGGCCGTTGTCTTCCCAACAACCATGATCCTAGGCGGAGACGGCCCCGGCATGACCCTGTCGGTCCTCTTGTTCGGAGTGTTCCTATTCTCAGTGAACTCACTCACCCAGGCGGCGGCCGTAGACGTGGCGGCTGGCAAGGGACTTGAAGGGACGTTCATCGGGCTCATGTGGGGCAGCAACGCCTTCTTCGGGGCGATGGCGTCGATCATCGCTGGAGTCATTGTGGAGTACATAGGTTGGGACGCGGCGTTCTACTTCGCGTCCGGGCTGTTCTTCCTGGGCTTCTTGTCGTCCTTGGCTCTTCCCGGCAGTTTCTCTAAGCAAGAACCGCAGCCCGCTTAACGGTTGTGGCAGATCTCCATCAGAGAAAGGGACGGCAATGCCGTCCCTTTTTTCGTACTTCCGCTTAATAAACCCAGCTTAGTTTCCAACGCATGGCGCAATGGATTCCGGTTCTCGCCGGAATGACGGCAATGATTCCCTCCCCCAGTCATGGGGGAGGGTTAGGGTGGGGGCAAAAGCTATGAGCGATTCAATTTAGGGCCGTTCGACGCGGTTTGTCTGGATTCCGGCTTTCGCCGGAATGACGGGATAGGGGCCGTTCCGGTTAAGAAGTTAAGAATGCTCTGGTAGAAGCCATGGCGTAGGCGCGGGTTTTCAACCCGACATGTTGATCGTAAGACACTTCAATGCCGGACAAAACATTCGAAACCCATCCCGGAGCAGGTTAAAAACCTGCGTCTACGAACGTTCTTTCCCCAACAGCACGGCTGATCCCTGCACGGTCTGGCTGGATTCTGGCTTTCGCCGGAATGACGGCAATGATTCCCTCCCCCAGTCATGGGGGAGGGTTAGGTTGGGGGCAAAAGCTATGAGCGATTCAACTTAGGGCCGTTCGACGCGGTCTGGCTGGATCCCCGACTTCGCCGGGATGATGATGGGACTGGTTAGAGACCGGCGTCCAGTGCTTGTTGGTATTGCTCGGGGGTGTTGAGGTCCCACAGTAGGCTGGGGTCGTCCATCTCGAACCGTTCGGTGGCATCCGCGTGCCTGCGGACGACTGCTTTCAACCCTTGGGATTCCTCTTCGATATCCACCAGCTCCGGCAATAGCTCAGCAGTTATGAGGATGGGATGGCCCCCCTTTCCGCCGTGGGTTGGGATGGTGATCCGGTTGCCTGACCGCCGGTGGCGTTCCACCAAGGCGCGGACCGTATCCGCGTTTCTGGGCTGGTCCACGTTGAGAAGCAACACATCTGAGACCTGCTGCCCGTTCAGGGCCGAGATTCCGGCTTTGAGGGAAGTGGTCTTGCCCTGCAGGTAATCGCTGTTCAGCGTCCATGATGCGCCGTCAACCGAGTCTACGATCGGCTTCAGACGGTCAGCGTCATGGCCCAAGACGACAACGATATGTTGCACGCCGGCTTCCAATAGCGCGTGGAGTTGGTGTTCGAGAAGGGGTACGCCCCGCCAGGGAAGCAGAGCTTTGAGTTGGCCCATGCGGCTGGACTCGCCGGCCGCCAGAAGTACAGCCCACACTCCGGGCATAGGACGGGACTAGACTTCTACCGTGGGTTCGGACGCTCGATCAACGATCTCGGCAGCGCGGTCGACGTACCAGTCGCCCATCTGCATCTGTCCGCCATCGCCGCCGCGCCGGACCATGATGATCTCAGACATGATGCTTACGGCCAATTCCTCGGGCTCTAATGCGCCGATGTTCAGACCAACAGGAGCGTAGACCTCTTTGATGCGCTCCAGAGAAACTCCCTGTTGCAGCAGACGCCTGAAGATCATGATGGTCTTGCGGCGGCTGCCCAGCACCCCGATATAGCGGGCGCGGGTCTTGAGGGCCGATTCAAGGGCCATGTCATCGTACCGGTGCCCTCTGGTGGCCACCACAACAAACGTGTTGACGTTTAGATCAACGTGATCGGTCCACTTGTCATAGGTGGATACAACTCTTTGTTCGGCGTAGGGGAAGCGCTCTTCGTTGGAAAACTCCGGCCGGTCGTCCACGAGATAAACCCTGTAACCCAGCGAATAGGCCAGGTCCGCTGTGGCTTTGCCGACGTGTCCTCCGCCCACCATCACCAGGGTTGGGGGAGTGGTGAATCCCTCAACGAAGACTTCGGTGCCGTCGGCGAGGTGGAACGATTCGTTGCTGCCAACATCCGCCACCTTCTCCGCCACTTCGACCGCCTGAGCGTCTATCTCGGCATTGCCCAAGGTCCCGGTGATCGAGCCGTCTGAGCGTAGCAGTAGTTTCGAACCCAAGTCCGGTCCGCCGTCCCTGGAATTGACCACAGTAGCCAAGCTGACCGGCTGGCCGCCGTCATAGGCCTCTACGATCTCTTCGCCGATGGAAGTGAAGTCCTCTCGTTCCCGGAACGGCTCCAGGTAGAAATACATGGTGCCGCCGCAGACCAAGCCGTCGCGGGCGGCGATGTCTTCGTTCAGATAGTAGTCTTTGAACTCTGGGCCACCGTTCTGGCGCAGAATCTCCTTGGCGGCGAACCAGATGTCGCCCTCAACACAACCACCGCCAAGGGTGCCCAGCCCGCTGCCGTCTTCCCGGACGAGCAGCATGGCGCCGGCCTTCTGCGGTGTGGAGCCTTTGGTCCGGACTACGGTGGCCAAAACACAGGGTTGACCCTCTTTCAAGTCGTCAATAGCTCCCTGTATAACTTCTCTCATCAAATCCCTCTAATGAACTTACCGTTGTACGGCAGTCCGACGGAAATCCTCGGCCCGAGCCTGGATTCCCCGTTGCCTATCTAGGTGTTAGCTTATCAAAACCGCACGGGTAGGAGCAAATAATACCAGGCGTTGGCACGCACGAAAACCGGCCTAAGCTCGACCTCGAAACACTGTAACTCCAGGCACAATTCGGTTACAATGTTATGTCATATGGCAATTGTAGCTATTACCTCTTCTGGCGCCAAGAACGCACGCCGATATGTCGAAGTGATGGAGTCCGCAGGGGCGGATGTGCGGGTCCTGATGCCAGACGACCACTCAGACGTGGATACTAGCGAACTGATGCGGGACGTGGGCGGCCTCCTATTATGCGGTGGGCCGGACATCGACCCCACTCTTTACGGAGATGAACCGGACCCGGACGCCGGACTAGAGCTAAACCGTCCTCTGGACGACCTGGAACTACGTGTTCTTGATTATGCTTTGGAGCGGGACATGCCGGTGCTGGCGATCTGCCGGGGCATGCAATTGTTGAATGTTGCGTTCGGCGGCAAGCTGATTCAGGACCTGCCCGGCCACAAATCTGAAAAGATCGACGGCAAATGGGAGTCCGCTTACCACACGATATACATCGCACCCGGCGCAAAAGCAGCGCCGATCATAGGAATGGCAGGGCTCTTCAAAGTGAATAGCCTGCACCATCAAGGACTGAAGGAGGCGCAAAGAGCGCCGCGTCTCATGACCACGGCATACGAGGTGGAGGATGGGTTGATCGAGGGGTTGGAAAGCCCAGAACATAGCTGGGTTATCGGATTGCAGTGTCATCCGGAAAGACAGGACGAAGTCCCAAAGCTGTTCGGCAACCTATTTCTCGGATTGCAGGAACGGGCTGAGACCTTCTCCTCCGAGTTCGCAGCCTGACACCTAGGCTCGATCTTCACCCCAGACACCGAAACTGGCCGAACATGGTGTCATTTCCCGGTATCAAGTCCTGCCCAAAAATCGGAAACTATCCACAACATATCCATGGGATTAGTGGACTCTCAAGGAGCACCAACAGATGGTAACTACCACGCCCGAACAACCGAATTCGGGGGAACGCCCGATACGCATAGAAGACGAGATGCGAACGTCGTACCTGACCTATGCGATGAGCGTCATCGTAGCCCGGGCGCTACCCGACGTGCGGGACGGGCTGAAACCTGTTCACCGCCGCATCCTCTACGCCATGCACGACATGGGCATACGCCCCGGCGGAGCCTATAGAAAGAGCGCAAGGATCGCCGGTGAGGTGCTGGGTAAGTTCCATCCCCACGGTGAAGGTTCGGTGTACGACGCCCTGGTCCGCTTGGCCCAGGACTTCTCCATGCGCTACCCGCTGATCACCGGCCAGGGTAACTTCGGCAGCATCGACGGCGACCCGCCCGCAGCCATGCGGTACACCGAAGCCCGCCTGGCCCCCATAGCAGATGAACTTTTGGCCGACATCGACCAGAACACCGTCGATTTCACCGCCAACTTCGACGACTCTCTGGGCGAGCCGACCGTTCTGCCCGCCAGACTGCCCAATATGCTGATCAACGGGGCATCCGGCATCGCGGTGGGCATGGCGACCAATATCCCGCCCCACAACCTCGGGGAGGTCTGTGACGCCATCGTCAGGCTGATCGACAATGCCGACATCACCACCGAGCAGTTGATGCGGTCGATCAAAGGCCCCGACTTCCCCACCGGCGCCAACATCCTTGGCCACCAGGGCATCTATGACACCTACACCACCGGCCGTGGCCGGATAATCATGGAAGCCACCACCGAGATCGAAGAGATCAAGGGCAGCAGAGACCGGGAGCAGATAATCATCACCGAACTGCCCTACCAGGTGAACAAAGCCAACCTGGTAGAGAAGATCGCCACGCTGACACGAGAAAAGAAGCTAGAGGGAATCTCAGACATCCGGGACGAGTCCGACCGCCACGGGATGCGGATCGTCATCGAACTACGCCGGGACGCCCAGACCTACGTGGTTATGAACAATCTGATGCGCCATACGGCGCTTAGGCAGTCGTTCAACACTATCATGCTGGCCCTGGTGGACGGTCAGCCGCAGATATTGCCGCTGAAGCGCTGTCTAACCCTCTTCATCGAGCACCGGCAGGTCGTCATCCGCCGCCGGGCCGAGTTCCAGTTACAGAAGGCCCAAGAACGCGACCATGTGGTGCAGGGACTCCTGTTAGCACTCGACCGCATGGACGAGGTCATTGAGATCATACGCGGTTCCGCCGATGTGGAGGCCGCCCGCGCGAACTTGATGTCAACGTTGGACTTGAGCGAGATCCAGGCTCAGGCCATCCTGGACATGCAGCTTCGCCGATTGGCCGCTTTGGAGCGGGAACGGCTGGAGAAAGAGCACGAAGACCTCGTTGCCAAGATCACCGAGCTTGAAGCCCTCCTCGCCAGCCCTGAATTGGTGCTCGCCGAGATCAGGTCAGAGACTCAAGCTCTTAAGAAGTCATTCAACAACCCGCGCCGCACCGTTATTCACGACGCGGAGCTGGCTGATCAGACCGATGAATCTTTCATACCCCACGAAGATTCGATAATCACCCTGAGTCAGCAGGGATACGTTAAACGTGTCCCGTCGGATACGTTCCGCACGCAGCACCGCGGCGGAAAAGGCGTACTGGGAATGCGGACCCGGGAAGACGATGCTGTGATGGACCTGGTGGTGGTCGACACCCACGACACCCTGTTCTTCTTCACGAACCGGGGACGAGTGTACCCGCTGAAGGCCTACCAGATACACGGGGATTCCTCACGAACGAGCAGAGGTGTCCTGGCAGCCAATCTGCTGCCCCTTGACCGGGGAGAGGCCATCCAGGCGATGCTCCTCATCGACAACCCCAGAGATGAATACCCGCTCTTGTTAGCTACCAAGAAGGGAGAGATCAAAGCCCTGAAGACGGGCGAACTCACCCGCATACGCCCCTCCGGACTTATCGTGTTCGATTTGGAGCAAGGCGACGAATTGGTCTCGGTTGCACAGGTAGGCGATGCCAAAGATGTGGTCATGGTGACCGAGCAGGGTCAGGCGATCAAGTTCCCGATCACAGGACTGACTCCACGTTCCCGCACCGCGGGCGGCGTTCGGGGCATCCGCCTGCTGAATAAAGATGAAGTGGTCGCCATGAGCACGGTGACTCCCAACAGCCACCTGCTGATAGTAAGCCAAAGGGGCTACGGCAAGAGCACCCCATTAGCCAGTTATCCTCGCCACTCCAGAGGCGGTCAGGGAGTGCGGACCTTCCGAACCTCAGACAAGGCCGGGAAAGTGGCGGCCGCCAGGGTAGTGGCGGAAGGGCCCGGCCAGCTTATCCTCATCATCTCGGCCAAGGCCCAGGTGGTGCGGATAACACTTGAGGACGTCCGGGTGACCGGCCGGAACACCCAAGGCGTTATCGTTTGGCGCGACCGCGAACCGGATGACTACGTGGCGTCCATCGCCTGCTTCCAAGAGTCGGATACGCAGGCATCCAAAGATGACGAAAGCGAAAGCAAGAAGCCGTCAAAGGCGCGAGCCAAAGCCTCCAAATCCGAAGACGAGGAAGAGGTTAAGGTAGACGACACCGAAGATACCGAAGAGGACGCGGATTCCGCGACCGGAGATATCGTGGAGTCTGACGCCGACGACGAACCGGAAGAAGACGAGGAGGACGAAGAGACCAGCGACGAATAGCTGGGCCCTACGTCCCGGAATAAAGAAAAGCGCTGTGGACCCACAGCGCTTTTCTTTTTGAGCTATTTGATAAAGGGTTTATAAACTGCTGTCTAAGCTTGAACACAATGAAATCATCTAGTAATATAACCCCATAGATTTGATATTAGGCTATCATTACTATTTTGTTTAGTAATGGTATTTATTACCAAGAGAGCACCCATAGATGAAACTTGTTTTCCTGCACGGGGCTGGGAGTTCCAGCCTGGCCTACTACTACCAACTCCGGCATTTCAGAAACTCCAAAGCCATCGACCTTCCAGGACATTCAACCGGAAAAGCCTGCAACGATATCGAAAGCTACCTTGAGTGGGTCCGTGGATTCATCACCGCCCGCCGTTACAAAGACGTGGTCCTTTGCGGCCACGCTATGGGGGGCGCAATCACCCTGCTGTATGCCCTTAGATACCCCGAAGAATTGAAGGGAATAATCCTTTTGGGGACCGGGGCCCGCTTACATGTTCATCCGGACCATCTAGAGCGCTGTCGAGAGCCCGGTCCGGACAATTCCGATTGGCTGGCCGGGTACATGAAGTCTTTCAAGGGAGTCGCGGAAGATATGCACCCCGTGATTTCACAGAGGGCCGAGGAAGTGGGCCCCGAGGTTGAACTGAACGACCTATTAGCCTGCGACAGATTCGACGTGATGGACCAACTGGAGAAGATCGACTTGCCGACGCAGGTCCTCTGCGGGAGCGACGATGCCATGACTCCCGTTAGGTACTCGGATTACCTAACCAAACACATGAAAAACGCCCGGGAAACTGTTATCCCGGGCGGCACGCATTTCGTCCAGATGGAGAAATTCAAGAAGGTCAACGAAGAGATCGAGAATTTCATGGCCAGCCTGAAGTAATAGGCTGGGCCTAGACCGGCATCTTGCCGTGTCTCCGGTCTACTCCCCGGCCGGGTTATACCAACGGCTGTTGTAGAACATCAGAGGTGCGCTGGACTCGTTCCGGCGCATCTCTTTTACTTCACCCACATAGATCGTGTGGTCTCCGTACACGTGTGAGCCTTTCACTTCACAGCCGAAGAAGACCATCGAGTCGTCCAGCACCGGGGTCTTGTCGGCAGCCTCAGAATAATGGTAGCTGACATCGCCGGTCCGGTCTTCAGGCTTCCTGGCGAAATAAGCCCCCAAGTCCTGCTGTTCTTGCTTCAGGATATTAACCCCAAAACGGCTGGTCCTTTCCAGGTAACCATGGGTGTGGGTGCCATGGGCGATGCAGACCATGACGGTCGGCGGGTCGAGACAGATGGACGAGAATGCGTTGGCAGTCATCGAATGAGGCTGGCCTTCGTCATCCAGAGTGGTTATCACTGTGACGCCAGTGGCGAACTGCCCAAGGGCAGACCTAAATTCATCTTTATCTAGCAAGAAAAATACCTACACTAAGAGTGATCCAGGTGCTATTGCCGATATTATATACGCTCGATTATCGGCCCGCCAGCGTGGCGTTACGCCGGTGTTGACAGGGTTCATGGGTAGGGTTTGAAACAAGCCCCAATATCTCCGTCAGGTCGGCCTGCATATAACCCTGCATCCAGCTTGACCACGGAGCCCCGTGGGACCAGGTCCAAGAAGAGATCTGGATGGGTCAGACCGGCCAACAACTCCAGCCCGTCGATCGTCCTCGGACCAGGGCGGCTGAAATAGGAATGGTCTATCAGGTAGACCTCTCCGTTCTTCACTGAAGACAGGTCCCGCCAGCCCGCCTGTTTCTCGAGCCATGGCGCTTCCCTCAGGTTTCTGGCCAGGTCCGAAGAACACAGGTCTATGAAGAGTTTGTCCGGGTCGTACTGGCGGATAACATCCCAATCGAGCCGTTCAGCGCCGCAGCCCGGAGCGAACATGTCCTGAGTCCCGCCGGCAAGGCTCAGCATATCGGGTATCCAATGCCCGCCCACAACCAGGGGATTTATCCCTTCTAGGGAAAACACCCGTGGCCGCCCGCTTACCGATGCCAGTTGTTCTTGAATCGCCGCAACACGCTGGCGCATGTCCCCGATAACCCTGGCGGCCTGTTCTTCCGCATCACAGGCCTGTCCCACCTCTATGATGGAGTCGAGCACACCCTCGAAAGTCCTGGGCTGCAGCACGACAACAAGGGGTTGTACCGCCATCCCAGCTACAACGCCCGTCACCTGCCCGGCATCCACCTCGCATACGTGGCACAGGTCCTGGGTCAATATGACGTCCGGCGACTCTCTGACCAACCAGTCTTGGTCCAGTTCATATGGGTTCTCGCCGCTGGTCAGCAGGGCGGTCATGGCTGCTTCCACCTCTTCGCTGGACAAGACAGACGGGTCAACCTTGCTGCGGCTGACCACCGGTTTGCCGTGGGCGCCGGGCGGGAAGTCGCAAAGGTCAGAAACGCCGGCGACCTGGTCGTCCAGGCCCAACGCGAATAAGATCTCTGTTCCACTGGGAAGCAATGAGCAGATCTTCATGCCTGATGTCGTCATCCTACGAGGGTGTAAACAGCTTGTCCCGGCGCTTCGCGCCGCCATCGATGAACCCGCTCGACCTGCGTTGTTCATCAGGGGCTTCAAGGGTAGAGGCTCGTGTATTATAGACCTCGACAAATCGCGGGGATAGGCACGGATGACTGAGTCAAACCAAGCGGCTAACAAGCGTCACGAGCCGATCTTAAACCAGGTGGCCGTCTAGTATGGCCCAGCAGGGTTCATGGACCGAGGTATGGAGCCAATGGGACCTCCTGAAGCTGAATTCATTCAGCTTCGGGATCACCGGGTTCATATTGGCCATGGACACGGTGGTCTTGCCCGTCATCGTGTTGACGGTGGCGCCGGACGAGTTCAAGAACACCTATCTGGCGATCCTAGGGATCAGCGGACTGGTTATGGCAGCGCTGGTCCAGCCGACCATCGGGAGGATCAGCGACCGTACCGAGTCCCCCTTGGGCCGCAGAGTACCCTTCATCATCTGGGGCTCTGTTTTCGCCGCCGTCGGCTTGATCGGTATTCGCTTAGCTCCCAATTTCGGCGTCTTATTCGGCGTCTGGATATTCATCCAGGCCAACGTGAATATCGCCTATGGCCCCGGGTTGGCGCTGATCCGGGACTGCGTTCCGCTGAACCGTATCGGCATGGCGTCGTCCATGAAGATAATGTCCGACGCCGCAGGCGGCGCGGTGATGATCGCTGTCACCGGGGCCTTGATCGGTAAAACCGGCTCCGACATCGACTGGGAATGGCTTTCTTTGGGTATTCTTGCCTTCCTGTTGATATTGGCGATATCCATCACCTCGATCCAGGTATCCCGCCGCGAATTGTCCTCACCGTCCGATTCCCAGCGGGAGGACACCGAGTCCTCATTCCGGTCGGTATTGAATTCACAACTGGGGCTGTTCCTCGTGTCCCGGCTGATAATGATCACGGCCATCGCATCTTTCCAGACCTATGGCCTGTTCTTCCTCCGGGACTCCGTTGGCCTGGATAACCCGGCGGAGGCGCTGGGGCGCATGATCTTGGTGATCGCCGGGACATTGGCTATAGCGGTCTATATAGCCGGATGGGTATCTGACCGGGTGGGCCGGAAGCCGGTGGTCATGGTTGGAGCCATAGGCGCGGCTCTGAGCAGCCTCTGGATGCTGACGGCCAACGACTCCGTACAGGTGTTGGTCATCGCCAGTGTCATTGGCGCGTCTGTGGGGGTTTTGCTTAGCGCCAACTGGGCGCTGGCCAACGAGCTGGCGGACGAAAGCCAGGCGGGGCTGCACATGGGCATCGTGAACTTGGCGACCATCGGTGGGGCCGCGGCCGCCAAGCTTCTTGGTCCGATCATCGACGCATTGAACCATATACCTGGGCGTCCTGACGACTTTGGCTACCAGGTGCTCATCGCCGCGGACGCGACCTTCTTTTTGATCGGAGCGCTGCTGTTGATGCCGCTGAAAACAACCGGCCGCGAGAATATCAAGAGGAATGAGGACCAGCCGCAGGACCCATGACCTAGGAGGGGGCTACCGGGCTTTGGCAGCTTTCTCCACGAATTCAGCGGCTCCCCGAGCCACCCATCCATTCCATGAAGTCATCAGGAACTGGACCCCTGTCTGGGCGTAGGCTTCCAAGTTCGCGTCATTCACCAGAGTCCCCGCAACCTTGCCGGCTCCGGTTATCTTGGCGATGGCTTCGTCAATGGCCTTCAAAACGTCCGGATGTCCCGCATTGCCGATGTGGCCCATGGTCTGGGAAAGGTCCGACGGCGCGACGAAGAACACATCGATATCGGGCACCGTTAGAATCTCATCCAGGTTGGATAGAGCTTCCACTTCCTCCAATAGCACCACCACCATAGTTTGGTCATTGGCCTGATGGAAATAGTCGCCGACGCCAAATGACTGACGCCCGCCAAACATGCCCCGGTAACCCAGTGGAGCGTATTTCGTGGACTGTGCAGCCTGTTCAGCGGCCTCATGGGAATTGACGTGGGGCACGACGATGCCCATCGACCCCCTATCAAGGGTGCGGGTGATCAAGCCGGGGTCGTTGGAGTTAACCCTGGTGATGGAGGCCATCTCCCAAAGGTCGCAGGCGCGGGTCATGTCGCCCAGAGCATCCCAGTCAACCGAACCGTGCTCACATTCGATCCAAGCGGCGTCGAAACCGATCGGACCCAAGAAGTCGATTATGTCGCTGCTCTGAAGTCCGGAGATAACAGTTACGATCTCTCCATTCTGAAGTTTTTGTTTGGCTTTGTTTGCCCTTATCGACGCCACGTATATGCCCTCCTGAATTCCGGTATTAGCGCCGCCGTTTAACGAACGCGGAGACGGCGAGCCCGGCCATTTTGCCATTCAGGCTGAGAATATACAAATCCGCTGGTCATCGCTCCCAGTCCGGGGCGCTGTCTTGCGAGCCGCGGTTGGTCAGGTTGGGCTGCAACGATCCGTCCGCAGTCATCCGGTAGACCTCTTCATCGCCGTCCCTGTTGCTGCGAAAGCCGATCCAGGAGCCCGCGGCGTTCCAGGTAGGAGCGCCATCCACTGATAGGCTGTTGGTGAGCCTGAACGGCCCAGAACCGTCCACATTCATCAGGAAGATCTCCCAGTCGCCGGTCCGGCTCGAAGCGAAGGCGATGAGATTGCCATTGGGATGCCACGCCGGGTCCGAGTCCTGTGCTGGGTCGTTGGTCAGATTCAGAAGGCCGCTGCCGTCAGCATTCATCGTATATATCTCGCTGTTCCCGTCCCGCTCTGATACGAAGACGAACTTAGAACCGTCGGGAGACCAGGCTGGGAAGTTGTCCGCGGCCGCATTTGTGGTCAAGCGCTGCTGGCCTGATCCGTTCACGTTCATCACGTATATCTCGTCATTGCCGTCGACTGCTGACGTGTACACGATCCGGTCTCCAGACGGCGAACAGGCAGGCGCAGAGTCAGCGCCTGGCGTGTTGGTGAGTCTGGCCTGACCCGCGCCATCATCCGACATCACGTATATCTCCAGGTCTCCTTCCCGGTCCGAGGAGAAGGCGATCGTTCCGCCGCCACACCATGAAGGTTCCATATCTGATGCCGGGTTATCGGTCAGGCTGACTGGGTTTGCCCCGTCCAAACCCATGATCATGATGTCCAGGTTGCCGCTGCGGCCGGACTGGAACGCGATCCGGCCGCCGGGAAGATACGGCGGTGGCGTTGGAGTTGGGGTCGGGAGTGGAGTCGCCGTCGGCTGAGGGGTGGCGGTAGGAGTCGGGAACGGCGTCGGTGTTGGCACAGGAGTTGGAGCGAGGGTCGGAGTTGGAGATGGAGTCACAGTGGGAAAAGGAGTCGGAGAGGGCGGCGGGGTAGCGGTTGGAGCAGTGGTCGGCGTGGGCATTGGCGTAAAAGTTGGAGCTAGCGTTGGAGTTGGCAATGACGTTGGGGTGGGTGCAGGTGTTGCGGTTGGGGTCGGAACAGCAGTTGGGGTTGAGACGCGAGTCGGTCTCGGCGTCAGTGTTGGAGTCGGAGCTGCCGTGAACGTGGGAGACGGCGAGAAGGTAGGGGTGGCTTCTGTCTGAGCATTGGGCGCAGCGGACAGTTCTTCAGCGGGTTCGTTCGTGGGTGTCACCGCCGTCGCCGTGGGTGTGGCCGGCTGCACCGTAGCCAGCAGAACCGGAGCATCTCTTGTGGGGAGCGCCTCCTCCGAACCGTCACCGGAGCTTTCCTGAGAAGGGCCAACAGTGAGCGCGAACGGGCTTAGAGACCCTACTTCGGCAGCCACGGTGGACGCGAGCAGGTCCGCAGTTGTTGTCAGAACGTCCCACGACTGGGCCGCCGTATCGTAGTGCTGGATGAAGAACCGGGAGTAGTCCGTCCCGGCCAACGCAAGATCTCCCTGCCCGATCTTCATGGTGATGGTCAGGGTTTGCCGGAATCTGGCTGGTCCGTTGTTGGCATCCACGGGCCGCGCTGATAGATCAAAGAACCGGCCCGTGCTGATATATCCCGCCGGCAGTCTTGGCGCGTCGGATGGGCTCGATTCTCTGTAATAGAGGGTGATGAGCGACGAGACAGACCCAGCAGGTATGGCAACCATAACCAGGCCGTCGGCGGAGCGAAGTTCAACCCTGTCCTTGCCGGTGATGGTGACGCCAACCGGACCTAGAAGCAGCGCTTCCAAGGCGCCTTTTCCGTCCGATGCCGGCTTTAATGAAAGCACGCCTGTAGCGATCAGTGCGGCCAGCAGTCCGCCAAGCAGCACCAGAGGCAGAAAAGCGAAGATCGCCAGATTGGCGATAGGGCCGAACCGCCCGCCGTCAGGAGGATGGAGGCGTCTGGGCTGCCCCATAATCTAGTCACCAAGCCGGCCCGTCATATCCAGGGTGAACTGCCGGCCACACTATAACGTTGGATCAGGCGGATTCGGCGGTCAATATAACACGGACTATACCTGTTAGGCGTTCGATCGATCAGTTGACAATCCTAGGCGTCACAACACAAAATCAGTTCGGCCGTTTCCTAGGCAGGCCAAATAACCTTCAGCAGGAGCTATTCCATGTCCACCAGGTCGTCAATCTGGACGGAAGGGAAAACTCAGGTAGCCGGCGCCGATCTACATATCATTCAGGGCGGCAGCGGCGACCCGGTCCTAGTGCTTCACGACGAGATGGGACAAACGGTCCCTCTCCAATACGCGGAATCATTGGCGCAAGACTTCACTCTGCACATGCCGGCCCACCCCGGGTTTGGCGTCACCGACCAACTGGACTGGGTGATGAGCGTGCGTGACCTGGCCAGTTGGTATCTAAGAGTCATCGAGGAATTGGGACTCGAACGGGTAAACCTGCTGGGCTTCTCTCTGGGCGGCTGGCTCGCCGCTGAGATGGCCTGTCAGTCTCCGCAGAGCATCAACAAGATGGCTCTGGTCGCGCCCACCGGCATCAAACCGCCCACCGGCGAGATTCTCGACATGTTCTTGATCATAGCCAGAGAGTACATGGAAGAATGCTTCCTCGACGCCGGTTCGACACGGGAATATCCCATCGCCTACCCGGAAGAAGCAGACGCGGACCAGATCGAGATATGGGAGGCGTCTCGGGAGGAAGCAGCGCGGCTGACTTGGCGGCCCTACATGTACCACCAGGCCTTGCCTCACCTGCTAGGCCGCTTGAAGGACCTGCCGACACTGTTGGTCTGGGGAGAACAGGACGGAGTGGTCCCGATCAGCGCCGGCGAGGCGTACAGGGATGCTATTCAGGGCGCAAAACTGGAGATCATAGCCAACTGCGGCCACCACCCCGAGATGGAGCAGACCGACGAGTTCGTGCGCCTGGTCAAGAATTTCTTCGCCTAGCCGAGTCAGCTAAGAGGTCCAAGGACGACCAGAGTCCTACCAATGCGGGTCTGAGGAAAAGTATATCTGGCCCTGCTGGTCTCCCTCAAACACAAATGACGGGGGCGCGACCGAAATCGTTTCGGATTCAACGGCCGTATCTCCCATGGGGCGGTCCGCACCGGCTTGTCCAGCGAAGAAGTAGATAACCAGGCCTACCGTTATCGCGAGTACGCACAACCCAGCCATTGGCAAGATAGGGAGTATATCTTTCGCTAAGAATGGCGGGTCCGGTTGTGCTTGAATCCGTACCATGCGACCTCCAGGCTGCCCTGCTTCAAAGTCCCCGGGCCAATGGAGCTTCGGCAACCGTCTATGGTTGATTCTCGCTTACTTAAATGTACGACTCTATGACAAAATTCGCAAGTTATGTCATCTCGTCGTGCCTGACAATAGAAAAGGGAGGCCAATACGGCCTCCCTTTTGTCCTCGCCCGGATTATTTGAACGGTACTGTCTTGAGCGCTTAAACGACCGACCAGTTCTCGGCATCAGAGTACTCGACCATCTCGTTCAACTTGGTCAGCCAGGTTTGGAAAAACGCGGCTGCTTCGGGCATCTCCATCAACCGGCCCAACTCTCTGTCAATATCACCTATGTCATCCAGCAGCCATTCAACAGAAACTCTGTCTGAGCGGCCGGTATGGTAGTCGGTGCATATCCTGGTCTCCCAAGGGACGCCGTAGCCCTTCATCTGCACCATCGCTTCTTGAAAGTGGGCGACCAACGGCCCAGCTTGCCCGACCTTGGCTTGAAATATCCTGCGGTTAAGAACTGTCATGATGATTTTCCTCCCGATATTTATTAGGTCCCAGGAACAGGTATAGCGTGCCGGTCACGCCAACCGGTCCAATTCAAACTCCCATTTAACCTGGACCAGATTGCCAAAACCAGCCACGTCCTGCGCGGTCTCCAGCGGGATTTTCAGCATCTTGGTGCTGCCGCCCCGGGTATTTTCGACTATCTCTTTGATGTTGTCCGGCACTGCGTTTGATGCCATTATCAGAGGCTCCAAGGCCCGGACTCCAACGAACATGCTGCCTCGTATTCCGGACTTGAAGGCGTGGACGTGGAATATCTGGCGCTTGGCCAGGTAATAGGCCGGGGTCCACTCTCGGCAGAAACCGTCATACACGGTGCGTTCGTCTGCATCGGGCAAGGCTAGACCCAGATCTCTGGCCAACGCCATAATCCGGCCGTCCGGCCCAGTCATGGCACCGATGACCGTGTCCACTGTCGGGCCTTCCTGAACTTCGCCCCTGTCAGGCTTCTCAGGCATTTTAGCTACCACGAACTCCGCAGTACCTGCATGATCGGACCGGCGTCGGTCACGGGCGTTGGGTTGGTAGCCAGGGAGCGGTCCTTCAGGGTAGCCGCCGCGATCAACTCGAGGCCTTCTTCCGGGACACCCACGTCGCGCAGCCGGCCGGGAAGACCCAGGGAATCGCGCAAATCTTCCACGGCGTCCGCAGCGGACAATGCTGCCCCGTGGTCGCTCATTCCGCTGGTGTCGATACCCATCGCCTGGGCGATGAGCCTCTGGCGGTCAGCCGACGCCTCGGAGTTGAACCGCATGCTGTGGGGCAGCATGATCGCGTTGGCATCGCCATGGGGCACGTCATAAAGCCCGCCCACCTGATGAGCGATGGCCGTGTTCAAACCTAGGCTGCCTCCGGCCATCGTCGCCATCGAAGCAGCAGTCTTTGTGTTCAACAGGCAGTCCTGATCAAGAGTGGGACACTGTGGCAAGTATTCCATCAGCATCGAGATCGCGTGCAATGCCATGGAATCGGATATGGGATTGTGCTTGGTCGAATAGACCGACTCCACGGCGATACGCATCTGTCCCATGGCGGTGGACAGAAGGATACTCATGGGAGTGGTTGCCAGCGCTTGTCCATCGATAACTATAGAACGGGGGATCGTCGCGGGATCGGCGACTACTATCTTTCGGCCCAGTTCTTTGTCGGTGAAACCACCACCCCGGCTGAGCTCGGCCGCGCCCATGGTGGTTGCAACCGTGATGATCGGCACACGGTCTCCAGAAAACTTCGGAAGTATAACCTTGTCGGGCGGTTCGAAGACGACCTGGTGATCGTGGATCTTTCCACCCTCGCCGAGGAGAGTGGCGATTCCCTTGGTGGTGTCGTGGGTGCTGCCGCCTCCGACGCTGACCAGAGCGTCCGGCTTGAGTTCTGCGGCAAGCTCCATCGCTTCATCCAGGGTGTGCACAGGTGAATGGGGCGCCACTCCGGAGAACAGTCCAGCGAAGCGGCCGCCCAAGGAGTCTTGGACGCGCGTGACCACGTTCGATTTCTCCAAGATAGACGGACCGCAGATCACCATCGCCCTGGTACCGCCCAACCGGTCCAGGACCGCCGGAAGGCTGTTGATGGCATCTTCAGCGCAGACCACTTCCTGGGCCACGCTGGTGTAGTTGTAACTCAATGTGTTGGGCACGTAACCACCTCTGAGATTGTCGATCTAGATACCGCGGGCCAGGCGCTCCATCTCCACCGCGAACCAGAGCGCCATGCCGCCGCTGCGGTCGTCGTAGCCGAATATCGCCGGGCGGTCCAGGTACTCACGGACATTGTTCTGCACGCCGGTGCTGGCGCAACCGTCGACCACGTTGCCGACGTCGTCCACCCGTTCCGCGACTCCCTGCCAGGCCAGATCGACAACCGTCCGGTATTCCTCGGATAAGAACCCCATGCGGATGCCTCGGGCCATGGCGTAGCCCATCATGCACGTGGCGGTGAACTCAAGATACGACCCAGGGACGTCCAGCACCTGGTTCAACATGCCGGAGTGGTGCTGGAGGCGGCCCAGGGAATCCATGAGACGCCCATACATGGCAACGATGGCAGCCCGGCTGCCGTGGTCTTCGGGCAGATAGGTCAGGGCTTCGGCCAGCCCCATGGCGGCGAACCCGTTGCCCCGGCCCCAATAGTAGGCGGCAGAGCGGCAGTGCCAGAACAGCCCATGGGTCTGCTGTATCCTTCCGTTGACCAGGAAATCGGCCAGGATGTCGGTGTACTTGGTGTTTCCGGTGAGCTTGAACGCCCGGCCGAGAATGGCGCCGCTCATGAACATATCTTCCGTCCGGAAATCTGGGTCGCAGGGCGTAGGCGCCGCGCCTTGGCCTCTGGACTCAAAACGCTCGGCGGCCTGGATAACCAGTTCGTTGTAGCGGGCCTCGCCGGTGGCGTCGGCCAACTCGTCAGCCCAGACCACCGACGCCAAAGCCGACGGGGCCAGGTCTTCCGGCACACCTGCTGTGGCGAATTGCTCTAGCAGTGCAGCTACGTCCGGGGCCGGGTTTTCGCCGGCCGGCTCCAATTGATGGAGTCTAAGGCGTCCGCTGATGGGCACTCCCTGTGTGTAGACCACCGGTTCAAAGGTATGGCCGTAAGCCGTTGCCAGCGCCTGGGCTATCTCTGTCTTGGGCCTGTTCCGCCGGGCGTCCAGGGCTTGCCGGGCGTTGGACGTGCCCAGCACATCCAACTGCCTTAGCATGCTGAACAACCGGCCCAACTCACGGGGCAGCTGCTCGTCGGTGGCCGTCAGCCGCAGCCCCGGTACCGTGCCCAAGCCGTCGGGGTGGCCGGAGCCAAGGGCAGCCAGGAGTCCCTGCCCGCCGGAGATGCTCTTGGCGCCAAGGCCGGGCGCCAGGCTTTGGGCGGCCTGGTTGAACTCCCAGTTCAGTGAATCCCCTGATTGCAGTTCGATCACCAAGTCCGGCGCTTGAAAACATATCCAGCGCCAGAGGTAGCGCTTCTCCGGGTCTTCCGGGTCGTAGTAGTACTTACCCTCAGGCGGGTAGACGCCCGAGGGATCGCCGCCGGCGCCGTTCTCGGGCGCAACGTTGAGACGAAGGCCGTCAGGGTTGGCACAGGGCACCGCGCTCAGAGCGATGCGCAGGGACAAAGAATCCCCGCCGCCCGCAAACAGCTCAAGCGCATGCAGGGCCATATCGACGTCGGCCTGGTAGCCGGTCAACCCGCCCAACAGCAGAATCCTGACCCTGGACGTTTCCACCGAATACGCATTCCGGTCCAGCAGGGCCGGGATCTGGCCCAGGGAACGGGTGACCCCGCAGGCCGACCGGGTCCAGAACCCAGGCCGGGTGCGGATGAGAGTATCCATGGCGTCATTGATTGTTTGTTCTGTGGACAATTGAAAGTTCCTTAGACCTGGTTAGCCAGACAGGACCGACAGCTTGATCAATTCCCGGGAATCGCCCATGGCATCTGGGCCCATGATCAAAGAGATGATCCGGTCCACCGAAGTTTCTCCTACCGGTTCCAGGGCGTGGGCCGCGCAGTCACGAAATTTAACTTCAAGCTGCTCCCTGGTGAGGGGATTATCAGGAGAGCCCAAAAGAGGCCCCACTGTGACCGAAGACGTGGCCCCACCTGCGCACACCACTTCTATCTCGGCCCAGCCTTTCAACGCGCCTTCTCTGCTTTCAGCTTGCACCTGGGAAGCTGCGGCCAACACCTTCGGGTCATCAAAGGTGTTGATCTGGTCGATGCCGACTCCGCCCAGGGCCAACGCGCAGCCGATCAGATAGGGCAAGCTGAACTGGGCTTCAACCTGCTGCTGGGGCTGGACCACTCCTGAGGAGACGCTGTAGCGGGAGGAATGGGTCTCCGGGTCAGTCCGGACCACCACCGATTCGATGGAATTGGCGTCGAGATCTAGTTCAAGGTGCAGCTTGACCGCCGCGTCGATGTAGCCGTGTGTGGGCCGTCCGCATGGATATGGCTTGAGACTGATCCGGTCGCCCAGGAACTCTTCTCCCAGACCCTGGTCTATCAGCGACAGGTCATAGCCGTCCGGTTGGTACATTGGGAAGAAGCCGTACTGCCCCGCAAATACGTTCTCAGCGCCGGTGAAGCCCTCTTTGGCCAGGAATACGGACAGCACCGCGCCGTGTGCGGCCTGGCCGGCTTGAAAACGTTTGGTCAGCGCGCCGTCAACGATGCACTGCCGGTTTCCAGCGGCCTGACTGTAGGCGATGCCAAAGGCGTGGACCATCTGCTCTTTCGTCAGACCCAGGACCTTCCCGGCGGCGGCCGTGGCGCCGAAGATGCCGAAGCTGCCGGTCCGGTGCCATCCCCGGTCGTCATAGGCCGCCAATCCCAAGCGGCAGGAGACGTCGAGACCCAATGTGACAGCGAGCATCAGCTGGTCGCCGGTGATGCCTCCCAGGGACTCGGCAACGGCCAAGCTAGCGGCCAGGACCGATGTTCCGGGATGGACGTGCCCGCCCTTGTCGTAGGTGTCGTCGAAGTCTAGGGCGTGGCCCATGGCCGAGTTGACCATCGCTGTGTGATGGGCCGGCATCTTCGTTCCCAGCACGGCCAACGTTGCCTCTTCTTTCCCGCCCCAGCGGCCTGTGACGGAGGCTAGTTCACCGATCCCCGGTGCGGAGCTGCCGCCCAGCATGGCTCCGAAGGTATCTAGTACGTCACGGCGGGTGGCCGTGAGGCTTCTGCCGGGAACGTCTTTAACTCCTGTGCCGGCAACGTGCGCGGCCAGAGTCTGGGCGGGATCAACCTTGGGCGTAGTGGCTGCCATGGATCAGTCGGTTCTCCACCCACGATGTGGGCAAAACGGTTTCCTAGTCTGGGCTAGCGCAGGACCATGCTAGGAGATTATCACGTATGCCTTGCGGAGGGTCTCCGTAATATCCCAGCGGCCTGACCAGCCTTTCGGCAGAGTCACAACAGAGCCTGGGACCAGTACTTGCTCGGCGCCATCGGCGTCGGTGATGATTCCTTTCCCGCTGATTATGGTGGCCACTTCGGTGTCGCCACGGTCCACTATGGGCCAACCGCCTGGAGTGCACTCCCATACGCCGACGTGGATAGATCCGTCATTGGAGATGGAATGTGCGGACACCTGAGGGTCTCCTTGGTCGGTGCCGTCCCGTTGTCCGATGTGTTTCAGGTCCATGCCGGTTGCCCCGGATATCGAGGGAATCTTGACGTTCATGTGCTGCACCTCGCTCCTGAATCGGAAGAAAACTTAGACCGTTACTTCTGGACTATGTCGACGTTGACGGTTCGGGAAGCGGCCACGGTGAAGGTCAATGAGGCCGTTCCGCCACCCTCGGTGCTATCCATGATGTGTATGTTCTCCGGGCCCTCTAGATAGTTGATCTCGTCGCCTTCCACGCGGAAGGGACGGTCATGTCCCGGATAGAACACGTTGGATGCCGCCACCATCTTCTCAACGCTCTCCTGGGCGTCTTCCACATCCCAGAACACGTTGTATGGCAGACCGCGCGCCACCGTGCCGCTCTCGGGCATGGCATCACCGGCCAGCAGGACCTTTTCCCCGTTGACCTCGGCCAGCACGCTCAGGTGGCCTTTGGTGTGGCCGGGGGTCTCGATCACGGACACGCCGTCCACGATCTTGTCGCCTTCGGAGACCGTGTCAACTTTCATCTTCCCCATCATTTCCGCCATCCCGGCGGCCACTGCAAGGTCCCACTGATTGGGGTTGCGGGCGTAATCGATCTCGGTGGGATTGACCAGCACCCGGGCATTAGTGAACAGGTCGGTATTCTGGCAGTGGTCCCAGTGCATGTGGGTCAGGATGACTATGTCTATGTCGGCAGGTTCCAGGTCCTTGGCCTTCAACGATCTGACCAGAAAGGGACGCCGCGACGACGGCCCGGTATCGACCAGGATGTTGTGGTTGCCAACCCGCAGCAGCGAATTTGTCGAATAGCCGAAGGAACCCTGGTCGGTTGAAAGGGCGAACCCGTAGGTTAGAACATCCAGTGTGGCCATCGTGGTTTGGTCCTTTCCGGCGGCGGTCTTCACGGCCGGTATCAATGAGTAAAGTCCAGATTTAACGGAAGTTGGGGATCACCTTTTCGGCGAACAGCCGCAGCGAACTGGACACCTGGTCGAAGTCCAGACCTCCGGCATCCAGATAGCTGATGAAGTTGGTGACGTGGTTGTCTTCAAGGTCTTTGATGGCCTGGGTGACCTTCTCAGGGCCGCCGATGGCCGCCATGCCGTCTTTCCCACGCTCTTCCAGCAGGTCGTGCTCGATGAACGGGTCGCGAACATAGTTCTCGTAGCTTCTCAGGCCTCCCGGAGCATTGGCCATGTCGGAGACCGGTCTACGGAGGAACTCGCCCATATCTCCGGCCCATTCCAGCCGGGGAGTGAGCAGGTCTAAGGCCTCTTGGTCGGTGTTCGACACATAGACGTTCCGCACGGCGGCGATCTCGATGTCGTCCGGGGCCACACCCTCTTCGATCATGCGCCGGTGGTACAGGCTGATAAGGTTCTGGTCCGAATCGGGAGAGGCCGGGAAGAATGAGCTGCCAACGGTGAAGAGCCCCCACTTGTTGGAGACGGCTATCTCCACGGATTCGGGACTGTGGGTGACCGCCATCAATATCGGCGGGGTCGGCTGCTGCACCGGCTTGGGGATGACCATAACCTCGGGGAAGTCGAAGAACTGCCCGCTATAAGAGAAGCGGTCCTCGGTCCAGGCCTTGATCGCGATATCCATGCCTTCGACGAACCGGTCCCGCGACTCGGCAATGTCGATGCCGTAGATATCAAATTCGCGCTTCTGATAGCCTCGTCCGGCGCCGACAACGACCCGGCCGCCGCTGATGATATCGATGGTGGCCACGTCTTGGGCGAACCGCAAAGGCGCATGCCAAGGCACGATGGTGCAGGCCACGCCGATCTGGACCTTCTTGGTGCGGGCAGCGATGGCCGCCAGCAGGCTGTGGGGCGAACTGATGATGCTGTGCTCGCTGAAGGCGTGCTCCGCGATCCAGACCGAGTCGAACCCCAGTTCCTCGGCCAATTCAGCGCCCTTGAGGATGTCTTCGTAGACTTGGACGTCGGTCCGGCTCACCGGGTTGGGGTTGGCCTTGTGTTCGTCGTCATACTGCTCGTGCAGTTGGGGACGCTGCCCCACGAAAAATGCTCCGAACTTCATACGTTTATCCCGCCTTTTCGATCTCTGCGTAGACCTCGCCCATGCGCACCACCGAGTCGTCTTCAACGTCCGTGAACCAGCGGAGCAGCGAACGGGTAAGTGGGTCGACCGAATCGTCTACCGTCGCTGCCTCGTAGCGCTCTCTGACGCTGGGGCTGGGCATCCGGGACCGCTGCTCTTTCAGCCAGGCGATCTTCTCGGCGTCGGATATGTCCGAGGTGACGACGCGGACCTTCTCTTCAAATTCAGGGTCTTCGATCTCCTGGGTGGAGAAGCCCAATTCCTTAACGCGGCGGTCGAAGATATCACCGTGGCTGTACTCTCGTGCTGCCACGAAAGACAGACATTCTTTCAAGTCTTTGTTGGCAGTCTTGTTGGCCCAGGCCTCAAGGTACACCCCGGCCCGGTTCTCTTGGAGGCGGATGTCATTTAGAAGGTCTACATACTCGGGTTTGGAGGACATATCGGCATGCTCCTAACAGGGGATTTCTCGTTCTGCGCTGCGGCCTGGCTGGCTGCAACGTGGAGTGTAGTGCGCCCGGTTGGGGGTGTCAATCGGGCGTGGCGCAGGCTCGGCGTATGTTAAGATACCGCCAAGAAAACAAGCCCACTGAATCACCCTCGGAGGCACGAAAATGGCACGCAGCAGCCACGATTACGAGAAAGAAGGCCAGATCACCCGCGCGTTGGGAGATTTCGCGGCTAACTTGGACTACGAAGACCTCTCTCCGGACGTGGTCGACTGGGCCAAATACTTCTGCCTCGACTTCGCCGGCGTGACGCTTAACGGCTCCACCACCGACTCCGCCAAGGCAGTGGTGGAAGCTCTGGAGAGCGTGGGCCGCAGCGGGGCGTCCACCGTCGTGGGCAGAAACCAACGGGTCTTGCCCGAATACGCCGCCATGGCCAACGGCACCGCTTTCCATAGCATCGAGATGGATGACGTGAACAACGAGGCGTGCCTACACCCTGGTGTCACCGCATTCCCCACGGCGCTGGCAATGGCTGACGTGGCCCAGGTCAGCGGCAAGGAATTCATAACGTCGGTGGTGGCCGGGTACGACGTGATCATCCGGTTGGGCCGAGCGCTAAAAGGGGCGGAGCATTATGCTCGAGGCTTCCATCCCACAGGCACTTGCGGGGCCTTCGGCGCGGCTGCTGTAGCAGGCCGGCTGCTGGGACTCAAAGACGATTCTTTCCTCCATGCCTTGGGCATCGCGGGCAGCCAGACCTCTGGGAGCATGGAGTACCTGGCACAAGGGGCTTGGACCAAGCGTCTGCACCCCGGCTGGGCATCCCACAGCGGCATCTGGGCGGCATTGCTGGCCCGTTCCGGATACACCGGCCCCACGACCATCCTTGAAGGCCGTGACGGCTTCCTCCAGGCCTATTCCGGCGATCCTGACCCCAGCCTGGTGCTGAAAGACCTGGGCGTTGAGTATCAGGTCACCAGGACCAGCGTCAAACCCCATACCTGCTGCCGGTTCAAGCAGGGCCCCATCGACTGCCTGCTGGACCTACGGAGCACCTACGGCCTGGACCCGATGGACGTCGCAGAAGTTAGAGTGGGAGTCCTCAGCGCCGGGATGAAGCTGGTGTCCGACCCCATAGAGTCCAAACGCCATCCCGTCTCGGTGGTGGACATGCAATTCAGTATGCCCTTCGGGGCCGCGGTCGCTTTGACCCATGGCCGGGCCTCGCTGGCCGAATACCAAGAAGGCATGCCGGAAAACCCCCAGGTCAGGCACATCATGGAACGGACGAACTGCATCACCGACCCCAAACTGGACGCCTCATTCCCCAAGCAGTTCCCAGCCTGGGCCGAGGTTGACTTGACGGACGGCCGCACGCTGCGCAGCGAACTGGAATTCCCCAAAGGCGACCCGGAGAACCCGGTGACCTGGGATGAGATGAAGGAGAAATTCCTGCTGCTATCAGCCCCGGTGATCAGCTCCGAACGTCAGCAGGAGATCATCACCGCCGTTGAGTCGCTGGAGCAGATGAGCGATGTCCGGCAGTTTGCCGCATTGCTTTCGACCGAGTAAGCCGGACTGAACCTGCACTGCTCAATAACAGTCCTTCGACAAGCTCAGGATGAGCGGTGATTCCAACTCAGCCAGCTCAATATGAGATGTATTTCCAGTTCGGCCCGCTCATGGTGAGCCTGTCGAACCATCATCAAGGTTAAGCCCTACCGGTCCCTGGCTCGTGAAACCTCTCTGAGGACCGCGTCGGCAACCAGCTTCGGCTGCTCACATTGGATGCAGTGGCCGCTCTCTTCGGCGACGATGTGCGATCCGGCGCTGGAAAGCCGAACCAGGTCCTGCTGTGACTGCAGCCACGAATCGGCCAGCTGCTCGCTGACAGCCGCGTTGATGAATGGGGGCAGATCGGGCCGGCCGGCGGTGATCACCGTCAACGGCAGGTCTCCTAGGTCATTGATCATCGCCGCTTGATCGAAGCTGGCGGCCAGGTCGACTCCCTCCGGGTTGTTCTGCATCCCCTGCATGAACAAGGCCATGGCCTGCTCCCCCAGTATCTCGTCCGACCGGACCAGATTGTCTTTCTGCAGGCTGTCTACCAGGACCAGCCCCGCCGTGTTATCTGGGTGTTGGGCCGCGTACAACTGGGCGACAAGGCCGCCATACGAATGTCCAACCATCACCACCGGGCCTGTGATCCCAGCCCCGGCTAACAGGGAATGAAGTTCGTCAGAAGCCGTCTGAGCAGTGGGAACACCGGCGGCGGAACCGCTCTCCCCAAGGCCCACCCGGTCATAGCTGCAGACCTGGGTGTACTCTGAGACCCGTTCTTCCACAGGCCCCCAGTCATGGTTGCCGCTGGCCAAGCCTGAACCTACGACTACGCTGGGAGTGCCCTGGCCAGAGCACCTGATATTGAGACGATGACCGCCCACATCAACCAGCCGGGAGACGGGAGCGCTGCCTGAGCTGCAGGAAATGACCAGGAGAAGGACGGCGGCAACGAATGAAACGGCCCATTTTGTGGACATGACTTTGTCTTGAAGCGGAAATCTCTCTCGGTCCCGCTTTCGTGAAGGGGGGTTGGGGGGATTATTGGCGTCGAACCCGGAAGCTTATGCCAACGAGATCTCGGCCGACAGCGTTTCCGGTATCCATTGCCCTAGCAATTCTTCCAGGTCGTCGCGGCATTCTTCCAGGCGGTGTTCGGCGCCTTCGTAAAGGACCAGTTGTTTTGGCTCGTTGGCCATATCGTAGATCTGTTGGCCGCAAGCAAAGGTGAGGCGGGTGTCGGCCTTGCCATGCACCACCAAGAGTTTGCGGGGAGCGACCTGTCCGGCCATGCCGGCGCCGTAGGTCTGAGGCGACAGGGCCACCACTCCTTTGATGTGGGCGCTATTGGCCCCGGCGGCGATGACCACAGCCCCGCCGAACGAATGGCCGACAACGACCACGGGCTGATGCCCGGTGCCCTTCAGATAGGCCACACCGGCCAGAAGGTCCAGCGCGCACTCAAAAACATCGTTGGCGTACCGGTAATCCAATCGCAGGGAGGTGATGCCCTCGCCGGTGAACCGCTCCGACATCCTGGCGTAGGTGCCGGGGCCGGGGCCGCCGAAGCCGCCGCGCGCGCCGCAGACCCAGATCACGGCTTGGTCAGCTTCAGGCGCCCGGTGCAGGATGGCATTGAAGTCGCCCCGGTTGGTCTTGAACCGCAGGCCCTCTCCAACATCGCCTTCCGGGACGTTGATGCTCTCGACTCCCCGGATACTCATCAGCTCTTCAACTGTTTTCGGTTGTTCTTCAGCCATAACTAGTTCTCGTCCAGCGACGCGTCGGTCTTGTTCAGATTATTTAGTCCAGGAATCCGTGCAGGGCCTGTATGAAGCCCTCGGGATTGTCCTCGAAGACCATGTGAGCGGCCTTCTCAACGTGGACCAGCTTGCCGTTTGGAAGCACTTCTACCATCTTCTCGGCGGTCTCCAGGCCCAGGGTGTCGGTCTCAGAGCCCCTGACGACCAGAACTGGGCATTTGATACCTGGCAGGTTGATCCATAGGTCCGGCTGTTTCGACCCGGTGTTGTTGCGGCGTTGTTCCCTTATCTGTAGGTCGTAGCGCCAGCCGAATTTGCCGTTGGACAGTTCCTTGGTGGCGTAGGTCAGACGGCGGCGAAGCACGGGCTCGGAGCAGAACCGGTTCTGCTTGCTCTGGTAGGTGTAGACGTCTTCGAAGGAGTCGAATTCTTCGGGGACGTCGATCAACTCTTGGGTGATGCGGCCTGAACCTCTCGGATCGAGGTCCGGGCCGATGTCTACGATGACCAGGTTTTCCAGTTTGTCGGCGTTGTTGCCGGCGAAGGCCATGCTGTTGCGCCCGCCCATCGAGTGGCCGATGAGAGTGAACTTGTCGAACCCAACCGCTTTGCAGAACCCTTCCAGGTCGGCCACGAAAGACTGGCTGGAGTAGTCGCCGCCGGGCGCCCAGTCGCTCTCACCTCTGCCCCTTTGGTCGAGAGCGAGGATATGGTAGTCCTTGGTGAATTCGGCGGAAACGTCATCCCACGAGTGGCAGTGCCCCCTCAGGCCGTGGAGGAGGAGGAGCTTGGGCTTGCCTTCATTGCCCCAGTCCAGATAGTGCAGATTGATGCCGTTAACGTTGACCGTCTTGTCCTTGGGTTGCACTGAAGTGGCCATCTCGTCTCCTCATAAACCGGCTGAGCCGGGGGTGCGTAATTGGGCATCAGTTTAGCATACGGCTGTGACGTCTACGCCCGATTCCCAGCTCACCTTTGAGGGTATGCTAAGCTGGCAAAATCTTAATTTCACCCCAAGAGAAATCGATGAAAGCCATCCAGGTAACCGGCCCCCAGAGACTCCAACTGATCGAAGTCCCAGTCCCCGAACCCGCCGAGGGCGAAGTCTTGATCAAGCTGGAGGCATTGTCGGTCTGCGGCACCGACATGATGGCCTACCGGCATCCTCAACCCGAAGAGGACTATCCGCTAGGCGCGGGGACGCCCTGCCACGAGTGTGCTGGCACCATAGTCGAGAGCCGGTCTCCTGACTGGCCGGTGGGGCGCAGGGTGATCTACCTGCCGGCCCTGAACCTGAACGGTGGCGCGGAATACGTGGTGGCCCAGCCGGAAACCCTGGTCTCGCTGCCCGACGACGGCGACATGGGCGAGTGGCTGATGTGCCAGCCTTGGGGCACCGTGCTTTACGCCTTGGAGCAGGCCGGGCCAGTTGCGGGGAAGAACGTGGCGGTGCTGGGCCAGGGTTGCATCGGACTGCTCTTCACCATGACCCTGAAGCAGATGGGCGCCAGGAAGATCATCGCCATCGACCCCAATGAGCACCGGCTGGCCATGTCCCGCAAGCTGGGCGCCAACCTGGCAGTCAACACCAGCCGGGTGGCCGCGGAAAAGGTGGTGCGGGAGGTGTTCGGAAACGAGGGCGCCGACATGGTCGTGGAAGCCAGCGGCGACTCCGGAGCATTGGACCAGTGCGTTAACATGGCCCGGATGTACGGCACGTTGGTGCTGTTCGGGATACCGGAGGAGAAGGAAATAACCTTCGATTACCTGACTGCCATCTCCAAGCAGCTGCGCATGGTTGGCACGGTTAGCGCAACTTGCGAGGCTCCCGCCAAGCCCATCCAGCAAGCGGTGGACCTCCGGGCCGAAGGCGAGGTTGATCTATCCTGGCTCGTCACCCACCGGTTCGATTTCAAAGACTCGCCCGCAGGATACGAGCTATACGCCAGCAGAGAAGACCCGCTGATCAAGTTGGTGTTGGAGATCTAACGTCTGATTATCAGCAGGGAGAAATAGTCCAGGTCGTCGGCAGATAGCTTCGATATGTCTTCTACCACGTTTTCCTTGGCGGTGCTGGCCTGGCGCACGTAGGTGGCCTTGCCGGTGAGGCCGAGTTTCTCCAGATTGGCCAAGGCTTGCAGCAAGTCCCGGTCCACTTCCATGAGCACGGTTGTGTCTGAGTTGGTTATGGCCTCGCGCAGGTCGTCGATCCCGTACACCTTGGGCAGGATGGTCAGGCGCTGGCCGTGGGTGACCAGGGGCATCCCTGAGCTGGCGGCGGCGGCCATCACGGAAGAAACACCGGGTATGACCTCTGCTACCAAGTCTGGGACCTCTGCCTTCACGCTCTCCAACACCTGGAAGAATTCGCTGTAGAGCATGGGGTCGCCTTCGGTGATGAAAGCCACATCCCCGCCCACGCCAAGATGGCGCGCGATCTCTTTGGCAGCGTCCTTCCAAGTTTTTGGGTCCACTGGAATATTGTCGTCCGACGGGATGGTGATGGCCAAGAACACGGGGCTAGCGGCTTCTAGGACGCCTCGCACCACGCTCAGCGCAAAACTCTCTTTTCCGTCATCCAACTGGGTGAAACAGATGACCGCCACGGTTTGGAGGGTGCGGTGGGCTTTGATAGTCAGAAGGTCCGGGTCGCCGGGGCCTACACCGATACCGTAGAAGTTCCCCGTTCCCTTGTTTCCGCCGCTGGTTGTCATTGGTTCGTTACTCTTAACTGCGCCGCCGCAGAGGATATTGATATAACCGGCCGGATCAAACTTGCTGGGCCATCACCCAGTCGTAGATATGCATGGTAGCAAAACAATCGTCCTCGTTATAGATGATTATCTTGTCCTTTGAAGTCTGGTCCGCGCCCCCTGAACTCACGAAGCTTTCGTAAAGCGCCATCGAGCCGACGCCGGAGACGTCGTCCTGCTGCCAACTGAAACCCAAGCTCTTGGCGATGGCCTTGAGACCCTCCCCATAGGCGGGGAAAGCGTATCCCTTGGTCGCCCAGGGTGACAGGTCTTCCAAGCGGTCCAATACGAACGCAGCCTTCGCGGGGTCCGATCCCCAACGCTCGGACATCTTGGCCAGGTGCGTGCGCTCGTAGTGGTGCCAGTGATAGAACACCGGGTCATCCAGGGAGGTGGCCCAGTCCAAGAAATCCGCCAGGTTCTCACCTTCTTGATCGAACCTGTCGGCGAAGAACGCCTTGTATTCGCCCTCGCTTCCATTCGACCGGTGGACGGCGCCGATCAGATAGTTAACCTGCGCAAAGGCCTCAAAATCGTCCTGTTCCTGGGCGCCTTCGAAGTCGAAAAACACCTCTGTCTTGCCCCGCAGAATCTCTTCCAGTTCACCCCTAGGCAAGGGTTTTTGACCCCGAATGGCTTGGGCCGAGACCACCATCTTCTTAGCCGAAGCATGGCCAACGCGTTTAACGCTGACCAGTTCCGTTTCGTTGGCTTCGGCGATGCTCTGCAAGGTGGAATAGCCGGCTTCCACCAGGCTGTCGCGCACCGAAGTGCCGACTCCAACGATCAACGAAACATCGCCTGCCGCCTCTGCCTGGCTGTCCACGTACGACGCCCATGGCCAACCGGCCGCGCCGTAGCAGAAATCCACCGCCTTGCCCGCCATAATCTCCCTGACTTCTTCCAGCACCTGGTCCAGCCGCTCTTCTACCTCCGCCATGGTCACGGGGACAACATCGAAGTCGCCGTTCACCATCTGGAACACCGGCGGTTCGTAGCCTTGTACCAGGCCCAATACCCGGTTGTACAAAGCCGCCTGGAGCATCTGGGATTCCCTCAGTCTCCGGGCCGACTTTATCTCGACCACCCGGTAGCTGAAATCGCCAAAGACAGACGGGACGCCGTCCACCCGCTCCAATACGTCGGGCCGTCCGGTCAGGCCGTGGGACCAGCAGACCAGGGGCATGTCCTTGATGAACTGGCCTGCCTCGGACATGATCTCCAACGACTGGCGGAAGCCTTCTTCCTCGGTCCTGAAGACTTTTTGGATGCCTCCGGGGTACATGCGCTCATTGACCCGGTCCTGATGGACGTTGCCGATGTCAAAGATATGCCGCATCTGGTCGTTCATAGGGTCTTTGGCGGAGACCGGAGCGTGGAGATTGCACCAGAAGGTGATGGGCGATTCGAGATAGCGTTCGACCCAGCCGGCCCGAACAGCGCCGTCCCTGGCGCCGTTGGTCAACTGGCTGTAGATGTCTTCGACGTTCATAACCGCACCCATGATGGTTGAATGGGGTCTACCAGAGTTAGCGGCCGGCCACCGGAGACGGCCTAGCTGATCACGATATTGACGAGGCGTCCGGGGACGTAGACCGTTTTGGCCACCGACTTCCCTTCGACGTGGGCTTGGACACGCGGACTGGCCAGGGCCAATGCCTGGGCTTCAGCCTCTTCTATTCCCACCGCGACTTCTATCTTGTCACGCACCTTGCCGTTGACCTGAACGATCAGGGTGATGACATCTTCGGCCGCCAGGTCGTCGTCCCAGGCGGGAAAATCCTGTTGGTGGATGCTGTAGGGGTGGCCGTTCATCTCCCACAGCTCCTCGGTCATATGGGGCGCCATGGGCGCAAGCAGAAGGAGCAGCTTCTCAGTACAGTCACGCCAGGTCTTGGCGTCGACACTGGCGTCGGCCCAGACCTTGTTCAGGTGGTTGGTCAACTCCATCAGAGATGCTATGGCGGTGTTGAACTTGAACTTGTCCAAGTCGTTATGGCATTTGCGAATGGTCTGGTGCAGCAGCCGGTTGGTGTCCCGGACCGATTCTGGATCCACCGATCCACCGCCCAGGTGGTTGGCATCGCGCACTGCTATATCCCAGACCCGGTTCAGCCAGCGGGCGGTCCCGTTGATGCCCACATCGCTCCAAGGTCCGCCTTGGTCCCAGGGGCCGATGAACATCAGGAAGCAACGCACGGCGTCGGCCCCGAGCACATCGACAACCTCGTCGGGGTTAACCACGTTGCCGCGGCTCTTGCTCATCTTTTCGTGGTCTGCTCCCAGGATCACGCCCTGGTTGAACAGTCTCAGGAATGGTTCGTCATAGTCCACCAGGCCCATGTCGTGCATACCCTTGGTGAAGAACCGCGAGTAAAGCAGGTGCATGACTGCGTGCTCAGCCCCGCCGGTGTACTGGTCAACCGTCATCCAGCGGTCCAGCAGCTTGGAGTCTGCCGGGTCATCCACGTTGTGGGGGTCCAGATAGCGCATCATGTACCAGGACGAGTCCATGAAGGTGTCCATGGTGTCGGTCTCACGCTTGGCGTCTGCGCCGCACTTGGGGCACTTGGTGTTCAGAAACTCCTGGTTGGCCGCCAGGGGCGACTCGCCGGTAGGTGTGAAATCCGCGTCCTGGGGCAGCAGGACCGGCAGGTCCTCCTCTGGGACCGGCACCACGCCGCAGGCGTCGCAGTAGACCATGGGGATGGGCGTGCCCCAGTAACGTTGTCTGGATATCAGCCAATCGCGCATGCGGTACGAGACCGTGCGCTTGCCCCAATCTTTCTTCTCGAGGTCTACGGCGATGGCCGTTTTGCCTTCGCTGTTGGTCATGCCGTCGTAAGCGCCCGAATTGGTCATGAACCCGTCGCCGAGATAGGCCTCCGATAGTTCTTTGCCGTCCCACTCTATCGGGGCGATCACAGTCTTGATCGGCAGTTTGTATTTCTGGGCGAATATGAAATCGCGGGAGTCGTGGGCCGGCACGCCCATCACAGCGCCGGTGCCGTAGGTCGTCAGCACATAATCGCCGATGTACACCGGGACACGTTGCCCGTTCAGGCGGTTGACCGCGTAACTCCCGGTGAAGACTCCGGTTTTCTCTTTCTCCACCGACAAACGGTCGATCTCCGACGTTTGACGGGCCTTGGTGATGTAGTCATCCACGGCCTGCTGGTTGTCAGGAGTGGTCAGGCCCGGGACCAATGGATGCTCCGGGGCCATCACGATGAACGTCACCCCGAAGATGGTGTCGATACGGGTGGTGAAGGTAGAGATCTCCTTCTCTTCGATACCCACTTCTGAGATGTCGAACGAGATCTGGACACCTTCGCTGCGGCCGATCCAGTTCTGCTGCATGGTCAGGATCTTTTCCGGCCATTCCTCCAGTCCGTCAAAATCCAGCAGCCGGTCGGCATACTCAGTGATCTTGAAGAACCACTGCTCCAGGTCGCGGCGGGTGATCTCTGAACCACACCGTTCGCAGGCGCCGTTCAACACCTGTTCGTTGGCCAGCACAGTCTGACAGGAAGGACACCAAACGACCGGAGCTTTGGCCCGGTGCGCCAACCCCTTCTCAAAGAACTTGAGAAAGAACCACTGGTTCCAGCGGTAGTACTCGGGCTGGCAGGTTATAACCTCCCGGTCCCAGTCATAGATGGCCCCTAAAGAGCGCAACTGGCGGCGCATGTTCTCGATATTGCTGATGGTCCATTCGTAGGGATGGATGCCGCGGCTGATCGCCGCGTTCTCAGCGGGCAGGCCGAAGGCGTCAAAACCGATGGGATGGAGCACGTTGTAGCCCTGCATCCGGCGGAACCGGGCGTGGGCGTCCGCGGGCGCCATGGCGTACCAATGGCCTATATGGAGGTCGCCCGAGGGGTACGGATACATAGTCATCTCGTACCATTTGGGGCGGGGGTCGTCGTCTGAAACTTTATGCAGGCCGTCCTGTTCCCAACGTGCCTGCCATTTGCGGTCGATCGCGGCGGGGTCGAACGCCAGTTCAACCTGCCGGGGGCTGCTGGTCATCTACCGTCTCCTCAACTGCCAGGGCGTCGGCGAATAGCGGTAAGGCGCCGACGTTTCTCGTGCCAATCATATTAGCATACAAGCTGTTCCAGTCACGAAATCAGTGGTGTGCCACCGGGAAGAATTCGGCGGAACAGACCCATGTGGTTCATTGACACAAGAAAGTACGAATCCTAAAATTTTAGCTGCTACATAGATTCTTCTTGAAAATATGGACTGGGCGCACGGTTTCGGCCGCAGCGCGCCGCTCAAAAAGTCCTTCCCTCACGTCTTCCCGCGCTTCTTCCGATAGACACCCGGAGATTCCCACTGTTTCAGATGCCGATAGCTTTTTCATATTCCCAGTTACCATTGGCCGTGCCATCTCGGGCCACGGCTGCCGTTAGCGGGGCCTGATCATGGCGTCTAGACGTGGGCCCAGACCCATGGACAGCATCATCCGGCTCCGGAGGAGACGAGAACTCTCCCCTACGGTCGCTGAAGTAGAGCCGCCCAGGGAAAACAAGCCTTTCTTCGGCACCACTACCATCCTCCTGACTGGGTTCGCCCTGTTGATCTTGGTGGGCGGCGGTCTGCTAACCCTGCCCATCGCCCAGAACGGCTCCGGGTTCACGCCGATAGAGACCGCTTTCTTCACCTCAGTCTCCGCGGTCACGGTGACCGGGCACACGGTGGTCAATTCAAGCACATACTGGTCAACGTTCGGCCAGGCGATCATCTTCGTGCTGATGCTGGTGGGCGGCCTGGGGTTCATGGTCGTCAGCACCTTCATATTGCTATTGATCGGCCAGCGGTCGACGCTGCAAGAGCGAATCCTGACCCGCGGCTTGATGCGGGACACCGTGGGAGTGGACCAGATGGGCGGGCTGCGGCATCTGGGCCGTGCGGTGATCCTAGCAGTGTTCCTGCTCTATCTGGTTGGCGCGGCGGTACTGTTCTTCCAGATACAGGGCACCGTGGACGGGATGAGCACCCTGCGGGAGTTATGGCACTCGCTATTCCTCTCGGTCTCGTCTTTCAACAACGCCGGCTTCCATATATTCCCTGAGGTGGACGGCGGCAGCGTAGCCCGTTTCGTATCAAGCCCGGGTTTGCTGCTGACCATGACTGTCCTGATGGTCCTGGGCGGTCTCGGTTGGGTGTTGGTGGTGGACGTTTTCCGCAAACGCAGGATCTCCCGGTTCTCTCTCGAGACAAAATTGGTGCTCGTGACCAGCATCCTGTTGTGGGTGTTGGGAGCGGGAGTGCTGTATCTGGCTGAATTTGCCAATTCCGAGACCATGGGCGGTTTCAGCTGGTTCGACAAGATCATCGGCGCTGTGTTCAGCTCCGTGAGTGGGCGCACCGCCGGATTCTCGATAATCGACTTCGGTCAGGTCGAAGACGTAACCAAGTCTACTTTCTCCGGCCTGATGTTCATCGGCGGCGCGGCTGGTTCGGTGGCCGGGGGGATCAAGGTCGGCACTTTCGCGGTGCTGATGGCGGCGGTTATCTCGTCGCTGCGAGGCCGTCCCCACGCAGAGGCTTTTGGACGGGAGATCCACCAGTCTCAGTTGCACCGGGCGCTAACCGTTGCCGTGCTTGGCTTGGGGTTCATAGTGGTATCAGCCACGATACTGACGACCCTTGAGCCGGAACTTGAGTTCTTGGACATCATCTTCGACACCGTATCCGCCTTCGGGACCACCGGCGCTTCCACCGGGATCATCCCGGGTACCGGGCTAGCCTCGAAGATACTGTTCATGATCCTGATGTACGTTGGGCGCCTAGGGCCTGTCGCTTTGGCCTTAGCTCTGGCGCCGGAAGACGATACCGAGGTGTACCGCTTCGCTCAAGAAAGCGTTAAAATAGGTTGACGCGAACTAAAAGGGATTTGATGCTGTGAAAAAACAAGTCTGCGTGATCGGTCTCGGAAGGTTCGGGGCCACATTGTCCCAGGAGCTTTTCCAGAGCGGCCATGACGTTTTGGCCATCGATGTAGATGAAGCCAAGGTCCAAGACCAACTGGACCGGGCCACCTACGCCGTGCGTGCCGATGCCACCAACGAGTCCATCCTCAAAGAGCTGGACGTGGCAGAATACGACGTTTGCGTGGTGTCCTTGGGCAGCGAAAACATCCAGGCCAGTATCCTGGTGTCTGTGCTGCTCAAGAGCATGGGCGTGCCTTTCATCATCGCCCGGGCCGCCAACGAGCTACACGGCTCCACCCTGGAGAGGATCGGCGTCGACCGGGTCGTCTATCCGGAATCGGAAAGCGCCAGGCGCACCGCCCATGTAGGGTTCGAGACCGGAGTGATCGATTACATGCCCATCGTTCCCGATTTCGGCATCAGCAAACTGCGCCCGCCGGAAGAGATGCTGGGCCACACGCTGGAAGAAGCGGGACTGGCCGGCACAGCAGACCGTCACGGAATATCCGTGCTGGCCATCCGCAGGGGACGGACGTCCTTCTTGCACCCGGCCAAAGACGAAGAGATCAAGGCCGGCGATGTGTTGATCGTGGCAGCCACCAACGAGCACCTGGGCAAGATCTCAGAGATAGCCCGCCATCTGGAACCGGCCATCAACGGGCCGCACACCCACCGCAACGGCTCCTGATCAGACCCCATCAGCGCCTGAATTTCCATGCATCTACGCCCGTCAACGGCTTGACCCGGCTGCCCTCTATGCCGACACTGGAATCCATCAGATTGGAATTTGTCTGGGGGCAAGCCTCTCAGACCACAACTCACGGCCCTAGGGCGGGTGACTTTTCACCCGTTTCAACCGCCGTCCTAGATTCACAAAAATCTTATTGTATTGGGTGGACACTGCTCGTATAATCTGCCATTGATTATCTGCCACGGTGAGGGACGATTCCCAGTGGCTGAGCCTATGTCACCAATCAGGACGGTGCCCTGCTATGCGATTAGACGCAAAACGGATATTAGTGCCCGTGAACGGCAAGCCCTACAGCGAACGCACGTTCCGGTGGGCCTGCCAGATGGCCCGGGAAGCAAAAACCGAGCTGCATGCGGTCTACGTGATCGAAGTCCCTCTAGAGTTGTCCTTGGAGTCTGAGATCTCCGAAGACATCAACAAGGGCGAAGAGATCCTGGCCCGCATCGAAGCCATCGCCTCCGAGGAAAAGTACAAAGGCCTCCAAGCCCGGTTCCTGCGCGCCAGGCAGGCCGGCCCGGCAGTGGTGGTTGAATCGGAAGACCGGTTCATGGACCTGTTGATCGTGGGAGTTCCCTATAGCCGCCGGTTCGGGGAATGCACTTTAGGGGCCACGGCTTCCTACATCTTCCACAACGCCTCCTGCCAGGTGATGTTCTGGCGGGAACAGGCCCCCTCTCCCATCCTTCCCAGAGACTAACGGTAGAGACTAGCTATGCGGGTCTTGATATTCGGCTGTAACCGGCTCAGCGCCAGTCTCGTAACCGACCTCGCCGGAGAGGAGAACGAGATAACGGTCCTTGGCGCCGAGCGCGACTGCCTGGAGAACGTGGCCGCCCACCCCGGGGTTCGAGTTGTGCTCACCGCGGAGCCGATGATGCAGGACTATCTCCAGGAGGGCGGCATCGATCACTCCGACGTTTTCCTGGCTATGTCCGGCGACGACCATCAGAACATCCTCGTCTCCCAGATAGCCAAACACATCTACAACGTCCCAAAGGTCGTCTGTCATCTGAGCAGCCCACAGCTGCAAGTCATGTATGCAGCCCTGGGTTTGGACGTGGTAGGCTATTCCTTCGGCCTGCTGCAGGATGTCCGCCAGGCCATACAAGGACCAGCCCAAGCATAGTTAACGCCGCATGTATGTAGTAATAGTTGGCTGCAGTGAGTCCGGCTACCACCTGTCCAAGGCGCTGATCGCCGGAGGACATGAGGTGGTGGTCGTCGAAAAAAGCCTGGAACGCTTCCAATTGCTCAATGAGGAGTTGGGAACGGTGGCGCTGCACGGCGACGGCACAGATGAGACCACACTGAAACGCGCGGGCATCGCGCGGGCCGACGTTGTCGTCAGCCTGACTGGGGCCGACGCCACCAACCTGGTGATCTCCCAGATGACCAAGCATATCTTCCAGGTGCCCCGCACCATGGCGTTGATCAAAGACCCGAAGAACGAACCCATATTCCATGAGGTCGGCGTCGATGTGGTGGTGAACTCAACCCACCTGGTGCTGGAATCCATGGAGGAGGGTGTCCCAGGAAGACCCCTGGTCCATCTGATGAACCTCAGGGTCCCGGGGATGGAGTTGGTCAGCGTTTCCATTCCGGAAGACTCAAACATCATCGGCAAACGCCTGAGCGAGATCGAACTCCCGCCCAATAGTTTCATAACCCTGATGGTGAAGAAGACGGGGGCAACCCTGCCCACAGGCCGTTCTGTGGTGGAGCCGGAGGATGAACTAGTGGCTGTGACTCCCGAAGGCGACGAGCAGATCCTTTACGACATCCTGACTGGGGTCTAGCGATGGCACGCACCATTGGATACCTGGGCCCGCCAGGCACCTATTCGGAAGAGGCTGCACTGCTCTATGACCCTACAGCCGACCGCCACTATCCGACCATCACGGCCGTTGGCGAAGCGGTAGCCGCGGGCGAGATAGACGAGGGTATAGTCCCCATCGAAAACAGTCTGGCCGGCGCGGTGATATTCACGCTTGACCTGCTGATAAGCCAGCCCAAGCTGTTCATTCGCGGTGAGATTGACCTGCCCATCGAGCACTATCTATTGGCCAAGCCGGGAACCAACCCTGCGGATATCAAAGTCATCTACTCCCACCCTCAGGCGTTGGCACAGTGCCGCGAATATCTGGAAAAGAACTACCCAAACGCCGAGCAGATGGCTTCGTTGAGCACGGTCCTTTGTGTGACCGACTCATTCGAAAGCCCAGTCCCGGCTGCGGCGATATCGCCACGGCGGGCATCGGAGTTGTACGACGTGGATATCCTGGACCGGGGGATTCAGGATGAGAAGTCCAACGTAACCCGGTTTGCCGTGCTTGGCCTGTCAGACCATGAGCCCACCGGCCGCGACAAGACTTCCATGGCGTTCACGTTCGAGGAAGACACCCCAGGGCTGCTCTACAGGGTGCTGCGGGAGTTCGGGACCAGAGACATCAATCTGTTCAAGATCGAGTCCCGGCCAACCAAGAAATATCTTGGCGAATACATCTTTCTGATGGACTGCGAGGGACACCGGGAAGAGTCGCCGATGAAAGAAGCTCTGGCTGCCCTGTCTGAACCCATCAGCATGCTGCGGGTGCTGGGGTCCTATCCAAGATGGAGCCCCACGACCTAGCCCCACATCCAAAAGACCTGCCGGAAAAAGCGTCGGCCCTCCTCCAGCGGCATTGCTAAGAAACCCAAACACCACACACATCACTTCTTAGCTGGTCAACCGGTTGGAGAAGGGCCGACCGGGTCAGGCCTTGTACGGTCAGTCCACCCAGTGAATGCCCTCCATGGCTTTCTGACACTTAAGGCACGAGGCCCGTGCACCCGTCGTATTTAATGGCGTCTACTTGTTCAGCAGATGCTCCTTGAATCAGCTATTCCCAATAATTTAAAATTTCTTTAAATCAATTTCTGAGAATATTTTTATATTTTAACCAAAGAATACCCTTATGTCAAATCGTGCCCAATCACTGCGGAAATACACCCGCAAAAGGCCTTGACATCCACCTGGCAGCGCCCGAAACCGCCGATTATGTCAGTCCCACTGGGTTTCGTAGATGGCAGTGCCATGGTTCTCAAACACTTTTCGGCCCAGGGACTCGAATTTCGCCAGTCCGTCACCAGGGTAGATGATCCGATCCAGATCGCCCACA
>CAYXDE010000010.1:0-78876 GCA_964463525.1 uncultured Dehalococcoidia bacterium | reverse complement strand
GTGCCGGGCCGGATGCACTCGTCTTGATCGAAGGAGATCATCTCGCCCCGCTCGTCGGGCAGCCAGGCGCCTTTGTCGTCAAAGACGGGCTGCTCCACTTCCAGGGCAACGATCTCGTCCTTGAAACGTCCTGCCTCATAGGCTTCCACCGCTTTCTGGTGGCTGGGCACGGCGTACTCATCCAGGTCAGCTCTGCTGAGTCCGTATACCTCGGCCACGTTCTGGGCCGTCTGCAGCATGGAGACCTTGGGCGGCGAGTCTAGGATGAAGTCCGGGAACGGCACGGAGAAATGCTCAGAATGGTCCGGAGACATGTCCCGCTGGGCCTTGGTGAACTCCACCTGGTAGGGCTCGGTGACGCGGGTGAACGGGCCCTCATCGCCTGGGATGGTACGGGCCATGCGCTCTGCTCCCAGAGCGATGCCGCAGTCAGTAGCTCCGATCATGATCGACTGTGCGATGCGGTGCAGGGTCTCCATACTAGAACCGCACTGCCTGTTGGAGTTGAAAGTAGATACCTCGGGCGGCAGTCCGGCCATCCGGGCCACGCGGCCCATGTCCACGAATTCGGCATTGCCCAGCACGTTGCCAAGGCCGACATCTTCGATCATATGGTCTTGGACCTTGGGGTTCCGTTCCAGTAGTTGCCTAACAACCTTGGCGCCTAGTTCGTCCAGACGGGTGGCAACCAGTTTGCCGCGGACAGCCCGGGCGAATGGGGAGCGGACACCGTCGACGATCACTGCATTTCGGAGTTCCATGAATCAACCTCTCGTTCGAGTTCAGAGTACGGTCTTATCTACAGGTGAAAGAATTGGCTATCAGGGTACCACAGGCCGGGTTGGCACGGCCCCTCTGCGTCACTACAATGCCCGGCATGCCTGATCCCTGATAAACGATTGGAGTTGAACATGACAACGTTGGATGAACGGTTCCAGAAGGGAATCGAAACGCGCACCAAGTTCGGCGGCGGCACGCTGACCGGTGGCTCTACGCCTCTAGCTTGGCCCATGGCTCCGGACCTCAACCAGATCGCCGGGCAGTTCTTGTTCGGCAGCATCTGGCACCGGCCCGCCCTGACCGACCATCGGCGGGAGATGATCACCTTGACCTGTCTCACGGTGCTGAAACGGGACAACCAGACCCGCCGTCACCTGGGCAACGCCCTGAATCTGGGGCTAACTCCCATACAGATCATCGAGGTGCTGATGCACTCTTCTTTCTACAGCGGAGTGCCGGCCACGTTGGATGCGCTAGCCATCGCCAAAGACGTATTCGAAGAGAAGGGCATCGATTACACGCCCCAAGAGGTGTTCGACACTTCAGAGACGCCCGACGACCTGTACGAACGCGGCGTGGCCAGGCGGGTTGAATACATGGGGCCGCCTTCGGGCGGAGGACAGGGCCCGGTGACTGAGGCCGAGAAGGAGTTCAACCGGCTTACGCAGGAGTACTACTGGGGTTCCATCTGGAACCGGCCGGGGCTGACCCTGCCCGAGCGTTCCATCTGCACCATGGCGGCGCTTACTGCCCTGGGCCGAGAGAGCCAGCTGGCCAGCCATATAAGGGGTGGGCTCAACGTGGGCCTGACCCAAGAAGAGATCGTGGAGGTGTTCATCCACGCCACCTTCTACTGTGGTCTGCCCTTCGTCCGCTCGGCGATAGACCTGGCCAACGAGATCTTCAGGGGTCAATAAGCCCGGCAAAAGACCAAGACCCCCTCCCCATCGCGATGGGGAGGGTAAGGGTGGTGACTGGGGCTTGGGACCAACCAACCCATTATTCGAAACCCGTCTATCGACAGGCTCAAGATGAGCGGTGGGGGAGGGACCTCGGTTTTCGGGATTACTCTTCGTCTTTCAGATGGGGGTACATCGCAAGCGGCGTGGCGGCCAGGAGTCCGGCGTCCACCGGGAGGGTGACGCCGGATATCCAGCGGGCCTCGTCGGATGCCAAGAACAGGATGGCGTAGGCGACGTCCCAAGCGGTGCCGTCGAAGCCCAGGGGGCCGGCCCGGCGGCGTAGGTCCAGCAGTTCCTGGGATGTGTGACGGGCGACCATGGGACTGTAGACGTGGCCGGGGGCGATGGCGTTTACGCGGATGTTGTCCCGGCCGTAATGGACGGCCATGGAGTTGGTGAGGCCAAGTATCCCGCCCTTGGATGCGGCGTAGGCATGGCTGGGGCTGCCGCCGCCGGCCCGGAGTCCGACGATGGACGACAGGTTGATGATGGACCCGCCACCGTCTTTGATCATCTCGGGGATGGCAAATTTGCTGGTGAGCATCACGCTCTTCAGGTTTACGTCCATCACCGTGTCCCAGAATTCCTCCTCGACGTCGGTGACCAGGCCGGGGCCGCTGATGCCCACGTTATTCACCAGGGTTGTCACCTTCCCGTAGGCTTTCACGGCGGCTTCGGTCATCTCTTGGCAAGAGTCTATGTTGGTGACGTCGCCGACAAACACCGTGGCGTCGCCGCCCTCTTCTTTGATCTGGGCCAGGGTGATTTCGGCGTTCTTCTCGTCCCGGTCAACCAGCAGGACCTTCGCACCCTGACGCGCGAATAACAAGGAAATGGCCTGGCCGATGCCAACGAATTCGCCGCCGCCGGTTGCCCCTGCCCCCGTAACGATGGCTACTTTGCCTTCTAATCTGTTGCCTTGGGTTGTCATGGGGCCTCCAAAATCCGTATGACTTTAGTATTAATCCTCATGCGTGGAACTTCCGCGATGCAGTATATATCACCCGGCAACAGCCCTTACCCTGCCTGCAACCCGTACATCTTGATGGCACAATTGCTAAAACTCCTCTGATAGTTGGGCCATTTGGTCCATCTCAAGTCCGGTATACCACGTATAATTACCCGAGTTATTCTAACCATCACCAAGAAGGGGCAACGAATGGCACTGAAAAAATCTTCCCATTCCAGAAGGGATTTCCTCAAAGCGTCGGCCGGTATAGCCGGCGGACTTGGCGTACTGGCCTTTCCGGCCGGCTTGGACCGCGTTTTCGCCGACGTATCTCCCGGTGTGCAGCGGCTCACGGACACCTACCCTGAAGTCATTGTGGGGAACGTGTCTTCGCTAGCTGAAGGCGAACCTTCAGATTTCCGGTACCCGCTGGAACAACAGACCAACTTCCTGGAGAAATTGGGAGTTCCGGCCACCGGTGGTGTTGGGCCGTCCGGCGACATCGTGGCATTCAGCTATCTTTGCTCGCACATGGGCTGCCCGTTGGACGGTCTGTTCAACAAAGAACATAAGATGCTGGGGCCATGCCCGTGTCATTACAGCCGATTCGACCTTTCCAAAGGCGGACTCCTCATCTTGGGACAGGCAACCCAGTCCCTCCCGCAGATAACCCTCGAGACCCGGGGCGACGAGATCTACGCCACCGGAGTCACCGGACTCGTTTACGGGTTTGCCAACAACATCGAAGGCGGCGTTGCCGTTCATTCTTAATCTCCCCCACAAGGGTATCTATATGACTCAAGATAATTCGGGCCAAGAAATCAGCGAAAGAGATAAGCAAGACAGAGCGCTCTGGGACGTTGCCCGTTCTGCGGGTATGTCCCGGAGGAACTTTCTCGCCCTGACCGCGTTGGGCGGTTCAGCCGCAGTGCTCGCGGCTTGCGGGGTTGATTCCGGGCCGGCTGCAACAACCCTACCGACTGGGCCACAGACGCAGATCGCCCAGGTTCCTCTCCCTCCTGTGGGCGCAAAAATGGTCACGACCGCATGCGATTATTGCTCCGTGGGCTGTGGGTACAAGGTCTACACCTGGCCGGTGGGCGAGGCGGGCGGACACAACGCCGCTTTCAATGCCTTGGGCGTGGATTTCCCGACCAACGTGCTGAGCGGGAGCTGGATATCGCCCAACATGCACAACGTTGTGCAGATAGAAGGCAAGGCCCACAACGTAGTGGTTATGCCCGACTGGGAGACAGAGGTGGTTAACGTCCGAGGCGATCATAGCGTGCGCGGCGGAACCCTGGCCCAAAAGCTGTACAGCCCGGACAAGCCGACCAAAGACCGCCTGCAGCAACCCCAGGTGCGGATAGACGGCGAACTAACACCGATCTCTTGGGACGATGCCACGGCCTTGATAGCCGGTATCTCTTCACACGTGATCGACCGGTTTGGCGAATCGGCGTGGGGCATGAAGATGTACTCCTACGCCTACTACGAGAATACCTACGCCCTGACCAAGCTGGCCCTGGGCGCGATCAAGACCCCGGCCTGGGCGCCCCACGACAAACCAGCGGCCGGCCCAGACACCCCTGGCCTCAGCGACGCCGGCATCAACGCTTTCAGCGCGTCATACGAAGACTGGAAGGGCTCTGAGGTCATCTACCTCTCCGGCGTCAGTCTCTACGAGTCCAAGTCCATCCTGTTCCAGGAATGGATCGCCCAAGGCGGGGCAACGCTGGTCGTGGTCAATCCGCGCAAGGACTACACGGCGGCCTTCGCCGTGCAGAGGGGCGGGATTCACCTGCAGTTGGAGCCGGGTACAGACACGGTATTGAATAACTCCATCGCCAGGGTAATCATGGAGAACGGCTGGGAGGACTCCGACTTCATCCGGGAACGGACGGTCAACGAGTCGGAATTGGGGCAGGAAACGTCCTGGCGCCGGAAGATGTTTGGGGCCACTTTCCAACAGTACAAAGACTTCATCATGGCCGACGATGTCTACCGGCCAGAGAACGCTGAACGCATCACCAAGGTGCCCGCCGAGCAGATCAGGGAGGCAGCCCGCGTGCTGGCGGAGCCGAGGCCCGACGGCAGCCGCAAGAAGACGTCTCTGATGCTGGAAAAGGGTAATTACTGGGGCCACAACTATGAGAATTCTGCGTCTCTTGCTTCGCTAGGACTATTGACCGGCGCAGGCGGCAGGCCTGGCCGGGCCATCTCCAGGGGTGGCGGCCACCAACGGGGCATGATCTCCGGCGCCGGTTATCCCAAGGACAAATCACCGGACAGCTACCAAGGCAACACCATAGAACTGAACGTCGACCGCTGGGCCGCCGAGGGCAATCTGCGGTTCATGTGGGCCATCGGCAGCACCTGGTTCTCCGCTATGGGCGGCTCAGATTACCTGGCCCAAACGGTGCGAGCACAGATGCAGAAAGGGCCGCGGCTAACCCGCGGTGATGCCTTCCCCGGTGGCAGCCAAGATTTCGATGTGGACAGTGCCCTGAACGTTCTGAAAGAACGAGTTGATGCCGACGGCATGGTGCTGGTCCAACAGGAGATCTACAGCAACGCCCTTACGCAAGACGCAGACATTCTGCTCCCGGCCGCGCCCTGGGGCGAAGAAGAATTTGCCCGGATGCAAGCTGAACGCCGCCTGCGGATGTACTCAAAGTTCATGGAGCCGCCCGGCGAGGCCAAACCAGACTGGTGGGTCATCGCTCAGGTCGCGCAGCGCATGGGCTTCGATGGGTTCGACTGGAAGGACTCCAACGACATCTTCGAGGAAGCGGCAGAGCGCTCCAAGGGCGGTGTCCACGATTATGCCGCTCTGGTGGAGATGGCACGCTCCCAAGGCAGACGCGCTCACGACCTACTGCGGGAATTGGGCACCACAGGGATACAGTGCCCGATCAAGCTGGAAAACGGGGCCCTGGTCGGCACCGAGCGGATACATGAAGACCGCTTTGGCACAGCCTCAGGCAAGGCGGTCTTCCCCAAGGGAGACTGGAACAACGTTGAGCCTTTCCAGCGGGAATTCGCGCCCCAGGGAGACGAACTCTGGGTGACCAACATGCGGATCAACGAACACTGGCAGTCCCAGTTCGACGACATCCGCATCCCCTACCGGTGGGAGCGCTTCCCGGCAAATATATTGGAGATCAACCCGGCCGACGCGGCATCCCGGGGCGTCGAAAGCGGTGACTGGGTAGAGGTTAAGAACGACAATGTTCTCACCCAAACCGGAGGGCGGTCCTCCGGCAAGTTCTCTGCCGTGGCCTATGTCACCGACCAGGTGCCGTCCGGCGTGACCTGCAGCTACTTCCTCTTCGGGCAGGGACGGTTGGACATGGCCGCGAATTCCGTAGCGCCGGGCCAAGCGGACCCGATCAATAACCGCTACCGGTACAAGTTGGGCAAAGGCACCGTCACGAGGACAAGGGAATCGGAGTACAAACAGACCATGAGCTTCGTCCCCCGGAATCTGACCTAGGCCCGCTCGAAAGTCTTTGGCGGAGTTGCCGGACCTCTCCCAGTTTGATGCCATCATCCTAGCCGGTGGCAACAGCAGGCGCATGGGCGCCGACAAAGCAAGCTTGCCCTTCGGCGATTCATCCCTTGTCGGCGCAGCAGTGGATGCGCTGCGTCCGGTCTTTCGCAAGGTGATGGTCGTCACCCGTGACCGGAGGTCCTTGAGCGGCCTTGATGTGGAGATACTCGAAGACGATATGCCGCTTCAAGGACCGCTGGTGGGCCTCGTCCGGGGCCTTTCCAACAGCCAGGCGCCCTGGTGTTTCGTGGCCGCCTGTGACATGCCGTTCCTGCAAGTAGAAGTCATTAATAGCATGTCCGGCCATCTGCTGGACTGCGACGCCGTCATCCCCGAGTATGACGGCAGATTGCAGACCCTCCATGCCTTCTACAGCAGATCATGTCTTCCCATCGCCGAGGAACTGCTGGCCCAGGGAAACACCTCCATGCGAGCCCTGGTCTCACACTGCCGGGTGACTAAGCTTTCGGAAAGCGACTTCGAACATCTCCCGGGTGGGTTGAAGTCCTTCCACGACCTGGACACCCAAGAAGAATACAAGGACGCTTTGCGCGACCATGATGGGTCCACCGAATCTTGACCTATTCAACGGATCCAAGCACAAACACTTGACAACGTCGAATCCTTTATGTTAAGATGCTTGGCAAGTTCCCAAGAAACGGGGGCTTATTTTTTTGCCCAACTACTTTTCCAAACACCACTTCGGCGGTCAGAATAGTTCTTCTTTTCAGGCCCTTGTTCAATAGAACGCCTCAGCAGTAGCTGGGGTTTTTTTGTGGATAGTCCAAAGCGCCCCTTTGGGGTAGTCGAAATAATAGGCCAGGAGAAACATGAGCAAGCTATTCTCGCCGATCACCATCCGGGGCGAAGAGATCCCCAACCGAGTATGGGTGGCGCCCATGTGCCAGTATTCCGCAGAGACTGAAGACGGCCATTGCAGCCCTTGGCACACTGTCCACTACGGCACCCGCGCGGTGGGCGGGGCCGGGCTGGTCATGCTAGAAGCGTCATCTGTCCGTCCTGACGGCCGCATCACTCCCTGGGACCTGGGAATCTGGGACGACAGTCACGTTGCATCCATGGGCGCGGTGGTCGATGCCATCGCAGGCAACGGATCGGTGCCGGCCATCCAGCTGGCCCACGCCGGACGCAAGGCCGGCCACGACAAGCCCTGGGAGGGCGGCAAACAGTTGAACTCCAGCAATGGCGGCTGGGACAACATCGCGCCAAGTCCCATCGCTTTCCAGGAAGACTGGGATGTCCCTCGCGAGATGACCCTGGAAGATATTAACCAGGTGGTGGACGACTTCGCCGACGGCGCCAAACGGGCAGTGAACGCGGGGATGAAGGTCATCGAACTACACATGGCCCACGGCTACCTGGGTTGCGAATTCCTGTCTCCCCTGTCGAATCAGAGAACGGACGAGTACGGCGGTTCTCTGGAGAACCGGGTACGCTTCCCCCGTGAGGTCACCCGGGCCGTGCGCAACGCCATTCCAGACTCCATGCCTCTGTTGGTCAGGGTATCGGCCACCGAGTATATGGATAACGGCTGGGACGTGGATGAGTGCGTGGAATTCAGCCGCTGGCTCAAGGAAGACGGGGTTGACCTGATCGACTGTTCCTCGGGAGGCAACTCGTCTACCCAGCAGTTGACCCCCTATCCCGGCTACCAGGTCCAGTTCTCAGCCCGCATCCGCAGCGAGGCTGAGGTCACTACCGGTGCCGTTGGTCTGATCACCGAGTCCGCCCAAGCGGAGAAGATCCTGGACGACGGCGATGCCGACGTCATCTTGTTGGCACGGGAACTCCTCCGGAACCCTTACTGGCCGATCCACGCCCAGACCGAGCTTGACGGCGCGGCCGAGTGGCCCGATCAGTACAAGAGGGTTGCTGAACTCCGGAAGCGCTAAGCGCTTTACAGGCAGACTCTTTCATTTCGAGATAGAGAAGAGCCCCGTCCTTCGGTTGAAGGGCGGGGCTCTTCTTTTTCCAAAGGGTGACCTTCGGCCCTTGGTTCCTGGGCCATTTGGCTCTCACCGCTGATACACCCTCTCCGCTATCTTGTTCCGCAAGACTGGGGCCCGCCTAATCTTTCGCTGGGCCCCGAGAGCAAGACACCCATAGGAGATGGACCAGATGGTGAAGCCAGCGCAATTGGGCCATATCAACATCCGTGTAAAGGACATGGCGAAATCTGAGGAGTTTTACACCGAAGTTCTTGGCCTGGAGGTTACCCATCGCCGGGAGACCATCCTCTTCCTCAGCACCAACGACCTCTCCCACGAGTTGGCCATGAGCCCCTTGGGCCCTGACGCCGCCGGTCCAGACGACAACCGGGTGGGAACGAACCACAATGCCTGGCTGATGAGTTCCTTCGACGACCTGCGCCAGATGCACAAGCGCTTGAAGGAAAAGAACGTGGAGATTCTCCGCATCCGCCAGAACCAGTGTTCCATGGGCATCTATTTCGCAGACCCCGACGGCAATGAGAACGAGGTCTACTACGAGACTCCCGACGCCCGCTACCGGGAGAACGGCTGGCAAGGCGAGTTTCCCGAAAAACTGGAAGAAGCCCCCGTTTAACAAGAACAGAAAACGACACGGCGAGGTATCGCATGGTCACTGCAAAATCGATCCATCATATGACTCTGGTGGTCAATGACGCGGAGAAGACCAGAGACTTCTTCACCCGGATCATGGGGCTGCCGGAGATCAAGAAGCCGGACGAGAACATGTCCATCGTCTGGTTCGGCATCGAGGCCAACGAACTCCACTGCATGGTGCGGCCCGACTACGTGGAAGACGGCCGGACGGACATGAGTCTCAACGGCCGGGACCGGGGATTTGAAGGACGCCACGTTGCGCTGACAGTCTCCGACACGCTGGATGAAGTTGCTGCCGTCTTTGAAGAAGAGGGGATTCCCTACCACCGTGGGACCGCCGGTCTGCCGCAGATATTCTGCGAAGACCCCTCGGGCAATTTCATCGAGATCAATACCGGCTGGTTCCAGGCGCCGCTCTGATTTCATGGTGAGCCAACTGCTGACGATCGGAAGGTAAAGAAGAATGCTGAATACCACGCTCATTCACCATCAACTGGTTGTAGTGAACGATGTTGACCAGGCCCGCGACTTTTACAGCCGGGTGGTGGGACTAACCGAGATCAAGCGGCCCAATACCGGGCGCAAGGGGATATGGTTCGCATCGCTGAGCAATGAGTTGCACATCGCTGTCCGGGATGACCTAACTGGATTTGGACCCACGGAGATGCCGCTGAATCCCGGCCTGAGGCCGGGGCGGCTGGGACGCCACATCGCCTTCGCCATGGACGGTGACCTCGACGAGATCGCCGCCCACCTGGAAGCGGAGGGCATCCCTTACGAGGTTGGGACCGCCGGTCTGCCGCAGATATTCTGTGAAGACCCAGCCGGTAACTTCGTGGAATTCAACACGGGTTGGGACAAGGAACTGGCTTAGCAGACTCTGGTCGTTACGGCCTCAGGAAAATGTCCCTACTCTTTCGGATAGAGCCCCGATCCCACCAGTCGGGGCTCTATCCATTCTTGTCCCGTGCCACGGCCTGGCCCACCCTGCCCCATCCCATATCACACGGAGTGAAGCGAAAGGTCTGGCAAGGCCGGAATGGCAGATTCTTCGTCGGTCTGCGGCTCTCCTCAGAATGACAGTGCAAAAGCCTAGGTGGACTCCAGGGTCGAGTTAGGAGTCCCACTCCTCCAGGCTTTGCTCCAGCTTTGCTTGGGTCTGGATGTGCTCTTCGCCAAGCCGGGTCATTTCCTCAAAGTCCTGGTTCTCAGTGGCTTCTTGCAGTTGGTTTTCGATCTCTGTCAGGCGGTCTTCCAAGTCTACAATGACCTGTTCGAAATCGATAACGGGCGCTGCTGGGTTCCGGCGTTTTGGGCCCTGTGCTTTGGCCGGTTCGGGGCGTGGCGCAGGCTTTGGCCTCTCCCTGACCCTGGCGGCGGTTACCTCTGCTTCAGCCGCCCGTTGAGCGTCCGACCACTCCTCGAATGTGCCCTCGAATACGTCCGCCTTGCCATCGGCCATGACCAGCAACGAATCGGCCAGCAGTGAAACCAAATGGCGGTCGTGGGACACCAGCAAGATGGTGCCCGGGTAGCTCAGCAAGACCTGTTCCAGGGCTTCCCGGCTGGGTATGTCGAAATGGGTCGTCGGCTCATCCATGACCAACAGATTGGGTCCGGTGATCAGCAGACGGGCCAAAGCCAACCGGCTCTTCTCGCCTCCGCTGCACGCGCCCACTTCCCGGAAGACATCGTCGCCCTGAAACAGGAACCGGGCCAGGTAGAACCGGGCCTGTTCAAAGGGCATGTTCTTGATCTCCAAGAAAGAGTCCAAGACGGTGTGCTCATCAACCAGAGAGTCCAACCCCTGGCTGTAGTAACCGACTTTAACGCCCTGACCCAAAGCCACCCAGCCTTCCAGGGCCGGGACCATTCCCAGCACCGTCTTGATGAAGGTGGACTTGCCGGTGCCATTGTCTCCGATCACAGCGGTGCGGGAGCCTCTGGCCAATCTCAGGTCCGGGACTTTCAAAAGCTCGGTTGATTCGTCTCCCTCGGTATAGCCGACCTTCAGGTCCTTGGTGCTCAGTACCACCTGGCCGGTCCTGGTGGCGCCAGTTGACTTCAGAGAGATCGACTGGTCCGAATCGGGGCGGTCTATCCGCTCCAGGCGCTGTAGGCGTGTTTCCCGGCCTTTGGCTTCCCGGGACCTCTGTCCGGCGCGGTACCGGTCGATGAACGCCTGTTCCTTGGCGATGAATTCCTGTTGTGCCTCGTATTCCTTGGCCTGGCGTAGGTCGCGCTCGCCCTTCAGTATCCGGTACTTGGAGAAGTTGCCGGGGAAGGTGTTCATGCGGCCGTGGTCCATCTCCCAGATCTGCGTTGCCATCTCGTCCAGGAAATAACGGTCGTGGGAAACCACTACCACCGCCGGTGCGAAGTGGGTGAGGTAGCGCTCCAGCCAGGTGACGCCCTTGAGGTCAAGGTAGTTGGTCGGCTCGTCCAGCACCAGCAGGTCCGGATTGCCCAGCAGGGCTTTCGCCAGTGCGGCCCTGGTCCGCTCGCCACCGCTGGCCGACGATGCAGGGGAGTCCAGGGTTTCCGCCCGGAGTCCAAGGCCGTCCACCATACGCTCCACCGCGCGTTCGTAGTCGTAGCCACCCAAGGCTTCATACCGCTCCAACAGATCGGCGTAGCGCCGGCCTGCTTCTTCCGAATCGCCGCCTGCCGATGAAGCAACCTCCAGGTCTTTTTCCAACGAGATCACTTCGTCAAAAGCGCGCATGATCTCTTGGCGGAGGGTGCCGTCAATATCCATCTGCGGATGCTGCGGAACGTAACCCACCTGGATACCATTGGAGCGTGAGACCCGGCCTTCGTTGGCGTCCTGCTCCCCCACCAATACTCTCAGAAGCGAGGTCTTGCCGCCCCCGTTAGGGCCGACGATGCCGATGCGCGCGCGCTCGTTGATGTCCAGATCGACGCCCGAGAAGATGATGTCGGCGCCGTAATGGACAGCCAAGTCTGAGGTGGAAACCAGAGGCATGGGGTGGGTGGAACTCCCGGGGCAGTTTGGTCATTTATGAGGCGTATGTCAGGCCCAAGGCCCTCTATGTGCCTCATATAATATTAACCGAAAGTAAACACGCCGTTAACCTACCGGCGGCATTCTACTCTTTGGGAGACTCGGATTGGCTGAGACAAAGCAGCCCCGCTTCAAGATGGGAGCCATGCTGAGCAGGGTCCATCGGTGGCTCTATGTTCTCCTTAGGGGTCGGTTCGTGTCCCACAGAGGCAACGTAAGCTTCCTGCTTTTGACCACGAGCGGACGCCGGACGAAGCGGACGTGGACCGTGCCGCTGCTGTACATCATGGACGGCGGGAGTCCTTGCGTGATCGCCTCCCGCGGCGGTCATCCCAAGGCGCCGGACTGGCTTCTGAACATCAGGAATGACGCTAAGGTCCGCGTCCAGATCGGTCCGGTTAGCTGGGACGGTGAGGCCAATATCGCCTCGGACGTAGACCGGGAGCGGCTGTGGCCCAGGTTCGTCGAGAGCTATGCCGGTTACGAGGGCTACCAGGCCCGGACGACCCGGCGGTTTCCCATCGTCATACTCGATCCATCCCAAAGCTGAACCCCATGTTCGGTTTTCTTCCCAAGATGTATACTTGTCCCAGATATTAGGAACCTCAATATCAGGCAGGAGGGACCCATGGCTACGAAAACCCAGAGTAAGACTTCGGTGAAATCCCAACCCCTGGTCAAGATCACGGAGATGGACCACATCGTTCTGCGGAACAAGGATGTGGAAGAGTCCCTCCGGTTCTACACAGAGGTGCTCGGCCTGCAGGCAGAACGGGTGGAGAAATGGCGGGCCGGCGAGATCCGGTTTCCCTCGGTCCGGATCAATGCAGACACGATCATAGATTTCTTCGGCTCCGATCAAGAGCCCATCGCCAAAGACGGCATCAAGAACCTGGACCACTTCTGCATGGTCATCGAACCCACCGACATGGAAGAACTGAAGGCCAAGTTCGAGGCCATGGGCGTGGCGATCCAGGCAGGGCCCGGCAAACGCTGGGGTTCCCACGGAGATGGAATCTCCCTCTACATCTACGATCCGGACGACAACGTGGTGGAGCTCCGCCATTACTAAGAGCGGATGAACCCAGACCGGAGTGCCTAGAGTTCGTAAAAAAGTGGCCGATCTACATGAGGTTGGCCACTTTTCTGTTGGTGTAATCTGTTAAGAATGAGTCAAGACTGGACCATTCCGAACTACAACGTCCGCGTAAGCAAGCGGGCCAGGCGCGTGACCATAAAAGTGTCGTCGTGGGCGGGACTTGAGGTTGTCATCCCGGTCAGATTCAAGCGGTCGGAGATTCCCCAGATCCTCCAGTCAAAGGAAGACTGGATCAGGAAGAGCCTAGAAAAGACCCGCCCGGTTGAAGAGCTGAAGCGCCCGGAGACCGTCCAACTTGGTCTGCTGGGCGAGAACTGGCCGGTAGAGTATTCCCCGTCCGGTGATCAGCGGGTGAAGGTATCGGAGCGGGATGAAAACTTGCTCTCGTTGACCGGGCCGGTTGATGACCCCATACCAGTAGCCGGCGCGTTGAACCAGTGGCTCCAGAGGCGGGCAAAGGCTGTGCTGGTGCCCTGGTTAAGCCAGCTCAGCACAGAGCTTTCGCTGCCGTTCAGCCGGGTGTCGGTGCGGCGTCAGAGGACGAAGTGGGGCAGTTGTTCCGCCGAGAAATCCATCAGCCTGAACCGGAACCTGCTGTTCCTAGAAGAGCCGTTGGCGCGATATGTTCTGGTACACGAGTTGTGCCACGGCCGGAGACTGGACCATTCCGATGGGTTCTGGAGTCTCTTGGAGACCTTTGAGCCCAATGCCCGTGGGACCGCTGCCGAGGTTAGGAATGCCTCGGACTTGGTGCCCAGATGGGCCCAGGTGTAGTCCTAAAACCGGCGGAGCTTGGGCGCTATCAGGGCCAGCACGATCATCATGGATATGCCGAATATCCCCGATATAACCGCCGTAGTGGGAGCGCCGAGCATTCCCGCCACGGCCCCTGCGGCCAGACTGCCAAAGGCGTGAGCGTAGATGGCGAGGGTCCGTAGTCCCATCAGCCGCCCCCTAAATTCGGGGCGTCCGGTCTTCATCAGCACTGTGAGCACCAGCACCAGACTAGACGAGAACAACATTCCGGTGACCACCAGGATGCCCACCGACAGGTAGAAGTTGGTGGATGCGGCAAACACGATCATTGTGGAGTGCCAGCCGCATACCGCCAGGATGCAGAGCATCCCCGTGTGCTTCAAGTCCGGCATTGCCGCCCAGAACATGGAACCCACCAGGCCGCCAATGCCGAAGGAAGATATCAGGATACCCAGCCCCACGGAGTCGCGGCTCAACACATCTCTGGCAAAGATGGGGACCAAGGTCGTATGGAATGAGAACCCAGTGATGTTGAAGATCACTGCGATAAGAAGTGCCGACCAGAGCAACTGCTCACCTTTGACGTACCTCAACCCCTCGGCAACCAAGGCGAACACCGACTCCCCCTTTTGGCTCTCACTCACCCGCGTATACCCCATGGCCAGTGTCGCCAGTCCGCTGGATATATACAGCGAGGCCACCAGCACATAGGCGCCTTCAGGCCCGAACATATCGAACAGGACCCCACCAATGATCGGTCCACCGACCAGCGCGATATTCGAACCCGCGTTGATGAGAGCGACGGCGTTGGAGATGCGGGGCGGCTCAACACTGTCCACCGCCAGCGACTGGGCCGTTGGCATCTGAAATATGCGGGCCAACCCTGCCGCCAACGTGATCATGAAGATGTGCCAGACTTCGATAAGACCGGAGACGATCAGCACCAGCATGACCAAGGCGAGAGCCGCCAACACTGACTGAATTATGACCATCAATGTGCGGCGCGGAACTAGGTCGGCGGTGGCTCCGGCAAACAGGGCCAAAAAGTTGAATCCCAACCGGGCCGAAGCCGTGAGACCAACAAGGAAGGGCGAGTCGGTCAGGTTCAGCACATACCAGACAACCACCACCGTTTCCATCTGGGACGCCATCTGGGACGTGGTGATCGCAGACCAGATAAGGCCAAAGTTGCGCTCACGGAGTATGGAGATGGGTCCGGCGGCGCGGCCCAAGTTTGTCAGATTCACAAGTACATGAGGGGGCGAGCAGAAAGCATGGGGCGCCGAGACCACCTTTTTGATCAGAGGGGTGAAACGACCGAAATCAGCCTCAAAGATGGTACCGCTCCAGTGGAGGCATGTCCATTCCAACGGCCTTGCCGGTCGCACAGAAACGCCCAGGCCCAGATATCTGGGCCTGGGCGTTTGGTTTTCGGCTTTGACTAGCGCCTACTTCTTGCCGTCGTAGTACTGTTCGTCGGCACGCTTCAGGCCAGCCAGGCGGCCGCCTTGCATGACCAACCTCCGTTCGCTGGCCCAGCGGGCGGTGCTCTCTATGCCGGCCAACGTCCCCTGGAAGTGCGGGAACACGTAGCGGGCCAGCAGTTCATAGCTGTGCAATATCTTCTCGCGGGTGGCCCAGTCAGCCACCAGGATCATGAGGCCGCCGAAGCCCCCGCTGATCTCCTGCAACCGTTCTATGGCGGCGATGGCGTCATCGGGGGTGCCCACGATCCACTGGTTGTTGTCCACCATGAAATCGACAACCTGGTCCTCGGGCACATCCGGGACGTCGTTCCCCAATATATCGCCGAAGTACTCTTTGATCAGGCGTCCGCCGCCCACCCTCACGTCTTCCTTCGCCTGCTCTCTGGTTTCGGCCAAGTGACAGGGTATGACCAACTGCCAGTCTTCCCGCCGGACAGTTTTGCCATGCTTGTCAGCCGTCTCCTCGGCGATGGACCACAGTTCAGCCAGACTGGTGCGCCGCACCGTGTCGCGTGGCACGCTTAGCGAGAGTATGGATAGTCCATGTCGGCCGGCCAGCGTCGGGCCCGCCGGCGACTGGGCCGAAGCCACGGCGATGGGCATATGGGGTCGCTGGTAGGGCCGCAACTGGAGCACTGCTTCGTTCAGGGTGAACCAGTCACTCTTGTGGGAGATGGGTTCGGTCTCGGTGAAGAGCCGCATGATCACGTCAAGCGACTCATCCATCATCTCCCTCTGCCGGGCCGGGTCCAGCCCCAGCATGACGGCGTCTGAGGTTAGGGCGCCGGGTCCGACCCCCAGGATCACCCGCCCTTTGGTCAGGTGGTCTAAGAGCACCATCCGGTTGGCCACCATGTAGGGGTGGTGATAGGGGAGGCTGATTACGCCGGTGCCCAGCTTTATGTTCTTGGTGCGCTCCGCCGCAGTGGCGATGAATACCTCAGGCGAGGCTATGGTCTCCCAGCCGGCGCTGTGGTGTTCGCCGAAATAGGCTTCGTCATAACCCAATAGGTCCAGCCACTGGATCAGTTCCAGGTCCCGGTCCAGAGCCAGGGTCGGGTTCTCTCCGATGCGGTGGAAGGGCGCCATAAAGACACCGAATTTCATCCTATGGTGGGCCATTATTCCGTTGTCTGGCATCATTCTCCTCTGCATGAAAGTCTACTGGGAGCGATCAAGACCGCCGCCTCACGTCCCACTCCCTCAATAATCTCCAACTGTACCCAGACCTGAAGATGGCCGACAGATGCGGATTAACCATTCGTCTGATGCGATTGCATCATCACGGTGCAGGGACATCGTTTATGTTGACCCGTCCAGCCCTCGGGAATACGATGGCTGTCCGTTGATCGATCTGCCTAGCTCGCCAGGCCTTTGTTGAGGAACGCCGATGAGTATCGAACCAGTGGTGCTGGAAGGGGAACATGTGCGGCTTTAGCCCCTGGATGTAGGTCATAAAGATGGGCTGTGCCGGGCGATATCGGACGGCGAACTATGGAACATCTTCGTCACGATAGTCCCCCATCCCAATGACATCGACCAGTTCTTTTCCAACGCCAAGAACGCGCAGGAGCCTTGCTGCCATCGGGCCAGGTGATTGTTATCGGCGGAGCGAGCTCGAGTCCTGGGGTTTACACGTCGAGATGCAACCCAGAGTCTTTCGACCCCGAATCCGGTACGTTCACATTAAATTCAGAGTCCACAGGCTGCTCCGACTCAGGGTTGACCTGGATCGGCGATGAACTACTGATTACGTCGGAGTCGGGCAAGGCATATATCTACAACCCAGCGGAGGATCATTTCCGAAGAGTCGGCGATATGTCGAGCTGGCGTAAATGGCACGCCGCAACGCTACTCCCAAATGGAAACGTGTCGGTCAGGGGCGGCCGGGACGAGACAAAATCCAAACTCGAATTGGAAACGACGGATATCTTCGATCGTAATGCTGAGCCATTCTCCCCTGGGGAAGATATGACGAGGACCAGATACAGACACGCCACCTTTTTGAATGGAGGGTGCGTTGATGGCGGGCCCAGCCAGAGGCTTCAGGCGGTCGCGTCCTAAGCTAAGGCAGGTTTACGACGCAGCCAAAGCATCGCTATGCACGGCACCAGCGACATCGCGAAGCCCATCAACAGGAGATACGTCAGAGGGATTGCTACCCATGCTCCTCCGATCGCCAGGAGATAGTAACGGGGCAACCGGCCGGCCAAGTTGGCAGAGACATAAGGAATGAGTGGGTATTTAGAGCTCAAGGCCAACACCCGGACTGGGAAGTAAGGGAGCGGCGTGAAAGCGAAGACTACGATGGTCCACCAAGGCCGCCAGTAGAAGCAGCGAACCGCAGCTTGGTAGAACGACGTCTGTCTCAACGGCTCAAGCTTTTCAATCCCCAGCACCCTTCTCAGGATGCAATAGTCGACTACAGACGCTGTCACTGTAGTTAGGCCAAATAAGAGCACCACCAAACCGGGGTTGTAAACCGTTCCTGCATAGATGACTGCAGGGTCTTGAGGCAGAAATGAACCAGGCATGAAATACCAGAAATACCCAGCCAGATGCCACCAATCCCCGAGAACCAATCCGATCAAGAGAGTTCCTAGTAAAACCGGAAAGACAGCGGCGGCGACCAGCCAAACCAGGGGATAGGGACGCGCCTCTTTAGAGATGAAGGAGGAGGAGGTCAATTGAGTGTCACTAGGGATACAGGGTGCACCGGACGGAAAAACGCCTCGGAACGTTTTTCGGGGTCCGATGGAATACTTTTAAGATGGACTATCGTTTGGCCGAGAGCGACGAGATACAGCCTCGGCTGAATTTCATCGACTGGCAGGATTAATTGGTTTACATAACAATTTATCATGCACACGGTCTCATGAAAAGCCGGCAGCAAATTATTGCCCACAATAGTCCGATCAGTCCCCACCTCGTTATTGGAGTCACCGCCAAATCATTTGGGTATCGCAGCTGGGTGTCTAACCGGCCGGAGACTTCCCTGAGTTCGGCAGCGTGAAAAGCCAACTTTCAATATCGACCGGCGCAACCACCCTATGGTGACGGAAGGCAACAGTGAGGCAGAACTGATCATGTGGAACCCCGAAAGTTCTCGTTCACGGGTGCAACCGATTCCTTGAGCCAGGCTGTGGGCAAATGCCAGTTCCACTTCGGAGGCGGAAACGGACCGGGGGGCGTATATCGCACCTATGCCAGCCGTGGGTCATGCGTAGCGAGATTCGGCCATTCTGACGGCACCCGATACTGTTACATTCGGCTTGGGAGTCTCTGATGGATCCCACTTCCCTAAGACCTCCGCGGACATTTCTCGCGACGTCCGTGGTCTCACCGTTCGCGGATGTGATCCAGTCGACGGCAGTGGCCCCGTCATGTTGAGCTGCCCAACCGATATCCGAGCGCAGATAGGCTTCTCGAGACCTCCAACCCAATACCCGAATTACAGGTTACAGTGAATAACCGGTCATTTTCGGCAAGTTTGTCTTGACATCTATGTTCCCAACAATCAACGTTATTAGTGTAATCTATCCGTTAACCAATATAGGAATGCGAGAAGATGAAGGAATCGTTCTCAGCTTCCAGAGGGCAGCGGCTGGTATCCTGCGCCAAGCAGGTTTTCGCTGATTACGGTTACCACGCAGCGACAATCTCCCAGATTGTCCAGTCCGCCGGCATCGCTCGAAGTACCTTCTATCAGTACTTCGACAGCAAGTTGCATCTACTCCAGAGCATCCTAGACTCCTTCTTCCAAGACCTCCATGACGCTGTACGGCCGATTTCCGTTGCCCCTGGCGCTCCAGACCCCATAATCCAGATTCAGGACAACCTGACCAGAGTGTTGGACTTGGTCCTAGAGGAAAAGGACCTCACCCGCATCCTGGTGCACCACCGCGGCAGTCTGCACTCCTCGGTGGAGCAGCAATTGCAGCAATTCTACGGCGATGCTGCCGAAATGATCGAACGGTCGCTGAAGCTGGGAATAAACATGAACCTGGTAAGACCATGCGACACCCGTTTGACCTCCTACTCCGTCATAGGGGCAGTAAAGGAAGTGGTCTTCCAGCTCACCAATTCTAAGCAGCCGCAACCGGCGGTGGACCAGTTGGTTAGAGGTCTAGTGGAGTTCGGAATGAGAGGAATTTTGGTACCCTCCCAAGCCGGTTCCCTTGAGACCATGGGCTGGAATGCGAGAGTCGCTGTGACGCCGACCCCTTTCAAGGCCAAAGACTAAGGCGGTCACTCAATCAAGAAGGCCGGAACCTGAATCCGTGGATTGCATTTTCTGCGGGTTCTTACTCGGGCAGGATTAGATGGATAACAAGAGTAATGGTACCCATACTCAAGGCCAGGTCTGGATGCCTGAATCCGACAAAAGCGGACTGATCATCGGTTTGGACGTGGGTTCTACGACCGTGAAAGCCGTGGTCATGGACCCCAAGTCCGACGAAATTCTCTGGAAGGATTACCAGCGCCACCAAGCGAAGCAGCCGGAAAAGGTGCTGGACTTCCTGCAGCGCATCCAGGGGGCCTTCTCCGTCCCCCAGGAAGAGCTTCGTATATTCATCACCGGAAGCGGCGGCGGCATGTTGACCGACATCCTCGGGGCCAAGTTCGTCCAAGAGGTTAACGCTGTATCCCTCGCCGCCGAGCACCTGGAGCCGGAGGCCGGTTCTGTCATCGAGTTGGGGGGGCAGGACGCCAAGATCATCATCTGGTTCACCGACCAAGAAACGGGTTCCAAGCGCAAGATTCCCAGCATGAACGACAAGTGCGCCGGTGGCACAGGCGCCGTCATCGACAAGATCAACGGCAAGTTGATGCTCTCCGCCGAAGACCTCGAAAGCCTCGAATACCTGGACATCGAACTCCATCCCGTGGCCGGAAAATGCGGCGTCTTTGCCGAGACGGACATTAACGGCCTTCAGAAGCAGGGCGTGCCTTCAGGCGAACTGATGGCCTCGTTGTTTGAAGCCATCGTCCAGCAGAACCTCAGCGTGCTCACCAGGGGGAACACCCTTCGCCCTAAGGTACTTCTCCTGGGAGGCCCCAACACCTTCATTCCCGGGCTGAAAGACTGCTGGACACACAACATATTGAAACTCTGGGAGGAGCGTAACTTCGAGTTGCCTGAAGGCGTCGACCCTCAGGACCTGGTGGCGGTCCCGGAGAATGCCCAATACTACGCCGCGATCGGGTCGGTGCTGTTCGGCAAGGAAGAAGCTCCTCACGTCGGCGCGTATCGGGGCACCAAGGAGTTGGAATCTTATATCGAGGTCGGGCGGAGCCGGTTGCGCGAGGCTTCCGGCGACGTCGGGTTGTGGCAGAATCCCGAGGAATTGTCCGAGTTCAAGAAGCTCTTTGCCCGAGAGGAGTGGCAACCGGCCTCCTTCTCTCAGGGCCAGCGGGTGAAGGCCTTCATCGGCATCGACGGCGGCTCAACCTCCACCAAGGGGGTCATCATGGACGCCCAGGGCAATCTGCTGGCCAAAGCCTACCAACTGTCTCAGGGTAATCCCATAGCGGACAGCCAAGACATCCTGCGGGAGCTGCGGGAGCAGGTGGAAAGTTGGGGAGCCACTATTGAGGTCCAGGGAGTGGGTACCACCGGCTACGCCAAGGACATGTTGAAGGAGACCCTGGGCGCAGACGTCGCCATAGTGGAGACGGTGGCCCACACCAAATCAGCGCTGCACTACTACAAGGACGTAGACGTAATCGTCGATGTGGGCGGGCAGGACATCAAAGTCATCCTGCTCAGCAACGGCCAGGTCAAAGACTTCCGTCTAAACACCCAGTGCTCCGCTGGGAACGGCTATTTCCTACAGAGTACGGCAGCCCGGTTCGGCTATTCGGTGAGCGAATTCGCCGACGTTGCCTTTGAGGCCGACCGGGTTCCGGTGTTCGGATACGGCTGCGCCGTGTTCATGGAAACTGACATCGTCAACTTCCAACAGATGGGGTGGGAAAAGAAGGAGATCATGGCCGGGCTGGCCAAGGTGCTGCCCAAGAACATCTGGCTCTACGTTGTGGCCGAACCCAACCTGAGTAAGTTCGGCACCCGCTTCGTGCTCCAAGGCGGCACCCAGTACAACATGGCCGCCGTCAAGTCCCAGTACGATTTCATCAAATCCAAGGTGCCCGGCGCCCAGATCAGGGTCCACCAACACGCCGGCGAGAGCGGTGCTATCGGGGCGGCTCTGGAGGCTGTGCGGGTCGCAGCAGACCAGGACTCCTCCTTTGTCGGGCTGGCCACCGCTGAAAACCTGGAGTTTACCGCGACGAAAGACGAGTCCACCCGGTGCAATTACTGCAAGAACAAATGCCTAAGGACATACATAGACACCCAGACGCCCCTGGGAAAGAGGCGCCGGTTCATCATCGCCACGTGCGAGAAAGGCGCCGTTGAGAACCTGGATGACATGCGAGTGGTGAAAGCCCAGCTAGACGATATCAAGAGGGCGAATCCCAACTTTGTGGAGCGGGCCTCCGTACAAACGTTCCGGAGTCTCAACCCTCCAACAGTGTCCACCCCGGAAGAACAACAGGAACCAGCGAGTCCCCAGGGGTGGGCCCTGGGCCGCTTCGGGAAGAAGGCGCAAGAAACCTCTTCCAGTTCCGTCGAGACCAGAGAGCTTCGCCGCAACATCAAGATCGGCATACCCCGGGTGTTGAACATGTACAGCGTCGGACCCTTCTTCCAGGCCTATTTCGAGGCGCTGGGCCTGAATGCCCACAACATCATATATTCCGACTACACGTCGCCACAGATGTGGTTCCGGGGATCCAGGCGAGGCAGCATCGACCAGTGCTTCCCCAGCAAAGCGACCATTGCCCATGTTCACAACTTGATCTTCGACCAGAAGGAGATGAAGAAGCCGGACATCATCTTCTTCCCCATCATCCGGAAGACGCCCAGTGGGTTGGTCAACACGTTGGACAGCGCCGCATGCCCGGTGGTTTCCATCAGCCCCGACATGGTAAGGGCTGCGTTCACCAAAGAAGGAGATATCTTTGAGGAGAACGGAATTGAATACCTAACGCCCAGATTCGACATGAAGGAGCGTGCCATCTTTGAGCTACAGATGCACGACTGTTTCGTCGATGTTCTGGGCGTTACCGCCGAGGAAAACAGGGAAGCGATGGACATCGCGTTCAAGGTGTGGCTGGACTCTCAAACATCCTTCCGAGCCGACGCCCGGCGGGTTTTGGAGCAGTTGGAACAGGAGGGGAAAGTCGGCGTGGTCCTTCTGGGGCGGCCGTATCACAGTGACCCCGGCCTGAACCACGAGATCACGGAGGAGATTCAGAAAAAGGGCTACCCAATATTCAGCATCGACTCCCTGCCCCGGGACGAAGACATCTTGGACCGGTTGTTTGGTGACGAAGTGCGGGCGGGGGTTATCAGTGATCCTTTGGACATCACGGATGTTTGGAAGAACGCTTACAGCGAAAACACCAGCCTCAAGCTTTGGGCAGCGAAGTTCGTTGCCAGGCACCCCAACCTTGTGGCCATAGACCTGTCCAATTTCAAATGCGGCCAAGACGCCCCGATCTTCGACGTGGTGGAGCGAATCATCGAGGCAACCGGCACCCCCTATTTCACCTTCCACGACATCGACGAGAACAAGCCTTTGGGGTTCATCAAAATCCGGGTGGAGACCATCGACTACTTCCTGCAGCGCTATCAAGAGTACCTCCAGCGTCAGATCAACTCCGAAAACGAGCTGCAACGGATGGTCCAGGACTACCGGGCCCGCTTGGAGTTGGCGAGCCTCCAGCAAACCAACGGCAACAACTCCCAGCCTGGCGTCAACGGGTTTGCCCCCCTAGGCCAAAGCAAGAATGGGCAGGCGCCCGTCGCCGCGAATCTTGGGAATCCGATCGTCAACGGCGCAGCGCCGGATTCCAGCGTCTACGACAGCCTGTTGGATGAGAACGCCCACGAAACCGCCGGGCATGGCCCTGGGAACGAGGAGTTGGCCAACTCGTCCGCCAGTTGCCCTTCGCCGAACCGAGACTACCCACACAATGCCTACATCCCCAAGAACGGTGCCGGCGCCCAACCGGTTGAGTTGGTCAAAAGCAGCCTGTTGAGGAAGAAAAAGGCCGAAGAAGAGATTAGCGCTGACTAGAGCGCTGTTTCCCTACCTGACCAACCAACCGGGAGGATCGGAAATGAGCCAGGTGTTCAACGAAGAGGAGATCGAGGCCAAGGCGCGCGAATACGAAGAAGCACTGCGCGCTGAAATGGGCCTGGAATCCGAGACGGCGAGTCACTTCGCCAGACCCCCTGAACGCCCCTTTACTCGGGACCAGAGGGACTCCACGACCATTCTGTTTGGCGGACTGAGCGTTGCCCACGAACAACTGGTCACCGAGGCCATGCGAGGTATGGGCTACCTCGTGCGCCCCCTGCCCACTCCAGATAACGATTCCTTGAGATTGGGCAAGGAACTTGGCAACCGGGGCCAGTGTAACCCCAGCTATTACACGGTCGGCAACCTAGTTAAATACCTGAAGGAACTTCGGGAACAGGGAGAGGAGGACATCGAAGACCGCTACGTGTTCATCACGGCGGGCGGATGCGGCCCCTGCCGCTTTGGGATGTACGAGGCCGAGTTCCGCAAGGCCCTCCGGGAAGCTGGCTTCAACGAATTTCGGGTGCTGCTCTTCGACCAGAGAGCGGGGTTCAACCAGAGCGCCGAAGACGAGGCTATCCAGTTGAACGGCCGGTTCGCCATTTCAATGCTCAGGGGAATGCTGATCGGTGACCTGGTCAACGACCTGGGCTACCAGGTCCGCCCATACGAGAAAGATCCCGGCGAGACCGACCGCGTGATCGAGAAATCCAAGATCATCTTGGGAGATGCCCTAAGGGAAAACCGTTCCGTTTGGAAAGCCCTCCGGCGGGTCAAGAAACTGTTCGGCGAAATAGCCGTGGACTACACTCAAGCCAAGCCCAAGGTGAAGATCACCGGAGAGTTCTGGGCCCAGACGACGGAGGGCGACGGCAACTATCATATGTTCCGTTGGCTGGAGAGCGAGGGCGCCGAGGTAGTGGTTGAACCAATTGGCACCTGGATCGAGTACCTGATCTTCATGTCCACTCAAGACGCTGAGGAAAGGATGCGGCTGGATAAGTCCAAGAAGAGCCTGGTCCGCAAGATCAAGGCGCTAAAAGTCGTCTACCGCCTTTGGTACGACTTCTACAGATGGGCCCTGGGATTTAAAACCGAGCCCTTGCCGAGCCAAAAGAAGCTGGCTGAGTATGCCAAGGCCTACTACAACACGCACCTACGGGGCGGGGAAGGCCACCTTGAAATCAGCAAGAACATCATGGCAGCTAAGGACGGCCACGCCAACATGGTGATTTCCCTGAAGCCCTTCGGTTGCATGCCCAGCACCATGAGCGACGGCGTCCAGTCCCTGGTGGTGGCCAATTACAAAGACGCCATATACCTTCCGGTCGAAACCTCAGGCGACGGCGAAGTAAGCGTAAAGAGCCGCGTCCAGATGAAGCTGTACGAGGCGAAGTTGAAGGCGCGGCAGGAATTGGCCGATACCCTAAAGGCCAAGGGGGCTACCTTGGAACAAGTACGAGAGTACGTGGCCAAGCATCCCAAATATGCCAAGGCCATGCAACGGCTTCCTCGGCACGGACCGATCACCACAGCAGGCAGATTTGTCTCGACGGTGGCCGGACGCGCCTAACGCGGGCCGTGTCTGGCGCATGGATTCTAGCCGTTCCGGCAATCGGTTTGGGTTGTAGGACCGAAATCGCCTAAGCCCAGCGGCGCCTCGGCCTGTACTGCTCAATCACGAGTTGATCAGGGTGCTTGCGGGTGACCACGCAGTCTCCCGCCATCGGATGGGACCGGCTTCTAGAAATTGCTGTTACGCTGCATTTGAGAGCCGATCGATCCAATCGCCGACCATCAAAACAACGATTCCAGAAGCCAAAATGCATGTAGGTGGCGCTTGCTCAACCCAGAATGAGCGGCCTGCCTTGCTCGTCATTCCGGCGGAGGCCTACGCTGCCAGTCATTCCAAACGTCATTCCAGCGAAGGCTGGAATCCAGGCAAGCCAATTTCGATGCATACAATCCTGGCACGGAAGAGACCGTTGTGCCCACCGTTCGGGCTATGCCATTGGCAGTTGAATCCACTGGATTCCGGCTTCCGCCGGAATGACGGCAGGGGGATGAATACCTGGCCGTTACCTGGGGCTGGGCATGACCTCGTCCACGAAGTACCTCATGGTCCGCATGGCCTTTTCGTGGGGGATGTTGCCCCAGGCGAAGACGCTGATGAAATAGTTGATGCTTGATTCTTCTATGGCCCGCCAGACCTGCTCCCTGACCGACTGGGGCGAGCCAACGATGATCTTCTCGTCAGCCAGCAAAGCGTCGAAATCATAGAGCCATTTCAAGAAGTCGGATTCTCCGATATCCCACAGATAGTTGATGTTGTCGCACCACCTTTTCCAGGCGACCCGGGCCTCATCCCGTGCCTCGGCGTCAGTGGGTGCGATGTAGATATGACGTGTCTGACCCTGCTTGGGCTCGGAGGTCCCGCTGTTTATCCTGCCCGGGTCCCCTTTATGCTTCTCCCATTCCTCCTGATACAGGTCGAAATGCTTCTTGGTGATGGCGTTGGTGTCGAAGATGTGGCTGGTGTGGATACCGTTCTGGGCCATCCACGGCACGGTCTCGATGTTCCCACTGGCATACCAGATGGGAGGATGGGGTTTCTGGTGGGGCCTGATCCAGAACTTGATGTCCTTAAAGTTGTAGTACTGGCCTTCGTGGTCCAGTGTTTCGTTATTCAGCCCCTTCAACAGCACCGCCAGGGCCTCATCGAAGATGGCCCGTCCTTCTCCTGGGTCAACTCCGAACCGGTCCACCTCGTAGGGGACGATTCCCCGGCCCACTCCCAACTCCAAGCGCCCGTTGCTCAGGTGGTCCAACATGCAGACCTCCTGTATCAGGCGCAGGGGGTTATAGAGCGGCAGCAGGTAGACCAGCGGACCCAGGCGGATGCGGGAGGTGCGCTGGGCCACGGCAGACAGATACATACCGGGCGATGGGGCGACACTGAGCGGCGTGGTGTGGTGTTCCGCCACGTGGTAGGCGTAAAAATCCTGCTGGTCGGCGTACTCCAACAGTTTGAGCCGGTCTTCGAATATCTGGGACGGGGAGTTTTCATCCCATTCCACCCAGTCGAAAATGCCCCAATCGATCGTCCTGCCGTTCGTGGTCTGGCTGGCCATGAAACTCCCCTCCGCCTGGAGCCTGTGTTAAGACTCGATGCCGCTGTCGAACTGGACCAGAATGCCGTCTGGATCAAAGGCAAAGAAGGTGCGGACGTGTCCGCTCTCGTCGGCGAACGCCTCGATGCCGCCAGCGATCTCCACGCCATTGGCGATCAAGTGATCGGCCAGCGCTCTCACGTCTTTGACCGTGAATGACACATGGCTGACGCCCACCTGGTCCAACTTTATGCCGTCGCCGTCGGGTTGGTCTCCGGGGTGGCTGGTCATCACGAAGAATTGGGGCTGGCCCCAGTCCAGGTATACGGTTCGGCGGTTGTTGCGTTTGTGCGCGTAGGTGTGGGTGAGACCGCCGGTGCTGGTGTCCTGCATGAAGTCTTTGGTGACTTTCATGCCGAGGATGTCCCGGTAGAAGCCCAGGGCTTTGTCCATGTCCCTGACGCAAACTGCTATGTGTGAGATTCCTGTGGATTCCATTACTTCACCTTTTCGTTCGAGGATTTCCTGCTCGTAGGCGTGCCGTCTGAGGCGCCAATCCTATGCCGGTGACCGGAGTTTGTCAAAACCGGCTAATCAAGAAAGCCTGATTCCTGACGCCATTTGATGTAATCAGCCAACCCTGCTTTCAAGTCGAACTTGGGTGTCCAGCCCAGGTCCTCGAAGAGCCGGTGGCCGGAGAGAGGGCCACGGGAGTAGCCTTCGCCCCGGGGCTTCGGAGCAGGAGTTACAACATCTGTCCCCGGAGACAGCTCGATCACTGCGTCCAGTATCTGTTGAAAGGTCAACCATATCCCCGTGGTGAGGTTGTAGAGGCCGTGGGGCAGGGACGGTGCGTCCAGCACGGTGCGGATGCCGTCGGCGATATCCGATATGTAGATGTAGTCCCGGCCTTGGTCCATGTCCTCGGCGTTGATGCTCTCCCCCCGCACCGCCCGTCCGGTCCAGTCGTAAAACACCGACATAACAGCCCGGTGGCCGGTTACACGCTCCATGGGGCCGTATGGAGTGCTGAGACGCACGCTGACTGTGGACAGTCCGTGCAGTTCTCCGTAGCGGTGGGTGATCATCTCGCTGGCATATTTAGTTATGCTGTACAGGAAATCCGGGGCGGGCGGCGTGTCCTCATTCAGGGTCTGGTCTCCGGGAAGGGCCGGTCCGTAAGCCGCGCCGGAACTGACGTAGACGAATCGTTTCACCCTTTGAGTGCGGGCCAACTCCAGCAGGTTGGCTGTGCCCTCGAGATTTATCGCGATGACGTCGCGGCTGCGTTCGATCTCCAAGGCTTCCCGGTTCACGGTATAGACCGCGGCGTGAACGATCTTGTCGATCTGATGCTCTTGCCCCAGCCGTTCCACCGAGGCCGGATCAACGATGTCGCCTTGAACGAAAGTTATTTTCGATGATGCGTCGCCAACAAAATGTTGGAGCAGTTGGTCAGGCCCGTTGATGTCAAAACTAACCACATCGTGACCGTTGCGTGCCAGATCGCGAACGATATTCGCCCCTACGAATCCCGTGCCGCCGGTTACCAGTGTCGCCATGTCCTGCCTCCAAGTTCAGTGTTCGGCTGCAACTATGGTCTGCCTGGCGCAACTAGTCAAATAGTACTAGCGGCAATCCTACCTTCAGGCGGCGTATCCCGGTCGCGCCGCCGCGTATAATTAGACCGTGCCTACACTACTAGAAGCCAGATCGCTCACCAAGCATTACGGCCAGACCATCGCCCTGGAGTCCGTGGACTTCCAGGTCCAAGATGGCATCACCGGACTGCTGGGGCCCAACGGCGCCGGCAAGAGCACGGCCATCAAGCTGTTCTTGGGCCTGCTCAGACCCACGTCCGGTTCTGCCGAGGTGTTGGGAGAACAGCCCTACGAGTCTCTGGGCATCCGGGCCCGTCTTGGCTACATGCCGGAACACGACTGCCTGCCCACCGCCATCACCGCCTCCGAGTTCCTCACCCACATGGTCCAGGTGAGCGGTATTCCGCCGTCTCAAGCCAGGACCAGGGCAGCGGACATCCTGCGGCACGTCGGCCTGGAAGAAGAGCGTTACCGTCCCATCGGCCAGTACTCCACCGGCATGAAGCAGCGGGTGAAACTGGCCCAGTCACTGGCCCACGACCCAGTGGTGGTGCTGCTGGACGAACCAACCGCAGGCCTGGACCCCGGCGGCCGCGAAGACATGCTGCGGCTCATCCGGCGCACCGGCCATGAATTCGGCATCAGCATCGTCCTCTCTTCCCATCTGATGGGAGACGTGGAGAGTACCTGCGACCGGATAATCGTGCTGGAAGACGGTCATGTAACGGAAGAGGGGGCAGTGGCCCAATTCACCCGCGAGACCGAGACCGTCCTGATCGACGTGGACGGCAACCGAGAGGAACTGGTTACGGCCCTTGCCGGGCGCGGCATCAACGCAGTACTGGATGGAGTGTCGCTGGCCGTTGAGGTGACCGACGATGAGCAATACGACGCCATCCGCGATTCCCTGGTCGAGGCAGATGCCCGTCTGCGCCGCATGACTCCCCGAAGGCACCAGCTGACCGACATCTTCCGGAGCGAGCAGTAATGGCCCAACGAACGGGTGAGCTCTTTGATCTGGGGTACCAACACTACGACGGCCCACGCGAAGGCCGGATGCGGGCTAGAAAAGCCGTTTTCTTCGACGGGTTCCGGACCACTTTAGGGTTGGGCCGCAGCGCCGGCGCCAAAGTACTGCCGATTCTTCTGTTCGGAACGGCCATGGCTCCGGCGATAATCCTGGCATTGATCAACTCTCTGTCAGAAGGTCAACTTGACCTGCCGGGCCACGACGATTACTACCAGATCGTCTCGATCGTCCTGCTGATCTTCGCGGCCATCATCGCTCCGGAGTTACTCTGCCCAGACCGGCGGAACGGTGTGATCAGCCTTTATCTGGTCCGGCCGCTCAGCATCACAGATTACGTGGCGGGCCGCTGGCTGGCGTTCTTCGCCATAACCTTGCTTCTGGTCTATTCCGGGCAGCTGGTCCTGTTGGCCGGACTGGTCCTATCGGCGTCCGACCCCATGGAATATATCCGGGACAACTGGCTGGATATTCCCCGGATCCTTGCGGCCGGCTTCCTGTTGGCCGCCTTCATCACCACCCTGCCACTGGCGGTGGCGGCGTTCACCGACCGGCGGGCTTTTGCGGCGGCATTCGTCATCGGGCTGTTCGTGATCTCAGCGGCGGCGGGAGGGATCTTGACCGGATGTGACGAGAGCCAACAACCCCAAGATGGCATGGAGTGCGAGCCTCTCACTGGAGATGCAGCCAAGTGGTTCACCCTTGTTGATGTAAGCCGGGCGCCCTCCAACGTAAATAACATGATCTTCGATGTCGACGTCGAAGACAGCGGTGATCCAAATACCCGTCTGTCCGGAGAATTACCGAAGATCGTTCCCGTTGGGTGGTACGTCCTCTTGACCGGTGGACTTGGACTGGCGCTTTGGTCAAGGTACAGGAGGCTAGCAGCATGACCGCTTCCAAAGACCAAGCTCCTGCCATCGAGGTCAAAGGCGTTTCCAAATGGTTCGGCAGCGTGGTGGCGGTCAATGATGTCAGCTTTCAGATACAGCCAGGCATCACGGGGCTGCTGGGGCCCAACGGCGCGGGGAAATCCACGATCCTGCACATGATCACCGGGAAGTCATCCTGTTCCGAGGGCGAAGTGACCGTTCTGGGACAGCCAGCACGCAACAACCCAAAACTGTACAGCGACCTTGGCGTGATGTCTGAGCATGAGGCGGTCTACGGGTTTTACACCGGCCGGGAGTTCGTCGAATTCGCCGCCCGCCTGCATGGACTGAATCCCATCGATGGGGCTGTGAAGCGGGCCATCGGCCTGGTCGGATTGGAAGACGCCCAGGACCGGCGGCTTGGCACCTATTCCCGGGGGATGCGGCAACGGATGCGGCTTGCCGCGGCGCTGGTGCACGACCCACAGGTATTGGTCTTGGACGAACCGCTGAACGGCACGGACCCGCGTCAACGGCTGGATTTCCACGACACCATGACCAGGCTGGCCGACCAGGGCCGGACGATTCTTATCTCCTCCCACATCTTGGAAGAGGTTGAGACTCTGGCTTCGACTATCCTCCTGATGGTGAGCGGCAAGTTGGCCGCCGCCGGCGATTTTCGGGCCATACGGGAAAAGCTGGATGAACAGGCGTACCGGGTCCGTGTGATCACCGACTCGCCGAGGCGGATGGCCGCGGCGTTGGCCGGGAGCGATGACATAGATTCGGTTAGCGTCGGTAGGGACGGTGAACTAACAGTCCTGAGCCGAAACGTTGGCACCCTGCAACGTTCCATCCCCCGGCTGGCCCAAGAACATGGCATCCGCCTGATGCGGGTGGAGCCCTTGGACGATTCGCTGGAGAGTATCTTCAGCTACGTGGTGGACCGCTAGATGGGCGCGATCTTCAGGCTATCCGTGCGCCAATTGACGGGGAAATGGCGTATGCTGCTGATCCTGTTCCTGGCAGCTCTGCCCGTGGGACTGTCCGTCATCGTCCATTTCGCGGCCAAAGGCGACGCGACCTTCAACGAGGACTTCACCAACGTCTTGCTGGACGGGATGCTGGTGGCGGGGATACTCCCAATAGTCACGATGGCGTTGGCGACGTCGGCATTCGGCAACGAACTGGAAGACAAGACCCTGGGTTATCTGGCGTTGATGCCGTTGGCCCGGTGGCGCATCGTTCTGCCTAAAGTGGTGGCTTCGCTGATCATCTGCGGACCGCTGCTCGTGATCAGCGGCGCCGCGGCTACTTTGCTGGGGTTCGACGGCGAAGTCCGGCCTGCCGTGGCCGTAACGGCCGCCCTGGCGGCGGGAGTGACCGCCTACGGCACGATCTTCACCTGGGCTGGTTTGGTGACGACAAGAGCTTTGCCCTTCGCTTTGATCTACGTCTTACTGTGGGAGGGTGTGATCAGTTCATTCATCCAGGGGGTGGACTATCTGAGCGTGCGGGGGTACACCCTGGCGATCATGAGCGGTATCGATGAGCCAAGTTTCCCGGCCCTGGAGGAACGGGTGATCGAACTGCCCGTGGCCATCGGAGGCGCGGCGGTCGTAACCGTGGTATTTTTCTTGCTGGGAGTGCGGCGGCTGCGCCGCATGGACGTCCCATAAATCTATTCCACGAGCAACAGAACCAAACATGAAGATCACCGACATCACCAGTGAAGTATTTGAGTGGGAGCGGCCCGGCATCTGGAACGGCGGCCATTTCTACGGGCCAGGCCGGCTGCACAAAGTAACGGTGTTCACCGACGAGGGAATCACCGGGTCCGGTTGGAACGGCGGCACAGCGGCAGAGCGGCCCCTGAACCTGTTCCCCGGGTATGTAGATTACTTCCGACCCCTGGTTGTGGGCCGTGACCCCATGGAGACCCGGTCTCTCTCCCATGACCTGGGCGAGAAGCTGATCAAGATACTTGGGCCCGGCGGCATCAACACCCAGGTGCTGGCAGCCATCAACATCGCCTGCTGGGACATCAAGGGCAAGGCGCTGGGCCAGTCCATCCACCAGATGCTGGGCGGAGCTCAGGACCGCATCCGCACCTACATCGCAGGTGGCTACTACGCCGAGGGCAAGGGTCTGGAGGAACTACAAGAAGAGGTCCGATTCAACGTTGAAGAGATGCACGCCTCAGCCGTGAAGATCAAGATCGGCGACCCCAATGTGGGCGTGGCCGGGGACATGCGGCGAGTCGAAGCCTCACGCAAAGCCATCGGAGACGACACGACACTTTTGGTGGACGCCAACTGCGCGCTGGACCTGGAGACTTCTTTGGAGTTCGCCCGGCAGCTGCCCCAATACGATGTCTATTGGTTCGAGGAGCCACTGCCCATACATGATTATGAGGGCCACGGCCAGCTTGCCGAAGCCTCCAGCGTCAAGATAGCCACCGGCGAGAACGGCTACCACCTGGCGCACTTCAAGACGCTGCTGGACCACAAGGGCGCGTCGATCCTCAATGTAGATGTGGGCATCGTGCCGGGATATGACGTGGCCAAAGACGTCACCGACCTTGCCGCCGAACGGGGCGTGTCCATCGCGCCGCACGGTTGCCAGGAACTCCAGCTGCCACTGGCGGCGGCCATACCCCACGGCGAGTTCTTAGAGATTTACCCGGTGGCCGTCGACCCGCTGCGGGCCGAGATGTTCCAGCCTCTGTTAGCGCCCGACGATGACGGCTATGTGACCGTGTCCGACAGACCGGGCATCGGCTACGAGTTGAACATGGACCTGCTTAACCGTTACCGGGTAGGGTAGGCAGCATGGCCAGCAACGAAGGTATCCGTGTCGAACCGGCAACACCGGATGACGCCGCCCAGGTGCTCCGCTTCATAAAAGGGCTGGCGGAGTACGAGAACCTGTCTGAAGAGGTGGTCGCCACCGAAGATGATATCCGAAGGTCATTCTTTGGACCCGACCCCGACGCCGAGGCGGTGTTTGCTTATCTGGGCACAGAGCCTGTCGGTCTCGCGGTGTTCTGCAAGCGCTTCTCCAGCTTCTCCTGCCGCGTCAGCCTATACCTGGAAGACATCTTCGTGCTGCCAGAATGGCGGGGCCACGGTGTGGGCCGGGAATTGATGACCTACGGCAGCAGATTAGCCCAGGAACGTGGTTATTCCAGGTTGGAATGGGAGGTGCTGGACTGGAACGAGCCGGCGATCAAGTTCTACAGGGGCCTGGGGGCCGACCGGGTGAACGGCTGGTCCACCTACCGGTTGACAGGCGACAAACTTAGGCGGCTCAGCCCTCCGGACTAGATACCTTTGAACCACTGGCTGAATCGCTCGGCCAGCGCTTGGTCCCCATCCACGGCCAGATGTCCCTCGGCGATGGCCTCCGCGGCTGGGATGCGTCCGTACATCAACAGGGCGAAGATATGGGTGTGGCAGCGGAATGTGACGTCAGCAGTTCCCTGAGCGTCCTGCTCGTAGCGGAATTTATCGCCTTCCACGATGATGTCAGCGGTTACAGGCACGGGACTCTTAACCTCGAACCGGTAGCGCACCGGCTTCTCGAGGGCTGGCCCGGCCCAGAACGCCCAACGCAGCGAGCCCGAAGCGAACGACTCCTGGATCAGGATGACCATGGACTCCAAGCTGGCGGCGGAGAGCCCCGCCTTCTCTTCGATGGCCGACCGGATATCCCACTGATGCAGGACGATCTCCTTGAAACGGAGGTCCACGAAGTTACCGGCAGGCACGATGCTGCCGGGATGGTAGCAAGGCTTGGCCTGTTCTTCAGGGTTTAAGCCTGTGAGAAGGTTGATCAGATGGGTGTCCTTCTCGATATAGGTCTCGAGCAGTTTGTCGCCGAGCCTTTCCCTGGCAGCGATGGACGACTTGGCCAGGGCCTCAGCGCTGATGGATGGATGCCCCGTGCCGGCCTCCGGGCGTCCTTCAGGCGGGGATGATTCGCCAGTCAGTCCCCGGGCGACGGTGCCCGCATAGAACTCGGAATTACCCACCAGATGGGCAACCACATCGCCGACGAGCCACTCGTCGCAAGCGCTCTGCTTGCTCCAGTCGTCGGCGGGCAGGTTCTTAAGGTATTCCTGAAAAGCCTCTGATTCGGCTTTGTACAAACTGGCCCTTTCTTCAAACGATGGCATGATTCCTCCCTGTCCATTTCGCGACCGCCGGAAGTATATGTGGTAAACCAACTCGAAGCAACAAGAACCGGCTTCACCGAGGCGGCGCCGTACCGATATAGACATGTCTGCCTGCGCCGCTTAGAATCCGAACGTCCGATCGCCCTTCGATACTGCCACGTTGTACTTGAATGGCGAGGGCTCGACATAGGCTGAAGTAAGAATCCTTTGAGACGGAGGTCTCACCATGACTCTTCTTGGCAAACCGCCGGCTCCCACCGACCTGGTCCATCACATTGGGATCGCCGTAAGCGACCTGGACTCGAGCATCGATTTCTATCGAAGCGTCTTTGGGCTGGAGCCAGGCCCGGTCATCCTCCGGGAAGACATCGGTGTCCGTGGATGTTTCGTGGCCGTTGGCAGCACAAACTTGGAATTGCTACAAGGACTAGAGCCCGGAAGCGGAATCTCGATGCACATCGAGGAGAAAGGTGAAGGGCTCCACCACGTCTGCTTCGAGGTGGATGGGATAGAAGAGAAGTTGAAGGACCTTGATGCCCTTGGCATCGACCTGCGTGACAAGGTCCCGAGGAAGGGACTGATGGGAGGGGACATCGGATTTCTGAGTCCTTCTGCCGCCAAAGGCGTTCTGATCGAACTCGCACAACACGAGCATTGATACCGCCAGAATGTGAGATTATGGCCACCGAAGAACCAAGACTGGAGTGAACGATATGTCTGTTGGTGTGATAGTACCGTTGCCCGCGTACACCTTGAATCCGGCATTCATCGCCAAGAAAGCTGAAGAACTGGGTTTCGAGTCGATCTGGTACCACGAGCATCCGGTGCTGCCGGTGAAGAGCGAAAGTCCCTTTCCGGCGACAGGAGGTGAGGTCCCACTGACCTACGCTCATTTCTCGGAGCCATACATCTCGCTGGCGATGGCAGCGGCGGTAACAAGCAAGATCAAGCTGGCCACCGGCATAACCCTTGTTCCCGAACGAAATCCCTTGATACTCGCCAAAGAGATCTCGGTGCTCGACCTGCATAGCGGCGGTCGTTTCATCTTCGGGATCGGGGCCGGCTGGAACCGCGAAGAGACTACTATGATGGGCGGAGACTTCGACCACCGGTGGAGGCAGACGCGGGAAGCAGTGGAGGCGCTAAAGGAACTGTGGACCAAAGACGAAGCCGAATTCCACGGGCGTTATTACGACTTCCCCCCGGTCTACAGCTACCCCAAGCCGGTCCAGAAACCCCACCCCCCAGTGCTCTTGGGGGGAAACGCCAAGAACGTGCTGCAGAGGGTGGCCAGGTGGGGGGACGGTTGGCTGCCGAACCGGGCAACCCCCGGCCAGATCGATGAAAGCCGGAAGATCCTGGATACCTTGGCCTCCGAGCGTGACCGGGACCCCGCTTCGTTGACGATCTCGGTCTTCGGTCAGGCCACCGATACCACCAGGCAGCAGGTGGATGACTTCCTGAACGCCGGCGCCCTGCGCGTATCGGCCTGGGCTCCACATTGCGCAACCGAAGAAGCGATGGGCGATGAACTGGAACGGATGGCCGAGACGATGATCCGGTAGCTTCAGATTCACGCGCTAGGCAATCATCTGATCAAGGTCAGATTAGCTCGACCATAACTTGAGGGAAGCATGAAGGTGATATTTCTAGTGCTGGTCACCATGATTCTGGGAACTGCCGTTGCCTGCGGTGGCGGCGGCGCCGAAATAAAGGTCGGCCAGTTGGTCTCGGGCACTATCGAAGATTCGGACGCTGATGACGGTGAATGGAAATCGCAGTCCTATGTTATCGACGTCCGTGAGGGCGTTCCATACTCATTCGAACTGACCAGCCTCGACGACGACACCGTGGGCATCTGGAACAGTGAAGCCCAGGGCTACATCGTTGAGACCAATCTGATCGTAACAAGCCGTTCGGCCACCTTCATCTTCGAAGACAGCGGCTCCCAGACACTCTACCTGCAGAGCCCGAAGTCCGATGTGCCGTCGCCGTTCACCTTCAAGGTGTCGATTCGTTAGCCCGTTAGACCTACCTGAAATCGCGGAAGAAGGCCCGGACTTCCTCGGCCAATAGCTGGGGTTCTTCCAAGGCGGCGAAGTGGCCGCCCTGCGTCATCTCCGTCCAGCGGCGGACGTCGTAGGAGCGTTCGCCCCACTCTCTTGGCGGCTTGGATATCTCCTGCGGGAACATGGCCATACCGGCGGGCGCGGGCACCTTCTGGTCTTTGTCCATGACCCACAGGTTCTTCTGGTTCTCGAAGTACATCCGGGTGGATGAGCTGATGGTCTGGGTCACCCAGTAGATGGTGACGATGGTCAGGAGCTCGTCTTTGGTGTAGCTCTTCTCAACGTCGCCGCCGCAGTCGCTCCAGGTCCGGTATTTCTCCACGATCCAAGACGCCAACCCCGCTGGCGAGTCGTTCAACCCGTAAGCCAGGGTCTGGGGTTTGGTGCCCTGGATATGGTTGTACCCGCCCTCGTCGTCGAACCATTTGTCGCGCTGGGTGATCAGGGCCTGCTCTTCCTCGGAGACCGGCCTCGAACCCTCGCCAAGATAGGGCGTGGGCCGGGTGATGGACGTCAGATGGATGCCGTACATATTTTCCGAGTGAGCGAATCCCAGCCGTGCCGTGACGCCGCTGCCGATGTCCCCGCCTTGGGCGGCGAATCTGGGGTAGCCCAGGTTCTGGGTCATGAGTTTGTTCCACATCCCTGCCACCCGCTGGACCTCCATGCCCCGGTCTTTGGCGTGGCCGGAAAACCCGAAGCCGGGAAGGGACGGCGCGACAACGTCAAAGGAATCTACGGCGTCTCCGCCGTGACTGGCGGGGTCGGCAAGTAGAGGGATGATCTTGGTCATCTCGAAGAAGCAGCTGGGCCAGCCGTGGGTGATGACCAGCGGGATGGGGTTGGGCCCTTTGCCCTTTTCATGGATGAAGTGGATGTCCAACCCGTCAACCTCTGACTTGAAGTGGTTGAACTCGTTGAGTTTGGCTTCCTGGGCGCGCCAGTCGAAGCCGGTCCGCCAGTACTCCACCAATTCTTTGATGTAGTCCAGGTTGCTGCCGTAGTCCCAGCCCGAGTTGGGTATCTCGTCGGGCCAGCGGGTGCCGGCCAGTCGCTGGCGCAGGTCTTCCAGAACGCTGTCTTCCACGGCGATGGTGAACGGTCTCACATCCATTTGGGGTCTGCTCCTAGGCTGGTTTACTTAAACGTTGATGTTGTAGACGCGGGCGGCGGTGTCATGGAACATGGCGGCGCGTTCAGAGGCCGAATAGCCGCTGGACAACCGCTTGAAGGCGTTCCACAGCACGTTGTAGGAGTACGAGATCTTATCCACCGGATAATTGCTCTCGAACATGCAACGGTCCGGCCCGAATTGCTGGATGCAATGATCCATGAGAGGTCCAAGCTGCGCTGCTAAATCTTCGGAACCGATGGGCTTCTGAAGTTGGTCCCAACCGTAGGCGAACCGGGTCTGCCCCACGCCGCCCAGCTTCAGGACGATGTTGGGACACTTGGCCATCTCCTCTATGCCCTTGCGCCATGCCGGCAAAACTTCATCGTCGCGGTCGGCATAGGGCCCGACTCGCACCAGCCCGCCGATGTGGTTCAAGACTATTGGCAGTTCGGGCACGGCATTGGCGAACTCAACCAGCTCTCCCGCTTGATGGAAGTAGAGGGAGTTCTCCAGTATCAGTCCCATACCGGCCAAGACTTTGGCGCCGGCCCGGTAGCCGTCCGTGCCCAAAGCGCCTTTGATCTCGCGGTTGGCCAGCTCCGGGCTCTCGTCCCAGCCCACCGAATGCCGTACGCCCCGGAAACGGTTGGGGCTGGCGGTCTTCATGGCCTCAAGCACCGGCCGCACACCCTCCCCCAGCTTCAGGTCGGCGTGGCCGATGATGGCGGCGGCGGCTTTGGTTGGGCTGTGGGCGCCTGCGGCGCTGGCGTCCGCGATGGTCTGGATGTACTCGACCTCGCCCACGGGTTTCATCTCGTCTGGCCCGTCGGTCCGGTACTCGCAGCGGACCTCGATGAACACGGTCGATCTAACGTTGTGGCCGCTGTTAACGTCGGCGGCCAGTTCCGGAAACAGGTACTGTTGGTAATCAACCGGCTCCGGGCGTTGGACCCAGAAATGATGGTGCGGGTCGCAGATGGGGATCTCCGGCTCCAGCGTCTCTTCAGTGGTCAGGGCCAGCCAGTCATTGCCTGTGGGCGGCATATCGGTCCTCCGTGGTCTGATCGGGCTCGAAGTTTAGCGGCCCAATAATAGCATGGAGGGGCGGCGTGTATGATTACCGGAACCATCAGAAAGGGGAAGCTGAGCGATGTCTGATCTGAACGGCAAGGTTGTCGCGGTAACCGGCGCGGCCAGGGGCCTGGGCCGGGCCATGGTCAGGGGCTTCTTGGACGAGGGCGCCAAGGTGGTCGCCATGGACCTTTCATGGGCCCCCTCCGGCTTCTCCGGCGACAACGATGACGCCTTCCTGAAAGAGCTTCAGGACCGCCAGGACGATGTCCTGGTCTCCACGGTGGACATCAGCGACGCCCAGGCGGTTGAGGACTCATATCTGGCCACCATAGAGAAGTTCGGAACCGTGGACGCCCTGGTGAACAATGCCAGCCTACGGCAGCGCAATCTGTTCCCGCCCACCGGGAAAATCACCACCCTGGAAACCAAAGACTCGGACTGGGAGAAGATGTTCGGTGTTGGGGTCTTCGGGACACTGAAGGTCACCCGCAAGTTCATTCAGCCCATGATCGAGCGCAATAGCGGCAGCATCATCACGGTCATCAGCGGCGGGGCGATGCACACGGCCGTCGGCGGCGCCTACGTAGCGCAGCGTTCCAGCAGCCGGGAGATGCCGTACCAGTCGGCCAAGGCGGCCACGCTGACCATGATGTTCTACCTGGCGGACGAGGTCCAAGAGAACAACGTGGCGGTGAACATCCTGATACCGGGCAACTCCCGAACCACCGGCTACGACGAACAGAATGAAGCTCGGCGCGCGGCGGGCCAGCCCGGCAGCAGCAACAGACCCGGCAGGTTCTCCTTGACCCCGGAACACATCGTGCCCATCACCCTGTTCCTGTCGGGCCAAGATGCCTATACCGGCATCACGGGCAAGTGCTTCGACGTTCCCACTTGGAACATGGAGCACGGGCTGGGCGGTCCTGAGGTCTGGCGAGACCCCAACGCCAACCGGGCATAGGCTTCGATACTGGCCTAGTTGGAGCGTGCCTTCGAGTATGCTATTTTTGGTGCATCTAAATATTTTCATGTGCCGGCGCGGGCCGGTATTGGAGGACCATATCTATGGCGACCAAGATTGCTGGAGAAACGTACCGCGGTGAAGCGATAACATTACCCCTGTCTAAAGACGGACAGGTCTCGATATACGTGTGGCCTTGCCGGATCCTAAATGTCCGTGGGATGGGCATGGGCGGGCCAACTATCGGCGTAGACGTGGGCAACGAAGAGGTGATCCGCTATGACTGCCACGACACTCCCGGCCACTGGCACAAGGGCGGCTACGACAAGCTGGGCCGGCCAGGCAACTCCCACGTTGACTTCCCAGAGGGTCTGGTGCGCGTCTCCGACCAGGTGGACTGGGCGTTGTCCGAGATCAAGAACAACGGAGCAGACCTACTTGGGCTGGCCGAGCACAGCGAAGCAGCCAAGCTCCTCGACTCATCCATGGTTGACTCGGCGCTGGCCGGCATCCGGGCCCACTGCGTGAAGAACGCCGGGCTTAGGGAAGAAGCCATAGCGGACAAGCTGATCGACGCTACTGAGTAATCAGATTGGTAATCGGCTAGACCAGCATCCCCGTAGGCGCGGGTTTTTAACCCGCACTTGCATCTGCTAGCCATTCTTAGATCGGCCAATCTTCTACCGAACGTTGGCCTTCAAAAGATGATGGCCGTCCAACATAGCGGGTTGAAAACCCGCACCTACGTAACCCAAAATAAGATGCCCGGCGATGGTCGCCGGGCATCTTATTTATCGGCGGTATCGCGTGCCTTACGGGTTTATCAACCCTGACTGGTGACCAACTATGAATGTCTCCCAGTGCTCCGCGTAATCCACAACTGTGTTCACGAGAGCCTCGGGCCGGTCTCCCATGATGCAGTGGCCGGCGTCGTAGACCAGGGCGATGTTGCAGTTGGGGATCTTCTCCCGGTATACCCTGGGAGCGTCAGTAGTCACGAAATGGTCCTCCTGTCCGAAAACGGCCAAGGTGGGGCAGTGGATATCGCCCAGCCTGGCTTCGGCCTCGCCGTCATGGACTCCAACCTGCAAGCGCTGCGACAACTCCGATTCTTTGTCATAGACGCTCTGGGATAGAGGTGAGTACTTCTGGGCGTTCTCTTCGTGGGCGAAGAGCACCCGGTGGGCGTCGGATGCGGCCGCGGCAGCCGGAACGGATTGCGGCCTGATGACCTTGGGCGAGATCAGTATCAGCGCTTCCACCTGTTCCGGAGACCGGACAGCCTGCCAAAGAGCGACGCTTGCGCCGAAGGACGTTCCGATGAGGGTGTATCTTTCGGACGTGAGCCCGGCGGCGGCCTTTGACACGGTCAAAGCTAGGTCTTCGATGGACCCGGATGAAGTGTTCGCCGGCGAATCGCCGGCGCCGGGCAGCTCCATGGAAAAGACCTGGTACCGCTCGGCCAAGGCGGCATGGAGCGGGGTATCACGCCACCCGGTGGGGTCCAGCATCACCACCGGCCTGCCCCGTCCGGCTTCCCAGTAGCGGATGCTGAAGCCGTCCACTTCGATCAGCTTCTCTTGGAACGGCATTACTTGAACTCTCTGATCTGGGGAATAACCTCTTTCCCGAAGAGTTCTATCTCTTTCAAGACCGCTTTGTGGTCAACCTTGTTCTGTTGGAAGGGCATGTCTATCACACCCACACCGCAGCGGTCATGGAACTCTTTTATCTGTTTGGCGACGGTGTCCGGACCGCCCAAGAAATTTATGCCGAGAGAGTTGCCCACCACGTCTCCCTCCGGGCTTCCCGCCACCACTCCACGCAGGTCAAATACGTTGCCGGTGCGGGCTGATTGGATCGCCTCGGCAACTGTCCGGCGCAGGGGTATATTCGGACCGGGCCGGGACTGCATGAGTCCTTCGTACCACTCCTGGGCCAGTTCATCCGTTTCCGCTACGTAAAGACTACCCCGGTAGACTATGTCGTCCGGCCCGGGGGTCCAGCCAGCCTCTTCGCACCAGGCGTGGTACTTGTCGGTTATCTTTGCGGTCTCTTCCACCGGCAGGAATGACACCCCCAGACCGAGCCTATGCTCGGCGGCGTAGCGGATGGTATCGTCGCTCCTGGTGCCAACCACCACCTGCGGGATCGGCTGTTGCACCACCCGGGGCCAAACGGCCACGGTGCGGAATTGGTAGTAGCGTCCTTCCCAGGAAAAAGGTTCCGGCTCAGTGAGCGCTTTCAGGATCAGGTCCATGCTCTCCAGCAGACGGCCCCGGCCCTCCGCCGGGTTCATGGTGTAGACCTGGTCCTCGTTGGGGGTGCCCCGAAGGAACCCGGCCACCAAGCGGCCATTGCTCAAGTTGTCCAGCAGGGCCAATTCTTCGGCCACCCTCACCGGGTTGTTCAGCGGCAGCAGATGCCCCAGCAAGGCGATCTTGATCTTCTTGCAGCGTTCGGCCACCGCCGCAGCCATCACCGCGGGAGTGCCGGTGGCTATGCGGCCTGAATAGTGGTGCTCGGAGAAGCTCAGCCAATCGAACCCCATCTCCTCGGCCAGTTCGCACTCTTCCATACCTTCGCGGTAGCTCTGCACCGAGGTCTCCGGGTCGGCGTGGACCGGAGAGACCGGCCAGGTGGAGGGAAACGTCGCCCGTTGGGAGTAACCCATCCCGGCGAACATGGATGCCTTCATGATTCTTGTCCTTGGCACCCATTCTTTCTCAAACAGGTGCCTTCATGCTGGTTGTCCTTGGCGACCTAAAGCCCGTGGGCTGACAGCTTACGTTGGAGGAATATTACCGTTGCGGCGGGCGTGGCGTCCACCGTGGTCAATGCTCACGAGAAGAATCTGAGTCAGCCCGGTGTTCCGTTTCTGAGCCAGCCGGACTATTATAGGGGCGTTGATCCGGCTCAAATCCCATAATTCGGAGTTTTCGATGCTCGCAGACAATATCCGGCTGAAGAACATCAATCACATCACCTATAACGTCAAAGACAAGGACGCCGCCCTCAAGTGGTACCAGGACATCCTGGGCGTCGGTCAGATTCCCAAGATGGTCAACGGTGACCACCTCTACTGGCTGCAACTGCCCAGCGGCGCCATGATTCATATCATTGAGAACGTGGACGCGCCCTCGGCCCCGTCCCACCACACAGCGTTCGAGGTGGACGAGATCGAGGAGTCCCACAAATATTTCGCCAGCAAGGGCATCGAAACCACCGACATCCAGACCAGGAACGACGGCCAGCGGGCGTTCTACCTGGAAGACCTGGACGGCAACCGCATCGAGATATGCACGGTTTCCGGGTTCGGCGTCCTAGTCTAGCAATAGGAGAGCATAATGATCTATGGCGCGATAACCAATTCGTGGCGGGAGCAGTTGCCCTCGCACACCGTGAAAGAACTGGTGGGCGTGGCGGTCGAGAAGGGCGCCAAGCACATCGAGCTGCGTCAGACCTGTCTCGGGGAATGCGAGGAAGGCGCCGGGGATGACTGGCGGCCCAACCTTGGCCAGCTCCAAGAGGTGGTTGGCGCCTACCCGGCTTTGACCTTTGACCTGGCCATGGCTCTGCCCTGCCTGACACAGAATATCGACCCGAAAGGCGACATGTTCCAGGCCGCGCTGGCTGGGGCCAGATTGGTGGGCGGCTCTCAGCCCCACCTCCGGGTCGTGGACCCGGCGCCGGTGGACGGACCTTGGTCCTCCCCCAGCGACATCCCCGAAGCTGCTCTGGGGCTGGCCGGTCTGGCAACGGAAGCTGCGAGTCAGGGCGTGATAATGTCCATGGAAAATTCGTCGCTGCCCATACGCAACATGGCCATGCTGGTGGAGCAGGTGCGGGGTATGGTCTCGGAGGAAGCCGGGCTTGGCCTGGGCCTCTGTCCCGACCCCACCAACCAACTGCGGCGGTTCCCAGAATCCGACCCTCTGGCGGAACTGGACGCCCTCCCCTTGGACATGATCAAGATCGTACATTTCAAGCAACTACGGCGCGGTGAGACCCATCCCAGCGTGGACGAAGGCGACTTGGATTGCCTGCGGATGCGGGACATACTGGATGCCAAGGGCTACGCCGGGGCCGCCATAATGGAGATACCTTCAGATGGCGCGGTGTTCGATAACCTGGAATCCAGCTTCCAATACCTGGATTCGTAACAAATCAGGAGGCAGTCATGGGACTTCTTAACGTCGAGGATGTAACCCACTGGTCCATTCCCGTGAACAACCTGGAAGAGTCGGAGGAGTTCTACGGTGAGTTCCTTGGCTTGGAGCACGTGGGCCGCTTGGGCAACTCCCGTATGACCTGTTTCAAGGTGGCTGAGCACAGCATCCTGCTGGCGGAACGGAAGAACCCGCAGGACGTTGCGGCCCAGTCTGAGGAGCAGGTACATCATTCCTTCACGGTGAGCCCGGACACGCTGCCGAAGGCATGCAAGCTGTTCCTGGAGCGTAACGTCCCGATCGACCAACTGGTCCACCGCAAACAGGGTTTCTTCACGGGCCGGGAACTGTATTTCTTCGACCCCAGCGGCAATAAACTGGAACTACGCGATCCCACCTGGAGCGACGGCATGCCGGAGCCCACGGTGGAGGAACTTGCCCAGCAAGCTTAGCGATACCCGGATATTTCAGGGTTTCCCGTCCGCTCATGGTGAGCCTGTCGAACCACGGGCTCGGGGCAGTGATCTCGAGCATTCATAAACTGACACACTGGAAATAACGAGGGAGTGACAACATGGCAACGATGGATTTTGGACTATTTGATACCTGGAACGCCGTATATGCCGGCGGGAAGGTTCCCTGGGACCCGGCTTATGATGGCGGAGAAATGCTCGAGTCGAAAGCCTACGACATGAACTTCGAGCAGGTTGATGCCATCGAGTCGGCGGGCTGGGACTACATCTGGCTCGGTGGCGGTCACTTTTCCACCCAGGCGAGCATGGACCCTCAGGTACTCATGCTCTCCGCTGTCATCGCCGCGCGCACCAAGAACCTCAAGATTGGTTCGTCTATCCACCGCCCGCTCATGAAATTACCCGGTGAGGAGCTGTCCGAAAGGGCTCTGCCCCACGAACGGTACGCCTTCGACAACCTGATGTTGGACGACCCCTTCCAGACCGCCGAACAGATATCCATCATCGATCAGGTCAGCAAGGGCCGGTTCTACTACGGCGCGGGAGCACGGTCTCGCGGTTCTGAAGAACGCCGGGACTACTTCTACGAGTTCCTTGAGGTCATGAAGCAGCTCTGGACAGAGGACCACTTCTCTGGGTTTGAAGGCAAGTATTACAACTACCCGGCTTTCTATGAGCCGTATCTCTCCATCCCCAAGCCCTACCAGAAGCCCTATCCTCCGATGGTGCTGCCCGTGGATAGTGCCGAGAGCTTCATTCCCATGGGACAGATGGGTTACAAGATCGCCATCGGGGCGGGAAGCTCCACCCACAACCTACGAGGCACTACCCGTCAACTGGAAGACGTGGCCAGCTACCGGAAGGCGTGGAAGGACGCTGGACACCCCGGCGAGCCAACCACCGTGGTGCGCATACCCACCTTATTGTGCGACACGAAAGCGGAGGCTGACCGCCGGAGCGAGGAACTCATGGACCTGGCCAAGCGGTACTTCAACGGGCGTATCGGCATCGGCAGTACTGACGCTGGCTCTGCGAGTCCTGAAACCACCGCAGAAGTCAATCTGTTTGGGACAGCGGAAGAGGTGGTCGACAGGATCCATGTTCTTAAAGAGCAGTACAGTACTGACGAGATCATGTTCGAGATCAACTGGACGTCGTCGGTCCCTCGTGAGGTCACGATGAACACCATCCGCATCCTCTCTGACAAAGTGATTCCCAAGTTCAAGTAGCTCGGCGGGCAATACTCCACACCCGCTCTAACCTTGGTATAGAAAGACCCCTCTACTTCCGCGGAAGGAGAGGGGTCTTTTTGCTTTCGACCGGCGGGTTGAAGGATCCTTGGCTGACGCCTCGGAATGACCCCCTTCGCCAATGTCATCCTGAATGAAACGAAGGATCTACCGAGGTCCAAGTAAGCAGCCAAAGCTCTCCATCAGGCGTGTGGCGTGAACATGCCACTTGGTAGATTCTTCGCTGCTGCGGCTGGCTCAGAATGACGGTTTTGAGGCAATGCTCAACGCACGGGAGCGTCTGAGGTTACGGCCCTACTTGAACTTGGGCATGACCTCTTCGGCGAATAGCTTCATGGACGCCATGACCTTGGAGTGTTCCATGGTGCCGTAGGAGAAGGACGCGCCGAAGTAGCCGATACCGTGGTCTTTCTGTAGGCCGGCGATCTTCTCCACACACTGGTCCGGAGTCCCGAAGTAGAGGTTGTCCGCCAGTTCCGACTCGTAGCTGGGCGGGTGCTCCGTGCGGATAGTCTTCCAGTGGTCCAGGTCCACGTTGATCTCATCGCCCCTGGTCAATGTGCGCCGGTAGGTGCTCAGGTCCCGAACCCAGGTTATGGCCTCCTCGGGATAGGCCTTTGCCGCTTTTTCATCCTCATCCAGATGAACGAACCGGAAGAAGGGCATCTCGGCGACCCGGGACGGCTTCCCGGCAGCTGCGCAGCGCTCGGCGTACATGTCGGTCAGGGCCAACGTGTCGGCCAGCGGGGTGAAGAAGCTGGTCAATATGGGAACGTCCCTGGCGACGGCGGCATCGATGCTGGCGGCGGACCGGGAGACTGCCAGGTACACCGGCGGGTGCGGTTTCTGCAGCGTTTTGGGCGCGATGGTCAGTTCGTCCACCTGATAGTATTCGCCGTGGTAGGTGAAGTCATCGGTCGTCCAAAGACCCAAGATGATGTCCAGCACCTCGTTGAACCGTGTGTCGCGGGACTCGAAGTCGATCTTGAAGTTGCCGTATTCGTAGTCCGCCGACCCTCGGCCGACGCCGAAATCCAGCCGTCCGTTGCTCAGGATATCCACCATGGCGGCCTCTTCGGCCAGGAAGATGGGGTTGTAGAAGGGCAGTACGCTGACTCCCGCTCCCAACCTGATGGTCTTGGTCTGGGCGGCGATATGTGACAGGATGGGCATCAAAGTCGGGAAGATGCCGTAGCGGCTGGAGTGGTGTTCGGCGATCCAGACAGAATCGAACCCCAACTCCTCGGCGTATTGGACCTGTTCCAAAGCCTCCTGGTATATCCGGCTCTGATGGGAAGCATCCTTCTCGGCCCAAGAGGCCACGAGAAATAGAGCGAACTTCATGACTGTTTTCGGCTCCTTACGATTGGCGGCGTTGCCCAAACCCCATAATCATGGGCAATGGCGAGTATATAGCAGGCTGGGGCGGCGGGGAATGCCAGTTTGATTCCTGCGAGCATTTCTTCCCGCGCCTGGGCTTCGTCGCTCCGCTTCCGTGATTTCCGGTTGTTCTGGGCGTCCACCCTCTGCTACTCGCTGGGCACCGGCATGGAGCACGTGGCCGTCGGCTGGCTGGTATTCGACATCACGGGCTCAGCTTTTCTGGTGGGCGTGGCCGCCGCAGCCCGGATGGCCCCTCTTTTCTTCTTAGGGATACTCTCCGGGGCGATGGCCGATTGGTTGGAGCGCCGGCTATTCTTGTTCTTCAGCGCCCTGGGCGGGACCGCCGTAGCATCGGTTATGGCCATCATGCTGTTGGCCGGCAGTCCGCCGGTCTGGGCGGTGATACTCCTGGTTGCCGCGGGTGGTTGTGCGTTCGCCTTCACCCTCACCGCCAGGAACGCCTACACCTACGACATAGTGGGCCCGGAGCATGCTCTCAACGGGTTATCTTTGAACCAGATGGCCATGCAGGCGGGCGGAATCGGCGGGGCCGTCGTATCCGGGTCGCTGATCGAACTGGTGGGGCCGGGCTGGCAGTACTTCGCCGTGGGCGGCAGCTATTTCGGATCGGCTTTGGTGCTGCTTGCCATCGGCCGGTCAACAGCGGCGGCGCAGCCCCAGAGAGAGCCGGTGCTGCAAAACCTGGTCGGCTACATCAGGTTCCTCAGAGAGAACCAAGTGATCATGGTATTGATGTGCCTGACCTCCATAACCGAAGTTCTAGGCTTCACGCACATGACCCTGCTGCCGGTTTTCGCCAAGGACGTGCTGCATGTGGGACCGGTAGGACTAGGTTACCTGACCGCGGTGAGGCAGGCAGGAGGGCTGATGGGCCTGGCCCTGTTGGCCAATCTGAGGGACTACCGGCGCAAGGGACTGCTGATGTTCATCATCGCCGGGGCTTTCGGCGTGGGGTTGATGGGGTTCTCAGTTTCTTCGGCGCTGGTCTACTTCATCATCGTGCTGGCTGCGGTGAACGCCTGCGCAATGTCCGTGGACACCCTCTATAAGACGTTGATGCAGGCCAACGTGCCCGACGAGCAGCGCGGTCGGGCCATGGGGTCGTGGGTGTTAAGCATCGGAGTGGCGCCGGTGGGGCATCTGGGAGTGGGTGGACTGGCCTCGGCGTTGGGCGCACAGGGAGCCCTGCTGCTCAACGGCGCGATTCTCACCGGGGTCAGCCTCGCCGCCGCCCTGAAGTTGCCTCAGATCCGCCGGCTAGAATGATAATTGACTGGCCGGGCAGATTCTGGGGTATACCCCTGGTGTATATTCTATGAGAGATTCCAACTTCACCGGAGAACCCACATGTCCCATGAACACCTATCAGACAGATGCATCGTTGACCATGTCGATTGGATCCGCAAAGGTGGGCCCAAACCTAAGATGTCCCCACAATCGATGCTCTGGCTCATCCTTCTGTGTCTGGACCGGAAGATGCATTTCACCGGGGTCCGGGGCGCCATCTGGCGTCTTCTTGGTGTTGACCGGAGTCTGAAGAATCCCAATCTCTGCAATATTTGAGACTCTCACTGGGAGGTGGGCCGCATCTCCGAGGTAACTGTTCTTTTCGCCGACGCCCGTGGATTCACCGCGCTGATCCACGAACACGGGCCGGAGGAGATCACGCCGTACATCGATGAGTTCTTCCGCCGGTGCTCCAAGATCGTGATCGACCACGACGGCATCATCGACCATTTCCGTGGTGATGCGGTGTTGGCATTCTTCAACGTGCCGATCAGACGCGAAGACCATCTGAACCAGGCCATCGAGGCAGCAAGAGAAATTCAGATGGCCGTACCAAATATCAACAAAGACCGGGGAGGTTCCGACCTGTTGAAGGTGGGAGTAGGTATCACCACTGGGATGGGCCTGGCCACTACTGTCGGATCGAATGCTTGCACCGATTACACGATCATGGGAGATGTGGCCAACATCGCGTCGAGACTCCAAGGACTGGCTGAGCCCGGAGAGATACTGATCTCCGACGAGGTTTATGAAGCCGTCCAAAGCGGCTACCCAGATGCCGAGAAGCGGGTCGTAGACCTGAAGGGCATCAGCTCACCAGTGCAAGTCTATTCCCTGGCTACCGGGACCTCTAGGGAGGCCAGCAGCGATTGACCGGTCTGCCGTGGTGGGAGCTCAGGCCAACACCCGGGCAGCGAACTTCTTCATCAATCCGATGGCCCGGTCCGACTCTGGGCCCGGTGTATTGCCGAACAGATGGGGCATGTCTGGGAACAATTCCAGTTCTATGTCGCCGCCGGCAGCCCGGTAGTCCAAAGCGAATTGCTCCGTCACAGGCACGGGTAAATTCGTGTCTGCAGTTCCCTGGATTATGATTGTCGGAGGCAATGCAGCCCCTTCACCCCGCTTCAATATCTGGTACGGGGAACCTTCTTTCATGGCGTCTGTCGATCCAAAATACCCTTGGGAAAGGTTCACGAGCCTGTCGTTTCCGGTTTCCTGAGCGTATTTGTATCTTTCATAAGGCGCCAAGATCGGCCAGCAGAGCAGAAGGTATTTGAGGGTGGCGTCTGCATCTGACCCTGGCAGACCGATCGTGCTGTATGCGGAATGGTTGGGCCGCATTGCGCTCAGCAAAACCGTGTGGCCTCCGCTGGACGACCCTATGCCGCCCACGGTACTGGGATCGGCATTGAAATCAGCTGCGTTGTCTTTCAGCCATCGGATAGCAAGATTTACGTCTGCGACCTGCGCCGGATAAGGATTATCGGGAGCCTGACGGAAATCGACCGCCGCTATCACGATGCCGCTTTCAGAAAGCGCCCGGTCCATGACTTCGTTCTGAGTCCGGTCCGCGTTGGTCCAGACGCCGCCGTGAACGTCTACTAAAGCCGGAAATGGCCCTTCGCCTGCAGGCTGATATACCCGCACGGCCAAGCCGTCTTGGTATTCCAGCTCTTTGACGCTGATCTCGCATTTGTGGTCTGGGTTGTATGCCACCATCTATCTGCCCACCATCTTATTTTCTATCGTTGGATACTGGTTATGCCGACCGCTGGTATCTGTAGTCCTTGGATATACCTGCTTCAGGGACCGGGGAACCGTTCTTGACCTGGAAGCGGTAGCTGGGGTCTAGGTTGGGCTTGGGTCCAATGGTACCGCGCAGCACGCCGATGCCCTCCACTTCGTGCTCGACGACGTCGCCTGGCTGCAGGAACCGGGCGCCATCGTAGCCCTTGCGGATGGCCTCGCGGCAAGAGCCGCCGCCAACCGTGCCGCTGCCGATAACATCACCGGGAACGATTCGGCTGTCCCTGGAGGCGCGCTCCACCATGTCGTTGAAGCTGAAATATGCATCTATGGCCGCGCCGTCTTTCAGCCAATCTTTGCCATTGACCCGGACCTCGCATTTCAGGTCGAGACGCCCGTCTTTGAGGTGGGGCAGCAGCTCGTCAGTGGTCACCAGCCATGGGCCGATGGACGACGCAGTGTCTTTCCCCTTGGCGGGTCCCAGACCGAAGGCCATCTCGTCAACCTGTAGGTCCCGGGAGCTCCAGTCGTTGAACAGGGTGAAGCCGGCGATGTGGTCTAGGGCATCTGCAGCGGCTACGTTGGTCCCTTCTTTACCGATGACGCAACCGATCTCCAGTTCGTAATCGAACTGCGACGATGCCGACGGATGAGGTATCTCGGCGTCAGGGCCGTAGATGCACAGAGGGTTGGAGAAGTAGAAAACCGGCATCCGGTACCAGACCTCGTTGGGCTCGCGGGTGCCCTGGTTGCTGGCGTGCTCCTCGTAGACTATGAAGTCGCGCACCGTTGGAGGCTGGATTATGGGTGACCGGAGCTTCGCTCCGGCCAGAGGCACCCTTGCAGCGGAAGTATTGCTGGCAAGCTCTTCACGTATGCGGTCGAGAGGAGAATCGCCTCGCTCCAACAGTTGTTTTACGTCGTGGATAGTATGGCTAGTTGCCCCCAACAACCCGCTGACATCGACAATTTCATCGTTCTGAAGGACTCCGCAGCGGGGTCCTTTGTCTGTTTGATAGGTAAGTAGTTTCATGTTGGTCTCTCAGTTTCAGTTGGATACGTTCAGTGGCCCGGAACACGAGGAATTACAGCACAGGCCACAGCCACGGTCAATCAGGCTTGCGGCCCTTCATTCAAGAACGCCTTTATCGAGTCCTGCTCCATCAACGGGAAGATCGAAAACTCTGCTGGCACGGCGTCGGCCCATTCATTGAGCAGCCGGTGAAGCGTCTCATGGGAATCCACATCGAACCCTCCTACCGCGCCGCGGCCGGTCCTCGGATAGAATGACCGGGCGATGCCCCGCTCCAGTTTGTCTTCCACCCAAGGCCAGAAATTCTTGCGGGCCTCACGGACTTCCGAGGGACGGGTGGGCGCCGGGTTGCTGATCACCAGGAATAACATAGTCTTCCCCTGTGCTGGAATAAAACTTTCGGGCGCTTCAGGCGTAGGTCGGCGCGGTTATCTTGGCGCCCAACAGCACCTGCCCAGCGTATTCGTAGTTGGAATGGATGCCGGAGATGTGCTGGCCACCCACGTGGATGTCTCTGAAGAAGCGTTCCAGACTGTTGGACTGGTGGATGGCGCCGGTCCCAGCAGCGTAGAACAACTTTTCCACAACCTGGACGGACTGCCGTATCCCGTGGGTGATGGCCAGGCGCGCTTGGACCGCCTCTTCCATGAGATCGTCTTTCCGCGCCAATTGGGCTTCCCACATGGCCCCCACCGCGTTCAGCACATAAGCCCGGCCGGCTTCGATGATGGCCTCGCACTCGCCGACGGTCGTCTGAGCTGGGGTGCGGTCGCGCATAAGGGTCGGAGAGTTTGTGCTCCCCTCGGTTGCCATCCGCTTGAAGGCTTCCATGGCGCCCCTGGCCATGCCCAGAGCATTCGCCGACGCCAGCGTCCAACTGCAGAGAATGGCCGTCTGGGGGTTGTAGAGAGGATTGTCGTGGTACGGCGCGCCGGCCCGCTCATAGGTGTGACTTTCAGGCACGAACAGATCGGAGAACGACGCGTCGTTGCTGGCTGTGCCACGCATCCCCATGGTTGACCAGGTCACATGCATCTCACCTGCGTCCAGAGGGACCACAGCTACACGGAAAAGCGGGCTGCCTTCGCTCGTCAACACCGGGCCGTTGTCATCTATAACATTGCAGTTCAGGAACAGACATTTGGCATGGTCCACTCCGCTGAGATAGTCCCACCGGCCGTTGATCACGTAGCCGCCATCGGTCACCTTAGCGGTGCCTTGGGGCCTGGCTGAGCCCGATGCGCTCACGTTGGGGGGATCGCCGAACAGTTCCTTGGCTGCGTCCATGGTGATCCTGGAGACCGAAGCCGTGAGAGCGGTCCCGTTGAACGAGCACCATCCCGCGGAGCCGTCCACTTTACCGATCTCTTCCACCACGTGGAATGCAGTTACCGGGTCCAGTTCGGGTCCGCCCAGAGCCTTGGGCACGTACAATCTCAATAGACCTGCGTCGTTCATGGTTTTGGCCAGGTCCGGGGGGAGTTGGCAATCTGAATCTATCTTGACCAGATTTGCTCTGATCATTGGTACGATGCTTTTCGCAGCTTCGAGAAGGGTTTCTGCCATTGGGTGATTCCTTTGGATAAACGATTGTGTTTTTCAGGCAAAGGCAGAGTCTGTGATAACAGACCCGGTCTACGCCTAACCCTGCCATTATAGCCAAGACTCTTACTGAGCCCAAATAGAGTCTAAAACTGCACCGATTTTGGACCTGATATACCGGTCTAGACAGAGATTTGGCCCATTTGCCGGGATTTAGACCTGGTTCTGAGGCTAACTGATGCTTGAATCAGCATTTTTCAAAGTGCTAACATAGTCGCTAACTATTGGTTGGCGATTATCAAGGAGTAGAACGAATGCCAGAAAACGATGTCGCTTTGATGGGTCATCTGATGCGGCGAGCTGGATTCGGCTGTCAATACCACGAGTTGGAAGCCCGCGCGGCCAAGGGATACGAGGAGACGGTGGAAGAGCTCCTGAACCCCCAGGACAATCCCGACGGGATGGACCTGGACCTAGCCGAGCGCTATTTCATCGAATGGAACCATTTCATCAGAGGCGTCCCCGAATACCACGCCTTCAGGATGATCAACTCGAAACGCCAGTTGGAAGAGAAGGTGATTCTCTTCTGGCATAGCATCCTCTGTATAGCCGACAGTAAGCTGCAGAGCTACCCAACAGAACACGCTCAGTTGGAGATGTTCCGCCGCTGCGGGATGGGCAGCTTCCGGGAACTCTTGGTCGAGATTTCCAAGGACCCGGCCATGGTCTATTTCTTGGACAACTGTCTGAGCCACAAGGGCAACATCAACGAGAACTACGGACGCGAACTCCTGGAGCTGTTCTCCCTGGGTGTGGGCATGGACGGGAAATTCAACTACACCGAGGATGACGTCAAGGAGTGCGCCAGGGCGTTCACCGGCTGGACCATCGCCAACTCCATACCCCAGCAACCCTATGGCCGGTACGCGGCCAGCTTCGTCTACAACCCAGACGACCATGACAATGACGAGAAGACTTTCCTGGGGGAGACCGGAAACTTCAACGGCGAGGATGTGATCGACATCATCGTGAAGCAGCCCGCCACCGCCCGTTTCATCTCCCGGCATCTGTATAGCTTCTTCGTCGCCGACGACGTAGATGTAGCATCCTGGATGGACACTCCCCCTCAAGACATGGAGACCATCAAGATGCTGGAAGCAGAATACTTCCGGTCCAATTACAACATCGGCAGCATGCTCCGGGTGTTGTTCAATTCCGACGCTTTCAAGAATGCCCGCTTCACCAAGGTTAAGGGGCCGATCGAGACGATCATCGGCACTCTGCGCATGGTGGGCGATTGGTCAGAGCCCAAGCCCGGGTTGGAGTTCATCTTTGACGAGATGAAGTACATGGGCCAAGAGATACTGAATCCACCCTCCGTTGAAGGCTGGCACACCGGCCGGGAATGGATCGATGGAGGCACCTTGGCCCACCGCGTCAACTTCGTGGCCGACGCCGTGGCCGATTCCAGTTTCCCCGGCGTGCAAGGGATCATCGACCGCTTGGCCGCTGACGCCCCAACCCATTCCCCTGAAAGGTTGGTGGATGGCTGTTTGCGGATGCTGGGTGAATACCAGATATCCGAAGAGACCCGCCGCATGCTGGTGGACCATGCCAGCAAGGGCGGCGAGGCCCGTGCCGACTCCGACGAGTTCGCATCCAGGGTCGGTGAGACTCTGCGGAAGATAGTTGCAAACAAATAGTACCTGTACGCATAGCCGTATCTGGTACCTGGTCCAGACGATTCAAATAACCTAGTCCCGATTTAGGCAGGAGCAGGATATGACCTCCAATAGAAAAGACCCGGTGCTGGTGGTACTTCAGATGTCTGGCGCTTACGATGCGCTTAACACCATCGTCCCCTACAACGATCCGCACTACCAAGACTACCGTCAGGTGCTGCGAGTCGAGACGGACGAAGTCTTGGCCATCGACGACAAGGTTGGGTTCCACCCCGCCATGGCGCCGATCAAAGACCTGTACGACCAGGGCAACGTGGCCGTCATCCAGGGGATCGGCTACCCGAATCCCATCCGCTCCCACTTCCGCTCCATGGACATCTGGCACACTGCCGAACCCGCGAAGATGGGTATGGACGGCTGGCTGGGCCGCGCCATCGGAGATTTGGACCCCAACAAAGAGAATGTATTGACCGGCGTCAACTTCGGCCGCGGCCTCCCCAGGGCGTTGGCTTCTTCCGGTGTATCGGTCGCCTCAGTCGGCGGCTTGGACCAGTTGGGCATGCTCACCGGCATCGACAACCAGGACCAGAGGACCGAGGCGCTCGACATATTCGCCCGGATGTATTCTCCGATGATCGGTTCCGGCGCCACCAACGAATACCTGTCCCAGACTGGATTGGACGCCCTTAAAGGGGCCGACATCCTCAGCACCGCTCCCGGCAAGTACAGCTCAACCGTGGAATACGGAGGAGACCAGTTCTCCCAGTGGTTGAAGAACGTTGCCCAGGTGCACACCGCCGGCATGGGCGCGCGGGTGCTCTATACCGGGCTCAACCCTGGCGCTTTCGACACCCACGCCAACCAGCCAGTGGCGCTCTCCAAGCTGTGGGGCGACGTGTCCGCCGGTGTCGGCGACTTCTACCAAGACTTGAAAGAACACAACGCCGAGCAGGAAGTGGTCATCCTGATGTTCACCGAGTTCGGCCGGCGCGTCCAAGAGAACGGCTCCGGCACCGACCACGGCTCTGGGAGCGTGGCCTTCGTGATCGGCGACGCCGTGGAAGGCGGTCTATACGGCGAGTACCCCTCCCTCGAGCCCGACAAGCTGGATGAGGGCGACCTTCGCTGGAACAACGACTTCCGGGGCACGTACGCTACCCTGCTCGAGAAATGGATGGGCCTGGATTCCAAACCTATCCTCAGGGACACCTACGAGCAGTTCGACTTCATCAAGTAAACGACCTGATCGATCAGCCGGGAACAACTCGATCGTTCCCGGCTCTTGCTTCATCTTGGTATATCTTCTGGCCTGTACTACAGGGCGGATACTCCCCTTCGCGAGGAACATATGGTTACTCAGTTAGCTCCCATATCTTTTCGATATAGTCATACCATTGGCCGTCAGGAAACCCGTGGCGGCGACGGCTTCTTCAATCCGGTTGCAGTAGCCCGGGGCGAAGGCGACTTGATGTACGTTGTAAGCCGGGGCACTGAGACCCCGGTTTTCTTCCCCTGCAAACGGGTCACGGTCTGCACGGTGGACGAAGAATACATCGACCAATTCGGTTTCAAAGTACATCCGGAGGATGCCGTCAGGTCCGCTCCTGACGGCGCCTTGTTCTGGCCCACGTCCATCGCCCTAGATTCCCAGGGCAGCGCGTACGTGGCCGATGAATGGCTCAACCGGATATCTGTCTTCGGCAAAGACACCGAGTTCATCACGAAATGGGGCGAACCAGGCAGCGCCGAAGGAGAGATCGACCGCCCGTCAGGCATGGCCTTTGACGCCAAAGACAACCTCTATATGGTCGATAGCCGCAATCACCGGGTCCAGGTGTTCACCAGAGACGGCAAATTCCTGTCCACTTGGGGCTCCCAGGGGGATGGCGATGGGCAGTTCAGCTTCCCTTGGGGCATAGATATCGACAAGAACGGCGATGTTTATGTGGCCGACTGGCGAAACGACCGCATCCAGAAGTTCACTCCGGAAGGCAAGTTTCTGATGAAGTTCGGCTCGTCCGGACAGGGTAATGGGGGATTCAACCGGCCCACAGGAGTGGCCGTCGACAAGGACGGGACCATCTACGTGGCCGATTACAAGAACGACCTCTTACAGGTTTTCGACGCCGACGGCGGATTCGTAACACAGTTGACCGGCGAGGCGACCCTGTCTCAGTGGGGCAAAGAGCGGGTGGATATCGACCCGACGTACGTGCGGGGCAGGGAAGAAGCCCAGGGCCTGCAAGAACGGGAGAAGGCCTTCCAGGGACCTATCTCCGTGGACGTAGACGACGAGGGCCGTGTCTTTGTGGCTGAGGTGCCCAGACACCGAGTGCAGGTCTTCCACAAACAGTACGCCAATTTCACCGGTGGCGCTCTTTAGACCTACTTTGGGAGTCGGCTAGGACGCGTCGGTTAGGACGCGGGTACGTCCAGGGCCTCTATCAACCGGCGGACGTCGCTGATATTGAACGGTTTTCTCAGCACCGGGTTGGTTGTGGAGCCGAGGAAGTTCATAGCGTTCGCACTGGCCGTGTCTCCCGTTATGAAGACCATCTGACCGGCCAAGTCCGGCGACATCTCTTGTACTCGTTCGTAAAGCTTTTGCCCGTCCATTCCCGGCATCTTTAGGTCTGTTAGGATCAGGTCAAACTGGTCTTTCCGTATCAGCTGCCAGGCGTCATTTCCGTCCTCGGCCAATGATACGTCATGCTCGTCGGCGGTTAGCATCCGGAACATGGTATCTCTAAATATGGGTTCATCATCCACCACAAGTATCCGCTTCTTCCCCGCAGACCCGGAAACGGAACCAGCAAAGCGGTCAGTCGTTCGGGTGTCGTCCCGGACCGCTTGGGAGGCGACGGGCAACTCAAAATGGAAAACGGCGCCCTTGCCCCGTCTGCTTTCTGCCCAGAGTTCTCCTCCGTGTTCACGGATGATTCCGTAACAGATACTCAGTCCCAATCCCGTTCCCTGGCCAACCTGCTTCGTAGTGAAGAAGGGGTTGAATATGTTGGGCAGGGTATCTGCCGGTATACCCGGGCCATCGTCTGCGATGCTGACATGTATCTTCCCTTTTACCAATTGGGTTGTCAGGGTGATCTTTCCTGACCCTTGGTTTTCGGCTATCGCCTGCTCGGCGTTGGTCAAGATGTTCAGGATCACCTGGATGATCTGGAGGTCATCCATCATCGTGGATGGCACCCGGTTTGAGTGCCGGACAGTAATCTGGATGTTTTCCTGTCTGAAGTCGTGCGACTTCAACTCTACGGCGCGGTCAGCCACGGAAGCGATGTCTAGATAGCTCTTTTCGGGGGCTTGCTTCCTAGCGAAGGAAAGGAGGTTCTGAACGATCCGCGCAGCCCTTTGCGCTGCCTCTTGAATCTTGGCTGCGTCTTCAGTGATCTGCGGCGCGAGGGCTTCCATCTGAATCAACTCAGACAGCCCAAGAATAGCCGCGAGGGGGTTGTTTATCTCGTGGGCCACGCCGGCCGCCAATTCGCCCACGGACGCCAACCGGGAGTGCCCCTGTAACATCTCTTGTTGCTGCTTCTGTTCGGTGATGTCGTTCAACACGAGCAATATCTCTTCTTCAGAGGCGGCGTCGTCAATCGCCTGCAAAGGGACCGCTGAAACCAAGAACCACCGCTCATCTTCGTTCTGGCCCGGGTAAGTCATCTCTCGCTGACCTTCCCCTGACGGCGACAAGAGCGATTCAAGTATCCACTCTTCCATGCCGGCCCAATCGAGCACCTGAGAGAGCGGCTGACCTTCGATCCGTGACTCATCTAGACTGAAAGTTGAGCGGAACGAACTATTGACCATCACCACTTCCCTGTCTGCTCCTCTCAAAACAACCAGGGCCGAAGGGTTGCTCTCCAAGATGCGGGTGGTGGACTCGCTAAGCCGTTGAATCTCTTGATTCCGCTCTTGCGCCTGTCGATACAGTCTTGCGTTCTCCACAGCAGGAGTGATCTGACTGGCCAAACGCTCTAATATGGCTTGTTCCCGCGGCCCGAAGGCGTCAGCTCGCGTGCTAGATAGCGCGAGGACGCCTATCACAAGATCGTTTGAGGTCAACGGGGCCAATACCTGGGACTTTAGCCCCGCTTCGATAAGATACGAATATCCGGGCGTATCGGGAATGCGGTCGATCTCCGATGTTATCGCCCAAGTACCCGTTGCCATCGCGCGTTCGATAAAGGAGTTTTCAAGGGGTAGATCTCGTCCTGTATCGAGGAATGGAACACCTAGGCCCCAAGTATTTTGGATGGTATAGGTGTTGGTCCGATATTGCACTTCCATCAGAGTTGCGCGGTCAAAATTGATCAGTTTTTTCACTTCGGAAGCGAAGCTGTCGTAGATGCGGTCGATATCCAGGGTAGATGTCATGATCTTAGCCACTTCATCCACCAGCCCCATCTGTTGGGTACTGGACCTGAGCTCTTCCGCAAGCCGGTCGTTCTCAAGTAGGTTGCCCAGCCCTTCACCGATCGAGGTTAGCAATCGCACTCGTTCAGGAGTGAAATGGTTCAGTTCTACGGCATCCACTGAAACCATCGCTGCCGGCTTTCCACCTGCCGCTATCGGTAGTAACACAACCGAGCGATCTCCCATATCTTCTAACAACGGAGAGGCATCCGGGTGATTTTGATAATCTACGATAACCATGGGAGTCCCACTTTGGAAGACCTGAAACGCCAAGGTTTCTTTTCCGACAAAATCCGGTCGTATTAATCCTGGCGCGTCGACGGTGCCTGCCGAAGCTGTGAGCATAAGCTTTTGGCCAGAAGGATCGGGAAGCCTGAGGCGGGCTGAGTAGCTACCCGTAACCTCTACCAATTGCTCCAACATCTTGACGACTTTCCTTTCAAAGGGAATCGCCTGCCCCAGAATCTCCGCGATATTCAGTAGGCACTCAAGTTGGGCGTTCCTGGCAACAGACTCCTCATACAGGCGGGCAGCCTCCACCGCTGGAGCGATCTGTCCGGCCAGCCGCTCCAAAAGCAGCTGTTCGCGCGTGCCATACGAGTTAGGAATCTTGCTCGAGAGCGAAATCGAACCTATGACGGTATCTTTATAGATCAACGGCGTCATCACACTGGACCTAAGTCCATGGTCGATGAAGTAATCGTCGGAACTATATCCTGGGTTTTTCCCAAAATCGTTTTCGATCACCGTTCTACCGGTGAGGCTTGTCTTTTCCGTCAGTGTTCCTTCAAGGTCAGTTGCCAACCGGGGGCCCGTTGTCAGTTTTCCCGACCAGGTGAAATGCTGTGTGATGAGAGCGCCGGCTTCCTTATCAATCACATTTACAGCAGTGTGGTCGAATTCCACCAAGTTTCTGACTCCATTGGCAAAATTGGCGAAGATCTGGTCGATATCGATCGTAGAGGTGATGAGCCCGGCGACCTGGTCGACCAATTCGATCTCGGCTTCCCGGGCCTCCAGTTTATCGCCAAGCTCCATCCCAGTGGCGGTCAGGAATTCCTCCAATTCCCTTCTGTTCGTATCGTCCATCACATGGGCGATAGTAAGGCGGCCAACAGACGTTTCGATGCTGCTGAGACCGATCTCCACCGGGAACTCACTTCCATCTTTGCGCCGGCCTGAAAGACGTAATCCTTCGCCCATGATTCGAGAGACCGGATTCTTGGCATATTCGGAACGGAGGGCGATGTGATTCAGTCTCATCGACTCAGGGATGAGGACTTCCACTTGATTACCGACAAGCTCTTCGCGGCTGAACCCAAACAGTATCTCAAGCTGCCGGTTCACTCTTATGATCATGCCGGTATTATCGGCCACAATGACGCCCTGGGGGGCGTCTTCCAAAAGGACATCGCTGGTTGCGACGCTTTCTTCAACTTTCTTCACTGCCATGGCATTCGCGATGGCTCCGGCGATCTGATTGCCTATGGCGGCGAGATGATCAGCTTGTTCCGACGTATAAGCTTGGATGGCGCTGGTGGCGACTATGAGAACGGCAAATGCGCGGTCATCGGCGAACAATGGGGTTCCGATCCATGACCTAAGGCCGGCGTTGAATAATGAGCTAAGAGACGGCTGCAACTCGTTCAATTGTGCTTCGCTCTCTGCACAGAGAACGATCGGTTCCCCTGCTTTGATCACATCCCCAAGAAAAGAACCCTGTACCTGAAAGGAATTCCCTGTCTCCCGACCTGGCACGTGGGTGCCGTGCACATAGGCATGATCGAATGTTTCCGGGTCATCGCCCAGGGTACAGATGACGATGCGGTCGAAGTCCACTATCTTCTGTACCGCATCCGAGAACCGGGTATAAACTTCTTCGATTCCAAAATCGGAACTGGCTATCCGCCCGATCTCAGCCGTTACTTCCAATCTCTCCGACAAGGCTATGCGGTTAAGTAGTTCTCCCAGGGCTAGGGCGTAAGCGTCCAAAACTGCGATGACTTCAGAACTGAAAGCGCCGGCCTCTCGAGAAGCTATCGTGAGTACTCCCAATGTCTTATCGCCATGCCTAACAGGCAAGTAGACGCCCGATATGATTCCATCGTCGATGGCAGCCTGCATCGCATGCTGATAGGAGGGGTAGTCTTCGACTACTACCATCTCGTTGGACCGGAAGGCGATCGCCATGCCTTTGTCATCGTCGACCCCAACATCGCGCACGGCCGACTCACCCTCCCCCGCTGAAGCGATCAGTACCAGCCGAACACCATCGGATGCCGGAACACGCAGTGTCGTGCGGCGGGAGTGGACCGCACTATTCAGATGTGTTAGTAGATCAGCAACTTCTTGAGCTGATTGTGTGTTCACGGAAAGAACTCCGGTTCGAGTTTTACTCAAATCCCTTCGCCGGGTCCGACCAAGTCCCGACTCCTGGTCAATGTTTTACCCAAGTATCGAGAATGTACGTTCTGCAGTGGGAATACCCGAATGGTGGGCAGACCAACTGGACCGCATGCGGTCAACCCTCTATCAAAGACTTACTTGGCCTCTAGCTAGAGCAGGTCTCTGAGACATGGTTGTTTGTCCTGCCAATCGAATTCGGAACGCGATTATTGAGAATACGGGGATGCGCACCGCGAGGAATCCAGCCTAGAAATGAAATCCTTATTATCATTTCTAACTATATTACTTATATCTACGGCAATATAAATTACCGTTATTGAGATAGTTACAGCGCAGAATTACGAATACTACGCATGCTATAGCGTAACTTTAGACAATACTCACTCCTGAATCAAGTTATCGGTCATGAGAATTAATGTATTAGGAGTAGTTAATCCAACATTCTTCCCCTAATCGTAATCAATATCGAATCTATCTAGAATTCATGGTGGAGCCTGAGTTCGATAACAGAGAACGAGTGAATCGACTCTTTACTGTCTTCTAGGTCAGGCGGGCAGATTCATCCGAATTCCATTGCTTGCTATCGCCGCCGCCAGAGTTCGCGCTGCCTTGCCCGTTGTCTTCCCGACCGGTGTTTTGCCACGGGCGTTGTTTGCAGTTCTCTTACCGTCGATGCAGACCCGTTTCAGCGTGGGCTGATAGAAACTCTGTTTTCCATTTGCGGGCCCGCCCATCCCTCGACCGGCTCTTAACCAGTGATGCTGACTATGGTTTATGTCTATTCAGTCTCATCTGCGACGCTATCACGGTTTTTGCGTCTTCGACAGAACCATAAGCCGGTTGTTCAAAGCATGTGGAATCATGGGGCGAAACTGGAACGGGCCTGCGCGCCCCAGCGGCCATCGACCCTTGTCATGATCCACAAGGCTTGGTGGGTAAGCAGGGCTCCTCCATCCTTGTCATGCCGGGTCCACTGGATATACAGGTGGACCTTATCCAACGAGCTGTGGAGGACTTCAACCGAGTCCAATACCGTGTGGTGCCACGCGTCTCCGGCCCTGGCGGCAAACCCCTTCAGGTAATCCCGCTCAAGGTCCGCCCGAGTGGAGTGGATGGCCACGCCGTTACCGGAGATGCGTACGTGGGGGACGTGCATGGAGTCGTACAGGGCCTGATCATCCCCGGCGTTGAGGGCGGCCATGAAAGCCTCCAACGCTTTGATCGCTCCAGCCTCGCTGTCCGCCCATGGATTTTCGGCCATCAATACACCTCAAACCGCCTTTCTTATCGATGGACCAAGTCTACTCGTTCAAAGAAACTTTGGCGATTATCGGCCATTGTGAGCAGCCTGATGTGTGGATCGGATGTCCGTTCGGTCAGGTGGAAAAGATGGAGTTGGGTCCGGAAGCTGTCAGCGTTTGCCGAAACCGCGACGTTCCATCCTGCCCCAGGCGGTCTTTCCCCTGAGATAGTCGATGCAACCAGAGGCACGCCACCACAGGTTCAGCTGGCGATAGCCCAGGTTCTCCGCGAACCCAGCTGCCACCATCTTGAGCAGCTCGGAGGTTTTGAGATACCGGCGGAAAGACATCTCCTCCAGCAGCACTGAGCCGGTGGTCAGCACCGACCCGAAGAGCACAGTGATCGCGACGAACAGACCGAAGAAAGGAAGATTTACATACCCCAGGGCGAAGCTGACTATGACCAACGCTAGACCGGCCAGTTCCAATAGCGGGGCGAACATTTCAAATATGAAGAAATATGGCACACCGATCATCCCTATGGGGCCGTACCGCGGATTGAAGAACATCTTCCGGTGAATCATCAAGCTTTCGATCAGTCCCCGCTGCCACCGGTTGCGTTGCAGCCCCAATATGGCCAATGACTCAGGCACTTCGGTCCAACAAACGGGGTCCGGCAGGAAATGCATCTCGTACACCTGGCCCGACTCAAGGAGGTGACGGTGCATCCGCATCACCAGTTCCACATCCTCTCCCACGCTGCCCGCCCTGTAGCCTCCCACCGACACCACTACGTCTTTCTTGAAGACGCCGAACGCCCCAGAGATGATCAGCAGGCTGTTCAAGGCGCTCCATCCTGCCCGCCCAAAGAGGAATGCCCTGAGGTATTCGACAGTCTGGAGCAGGGGAAGATAGCGCGAAGCCAGTTCTACCTTGGTGACCTGGCCGGATGCTATCTCGCAGCCGTTGGCCACCCGGATGATTCCCCCAACCGCCACGGTTGTATCCGGTTTCTCCAAGAACGGCCGGACAACCTTCAACAGCGCTTCGCCTTCGATGAGCGAATCTGCATCTGTGGAGCAGACCAAGGGGTAGCTGGAGATGTTTATACCGGCGTTCAGGGCGTCGGCTTTCCCGCCGTTGTACTTATCCAGTACCACTAGGTTGGGGTGCTCCAGAGAGCGGTATATCCCCAGAACAGGCTCGGACGGCAGTCTGGCCTCCATATCCAATGGGACTTCGTGCAGAAAGAAGGCCTTCTTCAATGTCTCCAATGTATCGTCTTGAGACCCGTCATTCACCACCACGACCTCGAATCTTGGGTACTCCAGCATCAGAAGGGACCTAACGCTCTGTTCGACAGTGGCTTCTTCGTTGAAGGCCGGCGCCAGCACCGACACACCCGGGGTGAGGGGAGACTGAATCACATGACGCCAAGCAGCGTAACTGGTTTGCCTCCGGTATTTCTGGACCGCGAAGTAGGAAAAGACCAGCAGACAGAGATAGGACGCGTTGATGAAACCGAAGTATCCCAACATGAAAAGGTTAACGCCGAAAATAACGTCCGTTACCATCTCGCTCTTTAGCCGATCACCGGGATGCCCATACGGTCCAGTTCAATCACATGGGCAGCTGTCTGTTGGGCGTGCACCGTGCCTGCTGAAGCGGCCGCATCCAACAGGTCTTTTCCCGCGGGGCCGAGCAGACAAAGAGAAACGGCTGCGTTGCGCCGGACCTGCCACTCTGGGTCCTCCAAGGCCTTCTTGAGATTCTCGGCCGTCTCCGCCGACGCCAGCCTTCCCAGCGACTTGGCGGCTTCAGCCCGCACGTGGCAGTCCTGGTCAGTGAGCAGGCCAGCCAAAGTGTCCGACGCCGAATCGTGGCCGATCATCCCCAGGGCCTTGGCGACGGCAGCCCGAACCGTAGCTTCGGGATCGTCCGCCAACGATCGAATCCCGGAAGCCCCTTCAAGGAGCCGCAGGTGGCCGCAGAGCTCTACGTATAACTTCCGGCTCCTGGAACTTCGGCCGGAGTCTATTCTTTGCAGCACCTCAGATTCGATCTCGGGACCGATGCCCACCAGTATCTCCACGATCTTGGCAGGGGTCCATTGTCCCTCGTCTTCCAGTGCGTCCAAGAGCACTCCCAGACCCTGATCGGAGCCCAATTGGCCCAACGACCTGACAGCAGCCAGGCGAACGTCTTCATTGGTGTCTTGTACGGCCGCGATCAACGGCTGGACCGCGTCCCGGCTATGGATGTTACCGAGGTTCACCGCCGCCTCCAATCGCCGCCACCATTTCCGTGACCGGAGAGCGCTGACCTCTTCCTGCACGAAGCCCAAGCGCTCAAATACCCCGGTCATGTGGTCTTTGTCTATCCCCTTTAGTTGTTCGGTTTGCTGCAGCAATTTTCGGCGGATGACTTGCCGGTCGCGGGTATCGACCGCCAGCTGGAGGCTGCCGATATCTGAGGGGTCAAGGAGCAGGCCGAGGATGTGGGGCTCGTAGGACTGTAGTCTGGCGTCTGATCTGGCGGCGTAAGAATTCCGCCACAGCCGCTCGGTCACCAGACTGAGAACGGCCAGAATCACTATTCCCTGTAGAACGGCGATAGCGGCTATGGCAACGAGCATTCTGCTAAATCCGGTCCGTAAGACCGGTTACCTGAAAATTACCGGTTTGAAGCCAAAGCCCGGTCGATGCGGGCGATCAATTCCGGGAAGCTAAAGGGCTTGGTGATGTAGTCGAACGCTCCACCCTCGAGTCCAGTGACGATATCGTTTTCCTGGCCTTTCGCCGACAGCATGATCACCGGAATACCACTGGTCTCGTTATCTTCTTTCAGCCGGCGCAGGACTTGGAACCCGCCCATGACCGGCATCATCACGTCAAGCAAGACCAGGTCCGGCCGGTGTGAGTCCACAAGTTCTAGGGCCTTCTCACCGTCGGTGGCCAACGAGATTTCATGGCCCAGTGTATTGAGCCGGAATTCAAGCATCTTGTAGATGTGGGGCTCATCTTCTGTAACTAATATCTTTGCCAAAATTCGGTCGCCCGCCTTTAAAGAATTAGGCTGCTGCCTTGTGGTGTATCTCTACAGATCAATCACTAAGAATGCTTTCGATCTCTTGGTGCAGCTTTGAAAATCCCTCTGCTTTCGGCACGAAATCCGTTGCCCCCAAAGAAAGGGCTCGTACTTTCACTCCATCGATCTCTAGACCGCTCAAGACGATCACCGGGATATTGGCTGTCTCCGGCCTGCGTTTCATTTCGGTCAGGGTCTCAAACCCATCGACTTCAGGCATATTCAGGTCCAGCACAACCAAGTCCGGCGGCTCCGTGTCGATGGATTCGAGCACTTCCTTGCCGTCGTATGCCACCGACGGTACAAACCCTCTCTGTTCCAATTGAAACTTGAGTGTTTCCGCCAGCACCTTATCGTCGTCGGCTATGAGAACCTTCTTGGCAGGGCCGTCCAGCAGTCTACTGACGCTCTCCAACATCTCTTCCACGGCAAACGGCTTTGATATGAATTGGTTGGCGCCGATGTCGATACCCATCTCCTGGTTCTCGACGATGGACAAGACCAGTATCGGGATATCCTTGGTCACAGGGTCGCCCTTGATCAATTTGATGGCGTCGTACCCGTCTAGGACCGGCATCAGAACGTCCATGGTGATCAGGTCTGGGCGGTGCTCCCGGGCCAGGTCGATCGCTGTACCGCCGTTCTCGGCTTCAAGCACCAGATATCCTTGCTTAGTGAATTCGTGGTGCAGCAACCGGCGCACGTTCACCTCGTCATCAACCACCAAGATCGTCTTTTGACTCGTGGACTGATACGTCAGGGCGCTTTGTTCGCTGACCGGCGGTTCCGCCACCGGAACGCCTTGATACACGGGAATGCTGAATGTGAACACGCTGCCTTTTCCGGGCTCGCTATCACACCAGATCTCTCCTTGATAGTGGCCCACGATCTCTTTACAGATCGGCAGCCCTAATCCGGTGCCTTGGTGAACGTCGGACGGGATGTCGCCAACCTGTTTGAATTTCTCGAAGATCGTCTCCAGGTCGCCCGGCTCCATGCCGATCCCGTTATCGGATACCTTGATCTCGATGGCGGGCTCGCCATCAGCGGCGGACTCAGCCGGCAGCTGCCGGCCCGATATTTCCACCCTTCCACCTTCGTAGGTGAACTTGATGGCGTTACTCAGCAGGTTAGTCAGTACCTGAAGAATCTTGTCCTTGTCGGCCCAGACCGCCGGCAGGTCCGGGTCCAGGTCCACCGATACCTTGATCTCCTTTTGCATCGCCAGTGTCTGGATGCCGGAGACGGAGGTGGCCACTATGTCCGCCATGGAATGCTGCCCGTCGTCCCATCTTTCCTGTCCTGCATCCATGCGTGCCAGGTCCAGCACGTCATTGATCAGCCGGGTAAGACGGTCACATTCCGAATTGATTATGGAGAGGAATTCCTGATGTATCCTCTCGTCTACGCCTTCACCGTCCAATAGAATCTCAGCGGAGCCTTTGATGGCCGTGAGCGGGGTCCTCAGTTCATGGGAAACCGAGGATAAGAAGTTGTCCTTCAGCTCATCCAACTGCTGGAGTTCCTTATACGCATGCTCAAGGCTCTCGGTGTACTGGATGATCTCGCTTTCCAGTTGCTTTCTCTCGGAGATATCCCGGACGATGCCGGTGAATATCTTGCGGTCCGGGAGTTGCACCTCGTTCACCGCCAGGTCCATCGGGAATATCGACCCGTCTTTGGTCTGTCCTTCGACCTCCCGGGTAGCGCCCATGATTCCTTTCTCGCCGGTGCGGGCGTAATTGGCCAAATACCCGTCGTGCGATGAATGCCGGGGATCGGGCATTAGAACCTTTACGTTCTTGCCGATTATCTCGGCTTCCGAGTGGCCAAAGATACCTTCCGCCGCCGCATTGAACGACTCAATGGACCCTTTCTCATCTATCGTGATGATTCCGTCTACCGTTGCGCCAAGAATCGCACGGAGACCCGCTTCGCTGGTTTGCAGGCGGACCTCGACCTGCCGGCGGACGGCGGCCTCTTCCAGCAATTGCTGGTTGGCCTGCGAGAGCTCCTGAGTGCGTTGCCCGACCAACGACTCCACAGTGGAAGTGCGTCCGAGGGATGCCAGGACATAAGCCATCAGCAAGCCCGTAAGCAGCAAGCCACCTGCCAACAGCGCCCAGGGTTGCCACTGAAGCGTGGTTTCGGAAGACGTTACAACGATTTCCCAAGTGCGCCCGGCGGCGGTGAATGTCTCGGAGAATCTGTGGTCCGCAACGGTGGCGGTGGCGTCAATACCGCCAGGGCCGGCAACGGTGAACAGCTGGTCGCCTGGTTGTGCTGAACGATCGTAGACACTGATATCCAGATCGGAGTGGAAGCCTTCCTCTCCCGCTGTGTTTGGCGCGAGGCTTGCGATCGCACTGGACCTATAGACGCCCAGCACGAACCCGTTCAGGTTCTCTTGGCGTTCAACAAGGGTCGCTGAAGGCGAACCGTTGTGGTACACCGGCAGGAAGACAAGGAATCCCGGAATGTCTCCCGACTCCTGCACCAAAGTTATTCTTTCCGTCGCCACCGGCTGGCCGGTATCCCGGGCCTTGACCAGCGCTTCTAAGCGGGTTGGATCGGAGGCCAGGTCAAACCCTAAAGCGTTTTCGTTGCCTTGAATGGGTTCAACGAAGTACACCGGAAAATGTTCCCGGCGTGTTCCGGCAGGCACCAAGGCGCCCGACTCTTCCCGCTCGATGATCTGATAGCCCGCATAGCCTTCAAGCTGGGCGTTTTCTTCGTAGGCCGGTCTTTCGCCGGCGCTGACTCTAGGGATCCATTCCAGAGCTTGGATGTTGGGGTTGGTGGACAGAGGATGGGCCACGAAGCTATTGAAGTGTTCTCTAGTGACTACGTCCGTCGATGAATACAGAGATCGAAGATTATGAAGCACTTCCAGATTAGTCTCGAAGTCATTCTTGATCTCGGCGACCTTTTCTTTGGCAGCCACTTCGAACCCGTCGTGGGCGAGGTGGTTTTCTCTAGATTGAACGGCTACGAAACCGGCGATGGACAAGACGAGTCCAAGGCCCATAAGGGACAACATGAAAACGTATTGCCGTTTTTTGTTTAAGAAATCCAACGTCTCGATCCGGGCCTTAAATATCAGGTTCAACCTGCCGGCGCTTTCTCCAACATGGTCCCATAGGCACGGGCGGCTTCTATTTCGCTTCTTTCGATGGTCTCACCGGTAGTGCACACGGTAAAGCCGCGCCGGGAAAACAGCATGGAACCGGGACCGGGGCTCTATTACAAGTCATGCCTGCCACCGACAAAGAGAGGCCCAAGTCTCGGGATGAGACTCGGGCCTCTCTTCGGGTAAACGGACTTCGAATAAGGGCTTGAGGCTCTTAGAGCCCCATCGCCTGCAGTCCCACCTTGGCCAATTCTTCGTCGGCGTTGTGCCCTCGTATCCCGCCAACGCCGATGCCACCCAAGATCGCTCCGTCCTTGATGATGGTGACGCCGCCTTGCTCATAGGTGATCATCGGGTCGCCGTTCTCGCTGACACTCTGGCCGATGTTGGTCATATTCTGGCCCCAATCTCCGCTGTTGATGCCCAATATGGCGGATGTATAGGCCTTGCGCACGGCATGCCTTCTGGTGAACACCCTGGCGTTGTCCATCTTTGCAAACGCTTCCATGTTCCCCGACGCGTCTACGATAGCCATGCAGACCGGTGTCTCCGAAGTAGCTTGGGCCTGGTCCATCATGGCCTTCATTGCTGCCTGTACCTGGTCCAGAGTCAGGTTGTGTTCGGCGATGGCCATGCAGGGCCGTGAACCCTCGTGTTGTGTCGACATGTGGTGAATCTCCTCGTCGGATCAGTATCGATTTTCTACATCGGAGATTGTACCAATAGGGTGGCGGTGGAATACGTGTAGAATACGGAGGTTGTCAAAACGAGGAATTCGATTGGAGTTCGCACGATGCGAGTGGGCGTAATATCAGATACACATAACCCCAGCGTTGGAGAAGAGCCGCCTTCGGAGATAGTCTCCGCATTCGAAGGCGTTGATGTGATAATCCACGCTGGCGACATTTACCAGCCGTCCTGTCTCGACTGGTTGGAACAGATCGCGCCGGTCTTCGCTGTGGAGTTGGGGGCAGGAGCCCACTTTCAGGAAGACCCCCGTGTGGTGGATATGTCCCGTGTTTTGGAACTGGAAGGACATACCATCGGTCTGATTCATGACCTGTTGGTGCCGGGGATGTCACAAGAGATCACCCAGTATACCCCCCTTTCCAAGCACTTCCCGCAGAACGGCGATCTATCTTCAGCCCTGCAAACCGTGTTTCACGACAGTGTGGGTATCGTCATTTTCGGCCACACACATTACCCCGTGGTTGAAGAGTTCCAAGGCATATTGATGGTGAACCCCGGCAGCCCCAGTCTCCCCAAGCAGATCCGGCGGCTGGGCCAGGTTGCGGTCATGGAGTTGGGACCAGACCGCAAGAGCGCGGAGATTCTGGACCTCTCTACGTTTAGCTAACCCCAAGGTAGCTAACCCTAAGGTAGCTAACCCTACGATAGCCAACACTAAGGCGCCGGACCCTGATCGTGCGGCGGCCCTCTCCATATAGGGCACAACCACCACTCATTCAACCTGCCAGGAGGCTTTCGATGAGGCCGCAGGGACCTTCATTATTACTTGAACAATTCGGTCCGTTGCAGGGCGTGCGGATACTCTCCACAGGCACGATCGTCGCGGAACCGGTTGCCGCGGGGATGGCTGCGGACATGGGCGCAGAGGTTATCCACGTCGAGAGGCCAGGCCGGGGAGAGGACTGGCGGCACGCGGAGTTCCCCATCAACAGCCCAGACGGCGAAGAGATCGCCAGTTCCTGGATACAGGACCGGCGCAACACCTACTACACGACCCTGGACTTCAGCACGCCCGAAGGTCAGCAGATATTCCTTAAACTCATCGAGCGCACCGATATCTGGATGGAGAGCTCCAAGGCACGCACCTATGACAAATGGGGGTTGGACGATGCAGCCATATTGAAGGCAAACCCCAGCATCGTGATCTGCCATGTCTCCGGGTTCGGGCAAGACGGGGACCCGGAATACGTGAAGCGGGCGTCGTATGATTTCACGGCCCAAGCGTTCGGTGGCATGATGAACCTGGCCGGCAACCCCGACCCGGACCCGCCTTCAAGGGCAGTGCCGTGGACCGCAGACTACATCACGGCTTTGTTCTGCCTGTGGTCTTCATTGGCAGCTTATATACACGCTCAACGCACCGGTGAAGGGCAGGTGATTGACCTGGCCCAGTATGAGGCCGTTCACCGCATTCTGGCTGGAACCATGGTGGCCTATAACGAATTGGGCATGGTGCGGGAAAGGGCCGGCAACAAGGCTGGCAACGCCCAACCTTGGGACACCTTCAAAGCCAAGGACGGCTGGGTCGTCGTCGCGGCGATCGGCCCTGTGGTGTATTCCCGGGTCTGCCGTGTGTTGGGCCTGGACCCTGAAGATGAAAAGTGGGTGTCGGCAAGGCGGGAGGTGGAATCGCCACAGGGCATCGAGTTTGACGCCATCCTCAGAGGATGGGTCGAAGAACGGACCATGGACGAAGTGGAGGCGGTATTGAACGATGCTCAGATAGGTTGCAGCCGGATCATGAACGCCCAAGATATGGCCGGTAACTCCCACTACAAACTCCGGGGAATCCACGAAGAGTGGGAGGACCAGCAACTCGGGAAGACCGTTAAGGGTGTTGGCGTAGTCCCCAAGTTTTCGAAAACGCCGGGCAAGATCTGGCGCGGCTCAGTCTCCGTGGGGCACGATAATCAATCGGTCTACGGCGACCTTCTGGGGCTGGAATCACAGGTCCTGAATGACCTATCCCATCGCGGAGTCATCTGATGCCCGCGTTCGTAATAGGAAAATCCGACACAGGACATGACGTATGACCGGCAGCCCGATGGAATCCAGAAACCAGCTTGACCGCAACAAACTGAGTCTTGGCCTCTTCGGCGCCAACTGCTCCGGTGGATTGGCGGTGACGACCGTGCCTGAGCGTTGGGATGCACGCTGGGAGAACAATCAGAAAGCCGCATGCATGGCCGACGATGCCAGGCTTGATTTCATGTTGCCGCTGGGCCGCTGGAAGGGCTACGGCGGTGTCACAGACCACAATGCTTCAAATTTCGAGACGTTGACTTGGGCGACCGGCATACTGGCAAGCACCCGGAATATCATGGCTTTCGGCACTGTCCACGTGTCGCTCTTCAACCCGGTGGTCGCCGCCAAACAGATGGTCAGCGCCGACCATGTGGGTGAGGGCCGCTTTGGCCTGAATATCATCTGTGGCTGGAATAGCGACGAGTTCGACATGCTAGGGGTGGACCTCGCCCAGCATGAAGACCGCTACGACCAAGGTCAGGAATGGATTGACATCGTCACCAGGGTCTGGTCTGGAGGGGAGCCCTTCGATTACGACGGCCGGTTCTACCAGGTCCACAAGACGGACGTCCGCCCCATGCCGTTCGGGAACAGTAAACCGGTGATCGTCTGTGCCGGTAATTCTCCCCGCGGACGAGAATATGCTGCCCGGAACGCGAACATGATGTTCACCAACCTGCGCAGCGGCCTTGAGGACGTCCCCGGGAACGTCACAGAACTCAAATCTATGGCTGCCGCCTACAACAGGGAGATCGGCGTCTTCTCCAACGTCGCGATAGTCTGCCGTCCGACGAAGAAGGATGCGGAAGAGTACTTCCACTATTACGCAGTCGAGAACGCCGACCTGGACGCGGTGGAGAATATGATCATCGGCCGTGGCATCAAGAAAGCCGGAATCACTGAGGAAGACCTGCAAGCGGCACGAATCCGGGCGGCAGGAGGCAATGGCGCGCTCCCGATCATCGGAGACCCAGACGAGGTAGCCGCAACCATGAAACGTTTGTCGGAAAGCGGCGTTTCAGCCCTTGCGATGGGTTTCACCAACTACTTGGAGCACTTCCCATACTTCCGGGACGAAGTGCTGCCACGTTTGGCGCGCGAGGGACTGCGGGCTGAGTAGCAGACCGAAGGTGAATGAGGCGGTCTAATTCCCGTCTCGTGGCAATAGCTCCGGGCCGATCGGGTCTGGTTCCCCGGCCCGGACTGGCGGTCTTGACGAGTTAACCACCACTGCGCCGAGCAGACCCAGGGCGGAGAAAGTGATGAAGGCCGCCGCGTAACTTCCGCTCAGGTCGAACACCAGGCCTGAGAATAGGGCGCCTATCGTCTGGCCGACCTGCACTCCGGTCTCGCTGATCCCACGGATGCTGCCGATCGACCTCCGTCCGAAGTAGGACGCGAAGGCCACCGGAGGGATGACGTTTCCACCCGCGGCGACGATCCCCAATAGCGCAGCTACCCCGAATGCAGTGCCTACGTTGGTGACCGCGATCAGTGAAAACGAGCACGCGGCGCTCAGAAGCATCAAGCCAGTCATTGCCGCGCGGACGGAAGTCCGCTCGATGATGGCCCCCCACATCAAACTGGCAACGGCGTTCACCGCCGCGTTGATGGTGATCGCGTTGGCGGCCGCGGTCAGGCTCAAACCCCGGTCCAAGAAGAACGCGCCAACATGCACCGATATCCCCGCCTGAGTCATGAACAGCACCCCGACGACAGCCGTCAGCACCCAAAGAGCGCGGGACCGCATGGCCTGGCGCGGGGTCCAGCCGGGTTCACCTAGACCACCGGCATCCGGTTCTTCTTGGTCTGAGGGTTCTTGCCGGGGTTGGTTGTCAGGCTGAAGGCCTATGTCCTCAGGTCTATCTACCACCAGAAGCGCCGACGGCAGAACGGCTATCGCCAGCACCAAGACGCCCAAGGATATCCACGCCGCTCCGATGCTCCAGTTCGATATGGCCAACGAGGCTATCTGGACGGTAACTATGCCCCCTACGGCGCCCGCCAGATAGATGATTCCGATCGCCCTGCCGCGCTTTCTTATGAACCAGCGTGAGATCAGCGCTCCGGTGCCGATCTGAACCGGGACGTGGAAGATGACTCGTCCGGTGGCGAAGCCCATGTAGAAGAACACGGGCGCCGTGGCCCAGGCCAAGGAGATCATTGCCGCACCCAACACCAGCATGCTCCCCGCCAGGATCAAACGCACCCCGTACCGGTCTACCGCCCAACCCACCGCCGGTGAGATGAAGATGGACGACAACGCGCCCAAACTCACCGAGCCTGCTATCAGGGTGCGGCTCCAGCCGAACTCATCAGCCATGGGGGAAACGAATACGGCCAAGGTGGTGGTCGACGGCGCCATCCTGGCAAAGGTGGTGGTCCCAGCGGCGAACACCACGACCCAGCCATAATAAAAGGGCAAGCGCGCGCTAAGGTTTCTGGCGATCGCCAGAGAGATATCGTTCATTACTCGGGGGTTCTGCAAATGGGCCGAATCGAGTCAACGCGTCAAGGATGGCTGTAGCGGATTGTACACAAAACAGCCATGGGGCAAGTCGGCCACCGGACATTTTCTTAGAGAAGAGGCAAAAAAGAGGCCCTAACGGTCGTCCGCTAAGGCCTCCTTTCTCGTCACTAATGATGCGCTGGTGTTTGTCCGCTTACTTGCCGTCCTTGGCCCAGAGAGCTTCCAAGACGTTTCCTGGGGACATGGGCAGCACATCCATGCGGACCCCTGCCGCGCCGTGGATGGCATTGGCCACCGCCGCCAACGGAGGCACGATGCATACCTCGCCGACGCCCCTTACCCCAAAGGGATGGCCGGGGTTGGCGACCTCAACGATGACCGTGTCGATCATCGGCAAGTCTAGGCTTGTGGGCATGCGGTAGTCCAGGAACGATGAGTTGGACATCGCGCCGTCGTCGTTGTAGACGTACTCTTCATTGAGGGCCCAGCCGATGCCCTGGGCGACACCACCCTGGAGTTGGCCTTCCACGTAGCTTGGATGGATGGCCTTTCCAGCGTCTTGGAGGGCGGTGTAGCGGAGGATCTCAACCTTGCCGGTGTCTGGGTCCACTTCCACGTCTACGATATGGACGGCGAAGGCGTTGCCCACGCCTGCCGGGTTAACGTTGCCCCGGCCGACCACCGGGCCGCCGGTGCCGTTCAGCCGGGCAGCAAGTTGCTTGAAGGTCAACTTCAACTCGGGGTCCGACTTGTGGGAGGCCACACCATCAGCGTATTCCACGTCGTCGGCATCGACTTCCCAGATGCGCGCGGCCCGTTGGATGAACTGCTGCTTGATATCATTGGCCGACTCGTAAACCGCCCAGCCGGACTTGAATGTCGCCCCGCTGCCGGCGGTAAGAGAGGTGTAACCCACCCCATCGGTATCGCCTACCGTCGGGTGAACATCCTCAGCGGGGATGCCGAGCACTTCCGCCACCTGCATGGCCATCGATGCTCTGCCGCCGCCGATGTCCGGCGACCCTTCAACCAAACTCACAGTGCCGTCGGCGTTAACGCTGGCGAAGGCCGCGGCAGGCCCGGTGCCGTTGAACCAGAATCCGGCGGCCACGCCCCGGCCACGGTTGGGGCCCTCCAACTTCGATTTGTAATGGTCGGTGTCCATGGCTGCCGCCACGGTCTCTAGGTAACCCACGCGCTGCAGCACAGGGCCGGGTATCCGGCGGCTGCCTTCTTTGACGCCGTTCTTGGTCCGGAATTCCAGTGGGTCCATGCCCAGCTTCTCGCAGATCTCATCCATGACCGACTCTGCGGCGAAGGATGCGCCGGGAACGCCGGGAGCGCGGTAGGCGGCCGCTTTTGGCCGGTTGACTACCACGTCATAGCCCTCGATGCGTCCGTTGGCGATCTCATAGGGGGTCAGAACGCATTGGCAGGCCTGGTTGATGGGCGAGCCGGGGAAAGCGCCCGCCTCATAGATCATGGTCATGTCAGCGGCGGTGATCATGCCGTCTTTGTTGGCCCCGATCTTCACGCGGATGGAACTGCCGGAGGTCGGGCCCGTGGCTTCGAATACTTCGGCACGGCCCATCTGAATCTTCACCGGGCGGCGGGCTTTCTGGGAAAGGGCCGCGGCAACCGGCTCCAGGTAGATGACGGTTTTGCCTCCGAACCCTCCACCGATCTCCATGGGGACGACCTTGATCTGCGAGACCGGGACGCCAAGGACAAGGCTGGTCAGGTCACGGATCTGGAAGTGACCCTGGCTGCTGCCCCAGATAGTCAGATTGCCGTCCTCTCCCCACATCGCGGTCGCCGTATGCGGCTCGATGTAGCCTTGGTGGACGGTGGCGGTGCGGAAATCCCTTTCCACAACCACATCCGCCTCTTTGAACCCCTTGTCGATATCTCCCAGTTCGAAGAAGAAATGGTTGGCGATGTTGGTGCCTTTTCCGGTGTCGTCCTCGTCGCGCAGACCGCCGGGACGGACGTTGGCATTCTCCGGATTGGCCAGCCTTTCGTGCAGGAGAGCGGCGCCGTCTTTCATAGCCGACTCAAGGTCCATCACAGCCGGCAGCACTTCGTACTTAACGTCGATCAGAGCCAGGGCTTCTTCTGCTTCTTGGAGACTGGTGGCCGCAACCGCGGCGATGGCGTGACCTTTGTACAGAGCTTTATCGCTGGCCATGCAGTTGTTGCTGATCCATTTGGGGTTGGCCATGGCGCCTTCACCCAGGTCGGTGATCTTACCGCTGGGCTGAGCGAAGTCCGAGGAAGTAACAAAGGCTTTCACGCCCGGCAGGGCCAACGCCTTGCTGGGGTCGATGGAGAGAATCTTGGCATGAGCGTGGGGGCTGCGCAGGATCTTACCGTGCAGCATCCTGGGCAGGGTCATATCCGCGCTGTAACGCGCGCGTCCGGTTACCTTGTCGTTACCGTCGTGGCGGATGGGCCTGCTGCCTACGACGTTAAATTCTTCGTTGGAAAGCACTACGTTAGAAGCCATTAATCACTCCTGATCGAATCAGACTACTGGTGAGTCTGTATACACGCTAGATTGAAGGGAGTTTAGCACACGGGGAGCTTGTTATACCGCCCAGAGCTTCACCCTGAAACTCACCCTGAGATTCACCCTGAAGTTCACCCGATATTTCACTCGGCGGCGACTGGGTTGCTGAGGCAGCCAATCTCAGGAATCTCCACGTCCACAACCTGACCGGGTTCCAACCCTTCAACGGCTCCAGGCGCGCCGGTCAAGATCAGGTCTCCGGGGTGGAGAGTCACGAACTGGCTGATGCGGCTGACGGTCTCATAGCAGCCAAAGGTCATGCCGGAGGTGCTGCCCCGGTCTGTCTCTTTGCCGTTGATCCGGGTGATGATGTCCACCGCTTGGGGGTCCAGGTCGGTCTCGATATACGGCCCGACCGGACCGAAGGTGTCACTGGTCTTTTTCCGCCAGTTGGATGGGTCGTCGTGCCAAGACCCCTCGCTGCTGATATCGTTGCCGCAGGTATAGCCGAGGATGAAGTTGGGAGCTTCTTCCGGGGTTATCCGTCTGGCGGGTTTGCCGATGACGATCACCAGTTCACCCTCGTAGTGAACGTAATCCGATTCTTTGGGCAGGACCACGGTGTCTCCCTGTCCGATGATGCAGCTCACCCCTTTCTGCCAGGGCCGGAACGTCTGCGCGTCTCTGGCGATGCGCTCGGCGTCCAGATTTTCTATCTGGTGGGCCACGTGGTCGGCGTAGTTGAGGCCGACAGCCCAGAAGCTGGTGGGCTTGGTTGGCGGCAATATCTTGACGCTGCTGATGGGGTATTTGGCGTCGGTAAAGTGGTGCTGGCCGAACAGGTCGCCTTGGATGACCCTCAGTTGGTCGCCTTCAACCACTGCGTAGCTCTGCCAGCCATTGATCTCGAACCTAGCGAATTTCATCTTTGCTCCATGCGGGCTATTTGGTATAAACGGGGCTGTACGGCCCCAAGGCCACGATTCGTTTGCAGTGTAAGAGGGCTATTTGGGCCAGTCAACAATGTTCACGAGACCACGATTCGCCTCCTGCTGACCGCTCGCAGTTCTTGCCAAAGAGTGGTAGCCTCGATTTTGAATTTCTGATCCAAGACTGATGGAGCCAAAAGTGACTACCTGGACCGATGACCAATTGTCTTCAATCGATAAGATGCTCAATCCCCGTTCGATCGCGGTGGTTGGGGCGTCGCCCCGCATGGCCTATGGGGGCCGTATGCTTGCCGCCTCCTTGAAGGCCGCCGACAGGGTAAACGTGTACCCGGTAAACCCTCGGTACGAAGAGGTGCAGGACGTCAAATGCTACCCAAGCGTGAGCTCCCTTCCGGAGACGCCGGACGTGGTCTGCGTGGTGGTCTCATCCGGGCAGGTGATGGACGTCCTGAAAGAGAGTCATGAGAAGGGGACCAGGTCTGCCGTTGTGATCTCCGCCGGCTTCTCCGAACGCGGCACCCCGGAGGGCCGAGAACTGCAGGCACAGGTTGGCGCGTTTGCCAGAGAGTCGGGCATCCGCATCAGCGGCCCCAACTGCCTGGGATTGGCCAACGTTAAAGACGATATCTGGGTCAGCGCATCTTCACGGGGCGCCGTGGGCTTGGGCGGGCCGGTGGGCTTGGTCTGCCAAAGCGGCGCGTCGGCATTCGGACCGTTCTTGAACCGGGCCATCGACAGCGGCATCGGACTGAGTTACATCATCTCCACCGGCAACGAAGCCGATCTGGATTTCTCTGATTTTGTGCGCTATCTCCTCGACGACGACGACACCAAGGTAATCGCCGGATTCGTGGAGGGGTTCAAAGACGCCAGCAAATTCATCGAGGTAGCCAAGCTGGCGGCGGAACGGGGCAAACCCATCGTCATCATCAAGATCGGCCGGTCTGAATTGGGCTCCAAAGCCGCCCAATCTCATACCGCCGCGCTGACCGGCTTGGACGCCCTCTACGACGCCGCGCTGTCCCAATACGGGGTGATCCGAGTGGCTGATTACGATGAGCTTCTGGAGGTCTCCAACCTCCTGGCCAACTCACCCGCACCGGCGGCGAAAGGGTTGGCGGTAGTCTCCCACTCCGGAGGAATCAGTTCTCTGACGGCCGACATGTGCGGACAGGTGGGTCTGGACCTGCCCGTTCTGAGCGATGCCGCCCGTGACGGCATCAATGATGTGCTGAAAGGGTTCGGCTGGGCGTCAAACCCGTCTGATGTGACTGGATTCGCCAATAGCGATTCATTTCCAGACATCATGCAGTTCATGGCCAACGACCCGGTCATGGGCACACTTGTTGTCGCCAGTTCCGGCGGCGACGCCCAAGCCACTCAGGTAATAGCCCAGCGGGACCTGGCGCCGGAGATGCCTTTGGCGTTCCTCTGGACCGGCAGCCGCGCCGAAACCGCGGGTCTGGATATGCTGAAGAAGGCCCGTATCCCGGTCTTTTTCACTCCCAACCGGCTGGCCAGCGGCGTCCGCAGCCTGCTGGACTATCACACCTGGCTGGGAAACCGCGGAAAGACGGGATTCCCAGCGATCTCTGAGATCGGCCCCGAACGGCAAGCTGCCGCCGAACGGCTGGCTGGCAATCCTGGAGTCGCCCTCTCTGAGAGCCAGAGCAAAGGATTGATCGCTCAGTGGGGCATTCCAGTCACCAGGGAGTCACTGGCGCAAAGCGCCGACGATGCGGTGGCGGCGGCAAGCGAGATCGGCTACCCGGTGGTGTTGAAGGCCGACGTCACCAATCTGCCTCACAAAACGGATGCCGGCCTGATCAAGTTGGGGATCAAAGACGCAGATGGAGTGCGGTCAGCTTTCGACGAGATAACGGCCAACGCGGCCAACGCCGGGGCCGTCGGTGCTG
>CAYXDE010000009.1:0-80221 GCA_964463525.1 uncultured Dehalococcoidia bacterium | reverse complement strand
AAAGAGGTGGGAAAAGGAACCGGGTTGGGCCTGAGTGTCTCCTATGGAATCGTTGCCCAGTTGGGAGGCTCTTTGTGGGTGGAGAGTGATGGATCTTCGGGCTCGACCTTCCATATCCAGGTCCCATCAGGAATCTCGAACCGACTGTCAAAGCCCACGTCCACAGACGATACCGGCTTGACCGTTCCTGGCAGCGCCGCCAATCTTCGCATCCTTGTCGTTGACGATGAGCCGGCCCTCCGCAGGATCATAGAGAGGCACCTAGGGAAGGACGCTCAGCTGATTGACCAGGCAGGCGATGGCAAGACGGCGTGGCACAAGCTGCAATTGGGCAGCTACGACTGCATCCTCCTGGACATACGGATGGCTGGAACGGACGGCCAAGAGCTATTCCAATGGATCAACGCATCTGACCCAGAGTTGGCGGCGAAAGTCATATTCATCACAGGCGACTTAGCCAATCCCAACACCCGGTCCTTCTTAGACTCCCTGCCGAACCCTGTTCTTGAAAAGCCGGTTTCCGTCAACGAATTGCGGCGGGCAATGGTTGCAGTCACCGAGGCCCATTGACGAAACATTAAAACGTAGGGCTCCACGCAGAGTCATTTCCGGTGGAGCCAGATCACGAGCCCACAATCTGCTGGGCCCAAAAGGTTGTCAGATTGGCGGGGCACCCATCCTGCGTCGGTCGAAGGACTGAAATCGGCCTTGATTCCTGGAAGATCGTCTTCCCCGGATCCGGTGGTCTGGCGGGACTCACCGGGAGGGTAGATCGACCTGACCCTATTCCCCAACCTTGGACATCAGGTAGGCTTCGATGAACCTATCTATGTCCCCGGCTAGCACTGCGTCCGGGTTGGTGCTCTGCAGGTTGGTGCGGTGGTCTTTCACGGACTTGTACGGGTGGAGCACGTAGCTGCGGATCTGGCTGCCCCACTCTGCCGCCTTGCGTTCTCCGCGTAGACCGGCCACCTGCTTGGCCTTCTCTTCTTCCTGCCTGGCCAATAGCTTGGCCTTGAGGATGCGGATGGCGTACTCCCGGTTCTGGTGCTGGGAGCGCTCGTTCTGACAGGAGACCACTATTCCGGTGGGAGTGTGAGTCAGCCGCACAGCCGACGCCACCTTCTGCACGTTCTGGCCGCCTGGGCCGCTGGAGCGGAAGGTGTCCATCTTGATATCTTCCGAACGGACTTCCACATCGGGGTCATCTTCGGAAGTGGGTATGATCTCAACCTGAGCGAACGATGTTTGGCGCAGATTGTTGGGGTCGTAGGGCGATAGGCGGACCAGCCGGTGCACGCCCTGCTCGGCCACCAGATAGCCGAAGGCGTGGGCCCCGCCGATCTCCAGGGTCGCTCCCCTGAGTCCCGCTTCCTCTCCGTAGGAAAGGTCCATCACTTCCAAGGGCCGCTTGGCCGTCTCCGCCCATTGGCAGTACATAGACATCAGCATCTCGGCCCAGTCCTGGGCGTCGGTGCCGCCGGCGCCGGCTCGGATAGTCACGATGGCCGGGCGTTCGTCGTAGGGGCCGGAAAGGGTCAGGTTGATCTCTTCGTGGGCCAGGGTCTGAGTAAGCTCTTCAGATTCCGACTCTAGCTGCTCTTGAAGCGATGGGTCATCCTCAGCCAGGGCCAACTCGGTCAGTTCAATCAGGTTCTTGGAACGTGATTCCAGGTCGCGCCAGAGGCTCACAGAGTCCTTCAACCGGGTCAGTTCCTGCATCTTTCGCTGCGCGGTCTGGTGGTCGTCCCAGTAGCCCGGTTCGCCCGCCTCGCGCTCCATGACGCTTATGGCGTCTTCCTTGCTGGAGAGGTCAAAGACGCTCCACCACCGACGCGATCTTTTGATTTAGGGTCGATAGGTGTTGTCTTAGTTGCTCCATGGTCCAGTCTTTTCTCCAGTTTTGTTGGTTATCGTCTGACAACCATTATATCAACAGGCAGTTGTCCAACACTCGCCGTTCCAGCACAAACTCGAGGGGATCGTCAGCCAAGTCCCAGCTTGTCCGACAGCCAGGACAGTTGTATCTGGGCATGTTCGTGGCCCCCGCCTTCAGACGCCCCGTGGTAGACCCGGAGGTCGCAGTTGGGGATGCGTTCAGCCAGTTTTTCGCCGAAGGATAGAGGACAGGATGCCGTGTCATTGATGCCCACGCTAAGCAGTACGGGTGCGGTTATCCTGCGGGCCAACTTGAGCGGGTCCAGGTCCGCGGTGCTCTCCTTGACCGCGTCTCGGCGGTCCGGGTACAGCCTCAGGTAATCGTCCAATTCCGCAAGTGGATAGGCCAGTCCTCGTCTGATGGAAACTGGGTTGCCGAGAGCCATGGGCGTGTTGGCGGCAACGGCATGGACAGCTATTCGGCGGGCTGCAATTGCCAACGCCAGCGCTCCACCTAATCCGGCGCCGGTCAGAGCGGTGTCGCCGATCAACGCTTGTTGCTGTTCCGACAGTGCGTCGAACCCCCTGAGCGCGTCGGCGAAAACCCTGCGCATCAAGTAGGTATCCGGGTGATCGATCCCCTCGGTCAAAAGCCCTGGATACTCGGCCTGGAAAACGCCGTCGCTATTGCGCTGTCCGCGGTACGTCGGGTTCATCACCACGGCGCGCTCCCGCAACGGGGTATAGACAATGTCGTGGACACTGCCGTAGTCGGGCATTCGGACCAGCGCCGGGAATGGCCCGTCGCCATGGGGCACGGATAACCATGCGAACAGCCGGTAGCCGTCTGCGGAGGTGTAGTGCATCTGGAACACATCCCAGTCAGGCTGGGAGTAGAAATCGTCCCGGTCCAGTCGAACGTCCAATGGAAGTTCGGCTAGGACCGCCTCGGTCTGCTGCCAGAAACGGTCGGCTGCGGTGGTCATGATGTGACCCCCGACAGGCCGATCTGACCCTCCAGCCAAGCCCGTTCCTGGCCGGGATAGTCATGGGCGTTGCCGTGCCCTGAGTTGGGAAACAGCCATAGCTCTTTATGGCCGGTCAACGCCTGGTAGGCCGCGTAACTGGTCTCCGGCGGGCAAACCTCATCATTCAACGCTATGCCCACCACCATCGGGCATTTGATCCTGGGAGCGAAATTCACGGCGTCGAAATAGCGCAGGGTTTCCAGCATCTGTTCTTCCTGGTCCGGGTAGGCCCTGGCGTAACAGGCCAACTCATCGTAGGGATAGGAACGGAACATGCTCATGGCCTCGGGGTAACAGCACAAGAAGGGGTACCCCGCCACCCCGCCTTTGATCTCGGGACGCAGCGCGGAGGCTATCAGGGTAAGGCCGCCGCCCTGGCTGCTGCCGCAGGCGTAGATGCGTTCCGGGTCGATCTCTGGCCGGGAAGTCAGAAAATCGACTCCCCGCACACAGTCCGCGATCACTCCCCGGTAGCCGTAGAGGTCCCGGTGCTCCAACCCCGAAGTGAGCAGTCCGGGATAGCCGGGGTTGAACTCACTACTGCTCTTCAACTTGCCACGCACCGCCACCGATAGGACGGCCACGCCCTTCTTTCCCCAGTCGCGCCGCACCGGGGGCTCGGACTTGTACCCGGGGAAGTTGACGATGGCCGGGAAGGGTCCATCACCTTGGGTTGGCAGGCTGTACCAAGCAGATATCTCCAGGCCCTCCAGGCTTAGATACGTGACGTTAAAGACGTGGGCGTCGTCATTGCTGCGCAGCGGGTCGGCGGTGATCACCGGCTTCAGCGCGGTACGTGCTAGCCGTTCCAGGGTGCCGCTCCAGAACTCGTCAAAGTCGTCCGGGCAGGTCACCTGGGTCGAAAATTCTTTGAGGTCTTGCTCTGTGGCCATGGGTTCTCCGATAAGGAATCTTTGGCTGGTGCCGGTAATTATATCCGTATTGTTTGCATGATGACCTGCAATTACGGAAGGCTACGTTACGAACGCCGGGTGCTCCGCCATATGAACGACTTGAAATTGAGGGCCGAAGAACAAGATCCGCAATGAGTTGGCGTCGTGAACACTCAAGGGTTTATGCTTGGCAAGGACTCTCTGACGTGGACTTGAAGTATTGATCCCGGAACTCCTAACAGTCATTTCCCTGGCCTTGGCGGCGTATATCTTAGGCTCGATTCCCACGGCCTACATCGTGGTCAAGTCGGTAATGGGTGAAGATATACGCGACATGGGCAGCCACAACGTGGGCGCGTTGAACACATACCGTGCGCTTGGGACACCGGCGGGCTTGGCGGTGTTGTTGGTGGACATGGCCAAGGGAGTTCTGGCAGTTGCCGTTCCCCGGCTGATCGGCCTAGACGATTGGACATTATTCATCACCACACCTCTGGTTGTCTCCGGGCACAACTGGCCCGTCTTCTTAAACTTCCGGGGCGGCAAGGGCGCGGCGGCCATATTTGGTATCTCGTTGGTCATAGTGCCGTGGCTGACGGTGATCACCGCCGGTCCCAGCATCCTGGTGATGCTCTTGCTGAGGAACGTGGTGCTCGGGGCCGCGTTCGGGTTCATCTTGCTGAACACCATGCTCTGGGCCACCGGACAAGGCGCCGAACAGGTCGGCCTGTGTCTGCTGCTAACGCTCCTTGTTACTGGCACCTACATGGTGAATGTGCGCGACCACATCATCAGTAACATAAAAGCCCGCCAATGGAAGGAACTATTCCTAGACCTAGCCGGCTGACTCCTTCAGTCAGGCGGATACCTTCCGGCGGAGGCCACTTCGGCCGGGCGGGCCACTTCGGCCAGGCGGATACCTTCCGGCGGAGGCCACTTCGGCCGGGCGATGACCTTCCGGCGGGTACAGGCTTCTTTTTCTCTGGGGTGTAGTGCTCCCTTAGGCTATAATGGTGCCTGCGCTACCGGCGTCTTTATTTCCAGGCATTAACCCACAGAGTAGGTGCGATGTTAGAACACGGTTCTCTTGATATTGATGGCGTTGATGAGGCGCAGGCCCACCGTCACGCCATGCGCCATTCGGCCGCCCATGTGATGGCCGACGCTGTCCTGAAACTCTTCCCTGAAGCCAAGATGGGCATCGGCCCGCCCACCCAAGACGGTTTCTACTATGACTTCGAAGTTTCCCGCCCCTTCACGCCCGAGGACCTGGAAGAGATCGAGAAGCTGATGAAGGAGACCATCAGCGGCGGCTTCCCGTTCCAGAAGGAGGACCTCAGCCGCTCTGACGCCGAGAGCATGTTTGCCGACCAGCCGTACAAGATAGAGCTGATCGAAGGTCTGCCCGACGACGCCGTGATCTCCATCTACCGGCACGATAATTTCGTGGACCTGTGCCAAGGCCCCCACGTCCATGGCACCTCGGACATCCCGGCGATGAAGCTGCTTAGCGTGGCCGGCGCCTATTGGCGGGGCGACGAGAAGCGTCCCATGCTGCAACGCATATACGGGACAGCCTTCGAGTCCGAAGCCGGCTTGGCAGAACACCTGGAAAGACTGGAAGAAGCCGAGCGGCGGGACCACCGGACCCTCGGCCGCCAACTGAACCTATTTAGCGTCCACGAGGAGATCGGTCCCGGACTGATCGTCTGGCATCCCAAGGGCGGCCGCGTCCGCTCTTTGGTCGAAGACTACTGGAAGGACCTCCACTACCGGCTTGGTTACGACGTTGTCTATTCGCCCCACATCGGCCGCGCCCAACTTTGGGAGACCAGCGGACACCTGGACTTCTACCAAGAGAATATGTACGCGCCGGTGGAAGTGGACGAGCAGCAGTACTACCTGAAACCCATGAACTGTCCCTTCCACATCTCCATCTTCAAGAACGCTCTGCACAGCTATCGTGAACTGCCCCTGCGGTTCGCCGAGCTGGGCACCGTCTACCGCTACGAGCGCAGCGGCGTCCTGCACGGGCTCATGCGCGTGCGCGGTTTCACCCAGGACGACGCCCACATCTTCTGCACACCCGACCAGGTGGAAGACGAGGTCGGCGGGGTATTGGAATTGACCTTCGAACTGCTGGACGCCTTCGGGTTCAAAGAGTACTCCATCGCGCTGTCCACCCGCCCCGAGAAGTACGTGGGCGACCTGGACATGTGGGAACACGCCACTGCTTCGTTGCAGGGCGCACTGGAAAAGCGGGGTCTGCCCTTCACCGTCGATGACGGCGGCGGAGCGTTCTACGGCCCCAAGATCGACATCAACATCACCGACGCCCTGGGCCGCGGCTGGCAATGCACCACCGTGCAGTTCGACTTCAACCTGCCCCAGCGTTTCGACCTGACCTACCAGGACGCCGAGGGAGGCCGCAGCCAGCCCTACATGGTCCACCGGGCCATCCTGGGCTCCATGGAGCGTTTCCTAGGGGTGCTCATCGAGCATTACGGCGGCGCGTTCCCGCTGTGGCTGGCGCCGGTCCAAGCGGTGCTGATCCCCATAGCAGACCGGCACATCGAGTACTGTGAATCAGTCTCGGCGAAGCTGGAAGCGGCTGGATTCCGGACCGAGGTGGACACCCGCGGCGAGCGGATGAACCAGAAGATCCGCACCGCCCAGATGCAGAAAGTGCCCTACATGCTGGTGGTGGGAGACCGCGAACAGGAGGCAGACGCAGTGGCCGTACGCCACCGTGACGGCGAAGACCTGGGCGCCATGCCCCTAGACGATTTCATTTCGCGGCTGGGAGAGGAATCGCAGATTCCCAAGGGGTCTGGGGAGTAGGCCTCCCTACCCGCCATTCCCGAACTTGGCCGTCCACAACGGGGCCTCGCCATCAATCACCCGCTGGATGTTCTCGAAGGCGTTGGCGGCCCGTTTGGGTATGGATTCCAGCGTTGGGCCCGCGTTGTGGGGCGTGACGATCACGTTGTCCAGCTCCAACAGCGGGTGACCGGCCGGTGGGGGCTCTTGCTCCAAAACATCCAGACCGGCGGCCGCTATAACCCCGGTCTTCAGCGCCACTGCCAGGTCTTCTTCGTTGATGATTCCGCCTCTGCTCGTGTTGATGATCAGGGCGGTTGGCTTCATCAATGCCAACTCTTCTTCACTGATCATATTACGTGTGTCAGGAGTCAGCGGAACGTGAAGGCTCAGCACGTCGGAGGTGCGGAGCAACTCCTCAAAGCCCACTTCTTTGACACCCAACTCCTTCTGCTCATCCGCTGAGAGTTGGGCGAACTTATCGAAATATTGGACCGACACGTCGAAAGCCCTAGCCCGCTTGGCGACCCGTTTGGCGATGTTTCCGATGCCTATCAGGCCCAGGGTCTTGCCCTCGAACTCAAATACGTCAGGGCGCCGCTCGGTGCTCGCCCGCCAGCCGCCGGCCCTGACATTGTTGGCGTTTACCACCATCTTCTTCAGCGATGCCAAGATGAGCATCATGGTGTGCTCGGCCACCGCCACACTGTTTGCGCCGCCGTTATTGGCCACCGGAATACCCAGCTCGGCAGCCAAAGCCAGGTTCATCTTGTCGTAACCGGCGCTTAGGCACTGCACCAATCTACATTTCTTGGCCGCTTTCAAAACATCATCAGAGATATGAGCGGGCCAGATTATCAGGTAGTCCGCACCCGCGACCAGCTCTATCTGCTCACCCTCAGTGCTGTTCAGAGGCTCGGAGACCACATCCATGCCCGGCAGGGCTTGGCCGGCCACAACCTGCCTTAGTTCAGCATCCAAGTCCGTGAGGCACACTACTTTCGGTCCAGCCATCTGATTCACTCCGGTAACCTGATCGTTGAGATATTCCCAAGTCTAGTATACCCACCAGAGACCCTGGCATTCTCCGGCTATTTATCTGACAATACGCGACAGAAATCTCCCCGCCATACTCTCGGCCTCGGCGGGTTTTTATATAGGTGCATCATGCCCAACCGACTGGCCAACGAGACCAGCCCTTACCTCTTGCAGCACGCCAATAACCCCGTGGACTGGTATCCGTGGGGCGAGGAGGCGCTGCAAAGGTCCAAGGATGAGGACAAACCCATCCTGCTCAGCATCGGCTATTCGGCCTGCCATTGGTGCCACGTCATGGAACGTGAATCGTTTGAGGACGAGGCCACCGCCATACTGATGAACGAGCATTTCATCAGCATCAAGGTAGACCGGGAGGAACGGCCTGACCTGGACGCCGTCTACATGGAGGCGGTGCAGATGCTCACCGGCAGCGGCGGTTGGCCCATGACTGTGTTCCTCACCCCAGAAGGAAAACCCTTCTACGGCGGCACCTATTTCCCGCCGGTGGACCGGTTCAACATGCCTGGTTTTCCCCGGTTGCTGCAATCGGTGGCCCGCTCCTACCACGACAGCAGAAGCGAGATCGACCGGGTGACGGACCAGATAACCGAGCAGATGGGCCGCACCGGCCAGATGCCCAAGGGCGTTTCGCCCTTAACCGTGGAGACGCTGCACCAGGCTTACACCGTTCTGGCCACCAATTTCGACTACCTGAATGGCGGCACCGGCACCGCGCCCAAGTTTCCCCAAGCTATGAACCTGGAGGTGCTGCTCCGCTACTACCGCCACGGCTACAACGACCGGGCCCTGGAGATGGTAGACCTGACCCTGGAGAAGATGGCCCGGGGCGGCATCTACGACCAGATCGCCGGCGGTTTCGCGCGCTACTCCACCGACGCCTACTGGCTGGTGCCCCACTTTGAAAAGATGCTCTACGACAATGCCCTGCTGTCCCGGCTCTACCTGCATGCCCACCAGGCCACCGGGCGCGGTATGTACCGCCGCATCGCCGAGGAGACCCTCGACTATATCCTGCGGGAGATGACCGGCCCCGAGGGTGGCTTCTATTCCGCCACCGACGCCGACAGCGAAGGCGAAGAGGGCAAGTTCTTCGTCTGGACCCCGGCCGAGATCAGGACCATATTGGGCGCCGAAGCGGACATCTTCAGGGGGTTCTTCGGAGTTACCGAGGCGGGCAATTTCGAAGGCAAGAATATCCTGAACATCACGCAAAAGGCATCGGAGTATGCCCAAACACACGGGATTCCCCTGGACCGGCTGGTGGACGTTGTCCAGCGCGGCAAGAAGGCGTTGTTGGCAGAGCGGGAGAAGCGTATTCATCCGTTGCTGGATGACAAGGTCCTGGCTTCTTGGAACGGAATGATGCTCCGGAGTTTCGCTGAAGCCGGAGCAGCCCTTCAGCGTCAGGATTACCTAGACGCCGCCATCAAGAACGCCGGTTTTCTCCTGGAGACCATGCGGCCGGAGGGACGATTATTGCGGACGTACCGCGCCGGCCAAGCAAAGCTGCCGGGCTTTCTGGAAGACTACTCTTTCGTGGCCGACGGACTTCTGGCCCTGTATGAAGCGACGTTCGACCGGCAATGGCTGACAGCGTCGATAGACCTGGCCGAGCGCATGATCGGACTGTTCTGGGACGATGGCGTCGGCGGCTTCTACGACACCAGCGCCGAGCATGACCAACTGGTGGTCAGGCCCAGAGACGTCTTGGACAACGCTCAGCCGTGCGGCGGCTCGGTGGCCACGGACGTGCTCCTCAAGCTGGCTGTGATCACCGGCAACGAAGACTACCGGGTGAAGGCTGCAACCCCGCTGCGGACGCTCAAGGAATTGATGGGGCGGGCGCCGGCCGGCACCGGTCATTGGCTGGCAGCTCTGGACTTCTATGTGTCCACTCCCAAAGAAGTGGTGATCATCGGCCCCCATGACGATGCCGGCACCGCTGCCCTGCTTCAAACGGTCAACGGAAAGTTCCACCCCAATAAGGTCTTGGTCGGAGCCGACGGAGAGGGTGAACACGGCCTGCCGTTGTTGGAGTCCCGCGGCATGATCGACGGCAAACCCGCCGCCTACGTCTGCCAGAACTACGCCTGCCAACTGCCAGTGACCACCCCCGATGAACTGGCCGCGCAGTTGGAGGAATAAGACTGCACGGGATGACGATTGACGAAGTCAGAGGGTTATCATATTATTCACGCCATTCCGTCAGCCATCTAGCTGAGATGGAATTGACCTAAACCATGGAGGTACCCCAACAATGTCCGTACTCGTGATCCTTGACTGTAACACCAATCCGGCTAACACAAATGACTTTAAGAATTTTCTGAGAGATGAACTGGTCCACACTCGTGGTTTTGACGGCTGCAACTCGATCACGATCCACGAGAACCAGGACGACCCAGACAATCTAGTGTTGGTTCAGGACTGGGACTCGAAGGAACAATACGAGAAATACCTGGGATGGCGCACCGAGCGGGGCGACATGGCTAAATTGGGGGGCTGGCTGGCCGGGCCGCCGACCACTCGCCACTTCGATAACGTTGGGGTCTAACCGGGTAGACCGCCCTCCCCTTTAACCTTCGGTACAGAAGCCCGTCACTCAAATGATGGGCTTTTTCTTTACGTAGGCACAAACCGTTTCACAAGTACAAACAGAGTTAGCCCGGAATTACCGCTGACGTGGCCCCTCGAGCCTGTTAGAATCAATTCAGCTTTCCAGTCGCAGTCATGTAGCCAATAGCCAGGCAGGAGACAGCAGCTTGACCTCCACTAACAAAGACCCGATCTTGGTCGTGGTCCAGTTGACCGGCGGCAACGACTACATCAACACGGTCATCCCGTACCAAGACCCGCTGTATTACGACAGCCGCAAGACCGTCGGCGTCGCCCAGGACGAAGTACTGCCCATCAACGATGAGCTGGCGTTCAATCCAGCCCTCACGGCTGTGAAAAACCTCTACGACCAGGGCAAGGTGGCCATCATCAACGGCATCGGCTACCCCGGCCCCAACCGCTCCCACTTCCGTTCCATGGACATCTGGCACACCTGCGAGCCGGAAAAAGTCGGAACCGAAGGCTGGCTGGGCCGGGCCATCCGCGACCTAGACCCCAAAGCCGAGAACGTGCTTACCGGAGTCAACTTCGGGCGCGGGCTGCCCAGGGCGATGGCGCTAACCGGCGTCCCAGTGGCCTCGGTGGCGGTGCTGGAGACCTATGGAGTTCTCACCGGAATCTCTGAAGAACGGGAGCGCACTCAAGCCCTAGACCTATTTTCCCGCATGTACTCACCCATCACCGGCACCGGCCATGTGATGGACTACCTGGGCTCCACCGGCCTGGACGCCCTGAAGGGGGCTGATATTCTGAAGACCGTGCCGGCCCAGTACCAGTCAAACGTGGAGTACGCCGACTCGGTCATCGGAAGGAACCTGCAGGGTATCGCCAAGGTGCTGACTGCCGACTTGGGCACCCGCGTCTTCTACACCCAGCAGCCCGGATACGACACCCACGCCAATCAGGGCCCGGTGCACGGCGTCCTGCTGGAGCATCTGTCCCAGGCCATCGACGATTTCTATGCCGACCTCAGGGAGCACGATGCCTCGGATAACGTGCTGATCTACCTGTTCACCGAGTTCGGGCGGCGGGTCAAGGACAACGGCTCCGGCACCGACCACGGCGCCGGCGGACTGGCCATGGCCATCGGCGACCCGGTTAAGGGCGGCATCTACAGCGAGTTCCCCTCCATGCGCGAGGAAGACTTGGAGGAAGGCGACCTGAAGTACAACATCGACTTCCGGGGCGTCTACGGCACTGTCGCCGAGAGATGGCTGGGCCTGGACGCCAACCCCATAGTCGGCGGAAACTTCGAGCAACTGGACTTCGTTTAGTCAGGCAGGAGACTAGAGAGATGCCAGGGACTGACAAACCCCTGTTGGCGCACCTGCTGCGCCGGGCCGGGTTCGGGGCCACATTCCAGGAGCTGGACCGCTACAGCCAGATAGGCTATGAATCGGCCGTGGAAGAACTGCTCCACCCCGAGCAGCAACCGCCCATCGAAGAAGACGTGCTCGAGCGGTACTACATCGACTGGAAAGAGAGCCGCAACATCGAGGGCGCGCTCACCGAGTCGGTCTACCGCATGAACGCCTACGCCGGAGGGCGGCCCCTGCAGGAAAAGATCGCCCTCTTCTGGCATCAGGTGTTCGCAACCGGCCTGGCCAAGGTCCTCCACGAAAAGACCATGCTCAACCAGATAGACCTGTTCCGGCAGCATGGCTTGGGCAATTTCCGGGAACTGCTGGTGCACCTGGCCAAGGACCCGGCGATGATCTTCTGGCTGGACAACAACTTCAACCACAAAGACGCCCCCAACGAGAACTGGGGACGGGAGCTCCTGGAGCTGTTCTCCATGGGCGTGGGCATGGACGGCCAGGAGAATTACTCGGAAGAGGACGTCAAGAACGCCGCCCGGGCATTCACCGGCTGGACCATCGACGACGACAACGTGGCATCGATCCCCTTTGGCAAGACGCCGTGGCTCTTCCGCTATGATCCGGAAGACCACGACGAAGACGAAAAGACGTTCATGGGCCAAACCGGCAACTTCAACGGCGAAGACATCATAGACATCGTCGTCCAACAGCCGGCCACCGCACGGTTCCTATCTCGCCACCTATACAACTTCTTCGTGGCCGACGAGCCCCAGGTGCCTGCCTGGCAGCACACCCCGCCCGGCGATCCCGAAGCTATCAAGATTCTAGAAGATGAATATTTCCGGTCGGGCTACGACATCCGGTCCATGCTGAACGTCTTGTTCAAGTCGGACTTCTTTAAGTCGGACCAAGCCCGGTTCGCCAAGGTGAAGAGCCCCGCCGAAGTGGTGGTGGGCACCCTGCACCTGTTGGGAGATTTCAAATTCCCCAAGCGCGGAATATTCGAGGTGGCCCTGGGCTGCCGCTACATGGGCCAAGATTTGCTGAACCCGCCGTCCGTGGAAGGCTGGCACACCGGCGAGGAATGGATCGACAGCGGAAGCCTGGTTGAACGAGTGAACTTCGTGGCCGACCAGGTCAGCGACATCCAACAACCGGGTGTCCGCGCCATGGTCGACACACTTTTGGACCGGACCGTTGAACTTGACCCGGTCACCGTCATCGACGGCTGCCTGGAACTGCTGGGGCACGTGCGGCTGCATGACAAGAACAAAGACCATCTCGCAGGCGAGATCCGGTCCATGCTGGAACAACGCAGCGGAATGATGGCCGGCAGCCCCGAGGACCGGCAGGCCGCGGAGAAGACCGTCTTGCACACCATGAAGATGATCGGCTCCAGCCGCGAGTACCAATTCGCCTAGCGATCATTACCGAAATGACGTTCGCGGTCATCCGTTCGTCCTGAGCCTGTCGAAGGGCCTTGGCTGCGGCGCGTCCATGGTTCGACGTCCCTCCGCGGAAGGAACCACGAACGACTGGTGACACAGATATCGATAGGAAATACTGGGAGTGGCTTGAGCCAGGGATATTTATGACCACCGAGACCGAACTGCCCGTCTCTCTGCACAGACACTTCCGCTACCACGGTGTGATTGGACTGCTGTCCGCCGCCGGCCCCGGTTTCAGCGGGCCGGTGTCGGTCGTGACCGGGCCTGATGGCAATCTCTGGGTCGCGAACCGGGCCAACCCCAACCAGCCCGAAGCCGTACGCATCACCCGCTGCACCAAGGACGGTGATTTCATAGAACACTTCGGTGAATGGGGTGAGGAACCAGGCCAGTTCATCTGGGTCACAAGCATCGCCTTCAGCCCTCAGGGCGAACTTTACCTAGCCGATGAGAACACCCACCGGATCACCGTATTTGGGACGGACAACAGCTTCAGCCGTTGTTTCGGAGAACAGGGCAGCGGCACGGGTCAGTTCGATCGTCCCTCAGGATTGGCGTTCGCTCCCGACGGAAGCCTGTACGTGGTGGACACCCTGAACCACCGGGTGCAGGTACTTAGCCCAGATGGTGAGTCCATATCCCAGTGGGGCGAGTTAGGAGACGGTGAAGGCCAGCTCAACATGCCCTGGGGAATCGCCATCGACGGCGCCGGCAGCGTATACATCACCGACTGGCGCAACGACCGGGTGCAGAAGTTCGACGCCGGCGGAAACTTCCTGATGGGCTTCGGCGGCTCCGGAGACGGAGAAGGGCAGTTCAACCGGCCCAACGGCATCGCGGTGGATTCCGACGGCGACATCTACGTCTGCGATTGGATGAACGACCGCGTGCAGGTCTTTGACCAAGCCGGCGCTTTCAAAGACATCCTCATCGGCCACAGCGGCATGTCCAAGTGGGGCCGAACGTTCTTGGACGCCAACCCAGAGATCGAACACAAGCTGGCGTTGGCAGTCCAGAACATAGAGATCAAAGAACGCTTCTACCGGCCGGTTTCGGTCCATGTGGATGATGACGGCAAAGTCTTTGTGGCCGACTGCTACCGCCACCGGGTCCAGATCTACCAGAAGCTTTAACCCTACCTGAGCCGCGAGTCGAAATACCCGCTAACGCGGTCTACGTATTCGTCTGGGTGGGTCAGGAACGCGTCCACGTGGTCCACACCTGGAACCAGCCAGATCGCGCTTCCCTCTTTGGCCGCCGCCGCGACCCTCTGACCCTGCTGCCAGGGTATGCGCTCGTCCGCTATACCGTGAATCACCAAGACCGGGTAATCCAGCCTGCTTACCGCCCTTTCTGGGACCAATGCTCCTATGTCTATCCCATAGATGCCATTCGCCATCAGCTTGGCCGCCGGGATGAAGATGGGCGTCAGCCAAGCTGGGATGGGTGTCTTGCGGGCAGCCTCGCGGGCGATCAAGTCAGACGCGTTGGCGAAGGGACTGTCCGCGGCCACGGCGGTGATGCGGGGCTCCTCAGCGGCCGCCAATATCGAGGTAGCGGCTCCCATGGAGAAACCCATCAGTCCGGTCCGCTCTGGGTCGACGCCCCGATTCAATAGATAATCGAAAGCTCCTAGGACATCCCACCGTTCGAAATAGCCGCCGGAGACCTTGTCTCCTTCAGAGGACCCGTGCCCTCTCAGATCGAACATCAGCACATTGAAACCCAACTCAACCAAACGGGACGCCAGTTCCACGGCATTGTCTCCCGACCGGACACTGCCTATGCCGTGGACGAAGATCAGGTGGGGAGCGGAAGCGTCTCCCGGCAGGTACCAGCCGCTCAACATCAGGCCGTCATGCTGGGACGGGAACTCCACCTCTTCGAAGGCCAACCCGTAGTCGCTGGGGTGAGCCTCTTGAGGGTCGCGGTCGGCTTGGGTGACGCCCCGCGCGATCATGAAGGAGACCAGGCCGTATATCACCAGCAAGAATAACGATGCCACCGGCAGCGCGGTCCGCACGCGGCGGCGTTTAAGAATGTTGAGCATCGCATTCTTTCCACTACGGAAGATTTCGATTACGGTATGTTACTCGATGCGGAAGCACGGTTGGAAGCCTGCCGGCCTCAGGCGTCGTCCAGGGGTACCACGGTCTCCAGTTCAGATGTATAATGGGCGCGGTTTGGCGTCCAGAAGGCCAACGCCGCCGACCCGTAGAACACACACTGATCACGAACGGCTAAAATCCCCCCGTAGCCCACCTTTCGAAAGGCGGTTGGGGGGATTTCTCAGGCCAGGCAAGCTTTCAAAACAGAGGAGCAGTCACAAGATGCGAAGCAAAGTTACGGTTGTCGGTGCAGGCAACGTAGGAGCCACCACCGCCCAGAGGATCCATGCATTGGGATACACCGACGTGGTATTGGTCGACGTGGTTGAGGACCTTCCCCAGGGCAAGTCGTTGGACATGCTGGAATCGGCCCCGGTGATGGGCACCGACGCCAAGATCACCGGCAGCAACGGCTACGAAGAGACCGCCGGGTCCGACGTTGTGGTCATCACCGCCGGCATCGCCCGCCGCCCCGGGATGAGCCGCGACGACCTGCTGCTGACCAACATGCGCATCACCTCCTCCGTCACGGAGCAGGTGGTCAAGTACTCCCCTGAGTGCATCATCATGCCGGTGACGAATCCTTTGGACGCCATGGTCCAGAACGTCTATGAGTCCAGCGGGTTCCCCCGGAGCCGGGTCTTCGGCATGGCCGGCGTGCTGGACACCGCCCGTTTCCGCACCTTCATCGCCGAAGAACTCAATGTGTCGGTGGAAGACATCCAGGCATTCGTGCTGGGCGGCCACGGCGACGACATGGTGCCCCTGGTCCGGTTCACCAACGTCGGAGGCATCCCTCTCAGCGAACTGATGGCCGAGGAGAAGATAGACCAACTGGTGAAGCGCACCCGCGGCGGCGGCGGGGAGATCGTCGAGCTGCTGAAAGAGGGCAGCGCCTACTACGCCCCCTCCGCAGCCATCACCCAGATGGTGGAAGCGGTGCTGCTGGACAAGAAGCGCATCCTCCCCGCCTGCGCCTACCTGGAGGGCGAGTTCGGCATCAACGGCCTCTGTGTCGGCGTACCGGTCAAGCTGGGCGCCAACGGCATGGAACAGATCATGGAGATCAACCTCACACCCGAAGAGACCACCGCACTTCAGGGATCAGCCGCCAGCGTTCAAGAACTGGTGGAAGTGATGAATAAAGCCAGGGCTGAGGGCTAGTTTTCGGGTTTACAATAGTATGAAATAATTCCGGGAGGAGGGTGCCTTATGGCCCGCAGAACCGACGCTGAGCAACGTTTATTGGAGAAAGCGCGGCGTTATCTGCCGGGCGGCAGCGGCGGCAACCTTACCCTCCCCTCGGAATTGGATTTCCTGGCCTCCCGAGGCCAAGGCGCGCACATCTTTGATGTCAGCGGCAACGAGTATGTCGACTGGCTCATGGGCTCCGGACCCATGGTCCTGGGCCACGCCCACCCCGCCGTAACTGAAGCCGTGATCAAAGCGGTGGAGGACGGCAGCACCTTCTTCGCCACCAACGACAAAGCCGTGGAATTGGCCGAAGAGATGGTCAACGCCATCCCCTGCGCCGAACAGGTGCGCTTCACCACCAGCGGCACCGACGCCTGCTTCAACGCCATGCGCGCCTGCCGTGCGTTCACCGGCAAAGAGAAGATACTCAAGTTCGAAGGCGGCTTCCACGGCACCAGCGACTACGCCCTGATGAGCCTCACTCCCCCTCCGTCGGTGGAGTATCCCCAGGCCCAGGCCAGCAGCGGCGGCATCCCCAAGGCCATCGAAGACCTGATGCTCATCGCCCCCTATAACGACCTGGCCACCACCGAGACGATCATAAACGCCCACCTGGACGACATCGCGGCGGTGATCGTGGAGCCGGTCCAGCGGGTGATAGCCCCGAAACCGGGCTTTCTCCAGGGTCTGCGCGACCTGACCAAACGCCACAACATCCCTCTCATCTTCGACGAGGTCGTAACCAGCTTCCGGCTGGCCTACGGCGGCGCACAGGAGTTCTACGGCGTCACCCCGGACATGTGCACCGTGGGCAAGATCATGGGCGGCGGCTACTCGCTGGCGGCGGTCACAGGCCGGGCGGACATCCTATCCGTCTATGACCGTAGCGCCTCTGACGACGACACTTATGTCAACCAGATCGGCACGCTGAACGGCAATCCTGTTGCCTGCGCAGCCGGACTGGCGACGCTAAAAATCATGCGGGAACCGGACACCTACAAGAAGATTCACGGGGCAGGCGCAGCCATCCGGAACGCCTTGGTGGAGATCTGCAACGAGAATGGAGTGCCGGTGCAAAGCTGCGGCGAGGACGCCATCTTCGACGTCTACTTCTCGGAGCAGCCGGTGTCCAACTACCGGGACACGCTGGCCGCCGACAGTGGCATGATGGCCCGCTTCAACACCGGCCTGCTGGAGCGCGGCATCCTGAAGGGCGCCCAGAAATACTACCCCTCAGCCGTCCACAGCGACGAAGACGTGTCGAAGACGATCCAGGCCATGCGGGAAGTTGTGCCGCAGATCCGGAGTTAGGCAGCCTTCGGCGGGTTATCGCGGTACCAGTCGACTATCTCGGCCCCCTTGGCGATCCACACTCCCTCGCGGCGGGTCATGTATTCCAGCGCCCGGCTGAGATAGCGGACGCGGAAGGGCTGACCCGAAAGCCACGGGTGCAGGTTCAGCACCAGCAGACGGCCGTTGGCGGCCCCGTCTTGGTACAAAGTGTCAAAGCCCTCTTTAAGCATCAATTCGTACCTGCTTATCGGCATATGCCGGTCAAACAGGGCGTTCACGTCGTCCAGAGGCAGGTTGATGGGCAGGGCAGTCAATTCTCCCTTGGGCGCTTTGATCGGGAATGGTTGCTCGTCGTTGGTCCAGTCGCAAACGTAGCTTAGTCCGGCATCGGCCAGCAACTGGGGTGTCCGGGACGATTCTCCATATTCGGGCCCCAGCCAACCTGCGGGAGTGACACCGATGGCCTGAGACATGCGGGCCATCGACGCCTGGATGTACTTTTGTTCTTCCTCTTCCGGCATGTTCTCGGTTATCTGCTGGCTGACAGATATCCCATGAGCTGCGATCTCGCAGCCTCGTTCTTGGAGATGGCGGACCAGGAAGGGGTAGTTCTCCGCCGTTAGAACGTCCATGGCCACCGTGGGGGTGATCCCGTGCTTGGCCAACGTCTCCAGGAGCCGGTAGACACCCACCCGGTGACCGTATTCCCTATGGGACCAGCGTGTGACGTCTGGGAATGCCGACGGTCCGTAGCCGCCAGCCAGAGAGGCCGACTGGAACGAACCCTCGGGCACGCGCCATTCCATATGGTCCAATGTGACCAACACGCACAGGGCGATTCGAGCATCGTTAGGCCAACGCAGCACCCCGCGGTCGCCGTTGAGTGGAGCCCAGTCGTAATGCTGGTGGTCCATGCCGTGATAGAACTCTACGGGCATAATCAGGTCCTTCTGTTCTTAGATGACTAGGAGATCACGTTCGGAGCGTGGGCGATGGCTTGGTCGTAGTAGTTGGCTAGGTAATATTCGGCTATCTCATCGGTGGTGGTCTGCCACACGCCGTCGTGGGACATGATGTGATTCAGCACTTCGTCCAGGTATTTGACCCGGTGGGGCCGGCCCGTGGCGTAGGGGTGGACCGCGATGACCATGCACCTGCCGCTCTCCGCTCCTTCCTCGTATAGCTGGTCGAACTGGGCTTTGCAGATCTCCGCGTAATAATCGGCCTCATAGTTGTGCCGGTAAAGGGGAACGTCGTTCATCTCCGAGGTATACGGCACGCAGACCAAACGGCCCGACTTAACCTTGATGGGGAGAGGCTGGTCATCGATCTTCCAGTCGGTCTGATAAAGAAAACCGGCTTCGGCCAGAAGGTCGGGTGTGCGCTCCGTGTTGGAAGCCGCCGGGCCCGAATGACCCTTAATCTGGCGGCCGGTGAGACGCTTGAAGTTTTCGACGCAATCACGCAGGAACTCCCGCTCCTGCTCTTCCGAGTAATCAGTCACGTACCGGGTGTTGTAGAAACCGTGGTTCACAAAGGTCCAGTCACGTTTCAACATAGCATCGGCTATCTCGGGGAAGTGCTCCAGCACCCCGATGCTCAGGGTCGTGGAGCATTTGATGTCGTACCGGTCCAGCACTTCAAGCAACCGCCAAAAACCCACCCGGTTGCCGAATTCATGGGATGAATATTGCTGCACGTCAGGATGGGGCGTCCGGGGCCACGGGTTGCGTCCCCCATCTTTGAGCGGCATGTATTCGTAATGCTCGATGTTCGGCGCGACCCAGAAAGCAACCCTGGCGTTGTTGGGCCACTTGATGATGGGACGATCGATGATCGGACTGTAGTCCATTCGATTCGGAGGCAAAGGCATGACTCAAACCTTCTTAAGCAATATCTTGCGGCAGTAGTCTTTCTAGATGACGCGCCCGGTCCCAGACTCAGGCTCCAGCGCCGCGGCAATTATGCGGGAAATTCGCACCGGAGTACACATACCTTCGAACGCTGGGAGACAGCCCGCCGCTCGATCAGATGAACAAACTCATCTATCTACGCATCGTGTAGGCCGGCCGGCCTAGATCCTTCCGTCGGCTTCCAACCCTAAAGCAACACGGCCGTATTGCAGGCCACCCAGTTCCATGATGAAACCGTCGCGACGCACGGCGGCCTGGATATCCCGGTGGAAGCGCTGCATCCGGCCCGATTCAAAGATGGCATGACCGCCGCTGAACTCGAATAGCCGGTTGACAGCGTTCAGACATTGCTGGGCAACGAACGCCTTGTCCCGCCGGTAACGAGCCCGTTCCAGCGTGCTGAATCCCTCGCCTTCTTGGGCCTTCAGGAACATCTCGGTGAGATCGCCCCGCATCAGAGCGCGGGCTGCGTCGACCTCAGCCGATGCTTGAGAGAGTCGGAGCTGGACGCTGTCATTCTCGGCAGTTCTGCCTGGCCCCGATGTCCCGGTTAGCCGGCTAGTGAACTCTTCTATCGCTCCTTGGGCGATGCCTATCATGGGGGCTGCCAGGTCCCAGCCCAGCAAAACATGGACGGGGATGCGGTAGCGGTCAATTTTGTGGACTTCCCAGCCGTGCCGTTCCTCCTCACCGCCTCGATCACGGTCGAAAACCCGGTGGTCTGGAACAAACACGTCCTTGATGAGGATATCCTTGCTGCCAGACCCCTTAAGGCCGGAAACGAACCAGGTGTCGATTATCTCGTAGTCCGGGCGCGGAACGAGGACCCAGACACGTCCCTCTGGGGTATCACTGCCTACCATTACCCATTGAGCGGCATCACTCCCGCTGGAGAACTCCCACCGTCCGGAAAAATTAAACCCGCCGGCTGTTTTTTCCAAGGTTGACCGGCCCGGATTCAGAGAACTTGATAGCAATACATCGGGACTTTGGCCAAAAACTTCCTCTTGCGCTTCAAGGGGCCAAAAACCGACCAGCCACGAATGGGCCGTCCACAAACAATAACACCAGGAAGTGGCGGAGCACCCCGTACCAAGGATGGCGCCGGCCTCCAGCATCAACCCGTAATCTACGTCGAGGCCTCCGAACCGCTCAGGCACGCCGATCAGGTGTAACCCTGACGACAACAAGTCTTTGACCGTCTCATCGGGCATCCGCCGAAGCTCCTCGGTGTAGCCGGCCCTTTCCTTGAGCACCGGGACCATCGCCGTTGCCCTGCGGAGAAGTTCGTCCGGAGTTAAGACCGCGGCGGTATCCGCCTGTTGTGTCATATCGCTAAACCCCTCAACCCTAAAGCGCCTGCCAATACCGCCGCCCGCTCTCACGGACAACGCGGCCGAAGCCGCTGTGGTGGCAGATGGCGATGGCGGCGTTGTCTTGCTCGGCTCGGGCCAGCATACCCCGGCGGGTCTCACCGGCTGTTTCCGGGTCCATGTCATAGTGGAACACCCAGTCGGTCTCGGTGACTTGGGCCGGGCCGTGGAAGACGTCTCCCATCATGAACGCCTTTTCGCCGCCGGAATTGACGATCAGGCTCATGGAACCTGGTGTGTGTCCCGGGGTGGGGGTTACGGTCAGTTCGCCCGTAAGCTCGGTCTCCCCGGTGATCAGATCAAGCACGCCCAGGCGGCGCAGTGGGGCCACGGTCTCGGCCCACCAGTCATAGCCGAATATCTCCGAGTCTTTGGGGGTGTCGAACGCCGCCCAGTCGGCCTCGTGGGCCACGTAGCGGGCGTTGGGGAACGTTGGCGATTCCTCGGCGCCAGTACGGGTTACGTTCCAGCCCACATGATCTGGATGCAGGTGGGTTAAGAACACAGTATCGACATCTGAAGCCTTGAATCCGGCTTTCTCGAGTTCAGACAACAACACGCCGTCAACGCCGCCGCCGATCTGGGCCACCACGTTGGGGTTGGAATCAGCGTTGCCCAGTCCGCTGTCAACCAGCAACACCCGGCCTTGGGAGCGCACCAGATAGCACTCGAAGTGGACCCGCAGGCTATCATCACCCGTTCCGGTCTTTGTGTAGGCGTCCGGGTAACGCTCCATGTAGGGAGTCCAGGCTTCCCTTGGAACATCGGGGAAAGTCCTCACAAAGGGCAGGGCAACCTCCGAGTCATGGAGGACGGTGATCTCAACATTGCCAACGGTCAGTGTGCTGTGGGGCATTATTTCTCCTCGACACTCAGGCTATCGTTCTTCTAAGATTGGTCATCATCGTCAGAGCGGCTAGTCCAAGAAAACCCGGCTGCGCCGGTTACAGGGCCTGCCAGTACCTCTTGCCGCTCTCGGTGACCACTTTGCCGAACCCGCTGTGGTGGCAGATGGCGATGGCGGCGTTCTCCTTCTCGGCGCGGTCCAGAATCTCCCGCCGCGTACGTCCGGCTTGTTCGGAGTCCATATCGAACCGGAACACCCAGTCTGTCTCGGTGACTTGTGCCGGCCCATGGAACACGTCTCCCATCAGGAAGGCGCTTTCGCCGCCGGAATTGATCACCAGGCTCATGGAGCCGGGAGTGTGGCCCGGGGTTGGGGTGATGGTCAACTCACTGTTGAGTTTGGTCTCCTCGGCCACCAGGTCCAGGACACCGGCCTTCTTCAGCGGGGCGACCGTGTCTTCCCACCAGGGAAACCCGAAAATCTCCGAATCTCGAGGCGTGTTGAAGGCGGCCCAATCAGCCTCGTTGCCGATGTAGCGGGCGTTGGGGAAGGTCGGCTGACCTTTGCCGCCGCTCTCGGTCATGTTCCAGCCAACGTGGTCCAAATGGAGATGGGTCAGGAATACCGTGTCGATATCTCCGGGTTGGTAGCCCGCAGCCTTCAGTTCGTCCAGCAAGACGCCCTGCGTCCCTCCGAACATCTGGTCCACCGTGCCCGGGTTGGTCTGACTGGTCCCCAAACCCGTATCCACCAAAAACGTGCGGCCCTGGGAGCGGACGAGGTAGCACTCGAAGTGAGTCCGCCTGCTGTCACCGCCTATGAACGCCTCAGGATATCTTTTGAGATACGGCTCCCAGGCCTCCGCTGGTACGTCCGGAAACGACTGGCTGAAGGGCGACGCAACTTCCGCGTCGTGGAGGACTGTAATCTCAACTTTGCCAACGGTCAGAGTGCTGTGCGGCATTTAATCTCTCCTGCTTCGAAATCCCAAAGTCGGAATTAAATCAAAAAGGGGCCACTGATGCACAGCGGCCCCTCTTGCAGATCAAAACTAACCGCGGCTGTGCCGCCTAGCGGTGGGGGATGCCCAGGGCTACTTCCAGGGGAGCGGTGCTCACGATGTGACGCTTCAGTCCCATGTCATTGGGGCTGAGGCCCATGGCCAGTCCGATGGCCTGGGGCATGTGCAGGATGGGCATGCCGATGGGCCGTCCGGCTTGGGCCGCCGCTTTGGGCTGGAAGCTGTCCAGGTTCAGATGGCAGAGCGGACACGGCGTGATCATGGCGTCGGCGCCCAGGTCCTTGGCCTCGGAGGTGTGTTTGCCCACCATGGCCATGGAGTTGCGCTCGTTGATGGTCAAGATGGGGAACCCGCAGCAGCGGGTCTTGCCCTCGAAGTCCACGACAGTCGCGCCGATGGTCTCGATGATCTGCTCCAGGGCGTTCTGGCGGCCCGGATTTTCTTCGAACTCCAAGGCGTCGGTGGGCCGGACGATGTAGCAGCCATAGAAAGGCGCCATCCGGGTTCCGGCGAGAGGGCGGGTGACCAGTTCCAGGACCTTGTCCAGGCCGATGTCTTCGATCAACACCCAAAGCAGGTGCTTGGGCCGGGCGTTGCCCTTGTACTCCAGGCCCTCGTCGGCCAGGAACCCGTTTACCTTGGCCAGGTATTCGGGGTCCTTCAGCCGGTGGTTGGCCTGGCTCATAACTCCCTGGCAGGTGCTGCAGATGGTCAAGATCGGCAGGTCCAGGGCCTCGGCCATGGCGAAGGTGCGGGCGTTCAGGGTGTCGCCCAGTAGTTCGTTCTTCTCTTGTAGGACGCCGGCGCCGGTGCAGGACGCGGCGGGCATCTCTTGAAGCTCGATACCCAGCTTCTGGCAGATGAGTTTGGTCGCCGGATAGAGCTCCGGACAACCGCCTCGGGACACACAACCGGGGAAAAAGGCGTACTTCAACGCAGACTCCAATGATTACCGGATGGGTTTTGGCTGGACCTTCTAGGCTACCGCTTGCGGCCGCGCTCTTCGGGTCCGTCCACCTTGTCAAATATCTTCCGAACGTTCTCGGATTGCGGGAGTTTCTTATGGATGATCGGCGGCATCTTGCCGTGGGTCAGGGCTTGGATGGCGATGGGGGTGTAGCCGATCAACGCCGACACATTGGTCATGCCGACAGACTTGGGCACCAGCCGGAGCTCGTCCAGCCAACCGCTATGCTCAACGGACTCGCTGAACGCCTCGGTGTGGCGTGCGCCGTTGGTGTTGTGGAAACCGGCTTCCATGGCCTGGTCGCGCATGGCCATGATGCGGTCCATGGGCGCCACGCCCTTGGGGCAGGCCTGTACACACTCCATGCAGCGGGTGCAGTCCCACATGCCGGAGGGCTTGTTCAGTTCTTCAAGCCGGTCTTTGGACACGCCGTCCGAGTCGCCGTCCCGGGGGTCGGCGGTGAAGCGGTAGGCCTTGGCCAATGCGGCCGGGCCCAGGAAGGTCGGGTCCACTTCCATGACCGTGCAGTCGGAAACGCACGAACCGCACATGATGCAGGCCGTGACGTTGGAGAGGTGCAGCATGGCCTCGTTGGAAGCGATGTATTCGGCCTCGGGCTCGGGGCCTTCCGGCTTCAGATAGGGTTCGATGGCATCGATCTTCTCCCAGAAGGTGTCGAAGTTGACCACCAGGTCTTTCATCACCGGCATGTTGCCCGCGGGCTCAACGGTGATGACGCCGTCTTTGACGACGGTAGCGGCCTGGGTCTTGCAGGCCAGTCCCGCGTGACCATTGATGCGGACGGCGCAGGAGCCGCAGATGGAGCTGCGGCAGGAGCAGCGCAGGCTGAACGCGCCGTCGGTGTCCTCACGGACCTTGATCAGGGCGTCCAGTACCGTGCCATTGTCTTCGATGGTGACCGTGAATTCCTGCCAATACGGCTTGGGATCAGCAGCTTCCGGGTCGAACCTTTGTACGTTTAGCTTGACGTCCATCGGCTAGTATTTCCTCTCTTCAGGAGTCCACTGGGTGATGCTAACGGGAGCGTAGGACAGTTCAGGGCCCACCTCTCCCTTCTTGATCACCAGGTGTTTCATCCAATTCTCGTCGTCCCGGTCCGGATAGTCCGTTCGGGCCTGGGCCCCACGGCTGTCCTTGCGGTCCAGGGCACTCATGGCGATGGGGGTGGCGTTGTCGAGCATGAAGCCCAACTCCAAGGCAAACACCAGGTCGGTGTTGAAGATCTTGCCCTTGTTGTCCACGGGGACGGTCTCGTAGCGCTTCTGCAACTCGACCAGGTCACCCAGGGTTTCTTGCATGCCCTCTTCGTTCCGGTAGACCGCCAGGTTTCGGTTCATGGAATCGCCCATGCCCAAGCGGACGGCGGCGATCCGGTCGCCGTTCTGGGGGCGGTCCAGCAGGTCCTGGATACGCTTCTCTTCGTTCTTGACCGCCTGATCGACGTTGAATTCAACGTAGTCGGCGTTGCGGGATGCCTCGGCAGCGTGGTTCCCGGAGCGCTCGCCGAAGACGATGGTGTCCAGCAGGGAGTTGGCGCCTAGGCGGTTGCCGCCGTGGACGCTGACGCAGGCGCACTCGCCGGCGGCGTAGACGCCGGGCAGGTTGGTCTGGCCGTCAACGTTGGTCCGGATGCCGCCCATGGCGTAGTGCATGCCGGGCCTGATTGGAATCGGGTCCGTGATCATGTCCACGCCCACCAGGTCGATGCCGATCTCGCGGATCTGGCTGAGCTTTTCCATGATCAGGCCTTCACCCAGGTGACGGCAGTCCAGGTAGACGCAGCCATCGACGCCGTTACCGGCGTTGATCTCGGTCTGTTCGGCGCGGGAGACCACGTCACGGGAGGCCAGCTCCATCATGTTGGGAGCGTACTTCTCCATGAAGCGGTTACCGTCTTTGTCCAGAAGGTACGCGCCCTCGCCCCTGGCTGCCTCGGAGATCAGCACCCCGCTCCCTGCCAAGGTTGTGGGGTGGTACTGGACCATCTCCATGTCCATGAGCTCGGCTCCGGCGTTGAAGGCCAGTGCCGAGCCGTCGCCGGTGCAGATAAGCGCGTTGGTGCTGGGCTCGAAGACCCGGCCGAAACCGCCGGTGCAGAAGATGACTGTCTTGGCCCGGATGGCGTAGACCTGGCCGGTGCGGATCTCCAGGGCCATGACCCCGCACACCTGGCCGTCTTCAATGATCAAGGAACTGACGAACCACTCTTCGTAGCGGCGGACGCCAGACTTGATGAGCTGCTCGAACATCACGTGGAGCAGGGCCTGGCCGGTGAAGTCGCCGACGAAGAATGTTCTGGCGCGGCGTTGGCCGCCGAAGGCCCGGGTGCCCAGGCGTCCCTCGTCATCACGGTTGAAGGTGACGCCGAAGTGCTCCATGTCGATGAGCGCCTGACCCGCCGCCTTGCACATGACCTCGATGGCGTCCTGGTCGCCCAGGAAGTCGCTGCCCTTCACAGTGTCATAGGCATGGTCTTCCCACTCGTCTCCGCGGTCGGTCAGGGCGGCGTTAATGCCTCCCTGGGCCGCGTTGGAGTGGCTGCGCACGGGATGTACTTTACTGATGATTGCCGTGTTGGCGCCGCCGGCCCGGGCCGCGATAGCTGCCCGCATCCCTGCCAGACCTGCGCCGATTACCAGGACATCATGCTCAAGCATGCTTGTCTATTTCCTCCAAATTCGCCTTTAGCCGAGGGGCTGCCTCCGTTGTATATCCACTGGCCGGAGACCGCGGTATATAGTACCAAAAAAGGTTCCTGCTATCCAGGCTCCTAGAGACGCATTACTTCTGCCCTGCCCTTTCGGCACAAGCATCCTCGTTGGAACACGACAGATAGAAGATTGGCGACAGTTGGTCTTTGATCATCTGCTCGCTCATGCGAAGCTGGATCTCGTTTAGGACCTGTCCTACCGCTCCACAGACCGAACAGTGCAGACCCGTGAGGTCTTTGAGGGCCAGCGTGATTTCCTTATAGTCATCACGGCTCCGTTCCAGCATCAATTCCTCATCTCCTACTTGATCAACGGCTGGGCCAATAGCAGCGCTGCTATGGTCTTCCCGTCGTTTATCTCACCTGTCTTGAACATGGCGACGGCTTCATCGAAGGGCAACCGGACCACTTCGATGTTCTCGTCTTCATCGCCATCGAGTCTCGACTCCCTGAGTCCAGTGGCCAGATAAGCGTGCATATATTCGGTGGCCCAACCCGGCGCAACCCAGAAACTGGACAGGTGTTCCAGGTTGTCGGCGGTGTAGCCGATCTCTTCCTGCAGTTCGCGCAGCACGGCTTCCTCCGAGACCTCGCCGTCCTCAACACCGCCGGCCGGCACCTCAAGCAGAGCGTCTTCCGCGGGTTTACGGTACTGCCGCACCAAGACCACTTTGCCGTCGTCGTCGATGGGCACGATGCACACGGCGTGGGAGTGCTCAACGATCTCCCTGGTGGCGTCACGGCCGCTGGGCATGCGGACGGTATCCACGCGCACATTGATGATGTTGCCTTCGTAGATGCGCTTGGTGCCGATGGTTGGCTCGGAATGGAAATCTTCCGGAAGTTCGCTAGGATTATCGGGCATGTTTACTGACCTCTGATGCTGAAGCCCAACCGGCGGGTCAGCGTGCCAAAGAAATAGTTGGGCGGATGGGCCCGGAGGAATCTGGCTTTGTGGGGGCTTTGTTTCAGGTCCACGCGGTCACCCAGACCAAGAGGATGGTCGACGATGCCGTCTACCGCCAGGATCGCCGTCTGGTAGCCTTCCAAAGTCAAAGAGACCTCGGCGGACGGTTTGAGCACCAAAGCGGCACTGAGACCCATGTGGGCCGCCACGGTCTTCAGCACCAAGGAATCGGACTCTGGGTCCAGGATCGGGCCGCCGACGGCCAGGTTATAGCCGGTGCTGCCGGTGGCTGTGGACATGATGACGCCGTCGGCCCGGAAAGTGGTCACCGGAGCGCCGTCGATGGTCCCGGCAACCGTCACCACCCGGGACGCCGCCCCTCTGGTCAATACCACGTCGTTCAAGGCATGGTACGGGCCATCTGTCGCGGCCGAGCTGGCCCTGGTCACCGTGGCCTGCAGCATGTTTCGTTCGTCGATGCGGGAGCCGCCATCGAAATAGGAAGGCAGGCGCTCCATGGCCTCGTCCACCTGCAGTTCGGTCATGAACCCCAGACGGCCCATGTTGATGCCTACGATGGGGATGCCGGCCGGACCGGTGAAGTTGACCGCCCGGAGGATGGTGCCGTCACCGCCGACCGTGACCACCAAGTCGGTGTTCTCAGCCCTGGGCAAGAGGGTCTCCAGGTTCTCGGCCGGCGAAAGCCAGCTATCCTGAGACAGGTTCAGATCGTGGAGGATGGCCGTGCTCAGGTCCAAAGCCTCGGGCACTCTGGCGTTGTAGATGATTCCGATGTTTTTCATCTGTTCTTCATCTTGTCTTACCGGGCGTTTTATGGGCCGTCTCTTAATTTTGAGTTCTTAATTATGAACCTTTTTTGATGAGCCTGCTTCCGGCCCTGACTAGGGTATCCCCGCTCTAAACGGCCAGCGCCTTCACGGCCTCTTGGGCGGCCTCCATGACGAATCCAGGCGCGATCCCCATGAACACCATGGCCGCTCCAGCGATCCCCAACGCCAACCAAGGCGCCGGCGATGCTGTGATCTTCGCTTCGGATGTGGCCGGCTGGGTGAACATGACCCGGATGATGCGGATATAGTAGTAGGCCGATACTGCGCTATTTATCACGCCCAGGATGGCCAGCCAGACCAGTCCGCTGTCCACCGCCGCCGTGAAGATGTACAACTTGGCGATGAATATCCCGGTGGGCGGCACGCCGACCAGCGCCAATAACGATAGGGCCAGGACGATTGCCAACACCGGATTTCTGGAAGACAGACCAGCGTAATCGCTGATCTGGTCGCTGTTGATCTTCGCGCTGATCATGGTGATGGCGAAGAACGCGGTCAGGTTGGCCGCCGCGTACGCCGCAAGGTAGAACAAGACTGAGTCAGGGCCGATGGCCGCGAACTCGGGCGCTTTGAATATCCCGTCTCCGGACTTCACTCCGGCCGCCACGCCCACCAGTATGTATCCTGCATGAGCGATGGTGCTGTAACCGAACAGACGCCGGATATTGCTCTGGACCACGGCCACCAGGTTTCCGATGACCATGGATGCCGCGGCAAGTCCGGCGATGAGAATGCCCCAGTCGAGGGCTACATCGAAGAAGCCGGTGAAGAACACCCGCAAAACCACGGCGAAAGCGGCGGCCTTGCTGGCCACCGACAGGAACCCGACCACCGGGGTGGGCCCGCCTTCATAAACGTCCGGCACCCACATCTGGAAGGGGGCCGCTGATAGCTTGAACCCGAATCCAGCGGTCATCAGGATGATGCCCACGAACAGGGCGTAGTTGCCGAAGGGTATGTCTCCGGTGGCCTGTCCGACGGCGGTGGAGATCTCAGCCAGTTGGGTGCTCCCAGTAAAGCCGAACACCAGGGCCATTCCATAGAGCATCAGGGCCGAGCTGATGGCTCCGATGATCAGGAATTTCATGCCCGCTTCGCTGGAGTTCTTGTTCAGCAGGAAGGCCGTCAGGGCCGCCAGCGGCAGGGTTGTCAGCTCCAGAGAAACGTAGATGGTGATCAATTCGGTGGCCGCGGCCAACAGCATCATCCCGGTGGCAGCGAACAAAATCAGCCCGAAATACTCACCCTGGAACCGCTCCACAGACCGCACATATTCGGTGGATGCCAACACCACCAACGCGACGCACCCGATGATCAGGAAGTTGAAGAACAGCGCGAAGCGGTCGACCGACAGAGCGCTAAGCAGGATGCTCGGCTCTTCGGTGGTGAACTCTCCGGCGCCTTTAAGCAGGTTCGTTGCCCCGCCCAGGTCATAGAACTGGATCAGGCTCATGACGAAGGGGGCGGCCAAGGCTGCGAACGCCAGGTAGGGCAGCAACGTCTTCTTCGGCAGGACCAGGTCCAAAAGGATGATCAGGACCGCTGCTCCGGCCATGGCTAGGTAGGGGGAAATAACGTAAAAATCGTGAACTGACATTACGGGTTGATCACCCCGTTAAGGGCGTCCACCATCGGGTTGAGTCCAGATTCAAACACGTCGGTCAACAGGGTCGGCCAGACGCCAACGCCAATGATGGTCACCACCATCAGCGCCAGAGGCGCGGCTTCCACCAATGAGGCGTCGGTCAGGTCGTCGAAGGTCTCCCGTCTCACCCCGAAGAACGTGCGCTCCATCATCCAGAGGATGTAACCGGCGGCTAAGACGATGCCCAGCACTGCCAGCATCGTGGGCCAGTCGTAGGCCTGGTAGGCGCCCAAGAAGACCAACAGCTCGGATACGAACCCGCTCAGGCCCGGCAGGCCCAAAGAAGCCAGTCCGGCTATAAGCATGGCCACGGCCACCACGGGCATGCGGCCGGCCAGACCACCCAAGTCTGGTATGTAGCGGGTGTGGGTCTTCTCGTAGACCAGCCCCACAGCCAGGAACAGCAAGCCGGTGACAGTGCCGTGGGTGAACAACTGCATGGCCGCGCCGTTCAGCCCGGTGACGGTTAGCGTTCCTTGGGATATCCCAACCGAACCGATACCCACCAGCACCAGGCCCATGTGGCTGACGCTTGAGTAGGCGATGAGCCGTTTCAGGTCGGTCTGACGCATGGTGACCACCGCGCCGTAGAGCACGCTGACGACTCCCAAGACCACCAAGGCCCAGGCGAACCGGTCGGTCTGGGACGGGAACATACCCACGTTTATGCGGAGCAGGCCGTAGCCGCCCATCTTTAGCAGCACCCCGGCCAGCATGACGCTGGCGGCGGTGGGCGCATCGGTATGGGCGTCGGGCAGCCAGGTATGCACGGGCCAGGTCGGCAATTTGATGGCGAACCCGGCGAAGAAGAGCCAGAACAGCCCCGACATCGGGATCAGCAGTCCGGCGGAGGTTAACATGGTTGCCTTGTTGGACAGCTCAACCATGTTGAAGGTGCCTACGTCCGGAGTGAGGTAGACCGCCACGATGCCCACCAACATGAAGGCGCTGCCCAGGATGGTGAAGATCAGGAACTTCATGGCCGAATATTCTTTCCGGCCACTACCCCACACCGAGATCAGCATGAACATGGGCACCAGCTCCAGTTCCCAGAACAGGAAGAAGAGCAGCAGGTCCATGGAGGTGAAGACCCCCATCACCGCTGTCTGGAGCACCAACAACCAGATGAAATACTCTTTGACCCGCAGGCCAACGTGCCAGGAGGCCAAAACGGCGCACATGCCCAGTAGTCCGGTCAGCGCAACCAGGGGTGCGCTCAACCCATCCACGGTCAGCAGGAATTCGGCGTTCAGCCCAACATCGGGGATCCAGGTGATCTGGTCAACGAACTGGAATCTTTCCGCCCCGTCTCCCCGGTCGAAGAATCCGAAGACGATGAGGGATAGCACCATATCGGCCAGGGCGATCAGAACGGCGAAATTCCGCACGTTCTTGTCGCCTTTGACCAGCAACAGCAAGACCAGCGCTCCCACCGCAGGCAGGAACACCGTAGCCGTCAATAGTCCGTTAAAACCGTCTATCATTTACTCTCTATGCCAACGACAGGGCCAAGATGATTGCCAGCACACCGAAGGCTATGCCGGTGGCGTAGGCCTGCACCTGCCCAGTTTGGAACTTTCCGATGGCGCTGCCGATGTTGCGGAAGAACCATCCGATGAGGTCCACTATGCCGTCCACCAGATTGCGGTCGAGCCAGTCACTCAGACCGGCGGTTATCTTAAAGAATCCCTTGCGCACCACCACGTCTTCGTACAGCTTGTCCATGTAGTACTTCTCGGACAGCAGTGTGTGCACCGGGCCGGCGTTCTCCAGCGGGTCTTTCCCCTGGTCACGTCTGCGAAGATATATCAATACAGCCAAGGCGATTCCTGACAGCGCCGCCCCGGTGGATATGGCCGCCATCCAGCGGCTGAAATCCAGGGTTTCCGCGTGTTCGTGTATCCCCAAGGCGGCTTGCAGCCCGTCGCCTAGGAACCCGGTTATCCAGTGCTTAGGTATGCCTATCTCTTCGGTCCATTGGGGATTGGCCAGATAGCCCACGAAAACGGCAGTCACTCCCAACACCAGCATGGGCAGCAGCATCACCCAGGGCGACTCCGCCAGGTGCACCCCGCCGTGGTGGGATGCGCCGGCCGGCGCGGCTTGTGATCTTTCTTCCAACTCACGGTCGATGCCGCCGCGGAAGTCGCCGTGGAAGGTCAGGATGATCATCCGGATGGTGTAGAAAGCAGTCACTATGACGCCCGCTATCAGGGCGGCGAAGGTCACCCTGCTGACCCAGGTGTCCACCAGGCCTGTGCCCTCCCAAGCGCCCAAGAGAATCTCGTCCTTGCTCCAGAATCCGGCCAGAGGAATGATACCCACCAAGCTCAGTCCGGCAACCAATACCAATATGTAAGTGAAGGGCATGACCTTACGCAGGCCGCCCATATAGCGCATGTCGAAAGTGCCCGTGGCGTGGTTAACACTGCCGGCTCCCAGGAACAGCAGGGCCTTGAAGGCGGCGTGTGTCACCAGGTGGAAGATGGCCGGGGCGTACAGGCCCAGCCCCAAAGCCGCCATCATGTAACCGAGCTGGCTCACGGTCGAATAGGCCATGACCCGCTTGATGTCGTTCATCACCAGGCCCATGGACGCGGCGAAGACGGCTGTGAATGCGCCCACCAGCGCCACGACAGTCATGGCATCCACCGAATGCTGGAAGACCGGGAAGAACCGGGCAACCAGGAACACGCCGGCGGCAACCATGGTGGCCGCGTGGATCAGGGCGCTGACCGGAGTAGGACCTTCCATGGCGTCGGGAAGCCAGGTGTGCAGCGGGAATTGGCCCGATTTTCCGGCCGCCCCAGCGAATATCCCCAGGGCCAGCCAGGTGAGCACCCCTCCGCTCAGTATGGCTCCGGTGGCGAGGACTTCCGGTTGGGCCGCCGCCCAGATATCCGGGATGTGGAACGCGTTCAGATCGGCGGCGGCAAAAACATCGGCCTGGGTAACCAGGTACAAGATGGCGATCAAGAACCCAACGTCGCCGATGCGGGTGATGATGAAAGCTTTCTTGGCGGCGGCCGCTGCCGCGGGACGCTCATGCCAGAAGCCGATCAAAAGATATGACGAAACACCCACCAATTCCCAGAACATGTAAAGCTGGATGATGTTGGACGAAAGCACCAACCCCAGCATGGCGGCTGTGAACAGAGACATGTAGGCGTAGTAACGGGAGAAGCTGGCGTCGCCCTTCATGTAACCCAGTGAATAGATCTGCACCAGCAGACTGACACCGGTGACCACCACCAGCATCAATGCGGTGAGCGGGTCGATCAGCAGGCCGAAGTCGATGGATGCCCCGCCTACTTCCAGCCATTCGATAGGCTCGAATTCCAACTCATGACCCAGGATCACCGAACGCAGGGTCCAGATGGACAATCCCAAGGCCGTGCCCAGGGCAGCGATGGTAATCAGTCCGCTAACAAGGGAGAAACGGTTGAAGAATGGCCGTACCACCACTGCGGCGAACGCAAAGGAACCCAGGGGCAGCAGGAAGATCAGCCAGATGGCGAGTTCAGTTACCATCTATAGCTTCCTGAGGATCTCTTCGGCAACATGCTCACGGCCCTTGGGCACGTAGATCTTGAACGGGACCCTTTCGGCCCAGTCCAGTATGTCGCCTTCCGGCAGGATGCGGGTGGGCAGGCCCTCTCCTTCGAGGACTTCCTTCCACATCTCGGCCATCATCAAGTTTGGCGCTTGTTTGAATTCAACCCACATATTGGTCTAGTGCTGCATCGAGGCGGCGTCAGATAGGTCCACCGATTCGTTGGTCCGGTACATGGCGAACACTATGCCCAGCCCCAGGGCGATCTCGGCGGCAGCCACGGTGATGATGAAGATCGCGAAAACCTGCCCGGTGAGCACAGTGCTTATATCGTCCTGGAGTCCCGCAGGCGCCAGGTACTTGGCCATGGCCACCAGGGTTACGTTGACGGCATTGAACATCAGCTCGATGGACATCAGAACGGCCAAGACGTTGCGCCTTGCCAGCGAACCATAGAGGCCGATGCAGAACAAGATCGCCGCGACGATCAGAAAGGCTTCAAAAGACATGCTTCGCTAGCCCCTCCCCCGTCTCTGATCAGGCCGCACCAGCACCAACGCGCCGATGAGCGCCGCCAAGAGCAACACTGAAACAGCTTCGAAGGGCAGCACGAAGTCGCTGATCAAGAGGTCGGCAAGCCCCGCTTCTTGTACCTCTTCCTGCTCGTCCGCGCCGGTTACTCCTTCATCGGCGAGGACTTCTCCCGTAAGTGTGGTAACCGAGCTGGTCTGGACCAATTCCACACGTTCTTGCTCCACATCGGGCAGGAATTTCCACTGAGTATCGGCGGCCACCGCCACCAACGCAGAGAACAGCAGCGCGGAGAATACTACAGCGGGTATCTGCAACCGGTTGGGCAAGTTGCCCCGCTGAACGTCCCGGGTCAACATGATGGCAAAGATGATCAGGATGGCTATGGCGCCGACGTAGATCAGTACCTGCACCACGGCCAGGAACTCGGCGCTGAGCAGGATGAAGAACCCGGCGACGGCGATAAACACCACGATCAGAAGCAGGGCGGCACGGAACAGGTCTGGGACCAATACCACCCCCAACGCTCCACCAACGGCCATCACGCTCAAGAGCCAGAAGACGATGTCCTGAAAGAGCATCTACTCGCCTTCCTCGCCGGAAGTAGATGTGGACGCGGGTTCACTGTCTTCCACGAAAGACGAGTCCACCGGCGGCTCTTGGGACAGCAGGTCCGACGGCACGGGCCGCTCGATCTTCATGCCCGCCTTTTCTTTCTGGTGCCACTGCCACGACTCGCGGCCGACCTCTTGCCAATGGAGCGGACGGCCGGCCCTGGGGTCGTAGCCGCTCTCCTCCAGTTGGGGCCGGAAGAAGGTGCTGGGGTGCTTGTCAGCCTGACGCAGGTGGTCGATGTCGATGACCATGTTCTTGCGAGAATACTGTCCCTGCTCGAACCCGCTTCCCATGTAAAGCGCATCGTAGGGGCAAGCTTCCACGCACAGACCGCAGAACATACATCTATTGATGGAGATGTCGAAGACTTCCAGCTTGTACTTGTCGCCTTGGGCCGGGGCGGTCTCGCTGGGAGTAGTGACGATCTTGATGATCCCCAACGGGCAGTACTTGGCACAGGACGCACAGCCGGTGCAGCGCTCCTCATACCAGACGAACTCCTCGCCCCGGAACCTGGGGTGCTGCTTGACCCGTTCCTCGGGATATTGAACAGTGAACGGCTTCTTTGTCAGGTTCTTCAGCGTGACCAAAAGGCCCTTGGCCATGTTTATCCCATACATGCTAGTCGGCCTCCCCCGGCGAGAAGGTTGCGCCAGTTAGCGGCCCTGCCGGCCTGACCTTTTCTTTGATCAGCGTGCCGAAGATCAGCAGGCAGCCGAAGGCCACTCCAAAGTTGATGCCGGCCATGATCCACAGGTCGGTGGTGTCCAGGGCGCCGGCGCTATCGCGCAGGAAATAGACCTCGATCGCGGTGGCGAACAGGTTGATGATGCTGAGGGGCAGCAGGAACTTCCAGGCGAAGGCCAGCAGTTGGTCGATCCGCAGCCGGGGGAATGTTGCCCGCACCCAACTGAATATGAAGGCAAGGACGCCGATCTTCATAAGGAACCAGACCCAACCCAAGTAGTTGGAGATGGGGCCCGACCAGCCGCTGAGGAACAACGTCACCATCACGGCCGATGAAGTGAGCACGGCGCCAAACTCCGCGGCTTGGATCAGGGCGAATTTCACCCCGCTGTATTCGATGTGATATCCGGCGATGATCTCTGACTCGGCTTCGGCCAGATCGAAGGGAGTGCGGTTCAGTTCCGCTGACGTCCCCGCCAGGAAGACGAAGAATGCCATGGGCTGTACCAACAAGAAGGGCACCGTCTGGGCGGACACCACGTCGTCCAGGGACATGGACCCAGCCACCAGCACAACGCCAAGCAGCGACATTACCACCGGGACTTCATAGCTGATCAGCACCGCCACGCCCCGTGACGCGCCCCACATGGCATAACGGTTGTCTGAAGCCCACCCTGCCATGAAGATGGCGACGGAGGTTATCGATGTGACGGCCAGGATATATAGGACGCCCACATTCAGATTGGCCAGCGCCGTATCTTTGGCGAAGGGCACCACGGCCATCACCAACACCACTGGGGCCAGCATAGCCACAGGCACGATGGTGAAGAGGATGCGGTCGGCTCCCCTGGGAGTCAGGTCTTCTTTGAATAGCAGCTTGACCAGGTCGGCCATCGGCTGAAGTGTTCCAAAGGGCCCCCAACGGTTGGGCCCAACACGGTTGTGGAACCGGCCGATGAGGCGGCGCTCTACCCAGGAGAACAGCCCGGCGCCCAAAAGCACTCCGTTCACCAGCAGCAACATGATGGCGATGCCGGCCACGGCGTAAGACAAGCCGCAGGGCAGCACTTCGCCCACTCCCTCGTAGATCACGCGGAACAGTAGGGTGTCGTGCAGGATGTTATCTGGGGCTAGGACACAGCTCATCGGTCCACTTCACCCAGGTTGATATCCAAGCTGCCCAACGTCACGATCATATCGGCCAGTTTCCAGCCCACCAGGAGATGCTCGATGGTTGTCAGGTTCATCAGCGACGGAGAGCGCACTTTGCAGCGGTAGGGGCTGATGCCGCCGTCCGATACCAGATAGAAGGCCAGTTCGCCCTTGGAAGCCTCCACCCGCCGGTATGCCTCGGCGCCAACCGGGGGCCTCAATATCAGGGGAACGTCCGCCCTGGTTGGGCCCGGCTCGATCTGCTCGATGCACTGCTTAACGATGCGGATGCTCTGGTGTATCTCTTGGATGCGCACCCAGAACCGGTCGTAATTATCGCCGCCTGTGGCCACCGGGACATCGAACTCCATGCGGTCGTAGGCGTCATAGGGGGCCATCTTGCGCCAGTCCCAGTCCAGCCCGCTAGCCCGAAGCGCCGGCCCGCTGACCGAAGAGTTGATCGCCACGTCCAACGGAAGCAGGCTGACCCCGCGCGTGCGGACCATGACGATCTCGTTCTCCAAGATCAATTGCTCGAGCTCTTTGTACTCGGTCTCAAAGTCCTTCAGGAACTGGTCCAGGGCCGGCCAGAAGTCGTCCGGGGCATCGAAGAACACGCCGCCGGGACGGCTGTAACTCACGGTGATCCGCGCTCCGCAGAGCATCTCGAACAGGTCCAAGATTCGCTCTCTGATGCGGAAGGAGTACATCAGAGGAGTGCCCAAGGTCCCCAGGTCTTGCAGGAAGAAGCCGATGCCCATCAGGTGGCTGGCCACCCTCTGCAGCTCGGCGGTGAGAGTCCTCAGGTACTTGGCCCGCTGGGGGACCTCAACGCCCAGAAGATCCTCCACCGCCAGGCAATAGGCCTGGTTGTTGATCATGGAGGAAACGTAGTCCATGCGGTCGGTCAGCGTGACGATCTGGGTGTAGCTGCGCGACTCGGCCAGCTTCTCCGTGCCCCGGTGCAGGTACCCAAAGATGGGCTCAACTTCCAGGATCTCTTCGCCGTCAAATGTAACGCGCAGCCGGAACACCCCGTGAGTGCTGGGGTGCTGCGGCCCGATATTCACCGTCATCGGCTCAGTTTGGATCGGCATGGCAAGAAGCAGTCAGCTAACGGCCGACGGCTACAGGTAGTCCTTTCGCAGTGGGTGGCCTTCGAAGCCCTCCCACAGCATTATCCTCTTCATGTTTGGGTGCCCGGAGAAACTTATGCCCATCAAATCCCAGATCTCCCGCTCTTGGAAGTCGGCCCCCCGCCAGAGGTGGTAGACCGAGGGCAAGGTCAACTCATCGCGTCCGTCCAGACGGGTCTTGATGGTTGCCGTGTGTTGTTTGTTCAGCGAGGTCAGATGGTAGACGACCTCGAAATGGTTGATGTAGTCGACGGCCGAGATGGAGTTCAAGAAATTGAAGTCCAGACCCGAGTCCGACTTGAGGAACGAGCATACGTCAGCGATCCTGGACGGTTGGACCCAGATGACGCCGTCGCACACTCCTCCGCCGACTAACGAGCCGGAAACGCCGGCAGATATCTTTTCTGCAAGGTCATCGCCGATCAGTTGCTGAACGGCCATCTAGGAGTTCTCCTGCTTGGGGCCGCTCCGGAACGGGTTCAGGTTCGGGCCATCGGGCAGGTTGTGGTACTTCTTGATCTTTTCGTGCAGCTCCATGATGCCGTAGAGCAGTGCGTCGGGGCGCGGCGGGCAACCCGGTACATAAACGTCAACCGGAACTATGTGGTCAACGCCGGGCACAACGCTGTAGGAGCCGTAATAGGGGCCGCCGCTGGTGGCGCAGACACCCATGGATATCACCCACTTGGGTTCGGCCATCTGGTCGTAGATTCGGCGGATGGCCGGGGACATCTTCCAGGTCACGGTCCCGGCCACGATCATCAAGTCAGCCTGGCGGGGCGAGGCGCGGAAGGCCTCCATGCCAAATCGGGCGATGTCGAACCGGCCCATGGCGCTGGCTATCATCTCAAAGGCACAGCAGGCCAGGCCAAATGTCACCGGCCATAGAGCCGATTTGCGGCCCCAGTTCACCAAGGCGTCGACCGACGTGATCATGAGATTGTTCTTGAGGTCGTCTGGGACCTCGATGGTGGGCTCGGCCAGGGGTTCTATGGACGAGTCCTTCAGGTCCTTAACCAGCGAACCTTCATAGCGGTCCAGGTCCCATGTGCGGGACTGTAGCGGGCCGTCTCCCGGCGTCAATTCCAAAGTCATAGCAGCCCCCTAAGCCCAGTCCAAGTCGTGCTTACGCCAGGCATAAGCCAGACCCACGACCAAGATACCCACGAATACGCCCATCTCGATCAGCGCGAACAATTCAAGCTGATTGAACTTGGCTGCCCAGGGATAAAGGAACACAACCTCGACATCGAAGATGACGAACAGGATGGCGAACATGTAATAGCGGAAGTTAAACAACTCCCAGCGTCCGCCGATGGGCTCGACTCCGCACTCGTAGGTGTCGGATTTGATCTCGGTGGGCTTGTTGGGGCGGAGTCCGATGCGGCCTGCCATGGACGACATCATCAGCATGCTGATTGGAACGCCGATGGCCACCACCATGAAGATGGCGATGAGTCCGTACTCGCGGAAATAATTATCTAACATGGGCGCTCATCTACCCCGGAAACTACGGCAGAAATTACAACAGACGAATAGAGACCGCGGCAGACGGCCCCGGAATCGTCCCAGATTATAGCAGAGACCCCCACGCGGTTACAGGCTAGACCCGGCGGTTCTCGAACACGTTGTTCGAGCCTTTTCCCTGTCCTGACCGGCTGGTAGTATTAACCACCTACATCTAGGTGCGCCAGACGCCCTCAAAACGGGAGAGAAGATTGACCACTGCTCAGGGGCCATTAGCAGGCCTAAAAGTCCTGGACCTATCGATAATCGTGGCAGGGGGCACCGCCAGCAGTCTGCTGGCGGATTTCGGCGCCGAGGTGGTCAAGGTGGAACGCCCCGGCACGGGAGACCCCCTCCGAAACTGGGGGCCGTTCGCAAACGGGGTCTCGCTATGGTGGAAGGTCCACTCCCGCAACAAGAAGTCCATTACCCTGAACCTGGGCACGCCCGAGGGCCAAGATCTGCTCAAGAGACTGGCCGCCGAAGCCGACGTCCTGATCGAGGGATTCCGGCCGGGCGCCATGGAACGCTGGGGGCTGGGCCCGGACGACCTGCACAAAGTGAACCCCAAGCTGGTGATGCTGCGTTACTCCGGGTTCGGACAGTCGGGCCCATACAAAGACCGGCCCGGCTTCGGCACCATCGCCGAGTGCATGAGCGGCTTTGTGGGCATGACCGGCTTCCAGGACACTCCCCCGGTATTGCCGCCCATCCCGCTGGCCGATGAGATCGCCGGGGTCTTCGGCGCCATGTCCGGCATGATGGCCCTGTATCACAGAGACGCTTCGGGAAATCCCGAAGCCAAGGGCCAGGTGGTGGATGTGAGTCTTTTCGAGCCGCTTTTCCGGCTCTGCATCCCCCACATCACCATGTTCGACATGCTGGGCATCAACCGGGAGCGGGTCGGCAACGACTTTCCAGACGCCGCACCCCGCAGCCTGTACAAGACCGCAGACGACCGCTGGCTGGGCCTCTCTGCAACATCGCAGAGCACCTTCGAGGGGTTGGCCAAGGCCATGGGCATGGAGCAGCTGCTGGAGCGGCCCGAGTTCAAAGACAACGCCGCCCGGCTGGAGAACCGGGACCTCCTGAATGACGAGTTGAACGGGTGGCTAGGGCAGCATGACTTGCAGGAGACCATGGACCAACTCATCCCCGCCGGAGGAGTGGTGGGGCCGGTCTACGACGCCGCCCAGATCATGAATGACCCCCATTACCAGGCCCGCGAGGACATCATCGACATCGACGACCCCGAGCTGGGCCAGACCAAGATGCTGGGCGTCGTCCCCAAGTTCAGCGAAACACCTGGATCAGTGGAACACGCCGGGCCAACGGTTGGAGAGCATAACTCACATATCTATGGGGCCTGGTTGGGGTTGGATGAAAAGGAACTGGCCGAGATGATCGGGCAGGGGACGATCTAGCATGGCGGCCAAACTTCTCATCGCCACCGGAAATCCCGGTAAGATGCGGGAGTATGCTGAGCTGTTGGCCGGTCTGCCCTTTGAACTGGTTTCGCTGCGGGACCTGGGCATAACCCATGAGGTGGACGAGACCGGGGAGACCTTTGAAGAAAACGCCTGGCTGAAGGCCTCAGAGTACGCGGCCATCTCAGGGCTGCTGACCCTGGCCGACGACTCCGGCTTGGAGGTTGATGCCCTCGGCGGCGATCCGGGTGTACGGTCTGCCCGTTACGGCGGCGACTCCTGCACCAGCGACGAAGACCGGGTGGAGTTGCTGCTGAAGAACATGAAGGACGTGCCGTGGGAAGAGCGTGGCGCGCGTTTCCGGTGCGTGATCGCTATTGCTCAGCCGAAATCCCCCCTAACCCCCATTTATGAAAGGGGGGAACAGGCTTCCCCCTTTCGTAAAGGGGGACGGGAGGGGGATTTTCGCACCTCAGAGGCAGACCAGGTTCTCTTGGTCACCCGATCCGAGGGTTTCGTGGCCGGAATGATACAATTAGAAGCTGCTGGCGAGAACGGTTTCGGCTACGATCCGGTGTTCTATCTCCCCGAATATGACCAGACCGCGGCCCAAATCTCTTCAGACGTGAAAAACCAGATCAGCCACCGCGCCAAAGCCGCCGGAAAAGCGGTGGAAGCCCTGAAAAAGCTGACTACTGATAGCCGATAGCTGAATGCTCACTGACAAATTCGGCAGGCCCATGCGGGACCTGCGCATCTCCGTCACGGACCGGTGCAATTTCCGGTGTCCCTACTGCATGCCCGCCGAGATCTACGGCGAGGCATACGAGTTCCTGCCCAGGGCCGATATCCTCACATTCGAAGAGGTGACCCGGCTGATCGGCATCTTCGCCGAGTTGGGCATCGAGAAGCTGCGTGTGACCGGCGGCGAACCCCTCTTGCGCAACGACCTGCCCCAACTGCTGGGCATGCTGAACGCCATCGAAGGCATCGACGACCTGACCTTGACCACCAACGGCTACCTGCTCAGTCAGTTCGCCCAACCGCTGAAGGATGCCGGCCTGTCCCGTATCACCGTCAGCCTGGACAGCCTGGATGACGAGGTCTTCAAGGCCATGAACGGCCGCGGCTTCACCACCGGGCGGGTGCTGGAAAGTATCCAGAAGGCCGCCGATGTGGGCCTGTCACCCATCAAGATAAACTGCGTGGTGCAGAAGGGCGTCAACGACCACACCATCGTCGACCTGGCACGCCACTTCAAGGGAACGGGCCACATCGTCCGCTACATCGAATACATGGACGTTGGAAACCGCAACGGCTGGCGGTCGGAGCACGTGGTCTCCGCTGAGGAGATCATCTCCTGCATCGACGCCGAAATGCCCCTGGAACCCGCCGAAAGCAACTACCAAGGAGAGGTGGCTGCGAGGTACCGTTATAAGGACGGCGGCGGCGAGATCGGTGTTATAGCCTCGGTGACCAAGCCTTTCTGCGGAGACTGCTCCAGGGTGCGTCTGTCCACCGACGGCAAGATCTTTACCTGTCTCTTCGCCAGCGACGGGGTTAGCCTGATGGAGCCCATGCGCGCCGGAGCGTCCGACGATGAACTGAGGGAAACCATCACCGGCATCTGGACCGCGCGCTCCGACCGCTACTCAGAGGAACGGGCCGCCAACCCCAACGATCCGGGCGCGCCAAGAAAGATCGAGATGTACCAGATAGGCGGTTAGCTGACAGCCGATATGCAGAACAACCACATAGTCATACACACCGACGGCGCCTGCAAGGGCAACCCCGGAAGGGGCGGCTGGGGCGCGGTCATCGAACAGAACGGCGGCCAATTGCAGCTCTCCGGCGGAGAGCCCCAGACCACCAACAACCGCATGGAGATGACGGCGGTCATCAAGGGCCTGGAAGCCGTCGACCCGTCGGCCAAGGTCCTGATCAGTTCCGACAGCACCTACGTGGTCAACACCATGACCAAAGGCTGGAAACGGAAGGCCAACCATGACCTGTGGGACCAACTAGACTCCCTGGTCAGGAGCCGCGATGTCTCCTGGCGCTGGGTGCGGGGCCACAACGGCGACCGTGGCAATGAACTGGCCGACAAGTTGGCCACCAAAGAGGCGGGCACGGCCAGGTAACCGCCAACTATGAGCGCGGTGGACAAACCGCGCCTTCATGGTTCGACGGAGCTCACCACGAACGGCTAATAAACGATTCGCTCGTCCTGAGCTTGTCGAAGGGCCTAGGAGCAACACTTTCTTATGTCAACCAACAACGACCCCAACCTCCACCTGACTCACCTGGACGACCAGGGCAATGCCAAGATGGTCGATGTGGGCGAAAAGGATGTCACCAGCCGCGAGGCGATAGCCCGGGGGCACGTGTCCATCCAGCCGGAGACTCTGCGTCTCATAAAAGAAGGGCTTATGAAGAAGGGCGACGTGCTAACCATCGCCCAATTGGCCGGCATCATGGGCGCCAAGAAGACTTCAGAGCTCATCCCGCTCTGTCATCCCCTCCCATTGGACAAAGTGGACGTGGAACTGGAGCTGGACGAGGCGGAATGCCGCATCGGCGTCACGGCCACCGCCCGCACCACCGCCCGCACCGGGGTCGAGATGGAAGCCCTAACGGCTGTGACCGTGGCCGCACTGACTCTCTACGACATGTGCAAGTCGGTTGACCGTGGCATGCGCATAGAGGCCGTCCGCTTGGTCGAAAAAAGAGGCGGCCGCAGCGGCGAGATCATCCTAGAATAGCGGCTCGCCGCGTTTTCATGGGGCCGTGTTTTCACTCACCACTGTTTTTCCTTTCTAGCGCTGTACCGCCCTAGAAATTCCCTTCGGGTTCCATGCCCATGAAGAACTGGCCGGCGGTCTCGAAGTGGGTGGCCCTTCCCTGTATGTGCTGCGAAGCCACGCTTATGTCCTGGAACTGGCGTTGGATGGGGTTGGTCTCCAATATGGCGTTGGAGCCGCACAGCTCATAAGCCGCCCTGACCACGTCGTTGGCCTTCCTGATTCCGAACGTGCAGGCCAGCCTCAACTTGACCCGCTGCTCCGTCGTCAACGGCTTTTTGGACTCCACGCTCTCCCAGACCGACGCATGGGCCTCCCGTAGAAAGGCCTTCGCCGAATGCCAGACGGCCTCGGCTTCGCCTATGATCCTTTGAGTGGTGGTCTCGTCCTGTAGCAGCCTTGTGGCCCGCCCCGGTATCTTGATCACCGCCAGGTCCATGGCGGTTTTCAGACTTGCTTTGGCGATGCCTAGGGCCGTGGTTGAGAACCCCGACGCGAACAGCAATGTGGTGGGAATGCCGTACACGGGACCGTCTTCACGGGGCGCGCTGGCCGGGTCGTAGGTCCTGGACTCGGGCACGAACATTTCGTCAACTTCAAAGCTGAAACTGGCGGTGCCCCTAAGGCCGTGGACAGGCCAGAAATCCACGAACGTCACGTCTTTCTTGGGCATCAGCAATATGATGGCGCCCTCCCGGTTGAAGACCGCCCCGCGCTCCTGCCCTTCCGGCACGATGGGGGCTAGGGCCGCGATCCAGGTGGCGTGGGTGAAGCCGCTGCTGAAATCCCAGCGTCCGCTGAGCCGGTAGCCGCCGTCACAGGGGACAGCCTTCACCGATGAGGTAGGCGGCCCGTTGGTCACCACCGCCCTGTAATCCCCGTATATCTCATGGGCGGTCTCCGGAGTCATCCTCAGCCCGTTGGTGGCATGGACATTGTTCTGGTTGATGCACCAGCCCATGCTGCCGTCCACGGCCGCGAAGATCTCCACGATCCTCAGGAAATCTGGGTGGTCCAGCTGAGCGCCGCCCAATGACTTGGGCAGCAGCAGCCGGAAGAATCCCTTATCGGCAATCTCAGCGGCCAGTTCGGCGGGAACCTGCCGCTCCTCATCCATCTGGTCCGCCATAACGGCCACTTTCGCGGCCAGTTCATGAGCGGTGTCAAAGTAGTATTCAATGCTGTGCTGGGTAACTGCCATTACGCTCTCTCTTTTTGGAATCTAGTCATTTCGATGGTGGACCGCCAGGCGGGCATCCCAAGCGCCCTTGCGAGCCAGGCCAACGCAAGGAACAGCGCCGAAAACACTCACCGATACTTGGAATCACTCTGCGGCGCCGCCCCGGCGCTCGATCTCGGCCTGCAGCAACTGCACAGCTACCGTGGCGTAGGCGATGAACTGTTCTGCTGGCAGGTCTAGTTCGGTGAACTCTTCGATCTGATCGAAGTCCGCAGAATTGTCCGGCCCCGAGATCAACTTCAGGTCCAGTTCCGATATCTCACCGTCCTCCAGCACAACGACACAGCCCAATTCAGGAGGAGGTTGGAAACCCGAGCCTGGTGGCAGATCTAGTTCTATGGCCCGAAGCGTGTTCATCCCAAAGAACGAGGGGAATGGCCGGAGTCGGGATGCCAACTCAACCACGCTCCCGGAGCCTTTCAGCGGTCTGCCTGGAGTGCTCTTCCGGCGTTATATGGGAAGCCGAAGCTTCCCCCGAAGATTCTGACTGACGCTCTGGTGGATGGTCTTCAGAGGGATTCATTGCCCGACCATACTAACCCGGCAGATGCCTCCACGCCAATTGACACTGTGAAACAGCCGCTATTAACATTGAGTGGTCGAGGCACTCCGACCTATCGGAGATCACCTCGGCTTTTTATCGAGGCGCACCCTGGCGGCTGGCCGGGTGGTCTCCAGGTGGCACCGTAGCTCAGTGGTTAGAGCGGGCGCTTCATAAGCGCTAGGTCACTGGTTCGAACCCAGTCGGTGCCACCACTTCTCCGATTCCAGAACTGATAGAACGCCCAGGACCCGGCGTCTGCTCATGTTCCGGAACATGACCCAAATGGGTCACTGATCTGGCCCAACTAGGCCTTCAACCTAGCGCGCTGACCGGCGATACTCTAGGTGTTGGAGTTCCTAGTCTTTGCTCCTCCAGAGACGAAAGGAACTCTCAACAGGTAAGCACTGAAAACCGCCGCAGCAACTACCTTCTCCCAGTTGTGCGGCGGTTTTTCATTTCACCCTGCTTATCGGTCAGTCCGACCAAGCTCTCCTACGGACAAACGGAAGGATTCCCAGTGGGCTCCACCTGCGTTAGTAACTGACCCGTCGCATCCCATGTGTAACAGTAAGAGGTGGTTACGTCACGCATGTAACCGGCCAGATCTGCCGCGCCGCTACCAGCATCGAAATCCAGGGTATCGGTGATAAAAGCGTTGCTTGCTCCCGCCGTAACGGTGGTCAGTTCTTCTTCTGACATCATTGTACCGATGGCTCTCTGTATCGCGTCCCACTCCGCCGCGGCGGCGCCTTGATCACCTCTGTCCGAAAACTGGGATAGCGCTGGGATGGCCACCGCAGCCAGGGCGACTATGATGCCCACCACCACCAATAGCTCTATCAAGGTAAATCCATCTTGGTCTCTTGCGGGCCCTCTCATGGTCTTGGCCTGAAGGTTCAACACCAGACTCTCCGTCGTCTTTCGCTCCTGGTCCAGACTCAGTTCTGGACGTACCAAACACCGGCCTCCGCGCCCTTGGCAGCAGTTTTCCGGTCTATCGACTCCCATTGTCCGGCATCCACCGGGGTCTCCGCCAGCGTTGTAGTGGCTATGGGGGAGAGCGAGGCGCAGACACCGTCTTCCAACATCATCAGGTAGATACTGGGCAAAGAACCGCCGTCTTCAGCATCGGCGGTGGCGGCGGTCTGGGAGGATGTTGTGTGGACCGGAGACTCAGAAGCACAAACTTGGTCTTCCACCTCAGCCACATACATGTCTGGTCCAAGCTGCACCACCACACCTAGGTCGGCGGCGCTGGAGCCTGGGCTGATGGGCGAGAAGGCCAGAATTCCGATCGCCAGAGCTAAGAATATTGCGAAGACAGGCAGTTTATTTTTCATGTCCACAGATGCTTTTGCTGATTATTATGCCGCCCGGCGGTTCGAGTCCTACCCTTGCGACATTGAGTGAATTATCGGGCCGATAGGGGTGTACGGTCTGTGATGTCCCGCTCTTGATCACTGTGATATGTGTCACTTTTCTCCATGAAGCTATCAGTACTTACCTCTATAGAATCTACGGAGAGTCTACGGAGAATCTACGGTTACCATTGAATTAACAGGCGCGGAATGATATCCAGATATATAGAGCATTTCATTCTTTTTATTACGGCGGTTTCGGACGTTGAAACGACCTAAGTTTCATCCCTTGGACCTGGTAAAAGTTAGAACTCCAGGTAGACACGAAAATCTTGGCAGCCAGCCACCGGGCACCCTGATCATGGGCAAGACGGGCACCGTGGAGATTGCCGGACTGATCAATAGCGCGGTCTCCGCCTCGGGCGAAAGCATGACCCCCGCCTACTACATCAGGATCGATAACCTCCCCGCGGTCCTGATACACGAAGAGTGGCTAGAAGAAGCCTAGACGCCGATCACCCGCTTATTCTCCGTCCCTGCCGCCTGGTGAACGGGACTCTTCTCGAAGACAGGTTGCCTGCCGTGATTCAGCAAGAAGAGCTTGCGTTTTACTCTATCGGCCAGGCCCACTGTAATTTAGAATAATTGGCGATCGACTCGAATTCAGACCGGCATTGAAAGCGCAAATGAACGCCCAAGCCACTACTCAATTCGTGGTAACCGCCTTACTTCTGATCGCCGTGCTTTGGCTGATGGCGCCTCCGGCGTATGCCCACGATGGCCCACACAACCTCGATTGCGGCGGCCCCCAGATAATCATAGAAGGTGGTCAGCCATCGCCGTTCACCCTCCCTGCCCAGGCCGATTCGACCCTTGAGATAGAGCCCGACGCCACGCTTACCATCAGGGGCGTGGATATGCCGGCTGACCCTTCCATGCGCTGGGGGGTCCAAGGGCTGGGCTCGGAGTTGGCGGGCAAGGACGTTGGGTTCGCCTCTGGAGTGGCATCCATCGACGTCTCGGATTTCACCTCTCACGCCAGGGGCATCTATGTGGTGGAAGGCACACTGTTAAGCGGCCCGATCGAACTCTGCACGATCCCCTTCAAGTTGAACATCACCGGATTCAGCGGTACCACGGCGCTTGCCGCCACCGGCGTGTCGGCGGTCGCCGGCGCTGGCGCATTGGCCAGCGCTCCAGTGGCAGCCAACGGACTCAGCGCCAAGCTGGAGGCCAACGTCAAGATCGCCCGCCGCCGCCCTCGGGGATTGCGCCGCTGGATTCCCGTTCCCGCTTGGAAGCGCTCCATCTTCAGCACGCTGGTCGGCGCGATAACCGGACTCGGGTTGGCCGTGGTGATGCAACAAGCTGGAATCACTCCTCTATCGTTGGCCAGCGCTGTCTGGGGACTGATCATGGGAGGCGGCGTAAGTTTGGGCGTCGGCTACTCCCTCGGCGTGATCAAGACCCTCCTGAGCCCCCCACAAGAGAACTGAACCGCACATCCGATGGCCCAAGTTCCCCTCGGCATGTACAATTGCCGGGCGTCAAACTATCAAACTGACGCCCGGCTTTTTATCAGATAGCTGAAGACGGAGGAGCCATGGCCAACCGAATCAAGCACATCGCCCTGCAAACAGAGAACCCCGCTGAGACTGCCGAGTGGTATAAGAGTGTGTTCGGCCTGGAAGAACTGCGCCGCACGCCCGCTGAGACCGGCGAGGAAGGCGTGTGGCTCACCGACGGCTACATCTACTTCGCCATCTTGAAGATGGGTTCTGAGGACGCTCCCAACCTGGGTGAGGGCTCTTCCACCGTGAAAGGCGTTCATCACATCGGCTTCTACGTCGATGACCTTGATGACGCCGTCTCCACCGTGGAGGACCACGGCGGGACCGAGTGTCCCGGCAGCAGCAAGGCCAACCGCAAGTACAAGGGCCCCGACGGGCTCATGATCGACCTGCGGTTCCGGGGTTGGGATGAGCAGATCCGGGCCCGCAGCACCCTCTATGAGTTGACCGAAGCGCCCCCGGCCAAGACTGCCGGCGCTGCCGACTAGACCGCTGCCAGACCAAAGAAGGGAATATCTAAACATGCCTGAAACCAAGCGAATAGGGGCGTTGGTTCCCGCAACCAACCCCGTGGTGGAACCCGACTTCTACCGGGTATTGCCGCCGGAGATCACCGTTCATTTCGAGCGGATGTTCAACGGAGACTGGGGCTCGCAGCCCAAGTCCTCCGAGAATACCGGCCACCAGATCAGCATCTCCAGCGAAGAGGCGGCCACCGTGGACACCGCCCTTTTCGGGTTCGATGCCGACAAGATGAACGAGGACGTGAGCCGGGGCGCCCGCTCCCTGTCCAACATCAAACCGGACATCCTGGTATACGCCTGCACCTCAGGCACCTACCACAAGGGTTATATCCAGTTCGACCGGGAGATGTCGGAGGAGATGCAACTGGCTAGCGGCGTGGAGTCCATCACCGCTGTTGGGGCCTGCATAGAGGCGTTCAATTTCATGGGTTCCAAGCGGCTCAGCATCGCCGGGCCCTACCGGCATTTTCATCTGCGCAACCGCCTCAAGCCGTTGCTGGAAGAGGCCGGTTTCGAGGTCCTCAGCGCCGACGGTGAGCCCTGGATGCAAGATTCCATGAACCCGCTGGAGATAGAGGAAGAATCGGTCCAGACCATTATAGATTTCGTGCCCACGGTCGCCAAGGACGATGCCGACACCATCTTCCTGCCCGGCACAGCCTGGCGGGGGTTGGACGCCGTCGAACCCCTGGAACAGCAGTTGGGGAAGACCGTGATCTCCGTGAACCAGGCCACCATCTGGCTGGCCCTACGCCGTATCGGCTGGACCGAACCGATCCAGGGCTTCGGGAGCCTGCTGAGGAGCCTAGGTTAGGTCAGCTTTGCTCTGGTAAACCGCATAGGAGGCGGCATCGACGCGATCAGCGCCCGTATACCCCTTCCCGCGCCGGGACTGGAGCCGCGGGTTTCCGGGTCAACAGGAAGAAGCCGCCGGCTGTGAGATAGATGGGCAGGAACGACGCCAACACCACGGTATAGCTGCCGGTGCGGTCAAAGATAAGGCCGGCGTAGATCGGCGAGATCAACATGCCGATGTTGAACGCCACGCTGATCATTCCCATCAGTGTGGCGAAGCTGGTCCGGCCGAAGAAGTTACCCAAAGATACCCAATTCAACGAACTGGTCCCCTGCTCGATCGCCATCAGACCCACAAACAGATAGACGGCGAGATTTCCGTCTATGACCAACATCGCCAGCGCTGCCAGGGCTGCGGCTCCCATTCCTCCGCCCATCATCGGCTGCAACGGGAACTTGTCCCCCAGGAAACCCACGATCAGGCGCAGCGGGATGGACAACAGGAACATCAAGGAGAACATGATGCCCGCCATCTCAGCCGACATGCCCTTCCAGACAAACATCTGCACCGCATGGACCGAGATGGTGCCCCAGAGGCTGATCCTGAGCACAGACCCGGCGAACAATATCCAGTAGGATTTGGTCCGTAACGCCTGCCGCACCGTGAAGTCGACCGGGGCCGGCTGGTCGGCTTCTTCGCCTTCTTTGGGGAAGGGCAGGTCGGCGCCGATGCCCATTCGCTCCGGCGAGTGGCGTACCAGCGACGCTAGTGGTATCACGATCAGGCCCATGAATATGCCGGAGAACAGCATCACGTCGCGCCAGCCGATGGTGCTGACGCCCAGGGTGATCAGCGGCAGGATGGCCGCTCCGCCAGAGGAGAACCCGGTGATGCAGATGGACATCGCCAGCGAACGGCGGCGGATGAACCACCGGTTGACAGCGCTGATCAACACCTGCCCCAGCCCGGAGCTCTTGCCAACGCCGACAACTCCCACAAATATGACTATGAAGAGCACATAGTTGTGCACCCAGTGAAGGGCGACGAAGCCCGAACTGGCCAGCAGTCCGCCGAAGACTATCATGGGGCGTGAGCCGAACCGGTCAACCAACCGGCCCACGACCGGGCCGGCGATGCTCCCTTCAGCCCTAACCAGGCTGAATATCAAAGAAGTCTGCGCGCTGTTTAGACCAAGATCGCGCTGGATGGGGCCGAAGAAGATGGCGTTGCTGTTGGAGAATATCCCGCCTGACAACGTCCCCAGCAAGAACGTCGCCGTCAGCACCCGCCATCCGTAATATGCGCCTCTGACTTTGCGCACCAATGGCACTTGGTTCAACATGGATATATCTTCAAACGGGCTTTCCCGCTGGGAGTTTCGCTAGTAGTACACCCGTGATGATATCAAATCCAATGATATTAAACCAAGAGAATTATTTGCCCTGCCAGACCGCAGGCCGCTTCTCGGCGAACGCCTTTGGCCCCTCAGAGGCGTCCTGGGAACCAAGTACCCGCTGGCCGATCGATGCAGTAAATTGGAGCGATTCTTCTAGTCCGTACCGCCGCCAGAATTGAGCAACCGCTTTGGTCCCCTGGACAGCCAATGGCGCGTTGGCCCCGATCATCTCCGCGATCTCAACCGCCCTGGGCATCAGTTCGCCTGGCTCCAAGACTTGGTGCACGAACCCCAGCCGGTGGGCGTCTTCAACGCTCAAGGTGTCTCCGGAGAGCATCAGATACACCGCCTCGCCGTAGGGCAGCACCCGTGCCAGGTTGTTGATGGCATAGTTGGCCATGATGCCCCGTTTAACTTCGAACAGGCCAAAATACGCCTCAGTGGATGCGATCCTGATGTCACAGTCGGCAGCCCGCTCCATCCCGGCGCCGATGGCAAGGCCGTTGACTGCCCCGATGATGGGCTTGGGGTTTCTGCCAAATGGCTGGTTGCCCCGGTAGCCTTCGATCCGCTGTTCCTCGGTTAGCGACGCCAAGGTTCCGTACAGGTCGGTCATCTCTTTCAGGTCCGCCCCGGCGGAGAACGCCCTGCCAGCCCCGGTGAGTATTCCCACACGCATCTCTGGGTCTGCGGCGAACTCGTCCAGCGCCTCCCGCAGTTCTTCGCGCATGACCGCGCCCTGGGCGTTGAGACGGTCGGGCCGGTCCATGGTGAATATGGCGTAATTGCCATCTGTGAATCTCTCGTATTTCAGGTCAGCCATGTCAGGCCTCCGGGTGATAAGTTGACAGATACTTGGTTCTTGAAACGCCAGCCTCAGCGGACCGTTCGTGGTGAGCCCCGTCGAACCACGGTTGCGCCAGCGCCCTTCGACGGAGCACAGGACGAACGGAGGTAAGAACGAATTGTCGAAAACGGGGTTTCCGGTGCTAACCGCTAACTGGCCAGTATCTCTTTCAGCGCGTCGTCCACGAACTTGGAGTCGACCGGGTTGAAGCCGGGGCCTCCGGCAAGATGACCCCAGATCGACTCGATGGGACGAAACTCCGCATTTGGCATGAGTGCCACTTCGATCTCGTTGTCCTCCGGAGGAAAGTACAGGTCGGTCCGCCCCGGCATGACGATCGCCTTGGCTTTTATGGAGTTGAGCGCCCCCCGGAAGTCCCCGTTATAGATGTGGTTGTTGCTGATATCGGCGTTCTGCCAGGTATAGATCATCAGCAGCAGATTGTTGGCATCGGCGCTGGTCCGCCGGGCCTCCCAGAAGTCCACAAGGTAGTCTTCTAGAGACGGGTATCCCAGGTCCAGATAGACCTCTTCCCGGTAAAAAGCCTGAGACACCGCCCAACCGGCGTATACCCGGCCCATCGCCCGGAGCCCTCTCAGCGGCGGTTTTTCGTATGAGCCGTTAGCCCAGTCGGCATCGGTGGTGATGGCCGCTTTGACTCCCTCCAGAAACACATAATTGTGGCGGGAGGTTTTGGCCGAGCCGCAGACCGGGACGATCCTCTCGACCATGTCCGGGTACAGGCTCCCCCACTGGAAGGTCTGCTGGGCGCCCATGGACCAGCCGTAGACCAGGGCGATCTTCTCGATACCGAACACCTCTGTAACGAGCCGGTGTTGGCATGACACGTTGTCATAGAGGCTGACACCGGGAAACCTAGAGCGGTTGAAGGGCGGCATGGCGTTGTTGGGTGAAGATGAGATGCCGTTGCCAAACATATCGGGCACGATGATGAAGTACTTGTCAGGGTCCAGCGCCTTGCCTTCCCCGATCATCCCTTCGTTGTGGGTGTGCTGTCCGCCGAAAAATGTTGGGAAGACGATCACGTTGTCCTTGGCCGGGTTCAACCTCCCGTAGGTCTTGTAGGCCAATCTGGCCCCTCGGAGCGTCTCTCCTGACTGTAGGTCCAGATCGCCCGCCTCGAATATCTCGTAGTCGCTGCTGCCGCTCGCCATCGTCTCAACCCCAGGCCATCGTCTTTGTTCACCGTGGGCAAGAATACCACGCGTCCGTTTCATGCCGCCGGGAGTTCTGTCACCGGCGCGATTGACTACGCACACCCCAGCTCTTAGACTTGCCTCGCAAAACTTACGCCCGGAGGAATCCCCATGGCCCCAGACCCGGTAAATACCCCAGTTAATATCTACGAATACGAAGAGATAGCCAAAGCCAATATCGACAAAGGCGATTACGATTTCATCGCCGGAGCCGCCACCGACGAGATAACGCTCCGGCGCACCCGTGAGGTCCTGGACTCCATAGTAATGAAACCCCGGATGATGGTCGACGTCAGCACCCGCGACCTGGGCACCACGGTCCTGGGACACAAGATCAGTCTCCCTTTGATGCTGGCCCCGGCCGGTAACCACGGCGCAGCCCACCAGGAGGCTGAATTGGCTTCGGTCCGCGCGGCGGGCAAGGCCGACACGTTGATGATCTTGAGCTCTCATTCGGCCAGGACTCTTGAAGACGTGGCTGAGGCTGCGACCGGCCCCATCTGGTTTCAGCAGTACTTCTTCAAAGACCGGGATCTAACCCTGGGCATGGCGGCCCGGGCCGAAGAGGCCGGGTTCAGCGCTCTCTGCGTGACCTTGGACGCCAAGATCGTGCCCAAACGGGAGCGCAACATACGCAATAACTATGTGGGCCCGGAATCCCCCAACTACGCCCAACTGGACCTGGGAACCCATTCCTGGACGTTCGCCGCGGACGCTCCAGCCGGGCCGGCTGACATCCGCGACCAGGCTACCGTCTGGAGCGACCTTGAATGGCTGGCCGGCAAGACCAGATTGCCGATCGTGGTCAAGGGCATCATGACCGGCGAGGACGGCAGGGCATCGGCAGAGTCAGGCGCCCAGGGGATCATCGTCTCCAACCACGGCACGAGATACTTGGACACAACCTTCACGACCATCGAGGTCCTCCCCGAGGTAGTGGAGCAGGTTGGCGGCAAAGCCGAGGTCTACATGGACGGAGGCATCCGCCGCGGCTCTGACATCTTCAAGGCCCTGGCCCTGGGCGCGCGCGCCGTGCTGATGGGCAGGCCGCTGTTCTGGGGATTGGCCGTGAACGGTGAAGACGGCGTGAGTTCGGTCATCGAGATGCTCCGCGACGAACTGGAGGCAACCATGGGCATCTGCGGCCGCACAACCATCGACAGCATCGATCTCGACACACTGGGCGGCATCTCGCCCCTGCAAGCGTTGTTCGACAGCAGGGACGCAGGCCGCCGCTAAGCGCGACACTCAAACGATCTAGAAGGAGACCACCTGAAATGGCTACAGTAGGTTCCGGCAAATACACCTATGAATTGATCGAGAATTGGGGCAAACTGCCCGCCGGCGACACCTTCGGCATGGTGAGCGCCATCGCAACCGACTCCCAAGACCGGGTCTTCGCCTTCCAGCGCAAGGACCCGCCCATGCTCATCTTCGACCGGGACGGGAACCTGACAGACTCCTGGGGCAATGGATCGTTCGAGTTTGCCCACGGCATCCACATAGCCGACGACGTGGTCTACATCACCGACCGCAACACCTCGGTCTGCATCATGTACACCCTGGACGGCAAGCCCATCCAAATGTTGGGGCGGTACGGCCAGCACTCCGACACAGGCTGCGAGAACCCCGGAGACCTGGTCCCCCGGGCCGCCGGTCCCTTCAACTACCCCGCAGAGTTAGTGCCGTCAGCCTCGGGAGACCTCTATGTAGCCGATGGCTACCGGAATTCTAGGGTCCACCGGTTCTCCAACGACGGGCAGTTGAAGAAGTCTTGGGGCGAGCCCGGCAAACAGGGGCCCAACGAGTTCCATCTGCCCCACAGCCTGCTGGTTGACGGTGACAACGTGGTGGTCTGCGACCGTGAGAACGACCGCATCCAGGTCTTCGGCCTTGACGGCGATTTCAAAGAGATCTGGGACGACGTCCAACGCCCCATGGACATCTCGATGGACACCGACGGCAACTACATGGTGAGCGAAGGCCAACGCGACAACTCGGCCCGCATCAGCATCCTGGACAAGAAGGGAGCCGTGCTGTCCCGGTTCGACTGCCGCGGCTCCGGCCATGGCAGTTGGATCGACTCCCGTGGCGACATCTACCTGGGCGGAGTCCCAGATGCCATCGACAAGTACGTCCGCCAGAGCTAATCAAAGATCAGAGGAGGAGCGCTATGTCAGCAGAGAACAAGGCCATATTTCAACAATTCGTAGATGGAATGAACGCAAAAGACACGTCCTTCATCGACCGGTTGGTCGACCCCAATCTCGTTGACCACGATCCGGTGCCCGGGCAGAGTGATGGACTGCAGGGAATCAAGGAACAGATCGAAGTTTTATTCGCCGGATTTCCGGACTTGAAGGTTACCGTCAATAAGTTGATCGCAGAAGACGATACCGTTTCCGGAGCCGTAACGACCGAAGGCACTCACACAGGCGAGTTCATGGGAATACCAGCCACGAACAAAAAGATGTCGATGACCGAAATCCATATGATTCGCTTCGCCAATGGCAAGATGATTGAGCACTGGGGCATCGCCGACGCGATGACCATGATGCAGCAATTGGGAGTAATTCCAGAGATGTAGCGTGCCTACTCAGCAGTTAGATTATTTGGAGGATCATTATGTCGGAAGAGAACAAGGCGCTATACCGGCAATTCATCGACGCGATGAACGCAAAGGACGTCACGGTCGTTGACCGCCTGATGGACCCAAATTTCGTGGACCATGATCTACCTCCCGGACAGGCTCCAGGAGCGGAAGGCATGAAGGAAATGATGTCGATGTTTTTCGCCGCATTTCCTGACTTGAGATCGACGATCGATCTGCTCGTAGCCGAGGGGGACGTGGTGACTGGTCACATGACCACCGAGGGCACTCATAACGGTGATTTCATGGGCATCCCGGCCACCGGCAAGAAGGTCTCATTCTCAGAGGTGCATACGGTCAGGATAGCCAACGGCAAGGCCGCAGAGCATTGGGGCATCGCCGACGCCATGACCATGATGCAGCAACTGGGAGTCATACCAACAGAGTGATCTCCCAGCGCTGGAACCAATGAATCAGCACGACTCAGAGCCGATCGTCAAAGAGCTGCAGAAGGTGCGGGCTTCCCTGGCGCCAGATGAATGGCGGGACGCCCGCATCTACCGACACATCGACGAGTACAAGCTGGACTACACTCTGATCGCTACCAAGATCAGTTCCGGCCAGCTCCACTATTATGTGCCCGACACGGGCGTCTTCGAACCGCTTAACCTCCACGGTTAACGGTATTTCCGTTCCATCAAAAAGCCCAGGCAGACCCATCTGAGCATTCCCCATGGACGCTTCCCTGGAATGGCCAGGCAGTTGCGGCCTGCAGGGTCCCCAGCTTGGCCGCTGTTAAGGGCCGTCCTAGTGTGGAGGTATATTTTCCCTTGACTTCGATGGCGCGATTCTAACGAGATTCATATTGTTGTTAAGACAGTTAGGTGTTCACATATACAGAACACCTAACTAGCCGAAGGGGCCAAAGATGCGCATATTTGATATGCGGAAAGCCGTTAAAACCTTCCAAGAGCCCGCCATAAGGACAGGCCCATAGATTTCGTAACATTTAACCGAATGCCCTTCACTATGCAGAGCTTTTATCTATACCGGCGCTCACTCCATGGGAACTGTTAGATGAGACAACCGTCCGGACTTCTGTCCACCATACTGATCCGAACCGTCCCGGTTGCGGTTCTGCTGCTATTGGCAATCTCATTGGGCGCCAATCTCTTGTCCGAGCGCACCGTGCGGAGAGAAGTGGAGGACCGCTTGCTGGGAGAATCAGCCACCCAGGCCCTTGTTATTTCCCTGACCCTGGGGACGCTGGTGGATTCTACCAAGACTCTAGCGGTCAACGAACTGATCATCGACGGAGTCGTTGATACCTGGAGCCGCCCCGCCTACCTTGAGCCCCTGTTCCGTTCTCTCCAGATCCCTGGCCCACCCGTGCGTTTGACCATGGCGGACAACTTGGGCAGCTCCATAGCAACCAATTCCGGTGAGTCGGTGTCATATTTAGACGAACCGTGGATCGACCAGGTCCTGTCAGGCGAGCAGTTCGTCGATCTAACCCAGTCGGGGCTCACCATCGCAGTGCCGGTGATGTATCTCGGCATCCCCCGGGGAATGATGGTGATGGAAGCCGGCCCAGCGACGGTCGCGGGAATCGTTGGGAGCGGACTGGCAGCTTCCGATGGGATGCTCCTGGATTCTTCGGGAGAGGTAATCATCTCGTCGGTGCCAGGAAGTATTCGCACCGGAGACATCGATCCTGGCAAGGACATCGACGGCTGGCTTCAGCAACGGGCTGCGGTCCCGGGCTTTCCGGACCACACCCTAGTTACCATGGAGACGGAAAACCAAGCTCTGGGCCCGGTTCGTCAGGTCCGAAAATTCCTCTGGGCGGCGATCGGGCTGGACCTGCTGGTCCTTGTAGCCGCTATCAGCTTGACCGCAAGACTGGCCACCAAGCCCGTTGCCGCGCTCGCCGGCGCCGTCAGCACGATTCGAGGGGATGCGAATCTGAGGGAAAGAGTTCCCCAGACCGGACCCAGAGAATTACAGGAATTGGGCCAGGCGTTCAATGCAACACTCGGCGAATTGCAAAAGACCATGAACGAGCAGGTTCAAACCGAGGCGGAGAATGCCAGGCTCCAAGAAGAGATCAGACTGACAGCCGAATTGGAGGCGCGACTTCGGACGTTCGTCTCCCTTGCGTCCCACGAACTCCGCACGCCTACAACGTCAATCATGGGGTTTGCCGAGTTACTTTTGACTCCGGGAACGGAGGACGAAGAGGACAAACAGGAATGGCTGGCGATCATCCATCGGAACAGCGTTCTGTTAGCTGGTATAGTCAGCGACCTCCTTGATGTAACCCGTATCCAGTCGGGAACACTCACCCTCAAGAAGGAAGAGGTTTCCCTGGCTAACGCAGTAGAGGAAGCGCTCACCAGCATTCGGACCTCTACCGATCAGCACGACTTCCCAGTGGAGATTCCGCAGACCCTGCCTCCGGTGATCGCCGATTACGACAAGTTGAACCAGATTCTTACTAACCTGTTGGGGAATGCGGTTAAATACAGCCCCACAGGAGGCAAGGTGAGTCTTTCGGCCGTGGATGACTCTCTATCCGGGCGCGTGGTGATCAGCATTCGAGATGAAGGGGTCGGTATAGCGCCCGAAGACCAAGATATGCTCTTTACCCCCTTTGTCCGGATACATACTCCGGAGACGGCCAATATTGACGGGTCGGGGCTTGGTCTCTATCTGGTCAAAGAATTGCTGGCGGTCATGGGTGGGGAAGTGTGGTTCGAAAAGCAGGCAGGGACCGGCTCCACCTTCTCTTTCTATCTGCCAACCACTGGAGCAGTCGCCTCATCTAAGGTGTCCCCAGCGGCCCGAATTACCGATGGAGGCGACAGCGATGCAGTCGGTATTGATAGCTGACGATGAAGAAGATGTGAGGCAACTGCTGCTGCTAGCCCTCAAGAGCCCGAGTTACCAGTTGTTCTCGGCCAAGGATGGGCTGGAAGCACTGGAGACGGCCAGAAAAGAGATCCCCATGTTGGCGTTGTTAGACGTCATGATGCCCGGCTTGGATGGTTTTGAAGTGTGCCGGTTGTTGAAGAACGACCCAGTCACCGCCAGCATCAAGGTGGTTATGCTGACAGCCCGTTCGCAGGACTCGGACCGCACGAGAGGCACTGAAGCGGGGGCCGACCACTACATCACCAAGCCGTTCAGCCCCGCGGCGCTGCGGAATGAAGTTGCGGGCATGTTGAAGGACATCGGCCAATCATAGGCCGCCCGCTAATCGTCGGCGGCTGCGGGGCTGCCCTGCTCTCTTGAGTGGTCTGTATCCGGGTTGTAGGCGCGGTGGAACGCCGCGATTATCGCACCCGTAACCATGATCCCCACCACGGCCAGCGCGGCGGTCTGGAAGCCTTTCATGTAATGGCTCTGAGACTCGGCGGCCACCATGAATGCGATCCCCGCCGGCAGCATCATCGCCATGATTATGGATGAGATGGTGGCGCCGGTGGCATGGCCCAGGTCCCTCGTTGTCTCCAACATCCCGGACGCGAAACCACGATGCTCTGTGGGCAGTGCGCTCATCACGGTGGCGTTGTTCACGGTGTTGAAGATATTGGTCCCGAAGGATATCGGCAGCAATAGCAGAGGTATCAGCCAGAAGTTCACCTTGGCAGCGAACACGGCCAGCAGGATGAATCCCACCGCGATGGACAGCATGCAGAAGGTGCGGAGCAGCTTGGGGCTGTACTTGTCGTGAATATTGCCAGCGATGGCCGGCAGCCAGATGCCAAAGGACTGGTGGGGTATCAAGACCGCGGTGACGAAGATGGGCGACTTGCCCAAGCCGTCTTCGATCATGATCGGCAGCAGGATCATGGTCGCCAACATCGACAGGTGGAACATGACGTTGGATACCAATGACAGCGAGAAATACTTGTGCCGGAAGTGTCGGAACTCGATGAACGGCTGATCGACCCTCCGCTCCACGATGATGAATACCACCAACAGGACCACGAACAACCCGTGCATGGGCAAGTGGTAATTCAAAGCGTCATTGGAAGTGAACGATTCGTCACCGCCGTGGACGTGCATCCCAGACAGCAAGAACACCACGGCGGTTGCGATCAGCAGCCCCGCTCCAACGATGTCGATGTTGATCGGAGTCTTGGGCAGGGATTCCACGTTCCGCCGGAAGACGGGCAGGCTGGTCCATAAGACGATGATGCCGATGGGCAGCATGGTTAGGAAGACCAACCGCCAGCTGATGAACTCCAAGAATAAGCCGAAGACCGCTATCCCGATCAGCGTCCCCATCCTGGAACCGGAGATGGGGAAGGCGTAGGCGCGGCCCCGCTCTTCGGGAGGGAAGGCAAATGCGAGCATCGCATTGCCGTTGCCGTGTATCAGGCCGGCCCCCAGACCCTGGACTCCCCTGAAGACAATGACCCACAACAGCGTCTGAGATGAAGCGATGAGGACTGCGCCAAGGGTGATGATGATGGCGCCGAAGAAGAATATCTTGGGATGCCCGAATTTGTCGCCCAGCCGGGCGCCCAACATGACCGTCGCTCCCAGCACCAACAGGTTCAGGATGACGATCCACGAGGCGGTTTCCAGATCGGTGCCGAAGCTGCGGGCCATGCTGGGCAAGGCCAGAGTCACGGGAAGGCTGGATAGCTGCACCAGCAACTGGCCGCCGGTGATGGCTGTCAACACCTGACGCCGGGCCGGCGTGTTGACGACTTCTTTGTAGTTGGCGATTATCCCTGGCACAAGATCACCGCATCAGATATTCGGGCCGGAAGCCCCAAGCTGTACCCGTAGGAGAACAGCCAGGAAGACCGCCTCCCAATGTATCACCTAGCCAGATAACAATCCAATCCTTATATCAGGCTTTCAGAAAGAGATTCACTCCAGTAGATGCTTCCTTCCTGGTAGCGGATTCGCCGGCGATTTGACAGTCAACCCGCCCCGCATACAATAAGAACCAAATCTGTTTACACACATTCATTTTCCCTATGCCATTCCATCGGGTCTTACAGGAGACGACAAATGATTACCAGGTTCGGGTCACTCTACGCGGGACACGTAGACCTAGAAGATATCGGGTTCGATGCCACGCCGGTCAACGACCGGTGGATCTCCGATGAGGGTTTGGCCTCGGTCTTTGGCAAGGCCGACGCCATCGCCGTCAAGATGGACCAACTTGGCTTCGATACATTCTGGGCCGCAGAGCACCACTTCCAGCGCGAGGGTTACGAGTGCCTGCCCAACCTGCTGCTGATGTACGTGCACATGGCCCACCTGACCAAGAACCTGAAGTTCGGCTGCGGGTTCAACGTCAACCCCATGTGGCATCCGCTGCGGTTGGCTGAGGACTACGCCACGGCTGACATCCTCACCGGAGGCCGGGTAATCTTCGGCGTCGGACGCGGCTACCACTCCCGTGAGGTGGACACCTTCGGGGTGCCCAGCACCATCACCGACAGCGACGCCAACCGTGAGATCTTCGAAGAGCAGGTCGAGATCATGATGAAGGCCTTCAACGAGGAGTCTTTCTCCCACAAGGGCAAGCATTACACCATACCGCCCGAGGTCCCATACCGCGGGTACACCCTCAAAGAGATCACGCTGGTACCGCGCCCCCGAACCCTGCCGGTGGAAACCTACCAACCTCTGGTGAGCGCCAGCCAACGGGCCATGGATTTCATGGCCAAACACGGTATCAAAGGGATAGTTGGTGGCGGCGCGGCCACGGGTGGCGCATCGGACGTAGTCGTGAAGCAATGGCAGGAGACCCTGGCTAAACACGGCAAGGAGACCGAGTTGGGCGGAGACCTCATCGTGGGTATCTCAACCTTCATCGACGACACCGAGGAGAAGGCCATCGCCCAGGCCAAGAGATACTTCGAAGAGAATATGAAGATGTTTGGCCCTCTGGGCTTCGTCCGCGGCCTGTCCGAAGACCAGCTGTCGGCGCTGAGCGGGGGCTCCGCCGCCCGGTCGGCTGGACTCCCGACCATGGAGGACGCCGTGAAGGCCGGAGCGTGGATCGTCGGTCCGCCCGAGCGGGTTACCGAGAGATTGATGGAGCTGCAAGAACAATATCCCGGCCTGGAAGAGGTGAACGTGGGCGCCTCGGTCATGAGCACCGAGCAGTCAGTCATCTTGGAGCAGCTTGACGCATTCGGAAAAGACGTGATGCCCAAATTCAAAGCACAGGCCAAGTAAGAGCAACACATAAACTGCTATTCATGTATGCTGACTCATATGGACCGTCACCGAAAAGGTCCTACAACGCCTAGATATTCCCGAGACCTGCAAGGAGGAATCGCCGGATGGCAAGCAGCAAAGTCCGCCTGACCGAACTGTCCCATTGTGCCGGTTGAGCCGCTAAGCTTAGCCAAGAGGACCTGGTCCAGGTCCTGAAGCACATCCCCATGGTCAGTCACCCAGACCTTCTGGTGGGCAATGACACGGGGGACGACGCAGCCGTGTACCGGCTGGATAACAACACCGCCATCATTGTGACGGTGGACTTTTTCACGCCCATCACCGACGACCCCTACGAGTTCGGTTCGGTAGCCGCGGCCAACTCCTTGAGCGATGTCTACGCCATGGGGGGCAAGCCCCTGGTGGCCATGAATATAGTGGGTTTCCCAGCCCATCTGGCTGTGGAGATGCTGGGCGACGTTCTAAAAGGCGGCTACGACAAAGCCACGGAGGCCGGCTGCTTGATCGTTGGCGGCCACACCGTCGATGACGCAGAACCCAAATACGGACTCTCGGTGGTCGGACTGGTCGAACCCGGCAAAGAAGTTTCCAACGCCAACGCCAAGCCCGGCGACGTGCTGGTCTTAACCAAGCCCATCGGCACCGGGATCATCGCCACGGGCGCTAAAGCAGGGACCACTCCCGATGCCATCATGCAGCAGGCCGTCGCCACGATGGCTGAACTGAACAAAGGGGCATCAGAGGCCATGATGCGGGTGGGGGTGAACTCCTGCACCGACATCACCGGTTTTGGCCTTATGGGCCACTTGAGAGGCATCGTCCGAGGCAGCAACGTCGGGGCGCAAGTCCGGGTTTCCGATGTTCCCGTCTTGCCTGGGACTTGGGACCTGTTGGAAAGGGGCACCATTCCCGGCGGCACCTTCCGGAATATGTCCGGAGTGGAAGATACGGTGGACTGGGCGGAAAACCTGACCGAAAAGCAGCAATTGCTGATGTGCGACGCCCAGACGTCCGGCGGGCTTTTAATCGCAGTGCCCGAAGACAAACTGGACCAACTACTGAGCGAATTAGAGATCTCGGGCGTGGAGACCAGGGCCATCGTCGGCGAGATCACTGCCGGGAACACCGGCCGCATCAAGGTGGTTGCTTAACCGGGTATCTGCTCAGACTTGACTCGTCTTTAACACGAGTGAAGCTGGTGCTAAACTGAACACCAGGGCCAGACCGGCCCCGGAGAGTCCATCTCATGAAGCGACCTGACCAAGTAAAGACGGCGCCCGACCAGGGCATGGGCGACCGCGTTCCCCCGGGACAGTTCCTCACCACCAAATTCCCTGTCCTGACCTACGGCCCCGAACCGAAGATCGACCTCGACACCTGGGAGATTCGAGTCTTTGGCCTGGTGGAGCAGGATATCACCCTGAATTGGGAGCAATTCTCCAATCTTCAGTGGACAACCACAGTGGCCGACTTTCACTGCGTAACTCAGTGGAGCCAGCTGGACAACACCTGGGAAGGCGTTAACTTCACCGACCTGGTAGCGGCCGCCGGCCCCAAACCGGAAGCCAAGTTCGTCATGGCCCACTGCTTCGGCGGCTACACCACCAACTTGCCCCTGGACCTGGCCATGGAAGAGGGGATACTGGCCCACAAGCAAGACGGCGAGCCCATGGGCATGAGCCACGGCTGGCCCCTGCGCTTGATCGTCCCCAGCATCTACGCCTGGAAGAGCGCCAAATGGGTCAACGGCATAGAGCTGATGGCTGAAGACTCACCAGGATTCTGGGAGCAGCGTGGCTATCACAATGAAGGCGACCCATGGAAGGAAGAGCGCTTCTGGCCGGAACTGACCAAGTAGCGATTGATTCAAACTCGCCAAAGAATAAGGGCGGCCATGCGGCCGCCCTTATTGCATTCAGGCCCCAGCTTGAAGTTACGCCGCCTGTCCAGCTTTCTTTCGACGCCGTTTGGCGGCCTTTGGAGCGTCGATCACGAACGTCTTTCCGGCCAGCGGGTGGGCGTTCTCATCTGGGATATCGCGCATGTATCCGCACTGGATACAGCTAACGTAACCCCCGTGGATATCTTCTCCGGTATATAGGTCACCTTGGCACTTTGGGCATTCTTTGAAGTACATCATGATTAACCTCCTTTTAGGTCTCCTCTTGCTCATTTGATCGGGCGCTGACGGTGATGACTCCTCGCCAGGCATTAACCGCGTTATCTAAAGTCGTCTAATGTCAGTCATCGCAACTGCCTTGACACGAATCGTATCAGACTTTATCATATGGCTAGTCGCCGGTCAACAACTTGGCCGAACGAGCGGAGTCACTGATGAACCAACAGCCAAGATTCAAAGTAGAGAACAGGTCGCAAGAACAGGCTGCGCCCTCGCGGCCCGAAGATACCGGCCTGTCTCCCGTGGATGAAGGGCAGGCGCCCGACCCGCAAACCATCGAAGTCGAGGGCGTCTACATCATCAGCGTGGCAGCGCGCATCTTGGACATGCATCCCCAGACTCTGCGCAAGTACGAGAGGCTGGGTTTGATCAACCCGGGGCGGACCATCGGCATGCTCCGGCTATATTCGATCGAGGACATCAAAAAGGTCCGGCTGATCAGATATCTGTCCGATGAATTGGGTCTTAATCTGGCCGGAGTCCAATTCGCTCTGGCCGCCTTTGACAACATGTCTGCCATCAAACAGAGGATCGGCAGCAGGCTCGAGGGTATCCCGGCGGCCCAACAAGTGGTACAAGAAGAGATGGACCTATTATTTGAAAGCCTTAATCTGCCGGTTGACCGCTAGATCAAGCTTTCGGCATCAAATTCCTATCTCAACTAGAGGAACCCCTTAATGGCAACGGAACCGAACGAAACAGACGGCCAGCCTGAAGAGCCTGAAGATTCCCCCAAGAATTCACCTGAGAATTCACCTGAGAGTTCAGGCGAACCGACCGGTCTGGAGCAGGAGCTGGAAGAACTCCTGGCCCAAGCCGGAGTAGACTTGGACAGCCTTCCTCTGGAGGAGCAGGTTGCGGCCTTGAAGGCCAACCTGGAGTTGGCGCACAAGGAAGCCGCGGACAGCCTGGATGCCTCTCTGAGGGCCCAGGCTGAGATGGCAAACTTCAGGCGCCGGACCGACGAGGACCGGATCAACAACGCCAAGTACTCCAACAGCAGATTGATCGGCAACATCCTGCCGGTGCTGGAGGAGTTGGAACTGGCCATCACCCATACAGAAGCCAGCGCAGGGGACGGAGATAGCGCCAATGGCCAGTTGCTGGAAGGGATCAAGCTGATACAGCGGAAACTGACCGGCGTGCTAGAATCCGAAGGCGTCGCGGCTATCGAGGCGGTGGGGCTGATGTTCAACCCGCTGGAGCACGAGGCCGTAGGCACGGAAGAAACAACCGAAATCGAAGCGGGGTACGTTACTCAGATACTGAGACCGGGCTTCCGGCTGCATGACCGGATCATCCGCCCGGCCCAGGTCATGGTGGCAATGGCCCCCAAAGATACCTAAGCAGCATCGGCAAAAGTCCGACAGCATCAATACAGTCACCAGTGGGTGAACAGTTAGGAGAAACCAAATGGCTAAAGTTCTGGGAATCGACCTCGGAACCACAAACTCGGTAGCGGCGATCATCGAAGCCGGTGAACCCGTGGTCGTGGAGAACGCAGAAGGCGGCCGGATAACCCCGTCCGTCGTAGCACTGAACACCAAAACCGGGGAGCGTTACGTGGGCCAAGTCGCCAAGCGTCAGGCCGTGACCAACCCGGAGAACACCCTTTTCTCGGTGAAGCGGCTCATGGGCCGGAGTTTCAAGGATCCCGAGATCCAGAACGCCATGGCCAAGCTGCCCTACAAGATCGTGGCCGGCCCCACCGGCGAAGCCATGGTGCAGTTGGGTGAAGAATCCCATGCTCCTCCCCAGATATCGTCATTCGTGCTGCAGAAGATCAAGCAGGACGCGGAAGCCAAATTGGGCGAGAAGATATCCCAGGCTGTCATCACAGTCCCGGCTTACTTCAACGACGCCCAGCGCCAGGCCACCAAAGACGCCGGCACCATCGCTGGTCTGGAAGTGCTGCGCATCATCAACGAGCCTACAGCCTCTTCCCTGGCCTATGGTTTGGATAAGACCAAGAACGATGCCACCGTGGCGGTCTTCGACCTGGGCGGCGGCACCTTCGATATCACCATCCTCCAGATGGGCGACGGCGTATTCGAGGTCAAGTCGACCAACGGCGACACCTTCCTGGGAGGCGACGACTTCGACCAACTGATCCTGGAATGGATGATCGACGAATTCAGACAGGAGACCGGTATCGACCTGGCCGCCGACCGCATGGCCCTTCAGCGTCTCCGCGACGCTGCGGAACGCGCCAAGGTTGAGTTGTCCAGCGTTCTTGAGACCGAGATTAATCTGCCCTTCATCACCGCCGACGCCAGCGGCCCCCAGCACATGGTTAAGACTCTGAGCCGGGCCAGGCTTGAGCAGTTGGTGGCGGACCTTGTAGCTAGGACCGAGGGTCCCTGCCGTCAGGCGTTGACCGACTCCGGTCTGAGCGCCGGCGAGATCGACGAAGTCATCATGGTGGGCGGCATGAGCCGGATGCCCGCCGTGCAGGAAAAGGTTAAGCAGGTCTTCGGTAAGGAGCCCAACCGGAACGTAAACCCCGACGAAGCCGTGGCGATGGGCGCCGCCATCCAGGCAGGCGTTCTAGCCGGCGAAGTCGACGACATCGTGCTCCTGGATGTGACACCTTTGACCCTGGGTCTGGAGACATTGGGCAGCGTGATGACCACGCTGATCGCCCGGAACACCACCATACCCACCAAGAAGAACGAAACGTTTACCACCGCTGCTGAGAACCAGACCACGGTGGACATCCATGTCCTGCAGGGCGAACGCTCCATGGCATCGGATAACAAGTCCATCGGACGGTTCATGCTGGACGGTCTGCTGCCCGCCCCCCGTGGCATCCCTCAGATCGAGGTTACCTTCGACATCGACGCCAACGGTATCCTGAGCGTGTCCGCCCAGGACAAGGGGACCGGCAAAGAGCAGAAGATCGTCATCCAGTCGGGCTCCGGTCTGGACAAAGATGACATTGAGCGCATGGTGGATGAGGCAGCCCAGAATGAGGAAGCCGACCAGATGCGCCGGGCCGAGGTTGAGACCCGCAACCAGGCTGACTCCTTGGTCTACAGCAGCGAGAAGCTGTTGGTGGATAACGCCGACAAGGTCCCCGAGGACCTTAAGACTGAGGTCCAGGGCAAGATCGACGCGCTGAAGGCGGCAATCGCCAGCAACAGCACGCCCGAGATGCAAACGGCCACTACTGAGCTGAATAGCGCCTTGCAGCGCCTGGGCGAAGTGGTGTATAGCCAGAGTGCCGGGACGGAAGACGGCGGAGCCGGCCCCGGAGACGGCGCTTCCGGAACAGACGGCGCTGCGGAAGGACCTTCCGACGACGAAGGCACGGTCGAGGGCGAATTCCGGGAGGTTTAACCTGCGGTTTGTCCTGGGGTTAGCCCCGGGTGGAGCCAACCGTCTTGGACAGCGGTTTGACCCTGGCGTGAGGCTGATTGAGAATCAAGGTAAGAAATGGGTTTGAATATTGGCTGAATACCGGCTGAAAATCCCGCGCACTTAACAATTAGGCATCTATATTATGTTCCTTAAGGAACCCAGTCTGCTATAATCACTTTGAAGGCTCGGGCTCCTTGAGAACTAAATAGACACCCCAATTTGACCTGTCTCTAAGGAATTGGAGGCAAAGGCCGATGGAGGTAGCATGAGCGAACAAGATCAGGCAGACCCGGAAGTTCTAGGCAACGACAAGGCCGACGAGGTAATGTCTAGCTTGGACTCTGAAATGGACACACCGGTTGCTGACAACGAATGGCGATTGGCAGGTATCGACAAGGACCTGACGCCACTCCAGTATCATTACTTGAGCCTGCTGCAGCGCCTGGTAGCCCTGAAGAATTCCTATCAGACCGACGCTGACTATGAAGCGTGGATGATGGGCGCTCTGAACAAGTCTGTCTATTCGACGTTACGCGACTGCATGGAGGCCAACGTAGGCGAAGAGGCTAAAGAACTGCTCAACCGTGAGCAGCACATAAACTAGCCTTCAGTAACCGATGACAAAAAAGAGAGCGGTGGCTTAAGCCACCGCTCTCTTTTTTGTCATCGCCCCGGGTTCAAAAGAGACCGGTGTTTATGTTCCGCTGGCCAACAGCTCTTCTTCGAATGGATCAACCGGTTCCCCTGGGCTGACCAGGGGTATGTTGATTATCACCGTGGACCCAACTCCCTTGACGCTCTCCAAGCTCACGCTGCCCCGGTGCATCTCCAGGATGTGTTTCGCCGCGAATAATCCCAGACCCTGACCGTTCGGCTTGGTTGTATGGAAGGGCTGGAAGAGGAGTTTGAGCTCGTCCGGCGAGATTCCCATCCCCGTATCACCGATCTTAACCGTGACGAATTCATCATCGTGTTCGGCTTGGATGCTGATCTCGCCGCCGGCATCCAGAGCGTCCATCGCATTGGAGAAGAAGTTAGACAGAGCTTCCCTGATCAAGATCGGGTTGCCTTGGATGTTCGGCAGATCGTCAGGGTAGGACCATCGGGTTTCGAAACGCTTTGACGACCTAAGCCCGGCCATGCCGAGCCCCTCAGTCAATAGCTCACGCATGTCTAGAGTTACCCACTCCTGGCGGCCGATATTGTTGAACGATTGGGTCAGTTCTTGGATCCGCCAACCGGCGTCTTGGGCGATCTTAACGCTCTGAAGCTCGCGTGATCCGTCTTCGAAGCGGTCTTCCAGACCCTCAAGGCGCCCGATAATCACGGCCAGCGGGTTCTTGATCTGATGGGCCAGGTCCAAGGAGATCGCGCCTATAGACGCAAGCTTGGCGGAACTGACGATCCGGCCTTGGAGCGATTCCAGCCTGTCCAACGTTTCTTCAAGCTGGGTGTTGGCGGAGGCCAGGCGGGAGAACGCCAGATAGATGATCGCAACTGGTATGATCAGCGCCGCGCTGGCCCAGGGGCTCTCTGTATACACCGTCGCTCCCAAGAACCCGAAAGACAGGAGACTTAGCTCGGCAGCCCCGTTCTCTTTGGTGCCCATCCACCAGAACTTGAGCGGGTTGATCTTCATCTCAAGGCTGACCACCGTTGTCACCAAAGCTGTGTTGGTCATATACATGACGGCAGCCGCGGCGATGATCGCAGGAGTCAGCAGGTCCCCGCTGGTTCCCAGGGTGTGGAATAGATAGGAGGTGACGCCGGTAGTTATTGCGACTTCGCTGAGGTTGAAAGGGTACTTGTAATAGGGATATCTGTACCCAGGCAGCTTCAACACATCGCCTAGATGCCTGACGAAGAGATAGGAGGCAAATTTACCGGCTACGGCGGTGAACACCGCGATGCCTGGCTCCAACACCAGGGCGCCCCCGAAGAGGACCGCGGTGCTGACATCGGTTGTGGCCCTAGGGGCAACAGGAAGCGGGAAACTGCCGGTGACAACGATCAAGACCATGAAGAAGGCAGCGCCGGCAAGAACGCCCAGGCTCCATTCTTCCCCCACTCCCAGGTAGGCCTGCGTGACAAGGCCTGCCAACACCATGGCAGCGATGAGAATCTTGATCCTTATGGGAAGGGCTGCGTCCATCGATTAGTCCAGTCTCCAGGCTTGCTTGAGTCTCGACGATCGCCGATATAAGGCACATCTCGTGTGCCTTGAAAGAGGCACGACTAAAGGTGGCCGGTGACCCGGCTTAGCTCTCACCAAGCCGGGTCTGGCTATAAGCCGTGGCTCTAGAGGGGTTCTAGTTACAGTCGCCGGGAATCGCAACGTTCACAGATATGGGAGTTCCAAGCGTTCCAGTTGCGGAACCGAAATTCTGGCCGCGGCGGCCGGCTTCGTCGACCGAAACTGAGACGTCTTTCCCGTGCCCACGCCCGGTGACCAGATACGTTATGGTCGCGTCCACAGCGCCGTTGGAACAGAGTTGGTCGGTATGGACAACAGATACCGTCTCACTGCGAGCGACTTCGTAGACACTAACATCGGCGTTGGCCGGGACCGAGATCGTGATGGCTGCTTGATATTGAGATTTGCCACCTTTGGCCACAGACCAACCGGTGCTGATCTTCGTTCCTTCAACATCAACCTTGGCGTTCCAGCCCCAGCCGGCATACGCCACCACTGCTCCAAACAGCAGTGTCCCCACCACAACCACGGATATCGCCAGTGATTTCAACTTCCACATTTGTGCCATCCCCTTCTGGAGTTTTTGAGTGGTGAGGGAAGTATTGACCCACCAGAGGACCGGAGTAGTGTGTAAATAGTGTGCATTTTGAGATTCGCCACGCCTAGAGACCAAGGAATTCTTTATTTAATGGTCTGTCACTAATTGACGCCATCTGCGGCTGCTCCGATCTCGAGGGATTATTCCGGCCATTCCTTGGCAGGCCCGTAGGGGTCGATGTGCCCCTTGTTCTTCAACAGGCCTAGGCATCATGGAGTTCGTGTGTCCGTTTGCCGTGCATATCTCGTGGAAAGCTTCCGCCGGGAATCCCCAGGCCTAGCTCTCTCGTCTGTGACTCTGAAATCGCTTCCGCCACCTTGCGCACCAGTGGCTGGCGGCGATCACGGTGAGCACGAACACGGATGCTGCTGACGCATCAAGACTGTGGCCGCATGGGGAAGTTGTGGCTGGGTTGCTGATTTAGGGGTCAGACCGTGGGAGCAGCGGTGACGGCCAACGGGACCTTGTGGATCTGGTCAACGAACGCCCGGACCGCCTGGCCTCGGCGATCTTGGCCGGTGCTTTCATGGATGTGCAGTTTTTCGTAGATGGTACTCAGGTAGCCCTGTACCTGCTGTTGGCTCAAGCCTGCGGTCCGGAATATGTAGGCGTCGTCGTACCCTTCCGCCATGAAACCCAGAAGGTCTTGCTCTATCTCCGTGAATGCCGGTCCCAACAGACCGGAATGCTTGCAGTAGAGCCTGGCCATCTTATGCACGATCGCCTGGTCTAAGACTGTATGGCCCCGTTCGACGGTTTCGACGATGCGGATCAGCTCGGAAAAATCTAACAATGAGCCCTTAAGCAGGTAGCCCTTTCGCGCGGAACCGTTCTGCATCAGTTCGGCAACGTAAGAGAGGTCGTCGTAAGCCGAGACGACCACCACTGCAGTATCTGGTTGTTCGGCCCGGATCCGGTGGGCCACTTTTATCCCGTCCAATCTGGGCATCCCGATATCTAGTACCGCCACGTCAGGCTTTGATTCCAAAGCTCTCGCCACCGCCTCTTCACCGTTGGACGCCATGGCAACGACGCGCAGGTTAGACCGGGATTCGAGTATCCGTTTGTAGATGATGCGCATGGATTCAGAATCGTCGCCGATCAGTATTCTTAGATGGTTCATTGGCTCTCTAATGTCAGCGCTTCTAACACTTCAGAGTAAAGATCTTTGACCGAAGGCCTGAGCATGCTCTAGTTGCCGTGAGCCAAGGCCAGGTTTACAGCGTTTTCAACCACCCCCCGCCGCCAGGGTTTGGCCACGTGGTAGGTATTGGGTTCGTCCAAGAAATCGTTGTCCTCGTTGTTCAGAGAGAACGCTGTGAGAAGGATTACGGGAAGCTCGCAAGTATCAGGGTCGCTTCTCAACCGCTGCAATGCCTGAATACCGTCCATCGTCGGCATGAGCACGTCTAGCATGACCAGGTCTAGGGCATCCCCTTGCGCCCGCTGCACCGCAACCTGACCATTCTCTGCCTGAGTGACCTGGTGACCGGCTTCTTCCAGTAGATCGGTCAAAAGAGCCCTCATGTCAGGCTCGTCGTCTGCGATAAGTATCCTTCCCATAAGTTACAACTCCTAAAAGCGTATTCTGGCGCCGGGCGCCGGTCCCCTTGAGGTAGATTCCATCATCTGGCCCGATGGCTAAGCCGCAGCCGCCAGTTCGCGGTTCGTACGGGCAGCTTCTGAACTGGTCTTTCCACTGAAGGGCAGAGTTAAGCTGAACGTGCTCCCTTTGCCCTCTTCACTCTTCACCCAAATCTCGCCACCGTGGGCTTCCACCAACTGCTTGGTCACGTAGAGACCCAACCCAGTTCCTGATACCGTCTTGGTGGAAGGATTGCTGGCCCGGAAGTATTGGGAGAAGAGGTTACGTTGGTCTTCTACAGAGATGCCGAACCCCTCGTCGATCACATCGATCTGGGCGAACCGGCCCTTGGTTTTGACCACGACAGATATATCAGAGTTGGGGCGCGAATACTTGCAGGCGTTGTCCAGCAGATTCACCATTATCTGAGAGAACCGAAGTTCATCTGCCCGTACCAAAGGAATATCGTCGTGCACGGCCAGGTCCAGAGTCATACTTTTGTCATCCAGGGGCCCTTGGATGTAGCCGAACGCAGCTTGCAGCTCCTCGAGGAGGTCTAGGTCCGTGGGCGTTAGGTCCAATGTGCCCGACTCGATCTTCGCCATCGCCATTATGTCGTCAACCAGGGCTTCGATCCGGAAGCCGTTCCGCTGGACAGACTTCATCTGTCTTAACTGCGTTTCGTTGGGGGCGCCGTTCCGCTCCCAATCCCGCAGAATGATATCGACGAAACCAGACAGAGTAGCGAGCGGCGTCTTGAGTTCGTGGGTGGCCAATGACAAGACTTCGGTCTTGGAACAACTCGCTTGAACAGGTTGAGCAGCTGCCTTCACTGTTCTAGTAGAGAGCTGGTCAGGTCCGGAGCCGTCTCTGAGGTTATCCCCAGGCTGTTTTGGGAGGGAAGCACGGACCCGCAGCAATAATTCGGAGTCTAGCACCGGCCGGCATATGACATCGTGAAAGCCAGCCTCTGCGGCTTCTCTGATGCCCTCGCTGTTGGTACGGTCCACGAGCCCCAGCACCACGGCCGTTCCGCCAGAGATGGCCGCCTTCAAGTCGCCGAGAAAACCGGCTTCTTCTGAGTCAACCTGAGATAGTTCCATCAAGATCAAGTCATAGATGGAGAAGAGTTGGGCCGTTTCGAAGTCGCCGGTTTCCAGGCGGACTGATTCGGCCGATGCCACATTTGGGTAACCGGCGGACTCGAGCAGGTCCTTCAGCTCCGTCCGTTCTTCTCTCGATTGGTTGATTATCAGGATTCTCATGCGCTGCCCTCTAAAGTTGGATACTTGTGGAATTAAAAGGGCTGGCTGCCACACAAGTGCAGGAGTAACTCCCCCACGCCACTACACACTCAACCGTTACTCGTACACCACCTCCACACGCGAGATGTACTCCGCCAGCCCTTCTATCAAGGTCTTGATCTCTTCGGTCTGTTGTTTCTCTGCTGCGATGTTCAGTGAGCGGCCTATCAGGGACATCCCATCAAACCCGAATGACCCACCCGTGCCGACCAAGTCGTGGGCGACATCTTTTATCTGATGGAACTCACCGCGGTCGAGGGCAGTGAGCAGAAGACTTACGTCTTCGTCCCGGTTCTTGAGATACCGGTCCACGATGTCTCCGATCCTTGGGTTTACGCGCACGGTTATCGTTCCAGTAGTGACAGAGCCGGCCGGATCGCCGGATAGGTCTTCGGTAACATCCCTTGATTCTGCATTTCGCCGGAAATGATCATTCATGTATCGACTCACGGCCAAGCTTTGGGTTCAGTTGAACTAGGTCCGGGCTTGGCTTGCATTAATTCCTTACCCTGTTCTAATCTTGAGAGCGAGTTAAAAGACGTTATTCAGCTACGAATATCGATCTTGTACCCAGACGGTCCATAAAGGGGAAGCCGCCGTAACCCGGCAGTATTATGGGCGACACTAAGGTACTTATCGTCGACGACGAACCCGATTTTCTGGCCTTGGTCCAGAGCTGGCTGGAAGATGACGGATACGAGGTCTACGCTGTCTCCAACGGCTGGGACGGCCTGCAGATGTTTGCCGACGTCCAACCCCACCTGACGATCACCGACATCCGGATGCCGGCCATGGACGGGTTCCAGTTCATCAGCAGGATCCGGGAACTCTCCGACGCTCATGTGCTGGCTCTCACCGCCATGGGCGACACCGAGAACACCGTCCGGGGTCTGGACCTCGGAGCCGATGAATACCTGGTCAAGCCCGTCGTCAAACGGGAATTTCTGGCCCGGGTACGCTCCGTCGTCCGCCGCTCCAAACCGCCCGGTGAGATCCCCGTCCAATACGAAGACTCCGTGCTCCTCTTGGACCTGTTGCAGCGGGGCGCTACCTGCCGCGGCGAAGACATCAAGATGCGGCCAACCGAATACCGGCTGCTTACCTATCTCGCTCTCAACAACGACAGAGTCTTGAGCCACCGGGAACTTTTGGACAACGTCTGGGGTAACGACGGGGGTTCTTTGGACTCTCTTAAGTAGCATGTTTCCGCCCTCAGAGAGAAGGTTGAGACCGACCCCAAAAAGCCGAGCATCATCGTCACGTTCCCCAGGGTTGGCTACCGCTACATCCGCCCCTAAGCCACATCCCGATCCACCCCGGAAATCGCCACGAACATCTTCGGCGCCCCGGAACTTCGAGGTTGCATCTGCACGCGATTTCATACGCGCATTTTGCCTAGATAAGCGGCTAGTGTGGTGTGGGGAACGTGTGCGTTTTAAGACGGCTTGACCAGAGAAACTATGGGTATCCCTTGGGCGTCGCCCCCCCGGCTTTAGCCTCAAAACAGTGGGTATCCCCTGGAGAAGTATGCTGTTCTGAGGCTAACTCAGCCCATGCAGCGGGAATATCTGTTGGCGGATGGCGGCGACCGTGTCCTCCAGATACCTTCGGGCGTCTACTTTGACGTCGGGCGGGATCTCTGGCCTCAACTGGTCCCTTAGGCTTCCTGACCCGTGCTCCTGGGAAAACGCCGTGGGCAACTGGTTCGGCCACTCGGCGTCCAGCATCACTCCGTAGGCCAGGGTCCATGCCCGGGCCACCGCGTTCACGTCGTAGCCGCCTCCACCCAATGCCAGCCACGGCAACCCCAAGCCCGCCAACTGCCGGACGGCCTCTATGTAGCCTTCCGTGGTCACCTGTAGATGGGTCAATGGGTCGGTGTGATAGCTGTCGATGCCCAGTTGCGTTACCAGCACATCTGGCGCGAAGGCCCGGATCAGCGGCGGGACAACCTGTCCGAAGGCCTCCACATAGTCGTCATCGCTGGTGTAGGGGTACAGCGGCAGGTTGACCGAGTACCCGCGGCCTGCTCCCTCTCCCAACTCGGCCACCGAACCCGTGCCTGGGAACAACCACTGGCCCGACTCGTGGACCGAGATCGTAAGCACGCGGTCATCGTTGTAGAAGGCCTCCTGGACGCCGTCGCCGTGATGGGCGTCGATGTCCACGTAGGCGACCCTCTTGCCTTGGTTCAAGAAATAGTGGACCGCCAAGGCCGGGTCGTTGAACACGCAGAAACCGGAGGCGTGCCCTGCCGCGGCGTGGTGCAGACCGCCCGAGATGTTGAACGCCGCTGCCACCTCACCGCTGGCAACCATCTCTGCGGCCAGCAGCGAACCGCCGGTGCTCAAAGCCGCGGCTTCAAACATCTTCGGGTAAACCGGGTTATCGCCCTGACCGCTGAAGCCGAAACGTGCCCCGTCGATGCCACCGGCTGAACCGGAGCCAAGCGCTTTCACGGCAGCCACGTACTCGGAGGTGTGCAGCCAGGCCAGCTCCTCATCGGTGGCGGACCTGGGGTCAAGCAGCACCGCTTCCGGATGGTCAAAAGCCCCGTATTCCCGGAGCAGTTCGTAGGTGTAACGCAGCCGCACCGGACGCATGGGATGGTCCGAACGCAATTCGTGCCGGGAAAGGGCATCTTCATAGATAAAAGCAGCGCGACTCATTATTCTTGACCGCCTGATCGGGTTGGTGGAACAGGTGGAGTCCTGTGTTATTGGAGTCTATTCAAGGCATGAGTGTCGGTCAAGGCAGGCGCAGAATTGCCCAAAATAACGGAAATCTGCACCCACACAGGCGAGGAAAGTTGGGTTCGGAACGTTATCATTACTGAATGGGGTAATGCTTTCGTTGCCCCCATCGCGTGCACCCCGTGGAACGCTTCCGTCCGGGAGCTCCAAGAGGTTGTACTCATAGAATTAGGAGCGATCAACATGGTCAACGTGAACGGAATCGACGAAGATTTCCAAGAGCGCCTGCGGCAAGCCGAATCTGCGGAAAGAGAGATGCAAAGGCTGCAGCCACTGGCTTCGGAAGCTCCCCAACTGCGCCTGCAAAAGGCCAAAGTTCAGAAAGAAGAGGAACGCCGCCGGGCCAAAGAGGAATCGCTGTACAAGGCGAAGCAGTCAGCTCAATCCGCGGCCGACAAACAGGTCCGCGTACCAGAGTTGCTGGGCCATGCCGCCCGCGCTGTGATCGAACTCTACACTCTCCTGAAAGACATCGAGAGCTCCCGCAGGCAGGCGTTGGAAGAACTCGCCGTCGCCGACCGCGTGGACTATGACATAGAACTGGAAGAGGGCGAAGAGCACGAGCGCTCTCTTGACCGGGATACTCGTGGGCTTGCCTACGCCTTGGCCGCCCGCCATGGGGATACCAAGGTCAAACAGATGCTGGAAGAGCTGGATCCCGATTTCACCATGCTGAGGGGCTGTAACCTGGACGAACCCCTCTACCGCGACGTAGCCAATTTCGTGGTCCGGCACGCCGTGCCCAAAGAAGCCGCTCCTCAGCCTGTGATCAGTCAGCCCGCGGCACAAGCGCCCGAACAACCAGCCAAGCCGGCGCCCACCAGCACACCGGTGCCCCCGTTCCCGCCGCAGCCAACTCCGGAAGAGTACGCCAACGGCACCAACGGCGCCAACGGAGCTGACGACTCCTCGCTCTGATACGGCGGCTTACTTCGATCCGCGCCCTTCTCAGCCCCATACCCGGGAACATCCACGGGAGATATCGATATGGCTTCTCTGGACCAATACGCCAACAAATACCCCAGCATCAAGATGGAACGCCACAACGGAATCCTGCAGATGACGTTCCACACCGACAACGGCCCACTCCAGTGGGGAGGCAGCCCCCACCAGGAGTTTTCCCAGGTGTTTGTGGACGTTGGCAGCGACACCGAAAACCGGATAGTCATCATGACCGGCACCGGCGACGCCTTCACCGGCCCCCAGGGCACTGCCGCCAGGACACCGAAACGCGCGCCCCGTGAGTGGGACCAGACCTACTGGGAAGGCAAGCGAATCCTGACCAGCCTCCTGGATGTGGAAGTGCCAATGATCAGCGCCATCAATGGGCCCGCCCTCCGCCACTCAGAGATCCCTCTGCTCTGCGACATCGTCCTGGCTTCAGATACGGCTGCCTTCCAGGACTCAGGACATTTCATGAGCGGTCTCGTGCCCGGCGACGGCATGCACATCGTCTATCCTCTATTGTTGGGCGTGAACCGGGGCCGATACTTCCTTTTTACCGGCCAGAGGATCGAGGCTGAAGAAGCCAAGACCCTGGGCCTGGTCAGCGAAGTCATGCCTCAGGCAGACCTGCTTCCGCGTGCCTGGGAGTTGGCCGAGCAGATGGCGCAGCAGTCGGACCTGGTACTGCGCTACAGCCGGGTTGCCATGACCCTGGTGATCAAGCGCCAGATCCACGACCTGCTGGGCTACGGACTGGCCTTGGAGGGCTTGGGTTCAGCCGATACCATGCTGAATCAGTAGCCGCCGTGCCTGTCCATGCCTGGGCGGTCCGTGTCCACAACGCACGGCGGGACTTGAAAACTCGAAGCTAATCTGGGAAGATGTGCCTATGCAGATTGGCGCTTTTGAACTGAACGAACCGCTCCCCGAGCTACGAGACCCCCACGTTTTCGCCATGGTCCGTCCCTGGGTGGACGTTGGCAGCGTGGGAACCCTCACGCTCAACCGGCTGGAACGGTTCATGGGCTCCAAAGAACTGGGACGCCTGTCCCGCCCCGGGACCTTCTTCGACTTCACCCGCTACCGGCCCAACATGCGCCTGGTGGACGGCAAGCGTGAGGTCAAGATACCCAACAGCATCATTCGCTACGCCATCACCGACGATGGCCCCGACTACCTTTTCCTACACCTGATGGAGCCCCATTCCAACGGTGAGGACTACACCGACTCTATCCTTGAAGTGGTGAACCACTTCAACGTGAAACGCTACTGCCGGCTGGGCGCCATGTACGACGCCGTGCCTCACACCCGTCCTCTATTGGTGACTGGAAGTTTGGGCGACGTCCCCCAGAACCGGCCGGTGCCCAACTTCAAGGTGCGCCAGAGCACTTACCAGGGCCCAACGACCATCATGAACCTTCTTTCCGAAGGCATCGAGAAGGCGGACATCGAGTCCATCAACTTCATGGTCCACCTGCCCCAGTACGTGCAGTTGGAAGAGGACTACGCAGGCACTTCCCGAATGATCGAGGTGTTGTCGTCGGTCTACAACAACATCCCCGCCGACCTGGCCCCCGTGCGCCGGGGACAGCGCCAGTACCGGGAACTTAACTCCACGCTGGACCGGAACACCGAGCTCAAGACCCTCATCCAGCAGATGGAAGCCTACTACGACGCCCAGCTCGACTCGGAAGAAGCCTCCGCCGCCGAGTCTGAAGAGACCCCCGCCTCCGCCACCCAGTTGTCGCCTGAGATCGAGCAGTTCCTCAGCGAATTGGGCGGCCGCTTAGACTCCGACCCCGAAGAGTAGCGGTCCTGGCGGCACAGCCGCGGTGGCTCGCCACGTTCTCTCTTAGCCCTGCCTGACTCTACTGTTTTTCCGTATTTGGCTGTTCCGCATATGAGCTTGCTATAATTGGCCGTCTATCTCGGCTCAGGCAGGTGATTTCTCCATGGAACTGAAGGTCTTTGTCCAGGGCTGCTTCGAGCAGCATTACAACTCCATGATGCGGGCGGTTGACGGCCTGACTCCGGCCGAGATGGCCTGGACGCCCAACGACCAATGCTCGTCCATCGCATTTCTGGTCTGGCACTATGGCCGCACCCTGGACCGCTGGCTGCACACAAGACTCAAGGGCGACGACCAGGTGTGGGAGACCGGCGACTGGGCTGAGAGGCTGGGCCGGGCGCCTGCGGTGGGCGGCGATACCGGTTATGGCTTCACCCTCGAAGACATAAAAGCCTACAAAGCACCTGACACCGCCGCACTTCTCGAGTACGTCGCACGGGTCAGGCAGGACGGACTGGCCTTTTTCGACTCGCTGAGCGAAGAAGACTTCGACAATATGATCGTCACCAACCCCAGAGGCGGGACCATGGCGCTGGCTGTCATGTGCCAGCAGTTGCTCTGGGAGTTCAACCAACACGGCGGCCAGATAGGCTACATGCGGGGCGAACAGCGCGGCCTGGAAGACCCCGACTATTCCGGCGGACTGTTGGAGTCGTTGGCGCAAGATAATGGATAGCGGCCTCTTGTTGATGGTGCAGATCACCTGCGCCGATGAACATCTGGACACTTTCAACACCTGGTACAACAGCCACCTGCCTAATCTGCTGCGGGTTCCCGGGTTCACGTGGGCACAGCGGTACGTCAACCTGGCAGGAAGCGAGAATGGCGGCACCCGGTTCACCGCGCTGTATGGGATCAAAGACGACTCGAACTTCCCTTCGATGCTCGACCGGACCGGCAGTCCGGATTTCCACCCCATCGCTGCCAGCGAATTCGCCGCGTTCAGTGCGCTGCAGGGGATGTCATCTGCCGTGGGCAACGTTTACGAACAGATCAGTGGGACACCGCTGCGGGCGCCTTTGCTGGAGTCCGACCGTCCCATAAGCATCGTGACCGCCGGTGTCGATCCAGTCCATGAAGAAGAGTGGGACCGTTGGTATACCGAATCGCATGTGCCAAACCTGCTCAAGATTCCCGGCTACGTCATGGCCGGACGCTTCAGAGTGCTTGAGCATTCAGACCTAGCCGGCTTCAATTCTGGCCCTAAATATCTCGCCATCTACGAGTGTGAGAGCGAAGAAGCCTTACCTTCATTGCAACCCGGCCCGGCGATGCACCAAGAAGCCCGGGCCGAGTTGGACCGGTGGCAAGATTACGGCATGCTGCACGCCCGAGATTTCGAATGGGGCATGTACCGTATTATCTCCAAGCACTTCAGGTGGCCGGAATGACCGTTACACCTGCGGCCACTCTCCTTGCCGCTAATATGCCCCTATGCTAAACTTTTCAGGTCCTCTCAGGCGTGAAATTCGCCAAATCTGTGCGTGATTCGGTGTCATGACCCAACCAGCCAACTCCAGTCATAAAGGCGTGATCTTCTCCGGCATGCGGCCCACCGGGCTGCTGCATCTGGGCAACTACATGGGAGCCCTTCAGAATTGGGTCACCCTGCAGCAGGACTACAGCTGCATCTATTGCGCCGTGGATATCCATGCGCTGACGACCCTGGAATCGGGAGAAGAGGTCAAAGACATCAAGCCCAACATCGAGGATATGGTGTTGGACTGGCTGGCGGCCGGCATCGACCCGGAAAAGAGCACGGTGTTCGTCCAGTCGCATGTCCCCGAAGTCATGACCCTGCACGCCCTCCTCAGCATGGTCACACCCCTGGGCTGGCTGACC
>CAYXDE010000008.1:48780-83815 GCA_964463525.1 uncultured Dehalococcoidia bacterium | reverse complement strand
GGTTCGTGTCCGGAGTCGTGTTGTCCGCCGTGATGGTGACTAGTCATATATCTTAGGCTATGCCCTTAATGTTACCTTCAATTCCCGTTACAGGGTCCGGAGGAGCCCGTCCAACGACCGGTTGACCTCTTCGTTGGTGAGGGTCCGGTCTCTTGCTTGGAAGTATACGTGAAATGCCAACGACTTGGTGCCTTCGGATATATTTTCTCCGGCATAGATGTCGAAAAGCTCCGCCTTGTCTACCCCCCGGTGCCGCATTATCAGCTGAGTCACCTGTCCGGCGTCCACATCAGATGGCATCACCAGCGCCAGGTCCCGGGTGGCAGAAGGATATCTGGGCAGCGGCTCAAACTGACGCTGCGATTCGGGCAGCGCAGCTAAGATGGGCTCCAGGAAGAGTTCGAAAGCGGCCACCTGCGGCGACTCCAAGCCCAACCGTTCCATGACCACAGGATGTACCTCGCCAATCATACCCAGAACCGAGTCCGCGGCCTTGATAACCGCACAGCGTCCCGGATGGAACGCGGGATCGTCTGCCGGTTCGTAGGCAGCGGACACGCCCAGACGGTCCAGGACCATTTCCACGACGCCCTTGGCGTCATAGAAGTCCAGAAAGCCCTCATCTTCCAGCCATGATGTCTCATGACGAAGCCCAGCCAACACCCCAGACACAGACTCCCTTTCTTCGGGGAGGTCGCCGTTGCGAGGCCAGAAGACCCTGCCTGCTTCAAAGATCCGGAAAGGCCCGCCGCTCTGTCCCTGGTTCGCGGCCAACGTGGCCAAAAGACTGGCCCGGAGCGTGGTGCGCAGGTACTCGCGGTCGGTGCTCATGGGGTTGGCCACGCGCATGGGCGTCACCGCCGGGTCTAGATATTCCACCTGCTCCAATTGTTGCAGGGTCACCAGCGGGTAATTGATCACTTCTTGGACTCCAGCCGCCGCCAGCAGGTCCTTGACCCGGTCACGGAGCCCCATGACCGGCACCGGCTGCTGGAAAGGGATGGGGCTGGAGAGCATGGTGGTGGGCACGGAATCATACCCGATGGTCCGCACCACTTCCTCGACCAGGTCTTCCTCTATATTTACGTCGTTCCGCCAGTAGGGCACCGTGACCTTGAGCGCCGCCTCGCCTTCCGATTCCCAGGTGAACCCCAGTGAGACCAGCACTTCTTGCACCTGTTTCAGGTCCACTTCCATGCCCAGCATGCGCTTGATCTTGGCGCCGGTCAGAGGCACCACGGGAGCGTCAGCGCCCTCGTCCGACAGGATGTCGACTATGCCAGAAGCCACGGTCCCGCCGGCGACTTCCTGGATCAACCCTGTGGCCCGGCGCAACGCGATCGGGGCCAGCTCTGGGCGGAGACCCTTCTCGAACCTAAGGGTGGCCTCAGTGCGCAGTCCCAATGACTGGGCGGTCTCCCTATTGTTGGCCCCGTTGAAAGTAGCCGATTCCAGAAGCACGTTCACGGTGCCGTCGCTTATCTCACTGTTGGCCCCGCCGATCACTCCGCCCAAGCCGATGGCGTCATTGGCGTCGGCGATCACTAGGTGTTCAGTGGTGAGTTTCCGTTCTTCGCCGTCCAGTGTGGTCAACGGTTCGCCTGAGCGCGCGCGCCGCACGATCACCGTGGCGTCTTTGATCAGGTCATAGTCGAAGGAATGCAGCGGCTGGTTGTACTCCAGCATCACGAAGTTGGTGACGTCCACCACGTTGTTGATTGGCCTCAAGCCCGCCCTGGTCAGCCGGTCTTGCAGCCACTGGGGAGACGGCCCGATCTTGACACCCAGAAGCAGGCTGGCGGTGTAGCGGCGGCAGAGGTCGGGGTCTGCCACGCTGATCTTCACCTGGTCGGAGATGGCCGCGCCCGATTCTTCGTAATCGGCCTCCGGCTCTTGTACCGTCTTTCCCGTTAGGGCAGCCACTTCGTGGGCCACGCCCAGGACCGAAAGACAGTCCAACCGGTTGGGGGTAAGTTCCAGGTCCAAGACGGTATCACCCAGGTAGTCGTCAAGCAGCGTGCCTACTGGGGCGTCCTCAGGCAAGACTATGATTCCCGAGTGGTCGTCACCCAGGCCTAACTCCACGGCCGAACAGATCATGCCCTGGGACTCAACGCCGCGTATCTTGGCGGCCTCCAGGGTCTCATGCCGCTCGGTATGGGTGTTGTAGATGTTGGCCCCGACCTTGGCGAAGCAGATATTCTGGTTGGCGGCCACGTTGGGCGCGCCGCAGACCACCTCCATCTCCTCGGTGCCGGTGGTGACCACGCACAGCCGCAGCCGGTCGGCGTTGGGGTGGGGCCGGACGTCTTTCACGTGACCCACGAACACCTCGCTCCAGCCGCCGATGACATCGACCTCGCCGACCTCGATTCCGGCCATGGTCAGCCGGTGGGCCAGCTCCTGGGCAGGCAGGTCCACGTCCACATATTGTTTAAGCCAACTAAGGGGCACTTTCATCTATCTTCTCTTCTACTGGGACCGGGAAGGACAGGCATCAGCCTGCCGATAAAGTCATTGATCAGAACTGGCGCAGGAACCGGAGATCGTTGGCATAGAAATGGCGGATGTCATCGATCCCGTATTTCAGCATGGCGATGCGCTCCGGCCCCATGCCAAAGGCGAAGCCGGTGTATCTCTCGGTATCGTAGCCCACGCCCTCCAAGACCTTGGGATGGATCATCCCGGCGCCCATGATCTCGATCCAGCCGCTGTCACGGCAGATTCGGCATCCTTCGCCGTCGCCGTCACAGGCAAAACAGTCGATGGACATATCCACGCCGGGCTCCACGAATGGGAAATAGTCGCAGCGGAAACGGATCTGGCGGTCCTCGCCGAACATCCTGCGGGCAAACTCGTACAGCGTGCCCTTGAGATCGGCGAATGTGATTCCCTCGCCCACCGCCAGACCTTCCACCTGATAGAAATGCCATTCGTGGGTGGCGTCGGTGGCCTCGTAGCGGTAGCACTTGCCCGGCACAACCACTCTGATGGGCGGCTCACGGCCCTCCATGACTCTGGCCTGCATCGGCGAGGTGTGGGTACGCAGCAACATGGCTGCTTCCCCGGCTGGGTCTTCATAGTCCACCCAAAGGGTATTCCACATATCTCTGGCCGGGTGACCCTTGGGTATGTTCAGCATCTCGAAGTTGTAGTGGTCCCACTCAACCTCCGGGCCTTCCACTACACCGAACCCCATGGCCACAAAGGCGTCGCATATCTCACGGACGATCTGAGTAGTCGGATGGAGCCGTCCGCCCAGAGCAGGACGGCCGGGGAGGGTGACATCAAGCCGGTCCTGGCTGGCCGAGCGTGTCAGCGCAGCCTCGTTTATCTGCCGGACACGTTCTTCCAGCCTTTCCTCAAGGGCGGTCTTGGCCTCATTGGCCAGCGCGCCAACGGTCCGGCGCTCTTCAACGGCCAGGGACGCAAGACCACGCAAAACAGTGGTCAACGTGCCGCGCCGGCCCAGGTAGGCTACGCGCCACTGGTCCACGGCATCCAGGCTTTCCAGGGAATCCAACTCGGCGGAAGCGGAGCGGGCGATCTCGTCGATGCTCTCGGCCGAGGGTGGTTGGGCTGAGGGTTCGGTCAAGCTAGGTATTCCTTCAGGGGTCTCGGATGTCGGCAAGGCGCGAATGAATCGCGCACGCAACAAGCAATTATAGAAACCGCCTATTCAAGGGTCAAGACTGTTAGGCGCGGGGCAGTCTTGATTCGGTCTATTTGGCGTGTCTATGACATGAAATCATTGTTTTAGAACAATTGTTCTGATATCGTAATCGTGTTGCTTACCGCATCCGTGGACTTTGGTTAGGCAGCTAGCTCTGGCCCACGAACCCAAACCTGCGTACTCAAACCTGTGTACTCAAACCTACCCGGACAGACCTGAATAGGATGGACCGTGAATTGGTTCCGCCTCAAGACCTGTATCAAATGCCAAGGCGACCTGGCAGCCGACGAGGGCGATTGGATCTGCCTGCAATGCGGCACCTACTACTATACCGGGTTGTACCGGTTTCAATCGAACGCCGATGATGCGCCTCCGGCGCCAAGCCCCGCTGCGATCGAGCGACCCGAACAGAAGACTACGGGCGCAGGCCAAGCTCCTGCCTTTGCCGCGTCCGCCCATCCATCCACCGGCGTCGCTGCCCCGGTAGTGGGCTCCTTATGACAACGCTCCAAGACCGGCCGGTGCTTCTGGCCTTCGACGCAGGCGTCAGGGAGACCGGCTGGGCCGTCTTCAAAGATGGCGAGGTGGTGGAAAGCGGGGTTACTGGGCTTTCTACCCGCCGCAAGCTGGAGCCCGAGGTCCGGGTTTCACACCTGCTACAGTCGCTGGATGAATTGGCAGACAGGCTGGAGCCCCAGGCCGTGGCCCTGTGCCAACCCAGCGGGATCAACTGGCCGGTGCCGGCTTTGGACCTGCTGGTATCTTCGTTGGCAGCATGGGCCGCCGGGCGTGGGCTGCCCCAGTTCTCCTACACCGCCCAGGAGGTCAGAAGCGCCATAGCAGGGCACCCAAACGCGTCGCGAGACCAACTCGGCTACGCCACCATGCTGCTGCTGGGGCTCATCGGCCAAGGCCGCTCCACCCACGAATGGGAAGCCATCGCAGTAGGCCACTACCACCAGACCCAACACACCCCTGTCTAAGAAAAATCCCCTCCCCCATCCTTCCGCGGAAGGATGGGGGAGGGTTAGGGTGGGGGCAACGATTCTGGGCAGCCAAACCTGCCGTCGAAACCGCCCCCTAATGCCGCTCTGCGTCAGGGAAAATCTTCTCCCCAGCGCTAATCGCCACCTGAAGCCGGTTTTCCGACGGGGGGATGGGGCAGCTCCAGTGGGGGTTGTAGGCGCAGTACGGGTTATAGGCGTAGTTGAAGTCCACCAACAAACGCCCGTCACCAGTGGCCGGCAGGTCCAGGTAACGCCCGTCTGCATAGGACTCGTCTCCGGTTGTCGTGTCCATGAACGGCAGGAAGAAATCGTCCCCACCGGAGCTGCGGTAGACCGTCAACTGCACCGGCTCTCCGTCGACCTCGAACTTCAGCAGCCCCCAGCGGGTGTGCGGCGCCGTGTCTCCGGAGGTGGTCGCCATCTGGATCTCGTCTTTCGAGTCCCTTGGGAACTCTTCCACCGCAAGCACGAACTGCAGCTTCTCGTTCTCCGCAAAGTACTGGAGGCCCTGGAAGCGGCTGCGTTGGTCCGGGGTTAGAGGCGAATGCTCGTCGCCTCCGAAATACTTGTCTTTCGCCTTTCTAAAATCGGCTATCTCTGACATTACTCGACCGGCTCCCCCAGGCTCTCCTGGCCATCTTCATCTTCAGTAAATAAGATGCACAGTCCCGGGATTTGGTGCGCCCGTGGTCAGGACTCAGAAAACCGGCCATACCAGGCGTGTATAATAAGGCCCGTCCCAGACCTTTGATCTGAGCGTAAACCACCCGGGTCGATCAAGCGGTCCTTTGCCGCGTGACCCGTCAACATCGGAGGCGTCATGCCCATCATCCAACGGCCCTACGTTCCACCGGAAGACCAGGTCCCCAACGAAGATTCCTACGTCAACCCTGGCGTGAGCCCCAGTGAAGGAACAGGCGATAGCCAGGCCACCCCGGAAGGGTCTCTAGACCCGATCACGTTCTACAGCGACTCCATGCACATCTTCAGCAGTCTGTATTCCGCCGTGTTGTTCTTCGGCGAGCAGATGGAGGAGCGGGAGCCCATACTCCGGGCCCGCATCAAGGTCAGCCCACAGATGCTAAAAGCCATCGCCCTGCTGACCACCAAGCACGTCAAGGAGTACGAGGACGCCGTGGGCCCCATCACCCTGCCCGACCAGGTCTATGCAGCCTGGGAGTTGAATGACGAAGACGAGGGAGAGCACGGGCATGCCGCAGGATGAGGACCGCCCCCTAGCCGAGGACATCACCACGCCGGTTGAGATTGAGCCCGGCGCGGACTATGCCACGCCTGCAGACTGGAACTGGCGGAACATTTCTTCCAGTCAGCCCAATGCCGCCGTCTTCCATATCAGCCACTCCGAGTCCACCCGGGTGCTGATCGATTACCTTCGGCCTTCCGACAGCGCCCCCGACGCCAACTTCGTGCTGAACAAAGAGATTCCCATCGTGATCTTGGACAGTCTGGACAAGTACTGGGCGGCGGAATCACGGACGCATATGCCCCTGGAGGGGATACGGGTGCCGGTAGAAGGGGATACTGTCGGCGAAGCGAAACGTGCCTTGGCCGCGGACCTGGCGGCACAACTGCGTCTGCTCTTATTGCTGTCCAGCTCTCACAAAGGACGGATCGCGCCTGCTCTGCTGGAAAACATGAAATACCTTTCTTCCTGCATGGAGCCGGGCCCGGGGAGCTCCGGGTAGGCGGCCCTACTCTACGGCAGCCGCCAGCCGCTCACGGACCTCGGCAACAACACCATCAAGGGGCACGCTGCCAGCCTCTGAATCCGTCCGGCCTTTGATCTCCACCACGCCAGCCTTGAGATTCCTGGGGCTGACCACCAGCCGCACCGGCAGGCCCAGCAGATCGGCGTCGTTGAACTTAACGCCCGCCGCCGCGTCTTCCCGGTCGTCATACAAGACTTCGATGCCGGCCGATTCCAATTCCTGGTACAGCTTATCCGCTGCCTCGGCCACTTCCTCCGTGGAGATGTTCAGCCCGACCAGATGTGCCTGGTAGGGGGCGACTGGAGTCGGGAACACGATGCCATTGTCGTCGTTGTTCTGCTCCACTGCCGCCGCCAACAGCCTACCCACGCCGATGCCGTAGCAGCCCATGATGATGGGGTGCTGCTGTCCTTCGTTGTCCAGGAAGTCCGCGCCTAAAGCCTCGCTGAAGAAGGTGCCCAGCTTGAAGATATGCCCCACCTCGATGCCCTTTGTGGCGTCCAGCGTATGCCCACAGCGGGGACAGAGCTGGCCTGGTTGGGCCAGGGCGATATCGGTGATGATGTCGGTCTCGAAATCACGGGGGTAGTTGGCGCCCTTGTAATGGACGTCCGGCTTGTTGGCGCCCACCACGAAGTTGCTGCCGTTGTTGATGGACACATCAGCCACCCGTTTGATGCCATTGATACCGATGGCTGAAGCCGATCCGGCCACCAGGCCTGCCGCTTGGACCTCGTGGTCTTCCGCCAGCCGCAGGTCGCGGGAACGCAGGGCGTTCTTTAGCTTGACCTCGTTCACCTCCAAATCGCCGCGAATGGTCACGAACACCGGTTCGCCGTCCGATATGTAGAAAACGGCCTTCAACGTCTTCGACTCGGGGACATCGAGGAACTCCGCCAGCGCGGCGATGGTCTTCAGACCCGGCGTGCTGACCTCCTCCAGGGCCTGCTCAGGCTCGGACTCGGCTTCGGGGATGGTGGACTCGGCCTTCTCAGCATTGGCCGTATAGGAACAAGAAGGACAGGTGATAACCGTGTCTTCACCGGTCTCGGTGGCCAGCAGGAACTCGTGGGAGTCCTTGCCGCCGATGGCCCCGCTGTCGGCCTCGGCCATCAGCACCGGCAGGCCGCAACGCCTGAATATGTTGCGGTAGGCCTGGGCCATAGCCTGGTAGCTGTCGTCGAGGCTGGCCTCGTCGGCGTTGAAACTGTAGGCGTCTTTCATGTCGAATTCCCGCACACGGACCAGACCTGCCCTGGGGCGGGGTTCGTCCCGGAACTTGGTCTGGATCTGGTACAGGATCAGGGGCAGGTCGCGGTAGCTCTGAACATTAGCCTTGACGACGTTGGTGATCACTTCTTCATGGGTGGGCGCAAGCACCATGGGGCGGCCGCGCCGGTCGTCCAGGGAGAACATGTTGTCGCCGAACGCCTCCCGCCGTCCTGTTTGCTCCCAAAGCTCCTTGGGCTGCAGGGCGGGCATCATCAGTTCCTGGCCGCCGGCGGCGTCCATCTCTTCCCGGATGATGTTCTCGATCTTGCGCAGCGACCGCAGAGCCAGCGGGAGATACGAGTAAACTCCGGCGGCCACCTGGTGGATCAACCCGGCCCGCAGCATCAGCCGGTGGCTGGCCGTTTCGGCGTCGGGCGGGTCATCCCGCAGCGTTTTGGAAACCATCCGGGAGAATCTCATATCTGGGCGGTGCCCCCTTGGCGACAAAATTGGGCGTGCAGAGTTATGCCATTATAACTACTGGAAAACCGATGGAGACATCACGCCTCCACTTATATGGCGAGGGGCTTTACCTCGAACGGGCTTGTAGCCCCTTAGTCGCCTGCGGCTACCGGAGTGTTCTCCACCTCTTCCATGAGGGCGGTCAACATCTCTGCCTCGGGCACCACGCGGACCTTCTCGCCCTTGCGGAAAATCACCGCCCGGCCAGCGCCGGCGGCGATACCCACATCTGCGTCTTTGGCCTCGCCGGGGCCGTTGACCTCGCAGCCCATCACGGCCACGGTGATCTCTTTGTTGCCCTTCTTGAGCAAGCCATCGACTTCGTTGGCCAGTTTGACCACGTCCACATCGGCCCGGCCGCAGCTGGGACAGGCCACCAACACCGCGCCCTTCTTGCGCATGTTGAGGGACTTCAGTATCTCGAACCCCGCCTCAACTTCCTGGGTGGAGGGCCCGCTCAGCGAGACCCTGATGGTGTCGCCGATGCCGTTGTAGAGCAAGACGCCCAGGCCCACCGAGGTGCGTATGGAACCGGCCATGGGGGTCCCGGCTTCGGTGATGCCGAGGTGCAACGGATAGGGCATCATGCCGGCGAGCCGTGTGTAGGCCTCCACGGTGGTCGGGACATCGAACGCTTTCATGGAGATCTTGATCTGGTCGAAGTCCTGCTCTTCCAGCAGGCTGATCTCCCAGAGCGCCGTGGCAACCATGTGGTCGACCACGCTGTAGTCGCCTTCCTGGGCCTCACCGGCCTTGGGCAGGCTGTTCACCAGGTCCATATGACGCGAGAAACCTCTCGTGCGGCCGATACCGCCCACCGGGGGCAGGCTGCCGAAGTTCACTCCGATGCGGATGGGCACGTCGCGCTCTTTGGCGCCGCGGACCACCTCGCGCACCTGGTCTTCATTGCGCAGGTTGCCGGGGTTCAACCGGAGACAGTCGACTCCACCTTCCAAACATTTGAGCGCCAGTTGGTAATGGAAGTGGATATCGGCTATGAGGGGGATGTTGATCTGTTTCTTGATCTCGGCCATGGCTTCCGCCGCGGCGGCATCGGGCACGGCGCACCGGATCAACTCACAGCCCGCCTCTTCCAGTTCGTGGATCTGCTTGACCGTGGACCGCACGTCCCGCGTGTCGGTCTTGGTCATGGATTGGACCGTAACGTCCGCTCCGCCGCCTATCTTAACGCCGCCCACATAGACCGGCTTGGTTACTCTGCGATTACTCATTCGGCTCTTCCTCAGCAATCAACCTGAACGATCAGATCAAAGAGGTTATATCCCTGCGATGCCACGCCTGACTAGGCGTACCTCGCAATCCAATGCGAAAGCAGGCTAATGGTACACGAATGAGGAAAAAGGTGCCAGAGTGGGAGGTGTCCGATAGGCGCAGTTCGGCTGGGTTAACCCAGGAAGCTTCGTCCGTCGATCAAGCGGCTGATGTCGTTGATGCTCACCAGCGCGATGCCGCCCATAAGCAGTGCGAAACCGATCAGGTGGACCATGCCCTCCCGGTGCGCCGGTATCTTCTTGCCGCGGCGTGCGAACTCCAACACCACGAAGAATATCCGGCCTCCGTCCAGCATGGGTATGGGCAGGACGTTCAAGATAGCCAGGTTGATGCTCAGCAGGATTCCCACACCCAACCAGCCGATCCAACCGCCGTCGCGGGTGATCTCACCCGTAACCTGGGCTATGCCGATGGGCCCGGAGAACTCGGGAGAAGAACCTTCGCCGAAGGCCCCGCCAAGGGCCTGTTTCACCAGCACCAACATCTCCCAGGTGTTTACGAAGCTGTTGGGGATGGCCTCCCAGATGGGGTCGGACCGCTTCACGATCTCAACGTCTTCCAGGCGTGGGAACACACCCACCAGCCAGCGCGCGGACTCAGTGTCGAACCGGGGCCGCAGATGGAGCAACAATTCTTCGCCGTTCCGCTCCACCAGCATGGCCATGCTTGAGCCGCCGTTCAGGTTGATCTCGCGGGTGAAGTCCAGCCGGTTCTCGATGTCCCGGCCGTTGGCCTTGAGTACGGTGTCCCCCACTTGCACCTGGGCTTCGGAGGCTGCCGTGTTCTCGCTGACTTCCTGGATGACCAGACGCCCCACCGCGAATTCCTGGGGAATCATCAACAGGACTGTGAAGATCACCAGGGGAAGTATAGCGTTCATGAATGGCCCGGCGACCAACACCAGGAACCGGGTGCCGGTGCCCTTGCCGGCCAGGCTGCGGGGCACATTGGGGTTAGCCTCACCTGCCAGCCGGACGAACCCGCCGATGGGCGCCCAGTTGACCGAATAAAGCATGTCGGCCAGGACCATGGAGCCATCGCCCACCGAGCGGATCTTTCCCTCGTGTTTCAGCAGGTCCGCTTCGCCGGGCCGCTCTTCTTCGGGTTCTTCGCCCTTGGCCAGCTTCCGGCTTAACTCGATGACACGGGCCACCAGATTACCGTTGCTGTCCTCGGAAGAACTGACCTTAACCTGTCTGCCTCGCCCCAGGTCTTCCGGGCCGGACAGACCGACGTACCGCGTGGCGCTGTTGATCAGTACAGGCGTGTTTCCGGTGTAGACGCCAAACGCCCGCGGCGGGAATCCGACTCCGAATTCCAGCACTTTGACGCCCATTGCCCGGGCGGTGGCGTAATGGCCGAACTCGTGGATGACCACCAGGATCAGGAGGAGTGGCACCAGGGAGCCGACGGCTATGAGGACGGTTTCCATTCTTGATTAATTATCAGATATACGGGCGCTAATGTCAGTAGGTACTACGGCAGGCAGACCGGGAAGGTTTTAACCGCCGGTGATATCGGTCGTCCGTTCGGTTGCCCAACGGTCCGCTTCCAAGAAGTCTTCGGCCTTGTCCCCGGGCAACGACTCGTGCTCATTCAGCACCCGGTCTATGACCTTGGGGATGTCGGTGAACCCTATCTTGGAATCCAAGAAAGCCTGGACCGCCACTTCGTCGGCCGCGCTCAGCACCGCCGGATAGGTGCCCCCTTGCTTGCCGGCGGATATCGCCAGGTTGAAGCAGGGATAGCGTTCCGGCTCCAGCGGGTCGAAGGTCAACGAGTGAGACCGGGTGGTATCCAACCGCGGGATCATCGTGTTCGCGAAGCGTCTCGGGTAGAACAGCGCGTACTGGATAGGCAGGCGCATGTCCGGGGGGCCCATCTGGGCCTTCACCGAGCCGTCTTCGAACTCGACCATCGAATGTATGGTGCTTTGGGGGTGGACCACCACTTCGATCCTCTCCCAGGGCACGTCGAACAGCCAGTGAGTCTCGATCACTTCAAAGGCCTTATTCATAAGCGTAGCAGAGTCTATCGTTATCTTCTTGCCCATCTTCCAAGTTGGGTGTTGGAGGGCCCGCTCAGGCGTGACCCCTTCCATCTCCTCGATGGGTGTGGTGCGGAATGGCCCACCGGAAGCCGTGATCAGGAGTCTGAGTATCTCGTTGTCCTCGCCGCGAAGGCACTGCCAGATGGCGCTGGGTTCGCTGTCCACCGGCAGCACCTCGCCGCCGTAGCGCAACGCGTACTCTTTTATCAGCCCCCCGGCCATGACGATGGGCTCTTTGTTGGAAAGCGCTATAGACTTCCCGGCCTTGAGGGCGTTCAGGGTGGGCACCAAGCCAACGCTGCCCATGAGCGCGACCATCACCTGGTCCACGTCGTCCAAGCACACCATCTCTTCCATGGGGGTGAATTCCATGCCTGGGAACGCTCCCGCCGGTGGGTTGATGCAGCAGACGTGCTTGGGCCTGAACTCCGCCACCTGTTCATTGAAAAGCTCAAGGTTATTCCCGGCGGCCAAGCCCACAACCTCGAAATCCTCCGGAAACGACCGGACGATATCCAAGGTTTGGCGGCCTATGGAGCCTGTAGACCCAAGTACTACGATCCTTTTCATTTACAGACACTCACCAAGCCAAGATGGTGTTTCAGGGAATAAACACCGTAACCGATAGATAGTAGACGGCGGGCAGGGCGATCAAGATACTGTCCAAACGGTCCAAGACCCCACCGTGTCCGGGGATTATACTACCTGCGTCCTTCACGTCGGCGACGCGTTTCAGCTTGGATTCTATGAGGTCTCCCCACTGGGCCACAACGCCCACCACCGCCCCGATCACAGCCTGCTGCCAGACCGGGACCTCCAAGTCAAGCACCAAGCCAAGGAGCAACGCAGCGCCCACGGCACAGGCGAACCCGCCCACGCTCCCCTCCCAGGTCTTGTTGGGACTGACTCTGGGGGCCATGGGGTGTTTTCCAATGGTCCGCCCCACCCCGTAGGCCCCGGTGTCCACGGCAAATGTGACCAACAGGGCAAACAGCAGCCAACTGCGGCCCAGGTCAGTATCTCCATCAGCTCCGGATATCTCCCTCAGCATCAAAACCGAGGCCAGCAGAAAGCCGACGTAGACGGGCCCAAGCACCAGGTAGGCGAACGCGATGGGATAGTTTCTGCGCTCGTTGGAATCCCCACCACGGTAATAGGCGATGAACCACAGCAAGGCAGCGAATGAACCGGCGGCCATAACGCCGCCCGAAATAACCAGGAAATTGTCTCGTCCGGATGCGGCTTGAGCGCCAGAGAGCAGGGCGGCCACCCACGCCACGCCCAACACAACGGGCAAAGGGCCAACGCCAGGGGGTGTCATTCGGTAGAGTTCCCAGATGGCTGCCGCCCCGGCTGCCACAACCAGGACAGTCAGCCAAGGGGCTCCCAGCCAGATCACGGCTACAAGTACGGGGATTCCAACCAACGCCGTAAGCGACCGTTGGAGCAAGACCTCTCCCTATCCCTAGTCTTGGGACGGTTGGGAGTCTGGGTTCTGGTCTTCGGGGTTGAGAGCGCCGTAGCGGCGTCTTCGGCTGCCAAAGGCTTGGAGCACCTCTGTCAGCTCTTCGGCCTCCAGATCGGGCCACAGAGTGGGCGTGAGGTACATCTCGCTGTAGGCCGATTGCCAAAGGAGGAAGTTGCTGATCCTCTGCTCGCCACCCGTGCGGATGATCAGGTCTGGGTCCGGGCTGTGGGCGGTAAAGAGATAACGGCTGAAGAGCTCTTCATCGATCTCGTCTGGGTCGATGCCGTCTTTGATTATGCGGCGCACTGCTTCAAGTATCTCGGCCCGGCCGCCGTAGTCGAAGGCGACGTTCAAGGTGATGCCCGTGTTGTCTCGAGTCAGGCGCTGGGCTTCCGCCACGCCGTCCCGGAGGTCCGGATTGAGGTTCTCGGTCCGGCCGACGTGTACGATGCGGACGTTCTTTTCGTGGAGCGCTTTGGTCTGGCTGGCGATGGCTTCCGAGAAAACGTCCATGATGCCGTCCACTTCATCTTGGGGGCGGCTCCAGTTCTCGGTGGAGAAGGCATAGAGGGTGACAAATCTAACGCCCAGAGGCCCCAGGGTCTCCAATACGCCCTGGATACACTGAACACCGACCTCGTGACCGGCGATGCGCGGCAGTCCCTGCTTCTGCGCCCAGCGTCCGTTGCCGTCCATGATGAAGGCAACATGGACCGGGATGTTAGCTCCGTCCCCAGCGGGCGGCTGTGGCTCGCGAGACTCAACCTGCACTGTGTTAGACCTGCAGGATCTCCGCCTCTTTGGCGGACCCTGTCTCGTCGATCAGCTTTGTGTGACCATCGGTGGTCTTTTGCAATTGGTCCTGGGCGCGCCGGCCGTCGTCTTGAGAGATCGACTTGTCTTTCTCCAGCTTCCGGAGCGACTCCAATCCGTCACGGCGTACGTTCCTGACCGATATCTTGCCCTCTTCGATCTTGCCCTTGAGGAGCTTGACCATCTCTTGGCGGCGCTCCTGGGTCAACTGTGGGATCGGCACCGTGATGATCGACCCATCGTTGGACGGATTGAACCCCATATCCGAAGTCATCAGGCTCTTCTCGATCTCCCGCATGGAGCTGGCGTCATAGGGCTGGATCATCACGGCCCTGGCGTCGGGCGCAGAGATGGAAGCGATCTGCTTCAGAGGTGTCATCGAGCCGTAATAATCGACTTCGATATTCTCCACCAAAGCCGGGGTGGCTCGGCCCGTGCGGAGTTGGGTCAGGTCACGCTTGAAGGCGTCCACCGCGCGGTCCATCTTCGTGGATACTTCAGACAGAACAGATTCGGGGGTAGCGTCGTCATTTTTCGGAGGCATAATCAGTCCCTCCCATTGATTAGAGTGCCCACGGTCTGACCAGCGAGTATGTTGCCCATGGTGCCCGGTTCAAACATGTTGAAGACCACTATGGGCAGTTGGTTGTCCATGCAAAGGGAAAGCGCGGTGGAATCCATCACATCCAACCGCCGGCTCAAGGCATCCATGTAATCCAGAGTGCCGAATCTCACGGCGTCGGGATTCTCATTGGGGTCGGAGTCATAGACCCCGTCAACGTTGTTCTTGGCCATCAGCAGCACGTCGGCGTTGATCTCCAGGGCCCTTAACGCAGATGCGGTATCGGTGGTCATATAGGGGTTTCCGGTGCCCGCTGCGAAGAGCACGACCCGCCCCTTCTCCAGATGGCGGATGGCCCGGCGGCGGATGTAGGGTTCGGCAACAGCCTGCATCTGCAAGGCGCTCTGAGTTCGAACGTCGATGCCCTGCTGCTCCAGGCCGTCTTGAAGGGCCAGCGCGTTGATGATGGTGGCCAGCATGCCTGCGTAATCGGCGGTCGCCCTGTCCATTCCCCTGGATTCGGCCGCCTCCCCCCTCCAGATATTCCCGCCTCCCATGACCACGGCGACTTCCACGCCCATCGTGGCTGCTTCGCCGATCTGCTCTGAGAGGTAATTCACTGCTATGGGGTCAATACCATACGGTGTGTCTCCCTTGAGAGACTCACCGCTGATCTTCAGCATTACGCGACGGTATCTAGGTTCAGCCATACCCTGCTATTGGACTATTCGCCGACTGCTAGTCGAGTGAACCGGACCACTCGGATGTTCTCTCCTACCTTTCCAGCCAGCTCCGTGACCATCTCGCCAACGGACGAAGAACTGTTCTTGATGAAAGGCTGCTGCATCAGGCTGATCTGGGCGGGAGGACGGGCGTCCCCTTCTTCGATCTCGTCCTTATCTACGTAGACCGGGCCCATGGCCGCGACCTGCATGGCAATGTCGTGGGCCAGTTTCTGGAATTCTTCCGTGCGGGCGACGAAGTCGGTCTCACAGCCAAGCTCAACCATGGCTCCAACCCGCCCGCCGGTGTGCAGGTAAGTCTCTATGACACCTTCATTGGTGTCCCGGCCCACGCGTTTGCCTGCGCTGGCCACCCCTTTGTCGCGAAGGGCTTGGGTTGCCTTTTCAATGTCGCCGCCGGAATCTTCCAGCGCTTGTTTGCAATCCATGATCCCTGCTCCTGTCTGGTCACGCAGGGTCCGGACTAATGTTACGTCGACCGCCAATTGATTGCTCCTATTGGCCAGCCCATAGCTGGCCGTAGATTGGGAACTTCAGAAGATCACTCTGCCGACGGTTCCTCGCTGACTTCGGTTGCTTCGGGCGCCGGTTCCGGCTCGGGTGCAGGCCCAGCCGTCGCCTCAGGCTCAGCAACCTCTGCCACTGGTTCTTCTATCGCGGCCTCTGGCGCAGCTTCGGCCACCGCTTCAGGGGCCGCTTCAGCCACCGGCTCTTCCACCTCAGGCTCAGCCACAGGTGTTATGGCTGCAGCGGTGGCGGGGGCAACCTCGGCGACGGTGGCGGTGTCCAAGCCTTCCATCTCAGGAAGACCCTCTTCCTCTTCGTCGTCCGGCGAGACATAAGCCGTCAGGAACTGAGACTCATCCACTTCCGCCATCTCTTCGATGCGCGCCTGTTCTTTGGCTTCACGCAGGGCCAAGCCTTCAAGAACGGCGGTGGCCATGCGGTTGGTGATCAACCGGATGGACCGGACAGCGTCGTCGTTGCCGGGGATGATGTGGTCAACCTTGTTGGGATCGCAGTCCGAGTCGACGATCGCGAATATCTCGATGCCCATGCGCTGGGCCTCGGCGATGCAGATGTCTTCCCGGCCGATGTCGATGACGAAGATGGCCTTGGGGACTTCAGTCATGTCACGGACGCCGGTGAAGTACTTCTCCAACCGGTTCAATGTGTCACGTAGTTTGACTCCCTCTTTCTTGGGAAGGAGCCGGAAATATCCCTGGTCCCGCTTCTGCTGGAGTTCCAGCATGTAGTTGATGCGGGTGCGGATGGTCTGGAAGTTGGTCATGGTGCCGCCCAACCACCGCTGGTTGACGTACAACATGCCGCAGCGTTCTGCTTCGCTCTGAATGACCTCTTGGGCCTGGCGCTTGGTGCCTACAAAGAGGACTTTGCCGCCTTCCGACACAAGGTCCACCATCTCTTGGTAGACGTTGTTTATCATGCCCAGGGTCTGTTGAAGGTCAATGATGTGAATGCCGTTTCTCTGGGTGAAGATATATTTCTTCATCATGGGGTTCCAACGACGGGTCTGATGCCCGAAGTGGACGCCCGCCTCGAGAAGGGCTTTCATGGTCAGGTGTTCCCGCACTGGGGGCGCCGCGGGAGCGGCAGGGGCGGGGGCCGGTTCTGGAGCGGTGGCTACCGCCACAGCAGGCTCCGGAGCTGGGGTTGGGGCCGGCTGGGGCGCTTCTGCCGCCGGCTCTTCGGGGAGGTCCAAGGACTCTACCATAGACTGTGCCTTTTCCTTTTACCGGCCGATCTGGCCGGTTACGTCCGAGAGTCCGCCGCAGGGGGACGGCGTGACCCGCAAAATCCCCGCCACAGTGCTCAGATTCGACGCCTAGGCCGAAGCTGGAACGGGGCGGGTTGATGCTTGTGGAAGTATAACACAGGGGTTATTGCCGGACAATGGAACCAGGCTCAGCAAGGAGGCCTAGAAAAAAGCCCGGTAGACCACGTTCAATCCTACGGCCCCCACTACCCCAGCCGCTAAGTCATCGGCCATGATCCCGAGCCCGCCCGGCAGGCCCTCGAACCGCCGGACCGGCCACGGTTTCAGGATATCCAACACTCTGAACACCACGAACGCGGCGGCGAGCCAGGGCAGCGTCTTGGGCAGGAATAAGCAGGTGATCCACATGCCGGCGAACTCGTCCCAGACCGCCCGTTTGGGGTCGTGGTCAGACTCGGTGATCAGGGTCTGGCAGGCCCATATCCCGGCCAGGAATCCTAAGCCGCAGAGCAGGAAGAAGCCTAGGGAGTCTTCGTCTAAAGGAGAGAACCCGTAGATCAGCACCGCCGCCAAGCTGGCCACAGTTGCTGGAGCGATGGGGGCCAGACCCAGGCCCATGCCGGTGCCCATGGCCCAACCGCCACGGCTCAGGACGTCCGCCATCAGCCGTAACCCAACCGGTGCAGGTCGTCCTCGCTCAGGCCCAGATAATGGCCGATCTCATGCCAGAGCGTAACCTTGATCTCGTGCTCGGCTTCGGTGCGGGTGGAGCAGCTCCGCAAGATGGGTTGCCGGTAGATAACGATCCTGTCGGGCAGCATCGGGTCTCCGCCCTCGCGTTCCGTCATTGGGACACCTTGGTAGAGCCCGAAGAGGGTGCCTTCGCCGTTTATCAGGTCTTGCTCATCCGGGCCGGGCCACTCCTCAACCACCACGTCAACGTTATCCAATGCCCGGACAACGTGGGGCGGCATGTCCATATAGGCCTGGCGCACCAGCCGAACGAACTCCCGGTTGGTCATGCTGATCAACTAGAGAGCCCGACCTGCGCCCGAATCTTCTTCAAGATGTCGATGTTCTTCTGGTCCGGGCCCTTGCCCTCGAAGCCCGGCACCTCCAGGAAGAACGGCACATCCGCGAAAGCCCGATTGCCCATTATGGCGGCGAACCCCTCTTCTCCGATGAAGCCGTCGCCGATATTGTCATGCCGGTCCACTCCTGAACCGCAGACCCGCTTGGAGTCATTGGCGTGGACCGCCGCCACGTTGGCACTGCCAGGCCCGGCATCCAACTCGTCCAGCATGGCCTGTATTCCCTCAGGGTTGGTCAGGTCGTACCCGGCAGCGAAGGAATGCTGGGTGTCCAAGCATATCTTGAGGCGGGGACTGTCTACAGCTTTTAGAATGTCGCCCAGTTCCTCGAACTTAGCGCCGATGTGCTGACCCATGCCAGCCATGTTCTCCACCGCCAAAACCGGACCATCAGGAGAGACGTCCAAGACCAACTTGATAGCCTCAACCACCTGAGGCAGGACCTCTTCAAATCCCCGGCCACCGTGGCTCCCCGGGTGCACGATCACACCACCGGCGCCGATATCGGCAGCCAGATTCATGTAGTTGATCAGAGAGTCGATGCCCTTTTGCAGGGTCTCCTTGCTGGGAGTGCCCAGATTGATCAGGTAGATGGCGTGCAGGAATACCGGGCCGATCTCGGCGTCGGCCAAGCCCTGCTTGAAAAGCTCGATCTGCTCGCCGGGCACAGGTTTGAAGGCCCAGGTCTGGGGCGAGGAACCGAATATCTGGATGGCCTCGCAGCCGATCTCTTGGCCCCTGGCCACCGCGTTGCTGATGCCTCCGGATGTCGAAACATGGGCCCCGATCTTCATTCTCAACCTCAGCGCCAAACTGATCCCCAGCCACAAGCCGGCCCCTATTTTGAGGCTGGACCAGCTGCACCGATTATACGTTAGCCAGGCATCGCCGGTATACGCTCTCCGGCATACCAGTCGTACTATAATCCACGGGTATGCGAGCCCTTTTCCTGAAACAAGCGGGCGACCCTCCACTTCTCGAAGTGAGGGATGCCCCAACGCCCGTACCAACGCCCCGCCAGGCGTTGGTACGAGTTACTGCCTGCGGGTTCTGTCACCACGACCGGTCCGTCATGGCTGGCGTGCTCCGGCGCGGGGTTGCGCCCGGCGTTGTCTTGGGTCACGAGATATCAGGGGTGGTCGAAGAAACCGGCAGCGAGGTCACCAGCCTGAGCGCAGGAGACCGCGTGGCCAGCATCCTCACCGAAGCCTGCGGAAACTGCGACCGGTGCTCCGCTGGGCGTGAGCACCGCTGCCGGGAAGGTCAGGGCATCGGCCACGGCCGGGACGGCGGGTTTTCTGAATACGCCGCTCTGTCAGAACACAGCCTGGTCAAGCTCCCCGATGGGCTCGACCCGCTCAGTTCCGCCCTGCTGGCCTGTCCCATGGGAGTTGCCCTACAGGTTGTCCAGGTAACCGCTCAGGTAAAACCGGGGGAAACGGTTGTGGTCACCGGCGCCGGCGGGGGCCTGGGTTCCCACGCGGTACAGGCAGCGGCGGCTCTAGGAGCGCGAGTGCTGGCTGTATCCTCGTCGCCAGAAAAGGAAGCTGCGCTTCTTGGGCTTGGGGCTGCCGAGGTCCTGGTCGATAACGGGCTGGATTTCGCCGAGTTGGTGATGGCCCTAACAGGGGATGAGGGCGCCAGCGTCGTTGTCGACACCGTAGGCTCCGCCCTCTATCCATCGACTCTGAGAAGCCTGGCCCAGTACGGTAGACTGGTCCTGCTGGGAGAGATCGTGGGTGAGAATGTCAGCCTGAACCCGGCCGAGGTGATCTTCCGGGACGCTACGGTCTTGGGAGCGTCGGGGGTATCCCGGGCCACGGTTATGCAGGCCGCCTCCATGGTCTTGGACGGCAGTCTACGGCCTGTGGTGGACCTGGAACTGCCTCTGGAGCAGGCTGAGGAAGGCTACCGGCTCATCACCGAGCGTAAGCCCATCGGCAGGATAGTGCTTCTACCCAATGGCTAGCCTGCCGGGGCTATCTAGCGGCCGATAAGGTGCAACAGAGATGACGCCGCAGCCGCGGGTCCCCGCCTGAAGAACCGCCCGATCTCGCCACGGTCCCACATGACCAGGTACTGGCTGGCGATGAAGATCGAACTGTAGGTGCCGGCCACTGCTCCGATCGCCAAGACCAAGAGCAATTCCCGGATGCTGTTGCCACCGATGAACAACATGGCCAGCAGCACCACCAAGGTCGTGATACTGGTGTTCAGCGACCGCCCCACGCTCTCCATGATGCTGAGGTTAACGGTGGCCGCCAGGTCCCGGTCGGGACTCCGCGATACATTTTCTCGGATGCGGTCGAACACTACTATCGTGTCATTAACGCTGTAACCGGCCACGATCAGTAACCCCACGATGAACATGGAGTTCACTTCAAGGTTGATGGCCCTGCCCAGGATGGAGAATATACCCAGGATTATGAGCAGGTCGTGCACCAAGGCCAAGATTGCGCTGACCCCGTACCGGTGCGCCTTGGGCACCCGTCTGAACGCGTACCAAACGAAGAACAAGATGAACACCGAAGCCGCGGCCAGAGCGTAGAACGCCGTCCTGACCGTTTCTTGGGCCACTATGGGAGAGACTGTGTCGAACTCAACCCGCTCCCTTTCCATGCCCAAGAACTTCTCCAGGTCGCGCTCGATGACCTCCCGTTCGGAGAGTCCGTTGCCGATCGCCTCTTGCAGCACCTCGGTCCTGATGAAGAAGTTGGTGCCGCCGATACGTTGGATCAACGCCTCAGAGTGACCAAGTTCGTCCATGCGCTCCCGGATATGGTCTTCCTCCACCGGTTGGCGGAAGGTTACGTTCATCACGGAACCGCTGCTGAAGTCGATGCCAGCTTTGAGTCCTGAATCACCCGTGATCCAGCCCGGTGACCCGATCATCGAGACGAGTCCCGGCAGGATCACCAGAGCAGATACCAGGAAATACCAACCCCGTTTGCCGACGATATCAAGCATCAGCGTCCTCCTCGCGGGGCCGGGGTTTGTAGGGCCTCTGAGTTATTGCGCTGCAAAGACTCAGGTGTAAACAGGTTGATCCGCCCGCCCAGTCCTATCCATGCCATCAGCTGCAGCAGGTTACGGCTCACCACCACGGCGGTGAACATGCTGACCGCAACGCCTATGAACAGACTTATGGCCACGCCGGTCACCAGGCCACCGCCCAAGCGGTCACCGAACCACAACAGCACCAGACAGGTGATCATGGTTGAGATATTGCTGTCCCGGATGGCCGGCCAGGCGCGCCCGAACCCAACCTCCATGGACGAAGCAAGCGTGCGGCCGATCCGCACTTCTTCTTTCATGCGTTCAAAGATCAGGATATTGGCGTCAACGGCCATACCGATGGACAGTATGAACCCTCCGATGTGGGCCAGTTCGAGGGTGATGGGAATCATCTTGAAGACGGCCAACACGATGACTGCGTAGAACACCAGGGCAAATGCCGCCACCACGCCCGCCATGCGGTAGTAGATGATCATGAACACCAGGACGAGACCCAACCCGACCAGTCCGGCGATGAGGCTGTTCTTCAACGACTCGGAGCCCAACAGGGCATCGACATCGCTTTCCTGGATCAGCCTGAGCGGCACCGGCAAGCGGCCCGACTCGATCTGGATGGAAAGTGTGCGGGCTTCTTCCCGGTTGAAGTTGCCTGTTATCTGCGTCCGCCCGTCGCGGATGTGGGCCCGGGCCACCGGCGCCAATAGCTGCCGGTCGTCCATGATTATGGCTATCCGCTTGGTCACCTGCGCTTCCGAGGTGGAGATACGGCGGGTCAGATCGGAGAAGATATCCGAACCCCGGCCGTTGAACTGGAGGTTCACCACCCAGCCGATGCCCACCGGGTTGGCAGCAGCCTCGGGGCGGGAGAGGTCGTCACCGGTCAGACCAATGTCTGCATCTGTGAAGGTTGTGCAGTTTGCGTCTGAGCAGGTCCGTTCTTTGAACTCAAGTTGGGCTGTCTGGCCGATGAGAGCCTTGGCCTCGTCGATGCCGCTGCTGACGCCGAATCGAAGGACTTGGCCAATCTCAGTGGCTATCATCCCGAGGGCCGTTCCCTGTATCTCGCTGTTCACAGTGTTAGACCGGACGGTGAAGGTCCTTTCGTTGTGGAAATCGATCTCGAATTCCTCGTACCCAGCAGCGGCCAAGATACGTGGCAGCTCCGTGAAAACGTCGACTTCCACTGCTGGGATGGGTGGATCAGCCTCCGGGTCAGGTGCAGCAAGCTCGATCTCGGTGACCGAACCACTAGCGCCCGGCAGCTGCACGATCAACCGGTCTTCACCAAATATCTGAATGATGGGCTCTTCGGTCCCGAACCGGTCGACACGGCCGGTGATGTTGTCGAGAACGCCTTCCATCTGCGCTGGGGTCGGCTTCTCGATAACGCTGGATTCGAACAGCGTGATGGGCCCCACAGCCTCGGCCAAAACATCTTGCAGGCCGGTGTGCCTGGGGTCGTCTTCAGCCAGGATGTCCGTGCGTATCTGGAATCGGTTCAAGCCGAGGGGACCGAGCTGCAAGCCTTCCAGCTCGAGGTCGTCCTCGCCGAATCGCGCCTCTTCCAAAGCGGCTATGAGGGTGTCAACGTCGACTTCGCCGGCGAATGTGACTTCAAATTTGGTGCCGGTATCAGCCTGATAGACCAAATGGCCGCCGCCCCGCAGGTCAAGACCGAGCTTGAGCCCCAACGGTCCGGTCCCGTCGCGTTCGATCCGGGGGATGCCAGGGATGTCTATGTTGATATCTTTGAATCCCAGGGCGGCTATAGCGACGCCCAGGATCAGAAGAATCGATATGGATAAACGTATACTGCGCGAGCGCATCGGCTAAATCGACCCGTTGCTATGGTTTTCCGGCGAGAGTTGCTCGGCCAGATATCTCAGTGCATTGCCAGCCATTTCCAGGGCTTGCTCCTTGGTTTGGATCTCCCCAGCGGCCCGGGCCTCTTCGACACGTTCCAACACGGCGCCAATCTCTGGCCCCGGTTGCAGATCGTAGTGGGTCATCAGGTCGTGTCCGGTGATGAGGCGGGTGGTTGTGGGGGAAACCGGCTCACTTGTGCCAATGTGGAGAATATGTCCGACCATTCTAGCATGGTTGAGCCATTCCTCATGCACTAAGTTGGGGCCTAATGCCGCCAAATAATCGGCCAAACTTAGATATAAAGTGTCGATGGCAACATCGCCCACGTCGCGAAAGTAACGGTAGATCGCCCGGTCGGTTGGCCAATCATCGCCGTTTTTCATGCCGGTAGGGCGCAGATGGTGCTCCACCATCCTAGCGACCATATCGATGCCGTTCGAACTGACCCTAAGCAGCCCCAGACGGTTGGCCGCAACTTCGGCCCCCTGTTCGGAGTGGCCGAAAAAATGGGTGCGGCCATTGGCTTCTTGGGACTTCGTCTGGGGTTTGGCGATGTCATGGAACAGCGCCGCCAGCTTCAACACCGTGGCCCTGGTATGCCCGTCGGTAGCCTGTTGATTGAAATGGGCCTCGCTTTCCTCGGTCCACGGCACACAGGAAAACACCGGCGAATTCTGATGCCCCTTGGTGATCAGCTCCGCGGCCTCGACCGTGTGCATGGTATGGCCCCAAACGTCCCAGTAGTGCTCGATCGGCTGTTCTACACCCTTCGCGTTCTGAAGTTCCGGTATCACCTGTTCAAAAAGGCCAAAGTGGTCCAATACCTCAAGCTGTCCTTTGGCGCCATCCAGCGATAGGACCTTCAAGAACTCTTCTCTGACCCGTTCCGAAGATACCTGGGCTAGCAGAGCTGAATCGGCCCTGATCTGCTTGGATGTGCCCGGCTCAACACGAAATTTCAACTGCCCGGCCAGACGCACCGCTCTCAGCAGCCTCCCGGGGTCATCCCGAAAAACGGTGGGGCCCAGGGCCCGAATGGTCTTGGTGGCCAGGTCGGACCTGCCTCCCAGAGGGTCGATAACGGCTTCCGGGGACGGCCAATCCGCGATCGGGACAGCCATGGCGTTGACGGAAAAATCCCGCCTGCGCAGGTCGTCTTCGATAGGACCGGTGAACCCATTGATATCGATGTTCCACGGGGGGTCCCCGGCTTCAAGGTCACCCGGCCCCGCCACTCTGATCACTCCGTGCGCCGGGCTCAACGGCACAACGGTGCCCGCCAGTGTTTGAGCGATCTCCCGCGCGATGGATTCCGGGTCTCCGGAAACAGCGATGTCTATGTCATGCCCCGGCTTGGCGGACAGTATCCAGTCGCGCACGAACCCGCCCACCAGGTAGGCGTCCGTTCCCAGGGCAGCACAGCAGGCGGCAAGTTTTTCAATCATGGGCTATACGATATGAAATAAAGATAGACCGCAGAGGTCCGAACAGGCGAGATCAAGGGCGGAGCGAGCTGACAGCGCTTAGTCCTCGCTCACGGACGCAGACTGCTCCGCATCCACGGAGTCCTCTGACTCTTCTTCCTCGCCGTCAAACTCTTCTTCTTCGTCGTCGTGTCCGTGGTAGGTGATCTTGTAGAGGCTTTCGTGACTGACCAAGTGATCGATGTACAGGATGCCGTTCAGATGGTCGATCTCGTGTTCAAGCGCCTGGGCCAGCAGGTCATCAGCGTTGAGCCGGTACGTCTTTCCGTCCAACCCCATGGCCTTGACCCTGACAGTCTCGGAGCGATTGACCAGACCACGGTAGCCGGGGACGCTCAGACAGCCTTCTTCCACCTGACGCTCGCCTTCGGTCTTCATGACCTCCGGGTTGATCAACACCAGCGGCTCTTCCATCTCCGGAGTTTCGATGACTGCCACCTTCTGAAGGGACCCCACCTGGTTGGCGGCCAAGCCCACACCCCGTTGGTCGCGCATGGTCTCAACCATGTTCTCCACCAGCGTCTTAAGCTGCGGGGTGACTTTCGCTATTTTTTTCGCCTGCTTGCGCAATATCGGGTCGGGCAAGAGACGCATCTCCAAGATTGCCACTGGGTCCACCTCACAGGTGTCAGAATCAGGGTTACAGCGGTGCGGTGCGGCACCGCTTGCTTGCTCGTAAATGTTTATTCCGGGGACGTTGGTTATTATATTCAACCCTTCTGAGGGGTGTAAAGCTGGCTACAGGACGTGCACAGGGTCAACATCTACCGTACAGCCGGAAGGGAATTCCATGCCCTCGATGAACCGCAGCAGCCGCCGCCCTCGCAGAGTCAGATGCCAGCGGTAGCGGCCTCGTATCCGGGAAGGTATTCCCGGGGCTGGGCCGATGACCTCGACGTCGGTAAGTCCTTGGGCTTCGGCGCGTTGCGTCAGCGTTCGTCCCGTCTCCGTGGACAGACGCAGCGCCTGGGCGTCGTTCGGGTCCTGGAACACCAGGTGCACCATCTCGTTGAAAGGCGGACTGCCCATCTCTCTTCTGGCGTCGATCTCATACTCGTAGAGGGCCGAATAGTCCTGGGCTGCAGCGGCCTGGATGGCGTAGTGCTCAGGGTTGTAGGTCTGCACCACCACCTGGCCGATATCCTCGCCCCGGCCCGCGCGGCCGGCCACCTGGCAGAGCAGCCCAAAGGCCCTTTCTCCGGCCCTGAAATCGGGGAGATAGAGTCCGATGTCGGCCAGCACCACTCCCACCAAGGTCACGTTTGGAATATCCAAGCCCTTGGCCACCATCTGGGTGCCCACCAATACCTGGGTATCCCCGCTGGTCAGACGGTCCATGGTGTCCTCCGTGTCCTGGCCGGAGCGGGTGGCGTCGGCGTCCAGGCGGTCGACCGTGGCATCAGGCAGCAGCTTTTTGACCTCTTCCACCACGCGCTGGGTCCCAGCCCCCAATTGGCGTATGTGTGTCCCGCTGCACGACGGGCAGGTGTTCGGCATCCTGGTCCGACGGTTACACACGTGGCAGAGCAGCGATTCCTGGGTGGAGTGGTAGGTCAGTGATACCGAGCAGCTACGGCAGGTGACCACGTGGCCGCAGTCGCGGCACTGGACGATGGACGACGCTCCCCGGCGGTTCAAGAACAATATGGCCTGGTGTCCGCCGCCGACGCAGTCTTTAAGGCCCTGGGACAAGACCCGGCTGAAGATACTGCGATTGCCCTCCCGGAGTTCTTCACGCATGTCGCAGACCTCTACCTGGGCCAGGCGTGACACCCGGTCGGGGCCTGCGCTCACTCGCTCCGGCAGCTCCAGCAGCGTGTGCCGGCCCCGAGTGGCCGCGTGGTAGGTCTCGACGTCAGGCGTTGCGCTGCCCAGCAGCACCGGCGAGCCCGTAAGGCGTCCCAGCCGCAATGCGGCGGCCCGGGCATGGTAAAGAGGATGGGTCTCGATCTGCTTGTAGGTCCACTCATGCTCTTCATCTACAACGATGAGACCCAGGTCCGTCAAAGGCGCAAACAGGGAACTTCTCGGGCCGACCACAACGTCATATTTGCCTTCGCGTATGTCCCACCACTGGTCGAACTGCTGGCGGGAAGTCAAGCGGCTGTGCATCATCGCCACCCGGCCCGGGAACCAGGCGTTGACCCGTTCCAGCGTCTGGGGCGTCAGTGAGATCTCAGGCACCATGAAGATGGCCTGTTTACCCTGGCGAACCACTTCGTCTATGGCCCTGAGGTAGACCTCGGTCTTCCCGCTGCCCGTGATGCCGTGGAGCAGGAAACTGCGGGGTTGGATATCCCGGTCGTCCAAAGCTTCTTGTATCTTGGACAGCGCTTCTGCTTGGTGAGCGGTCAAGGTGTGCTGTTGGCGGCCGTTGACCGGGCCGGGGCGGGCCACTGTAGCGGCGTCGGCCCGCACCCATTCCATGGCGACCAGCCCCTTGCTGAAAAGGGCCTGGCCCACACCGTTCCCAAACTCCTTGTTGGCCACGGCGGCTGGGTAAGGCGCCCTTTCCTCGCGCACCGCCGCCAGCAATCCTTCTTGGCGGGGTGGAAGACTGGGTTCCGGTCCGGCAGCGGGCGACGGCATCAAGAACGTTTCGTATTTCGGAGCTACCCTCGGCCGAGGCATGCTCAACTGGCGCCGCACCAAGCCCCTGTCAACCATACGGGTCAACTCGCGGTTGGCGTTGCTGCCGATCAGTTTGGTTAACTCGGTCTCATCAAGGCCCGCCCTCTTGGCTTTAAGCGCCACCAGGGCTTCTAGAGTCTCGGGCTTCAGATCATTGCCGTTGGGATCGACGTCAGGAACGGCGGTGATCCTGGAGCGGACGTGGTCCTCGAATCCAGGAGGCAGCAACGGTGCCATTGCGGTGAACAGGGAACAACGGTAGTGACTGCTGATCCAGCGGCCCAACTGGAGATGCTCTGGGCCGATCAGGGGCGACGGCTCCACCGGCTGCAGGATAGCCCGTGTCTCTGGGACATTAGGGGTCTCGACCAGTTCAACAACCAGACCTTGGAGCACTCTTCGGCCGAAGGGGACCCAGACCAGTTGTCCTGGTTCCACGGTGAACCTGGGCGGGACCGAGTAGGAGAAGGTCCTGGAATGGGCCACCGCCGCATCCACCGCCACTTCCGCATATCTCATGCTAACCATATATGCCCGCGACCTTTAATCCGCGACCGTAGTGCATAGGGAAACGCAGACCTGCCCTAAAATCAGCACGGCCCGCTGGGTGCGGGCCGTGATTGGTTTCGTTTATTCCTCTTCCGTTTCTTCTGCCGGTGGGTCTTCAGCCGGAGGTTCTTCTCCGGCGGGCTCCTCGGTTGGTGCTTCTTCTGCTGGTTCTTCCTCGGCTGGTTCGTCGGCAGGCTCTTCAGCAGCTTCTTCTGCCACCGGTTCGTCGGCGGGCTCGTCCGAGGCTTCGTCGACCGCGGTTTCTTCCACGTCGTCTGTGGGTTGCTCTTCCGGATCGTCCACAGGTTCTTCGACCTCTAGTTCTTCGGACTCCGCTTCGGCGGCGGCGATCTGTTCAGAGAGTTCCGCGGCGGCGGCAGCGGCCTCTTCCTGGGCCTTTCTGCGCTGGACGGGGTTGAGTTCCTTGATCCTGGCAGCCCTGCCCTGCAATCCGCGCAGATAGTAGAGCTTGGCGCGGCGGACCGAGCCGTATCTGGTGACTTCCAGAGACTCGACCAGGGGTGAATGCAGTGGGAACACACGCTCGATTCCGATACCGGCGGTGATGCGCCGCACGGTGAAGTTGGCTGCAGGGCCTTTGCCGTTCTGCAACCGGATCACCACGCCCTGGAAGACCTGGATCCTTTCTCTTTCGCCTTCCCTGATGCGGAAGTTTACCCGGACGGTGTCGCCCGCGTTGAACTTGGGAATCCTGGGGTTGGCGTCTTTCTTAAGTAACTGGGCCGCGTCCATCCTGTCTCACTAACTCGCAAATTCAATACCGGGCAAGCTCCAGTGAACCAGGCCACGGGGCGCCGCCAGTGTATCTCAGGGTAAGGTTTAAAAGTTCGGGTTAAATCCCGCTGGGAGGTCCGTGTGCGGTTGCCCATCTGAGTGGTGGGCGGTAGTGGACTCGAACCACTGACCTCTTGCGTGTCGAGCAAGTACTCTAACCAACTGAGCTAACCGCCCGCACGTTCGCAGTGTAACAAGGGGCCATTTAGCAGTCAAGGCGAGAGCGGTCTTGGGGCTCAAGCCGTGCTAGCATGGATCCACTTTGACCATCCAAACCACACGCCTGTTGCTCTGCCCGGTTCGATTCTCAGACGCTGCCGATGTCCAGCGTTTGGCGGGAGACCGGGATGTGGCATCCACCACCCGCAACATCGAGCACCCTTACGAAGACGGCATGGCCGAAAAGTGGATCAGGTCGTGTCAGGAACAGATTGCCTCCGGTGAGTTGGTCAACTTCGCCATAACACTGCGTGCGGACGGTTCATTCATCGGCTCGATCGGACTGCATCTGGATGAAGACCGCAACCAGGCCGAGCTTGGGTACTGGGTGGGCAAGCCCTACTGGAACCGAGGCTACGCCACCGAAGCCGTGAAGGGCATGATCGGCCACGCGTTCAGCGCTCTGAAGCTCGACCGGGTCTACGCCGCCCACTTCACCCGCAACCCGTCCTCGGGCCGAGTCATGCAGAAAGCAGGCATGCTCTACGAGGGCTCACAGCTCGGCCCCACGGTCAAATGGGGAGTTTTAGAGAAGCTGGAGCTTTACGGGATAGCCAGAGAAGAATCAACCCAGAGCCGGTACCACTGACTCGGTGAACTTGTCCAACTGTTCCATCTGGTTGGGCGAGGCGAACCGGACGATAAAGTAATCGACCCCGGCATCCCGATACCGTTTGATGGTGTCGATACATTTCTGGGCCGGACCAAACACGCAAAGCAACTGCTTGCTGATCACGTCATAGGGCACGCTGTAATAGGAACGCATGAAATTGTCGCCCTCAGCAAGCGCCTCGTCTTCATCGTTCAGGTTGACCGATATATAGAGACAGCGTTTCAGGCCGCTGATGTCGTGGTCTCCTTCCTTGGCTTTCTCCTGGATCTTGTCCCAGCACTGGGTGAACAGGTCCGTGGACGGGACATTGGTTATCCACCCATCTCCCTGGGCCGCCACCCTGCCGAGGCCGCGCTGTACCCAGTTGCTGGAGATCCAGATAGGCACCTGCTCTTGCACCGGCCTCGGCTCCAAGCTAACACCTTCCAAGGGATAGTAGCCGCCGGGGCTGGAGACATCGTCCTGTGACCAGAGCATCCGCATCGCATCTATGCTCTCTTCCATCCGGCCGGCCCGTTCTTCTATCGGAACGCCGACCACCGCATGTTCATCCACGAACATCTGGTTGTTGCTTCTCCCGGCTCCCAGACCCAGAATGATGCGCCCGTCGGATATGTTGTCTATGGTGGCTATGGAATGGGCCAGGTGCACCGGGTGCCGCAGAGCGTTCAGCATGACGGCGGTCCCGATCTTGACACTATGGGTGCGGGCGGCCAGGGCAGCCATCACGGTGAGCGGCTCCAAACGGGGCTTGGAGGTGATGCTGTCGCCAACCCAAACCGAGTCGTATCCGATGCGCTCGGCGGTCTCCGCCATCTGCCAGTTCAGTTCCACCCGCGGCCTGCCGCCTTTGGGGTACACCAGGACTCCTCTGGTGGGGAGTAAGACACCCATGTTATTCATAGAATCCAAATCGTCCTCCAAACCCAGGTCTAGGCTGACTGATGTCCGATGACCGGTTTCTGCAGATAGGTGCCCGGCATCTGCTCGGCGACCACGACCCGCATGGCCTCGCCTGTCGAATTTCGGATGCCGTGGGCCACGCCGGCAGGAATGAAAGCCAAGTCTCCGGCCGACACCTCAAGCTCTTGGTCTCCCACGATCTGCTGTCCCTCGCCTGAGATGTAGCAATGGACGGCCTCGCCGTGGCTGTGGAACGTTTCGTCGCTATGACCGGGAGGGACCACCCGGACCGATACCTGAAGAGTGTAGATGTCGAACCCGAGTTCCGGAGCTATCAGCGAGACTGTCTGGTTGTCAGCCGGCGTTTCCCAGGGGACGTTGTTCCGGGGCACCAAGTAGTTCTTCTGTTTCCTGCGGTCGTTGAACTCGTCGTCCAAGACTCCGAGTTCATGCAGCAGGTGCTGACGCCAGGAATAGAGGGTAGCCGAGTCCATGGCTGCAGGGTCTTCGCCGGCCATCTTGGCCACGCGGCTATCGATACTTTCGTGCTCGGTTAGGTCGTCGGCATGGTACTGCCAGGAAGCCGGGACCGGTAAGTGGGTGCCCGGAATCTGGTGAAATGCAATGAATACCATGGGTTCGTCGCCGGTGTTTTCGGTGCCGTGCCAGACATTGCCCGGTATGAAAGCCAGATCACCGGGGGACACCTCGACCTCGTCTTGGTCGATAATCTCCTTGCCCTTGCCTTCAAGGTAGTACTTGACCGCGTCGCCGTGGGTGTGGAAAGCGCCGTCGATCCCACCGCCTCCGATCTGCCGCTTGAACACCCGGAACGTGTGTATGTTGAAGCCCAGCTCCGGGGAGATGATCCTGGCCAGCAGATGGCCTTCTTGCTGGGTGGGGTGCACCCGGGATGCAGACTCCCACTGGATGTCTTCGGCTTTGACCAGAAGCTTATTCTCGCCCCGCCTCCGGTCGAATTCTTCATCGATCCGCCTGAAGTGACCAAGAATCTCGTCCCGCCGGCCGGCAAGCTCTGATGGGTTCAGACCGTGAATATCCATGGACTCGGTTACTCCGCTAGGTAGTCTGGTCGATAGTCTGGTCGGTAGTCTGGTCAGTAGTCTGGTCGGTAAACTCGATAGGCTGAATCGTTCAGCTCGCGTAGTGGGGCATCACCTCGTTGGTGAATAGCTCTATGGAACGCATGGCCTGTTCGTGGGAAAGGTCGCCCCACTGGAATGCGCCGACGAAGTAATTGGCGCCGGTGGCGACATACTCGTCCATGTATTTTCTGATGGTATCGGGGGAGCCTGCCACGGAGCCAAACCCTGCCCCGCCGCCGTCGTCAGCCACCCGCCCTCGCAGGTTCTCCCTGCGCTGTTGGCGCTCCAGGCGCTCCTCATCATCCAGCGTGGCATCCAAGTCGCGGCGCTCTTCCTGAGGCAACTCCCTGGCTGGGATAGAAGCTGGCCGGGGGTTCATGCCCTCGCCGGTGAACTGGGTCAGGCCGCGCCGTTCCGCCTCAAGCCGCCGTGGGGTCCCCAGGTTCCACCGGTAGTGCTCCCAGGCGGGTTCGGCCTGTGCCATGGCCTCTTCGTCGGTGTCCGCCAAAAGCAGATGGACCACCAACCCGATCTTTGGCTCGGTCCCTTGGGCGGTCAGCGCACCCACGCCCTGATGTTTCTCCCATTCGCTGCGGTAGCGTGACACGTTGGCCTCGAAACTATCCAGCCCGCCGACGATGATGGTGTTCATCCCGTCTATGGCCGCTGTCTCCACGTTGCGCATATACCAGAAGGGCGGCATGGGCTCCTGCATGGGCCGAAGCCGCATGGGCAGCGCGTCAAAGTTGTAGAACTCGCCTTGGTGGTCCAAAACATCATGACTCAGACCGTTCTGGACGGCCGCCAGAGTCTCCCGGTAGCGGGCGTAGTTGGCTTCCACATCCGAGTCTTGCCCCCAGAAGAATGCTTCAAACACACCACCGCGGCCGACGCCAATCTCCAGCCGCCCGCCGCTCAGGTGGTCCAGCATGCAGTATTCCTCTATAAGCTGGACCGGATGGTGCAAGGGCAGCACGCAGATACCGGGCCCAAAACGGATATTCTCGGTCCTTTGTGACACAGCCGCCAGAAACACGTTCTGGGAAGGGGCCAAACTGTGCACCGCCGGGGTGTGGTGCTCCGCAAGGTGGTAGGCGTAATAGCCAGCCTTGTCCAATACCTCGATCTGTTCCATGCGCAGGTTGTAGGTCTCTTGCAGTCCCAACCCGGGAACAGGTTCGATGTGGTCGAATACTCCGAATTGAAAGGCCATCTAAAGAAGTCTCCTGGGCCGATTGAATGCCATGTTTGATTAAATTCTACGCCAGAGGGAGTTTACTATTTGAGTCAAGCACGGGTTGAGTCAAACACGGGCGCGTCAGTCCAATCCGGCCTCGGTGGCCCCGGCCCGTAGCTCCTGCTGTTGGTCTGGACCCAAGACAGGCCGCCCGCTCCAGCCGCCAACCAAGAAGACCAAGGCGGCAAACAAGCCCAACGACGACCCGATGAGAAACACGTCTTTGAAGGCCTTGATAAAAGCGACGCCTTCAGACTCGAAGCCAACCGCCAACTCCGCCAGGTGATGGTCGTTGCGCCAACCAAATATTCCGCCGATCACCGCTACCGATAAGACCCGCCCGCATGACTGGGCCAATGAAAGGGCGGCACCGGCCGTGCCAAAACGCTCTGAAGGCACGCTGCCCAGCATCAACGAGTATGAAGCCGCCTGAAAAAAGCCTAGCCCAGCGCCAACGATCCCAATCCGTAAAGCCACGTTCCCGAGGGCTGTGCCAGGGTCTGAAAATCCTAGGTACAGCAACCCAGAGGCCATGACCCCGGGCCCCCCCCCCCCCCCCCGGCCAGTGGGGGAATGGTAGCCGGGGCCCCCCCCCGCCACCGGCAAGTTGCTGAATCTATCGCAGAGCCACCCCCCGGCCCCGGAATAGACGGTGTTGAAGAAGGCCAGAGTTGCCAGCATCAGTCCCAGTGTGAGGGCGCTTCCGCCCAGACTATCGGAGACATAGAAGGGGAAGATGAACCAGATCACAAACACGCCAAGACTGGCCAAAAACATGCTCGACGTGGAGACGACGAATCCGCGGATCCGCAACAGGTAACCCGGCAGGACCGGCCAACGGGCGATGTGTTCGGCACGCCAGAAACCGCCAAGGAAAATAGGAGCGAGAGGCAACAGGGTTAGAACGACCGGATAGGTCCACCCAACAGACCGGCCCAACCGCAGACCGATAATGAGGCACAGCAGCCCGCCCACCAGTAGAATGGCCCCCACAACGTCGAACGCAGGCCCCGTCGATCCGCCGCTGCTGCGCTGCTTCAGACACCAGATTCCGATGATGATGGCGATCACCGCGAAGGGTGTCCGGCCCAAGAAGATCCATTCCCAGCCGAGCCACCCGACCAACAATCCTGCTCCTATAGTCCCCGCCAGCATCCCCAACGCCTGGCTGCCCACCGTAAAACCCATGCTCAACCCGCGCCGGTGGCTGGGGAACACTCCAGCGGCAATGGCCGGTGAGACCGCAAATAGGCAACCGACACCAAGGGCCTGCATCACCCGGAACCCCACCACGGTCTCAAGATTGGGCGAAAACGCGATGAAGAACATCGACACCAGATAAGTCGTGGTGCCGAAGATATAAACCGGCCTCAGGCCAAAGCGGTCGGCGAAACTACCGGCTCCCATAACCAGTGATGCCTGAGTTGCGATGAACGCCACGATCACCCACTGGATGCTCTGCAGGTCGGCATCCAGTGCTTCTGTCATAGACGGCAGCGCGACGTTCACCGAGGTGTCCATCGCGGCCAAGAACATCCCCAGCGTCGCGGCCGTCCCGACCAGGACCTTATTCCAGCGGCTAGGCTCGGATTCAGTAGGCTCCGCTAGCGGTTGTTCGGCGTCCAAGCTCATAAGTACCGAATTCTACCCCTTCTGGTCCGAAAGTCGATACGGCGCACAACATTTTCTGATTGCAATGACCTGCCGCTTGTGTTAAAAATCCTGTGCGATTTAGCCTGAAAAACAACGGGCTGACACGCTCAAATTCGTCTATTAAATCCGCGCTTACGAGATCAAACGCCGGGCACGGTTCGGCCAGGAGGTCGCCAAGTGGTAGAAGATTCCGGAAGATTCGACGCCCTGCTTCAAGAGGACCGTACCTTTCCTCCCACCGAGGAGTTCAAAGCACAGGCTAATATCTCCGACCCCAACGTCTACGAGGAGGCCGCGCGGGACCCGGAAGCGTTCTGGGCCAAGTTCGCCGACGAACTGGACTGGTTCAAGAAGTGGGACACTGTCCTCGAATGGAACCCTCCATATGCCAAATGGTTCATCGGCGGCAAACTCAACGTCTCCTACAACTGCATCGACCGCCACCTGACCACCAGCCGCCGCAACAAGGCTGCGCTCGTCTGGGAAGGCGAGCCAGGTGACCGCCGGGTCTACACCTACTGGGACCTGTACCGGGAGGTCTGCCAGTTCGCCAACGGACTGAAGAGCCTGGGCGTGAAGAAGGGAGATAGGGTCACCATCTACCTGCCCATGGTCCCGGAGCTGCCCATTTCCATGCTGGCCTGCGCCCGCATCGGGGCCGCCCACAGTGTGGTCTTCGGCGGGTTCAGCGCTGAGTCTCTGCGCGACCGGCTCAACGACTCCGAGTCCAAGATAATGATCACGGCCGACGGCGGCTTCCGGCGCGGCGGCATCGTCCCCCTGAAGCAGAACGCCGATGACTCTCTGGACCAAGAGGGCGGCGCGCCAAGCGTGGAGAAGGTGATCGTCCTCCGACGCACCGAGTCCGCCGACGACAAGATGGTTGACGGCCGCGACATCTGGTGGCACGACCTCATGGAAGGCCAGTCCCAGGTCTGCGAGCCGGAACAGATGGACAGCGAAGACATGCTCTATCTGCTCTACACCAGCGGCACCACCGGCCAGCCCAAGGGCATCGTCCATACCACCGCCGGCTACCTGCTGGGCCCCTACGCCACGTTC
>CAYXDE010000008.1:0-48764 GCA_964463525.1 uncultured Dehalococcoidia bacterium | reverse complement strand
GAGAATGACACCTACTGGTGCACCGCCGACATCGGCTGGGTCACCGGGCACAGCTACATCGTCTACGGCCCGCTGGCCAACGGCGCAACCTCAGTCATGTACGAGGGTTCCCCCGACTACCCCGACCGAGACCGTTTCTGGGACGTGGTCGAGAAGTACGGCGTGACCATTCTCTACACCGCCCCCACCGCCATCCGCACCTTCATGCGCTGGGGTGAGAGCTATCCGCAGAAGCACGATATGTCGTCCCTGCGTCTCCTGGGCTCGGTCGGCGAACCCATCAACCCCGAGGCCTGGATCTGGTATCACGAAAACATCGGCGGCGGCAGATGCCCCGTGGTGGACACCTGGTGGCAGACGGAGACGGGCAGTATCCTGATCGCGCCTCTACCAGGCATCACAACCCTGAAACCCGGATCGGCCACCAAGGCCTTTCCCGGGATCGAAGCTGAGATTCTGGACGAAGCCGGCAACCCTGTTGGTCCTGGAGGCGGCGGTTACCTGACCATCAAGAAGCCGTGGCCGTCCATGCTGCGGACCGTCTATGGAGACAATGACCGGTTCATCGACCAATACTGGTCCCGCTACCCGGACATCTACTTCACGGCGGACGGGGCCAAGTTGGACGAGGACGCCGACTTCTGGCTGCTGGGCCGGGTGGACGACGTGATCAACGTCTCCGGCCACCGCATCGGCACCATGGAGGTTGAAAGCGCCCTGGTGGACAACGCCAAGGTTGCCGAAGCCGCCTGCATCGGCAAAGTCCACGAGGTCAAGGGACAAGCAGTCGTAGCCTTCGTGACCCTTAAAGACACCGTGGCTATGTCCGACGACGTTATCACCGAGTTGAAGGCCCATGTCGCCGGCAAGATCGGCCCCATGGCCCGACCGGACGACATCATTTTCGCCGCCGAGCTGCCCAAAACCCGCAGCGGCAAGATCATGCGCCGCCTGCTTCGGGACGTGGCGGAAGGCCGAGCCCTTGGAGACACCACCACCCTGGCCGACCCAGCAGTGGTAGACTCTCTTAAGGAACAATACGGCGACGACGAATAAAGCTCCGTTTCCTTATCGGGAGCAGGGGATTACTGTTCGATCAAAGCCGTTTATCATCTCGACGATAGGTATCATCAATGGCCAGTTATAAGAAGCACGAAGCCCAGGACTGGGCCTGGGAGACTCTTAAGGGACAGTGGACAACCCTTATAACACCCTTCACCCCCGATGATCAGATCGACGTTGAGGGTATCAAGCGCAACGTGCGCCATGTCCGCAGGCTCGGCACCACCGGCGCCGGCTGCACCTGGAATATGGGCGAATTCTGGTCTATGTCCCACGGTGAGCGCATCCAAGTCATGGACGCCGTGTCGGAAGCCGCCGAGGGCACCTGGCCCATCGGCGCCCACGTGACCAGCACCAACGCCAACGAGATGGTCTCGCTGGCCCAGCACGCAGAAGGCACCGGCTTCGATCTGCTGATCGTCGCCCCGCCCTATATGGCCACCAAGACCGAGGACCAGGTTATCGAATACGTCCGGCTGCTGGCCGACAACACCAACCTGGCCATCATGTTTTACAACTCCCCCCAGTTCGGGATCATCATGAGCCCCTACGGGATGGGCCAGTTGTGCGCCATCCCCAACGTGGTCGGGGTCAAAGAAGCCAGCTTCAACCAACAGATTTCGATTGAAACTCACTTGTCTTTGGGAAAGGACCACGTCATCAGCACGCCAGATGAGTGGATATACTTCAAGGGACAGGAACTGGGCATCGAACAGCAGGTCATGTTCGCCAACACCTCAGACTGGCGGTTCGACGTACCCGGCGCCAACAATTACGTCCAATGGATCGACCGTGCCTGCAAGGGCGACTTGGACGAAGCGTTCTACGACACCAAGCTCCGGCGGCTCAAGGAGCTTTCCGATACCTGGTGGACCAAGACCCAGACCAAGTACAACGGCGCATTGCCCGTTGCCATGGTCAAACACTGGGCCGAACTCATGGGCATGTCCGGAGGCTCGGTCAGGCCTCCATTATTTGATCTATCACCTGTGGAGAAATCAGAGTTGAGAGAAGAACTGGAACCCCTCAAGCCCAAACCCGCGATTCCCGCGACGCCTGCTCCCTCACGTGGGGCATGGTTGGACGGCAACAACAACTTCGCCTCGGGCATGCTGCTTATGGTCAGCGTGCAGAACATGGATGAGGCTATGGAAGCTGAGCAGGGCGGCGCCGACATCGTAGACGTCAAGAACCTGCAAGAGGCATTGGTCGGCTCCGGCCACCCCAACATCGTCAAGGCGGTCCGGGGCATCATGCCGGTTGAGAAACACGTCAGCGTGACCCTGGGCGTGGTACCCAACCAACCGGGAACCGTGGCCATGGCTGTCTATGCGGCAGCCATGATGGACGCCACCTCGGTGAAGGTCGGCTTCCAAGAAGCGGAATACGACCAGGCAGTCGAAGTCCTGAGAGAGTCCCGCATGGCCCTGGAGGGCTTCAACTGCAAGCTGGTGGGCTCGGTCTTTGCCGACAATGAACTCTTCGAGAAGGGATTGGACCCCATGTGCATGGTCCAGCTGGCCCAGGACGGGGAGTGCGACGGGTTCCTGATCGACACCCTGACCAAGGACGGCCGCAACCTCTTCGACTTCATGTCTGAGGACGTCTTGAAGGACATCGTCCTCAAGGGCAAGGAACTGGGCATGAGCACGGCTCTGTCCGGGCACCTGAAACTTGCCGACCTGGACGAGCTGGCCCGCATCAACCCCGACATCGTCGGAGTGCGCGGAGCTGTCTGCGGCAACGGCGAACGTGACCGGGCGGTCGCCTGGGAAGCCGTCGCCGAATTCAAGCGCCAGGTCGACCTCCGCAAGAGCGGCGAGGTCGATGTCTATGACGGCGAGGTGGTCCCCGTGAGCGGCTCCAACGGCTGGGTGGTCATCGACGGCCGTGGCAAGAGCTGCGCCGGAGTCATCGCCGCTCTCACCAAGCAGGTGGACGCCGACAAAGAGTCCTTCGTGGAAGCCATCTTGGCCGACGCGCTGAACATCTACGACGTCACGCTGTGGGCCGAGAAAGCCAGCCACGAAGTTTTGACCAAGCGGTCAGACCCCGACGGCACCACCAGGGTGTTGATCCGCCCGTAACGGCCGCACACACCCCAGAGCACAAAAAAAGGAGCGCCGATCGGCGCTCCTTTTCTATATCCAGCTGATGGATCGAACAGGGCATGTAGGGCCACCCTGAATCCGGCAGGTAATAACCGCAGTTGTACTGCGGCGCCGGTTAGAGCATGAAGACTGGGTCGGAGTCCTTGTTGATCCGGTCTTCGCTTTCCAGACCCTCCCGCTGGAACCTGGGTAGGGCGAGCATGTTGCGGTGACTGACGCCGTCGTAGTACTTCAGAGGGTTGGCCAGGCGGCTCTTGATCTGAGCGTCCACCTCATCCTCAGACATCTCCGGGAAGGGTGTATCTGAGGCAATGGTGAAGCCCCACAGAGTTTGGAAGGCCGGGATGTGCACCTGGACGGCCGTGGTGTGGGCGAACAGCGTGCTCAGCGTGTTGAAGATGGTGGTGAAGCACTCGGTGTAGTTCAGCAGGCCGGCGGGGCCAGACTGGGTTACCAACACCCCACCAGGGTTCAGCCGGGCCTTGGCGATGGCATAGAACTCTTGTGTGTAGAGCAGGGCGGCTGTTCCACCTTCAAGCGGATCAACCAGGTCCAGGATGATGACATCGTAAGAATCCGAAGTGTTCTCCAGGTAGCCGCGGGCGTCTTCGTGAATCAGGTTGGTCCGGGGATCGTCGAAGCTGCCCTTGTGATGGTTGGGGAGGTGTTCGCGGCAGAGCGCTACCACTTCGGGATCCAGGTCGATCATGGTGGCCCGCTCAACAGACTTGTGGGCCAAGACTTCGCGGAGTGTTCCGCCTTCACCGCCGCCGCCGATGAAGACCTGCTTGGGCTCCGGGTTGCAGAGCATGGTGGGGTGGACCAAGGTTTCGTGGTAGATGTGTTCGTCGCGTTCCGTCGACTGGGTCTTGCCGTCTAGGATCAGGCTGCGGCCGAACAGTTCAGAGTCGAGTACTTCGACCTTTTGATAGGCGGTTTGGCCTGAATAATAGACCTGACGCACCTTGAGCATCACGGACAGTTCCGGGGAGACAGCCTCGATAAACCAGTTCCCCGACATGTCCATCATGAAACGCGGGGCCGGTTACAGTCCCACGGCCTCCTGGACCGCCAGTCCCCTTTCGATCTCTTTGATCTCTGGGTTGCGGCATTCCAAGGCTTCGGCCAGTTTGTTAGCCGCTTCCCTGGGGCGGAACGACGTTCCGCAGGAGAATATATCGGCGGCGGCATAGCCGTATTCAGGCCATGTGTGGATGGAGATATGCGATTCAGCGATCGCCAATATTCCGGTGACACCCTGGGGTGAGAAGTGGTGAAAAGACTCGCCAACGATGGTGGCCCCTACATCTTGGGCCGTCTCTATCATCGACCGGCGAATAAAAGAGAGGTCGTTAAGCAGTTCGGGGTTACAGTCCTTGAGTTCCAACAAGAGATGAGAACCTAGTACTTCCAATCACCTGTCCTCCTGTGTTTATCGGTTGGTTTGAGCGCAACAAGAAAACATTCTATATGCCTAATCATGGCGAGGCAATCCCCCCCTCGCGAAAGACCCGGCCAGGCTTGAAATCACCGGCGCCGGACCGGCTTACTCTTAAGGGGCTCTCTTTTAATCTCAACAAATGCTAGCGTTGAATGTATCCGGATAGCTCGGAGGCATCTTCGATCATGGCATTGAGCAAACCCGACGTAGGCGGAATATTGGCTTCCAACGGTGGAATGGTCCTCGTAGTTGAAGACGATGAACAAATCTCTCGTCTAGAGCGATTCGTCCTTGAGCAGGTCGGCTACAGAGTAACCTGTGCCGGCAGCGGAGAAGAGGCATTGGAGCTGTTGCCCCAGGCCGCCCCTTCCCTGGTGATTCTGGACGTGATGCTTCCAAACATGGACGGATTCACCACCTGCCAGAGGATCAGGGAAACCTCTCAGGTGCCCATCATCATGGTCACCGCCAGAGACGAGGACGATGACAAGGTCCGCGGGCTGGAGATGGGGGCCGACGACTATATAACCAAGCCTTTCTCCAAACACGAACTCACCTCAAGGGTTAAGTCCGTCCTCCGCCGGACCAGTGAAGGCCGGACCGCAAACCCGGGCCCATTTCAAGCCACCTCCAAGAAGCATCTGTACTTCCTTCACCCACGGGATGAATCGCGAAGCTACCCGATCCAAGCCCCTGTTACCTCGGACGCGATCGCCAGTGACATTGATCGTCCTTCCAGAGTTAGCAGAGACTCTGTCGAATCCACTCCAGCGAAAGATACCAACTACGAAGGCGCCGTAAAGTTGGTTGTCGAGACCTCACGGACCGTCAAAGAGTTGATCCGGTTCATCGATTTTCTACGCAACAACCCACAATTCCATCTGCTCCGAATGATCTCCAACCCACAGAGGGATGGCATGGACGTTTGGGTCCGGTTGCGGGGCCCCAACCCGTTGGAGAGGACTCTCCTAGCGGTAGCCGGAGTATCCCGGGTTCAAGCTGTTCAAGCATCGCAACTTGAGCCGGAGATGCCGGTTTTAGAGGTATCCATCGACTGAGCCCCTGTCTTCCATACGGCTGAGTTCCCACCTTCTTTTAGCCGGGCTTACGTCTTCCATACGGCTGAGCCCGCCTTCTTTTAGCCGGGCTTACGTCTTCCATACGGCTGAGCCCGCCTTCCTTTAGCCGGGCTTACGTCTTCCATACAGCTGAACTTCGGCCTTCCTTTGGCCGAGATTCCGTCTTCCATCGGCGAGGAATCTGCTCCCCGGGCAGGGCCCCGAACCCGTACGGTTGAAGTTAGTGATTGGGTGTCCTAACGTTGAATCAGAAGTTCGATCGTATAAGCGTATTTAAGCGCGCAACCATCGCCTTCTTCCTAGAATTATCTTCGATCAAGCGATCGACATATCACTCAGTGAACATGCTGGGACGAAAGCAAAAAGTGACGAACGTCACATTTAATCACCGATATAGGTCACATATTTCTACAGATGGTCAACCCATAATCGAAGCTACAAACAAATCGGTTAGCCCGGTGCAACGGGCGATTTCTAGGAGAGTATTCCGATGCGCAACATACTGAAGAAAACGATGGGCAGAGGGGCAGATGACCAAAAGGGGTTCACCCTGATCGAACTCTTGGTGGTTGTCGGCATCATCGTTGCCTTGGCAGCAGTCATAGTTCCTTTGGTGGTCCAATTCTCCGGACGCGGCGATACCGGGGCGGCGGGCGCTGAGTGGGATGCCATCCAGTCCGCCATCGATACCATGATGGCTGACAATGCGGCCACCACGGTGACCGCAAGCGTAGGCGACGCTGCGAAGATTACCGATTCGACAGCCTTTGGCAACAGCAACACGTTGGCCGCCTACGTTCGCGATACCTCGACCACCTACTGCTACACCTGGGCTGCCACAGGCAGAATCCTTACTCAAGTAGCCACCAATAGCAGCGGCAATTGCCCATAAACAAACAACTCGATCCGAAATGAGCTGCTTTGATCGCCAGGGGTGCGTTGGGTTAGGCCCAACTTACTCCTGGCGATTTGCTTAACGATACCCGGCAGACTTAAGTGGCGTTTGGATCCAACCCAATGAGCCGTTACTCAAACTACATACACCTCTCCCTGAACAGATTGGCGGGCCGTTTTCGGGCCGCCTGTTCGAATTCGCTGGGAATCACGTTGATGGAAACCGTCATCGCACTGGCGATGTTTTCCTCGGCCGGGACCGCGGTGTTATTAGGTGTCAGTTCCGCCCACACTTCAAGCGACCGTGTCGGCGCCAGCGCCGTGGCCGAAAACCTGGCCCGCAATCAGATGGAATACGTCTACACATTGCCCTACGTCGCTCCGACGGGCGCCTATGCCTCCATCGCTGACGACGCCGGCCTAGACCTGTCCATTCCCACCGGTTTCGCGTTGAGTGCAGCCGCTCAAGATTATGTGTCCGACGCCCACACCGGCTCCATAGAGAAAGTGGTGGTTACGGTTACGAGAGACGGTCAGACCGTATTTGTGCTGGAATCCCTGAGGTCGAGTCCATAACCCATGAGACAGGCACAACAAATATTGAGTTCATCCAGGGGATTCACCCTGATTGAATTGCTGGTTTCCGTCAGCATCTTGACGGTGGTTGTGGGCATTTTTGGCACCGGTATGTTCCAGGTGCTTTCGATCCAGCGATTCTGGACCGATGATGTGGTTGCGGTCCGAGAGGTCCGCCACGCCGGCAGTTGGTTCGCCGGGGATGCACTGAATGCCACCGATGTGCTGGATTCCGGCGGCGCCAACCGCCTCACCTGCGCCCCTAATCCCTCGGTAAAGCAGGTCACCATGACCTGGACCGACTCCTCCGGCACAGACCACAACGTTGTTTATAGCGTTACCGGAGACGAATTGCGCCGTGATTTAGACAGCAACGGCACTCCGCTTGTCTTGGCCAGTGGGGTAGTGGCAGATTCGATCAGCTTCACCCTCTGCGGCAACTCCCTGCGGCTGAATATGGACGTGCTTGGCGACCGCAACACCACAGACAACTTAGACCTGATCACCTATTTGAGGAAGCTGTCTTGATCAGGTCCATCATGAATAAGTGCTTCGGCAACGGTCTAAAGGACCAGAGGGGCGGGATCGCAATATTGACCGCCCTGGGGTTCCTGCTTTTCTCGGTGCCTCTGATAACGGCATCGCTAGACCTCGCGCAAGCCTCGGCCATCGACGCCCGTGTGAAGTCTGAGATCACGCACCGTCAGTATTGCGGTCTAGCGGTCCGCGAATACCTCAATTTTCTGACTCTAGACAAGGCACGATGGGGTGATTGGCTGTCAGATAATGTGGACCCTGTCGACCCCACGGGCGCGACGGCGAAAGAGACCATTGCTCCGTGCGGAAATACCATCACCATCACGGTGGTACAACAGTCGGCACTGCCTCCTGGCTCAACCGACGACCCGATAGATGATCCTCAGAATTCTGGCGTGGACACCTATAGCGTCCCGGGGATTTCGGTGTTCGACGACAGGCGGTTCCAGACGACCAAGAGCGTGTCAGATTCCAATCCGGTCGGCGGCAGTTCGGTTGCCTATACCATCACGATCGTGAACAAAGGCGACGATGCGCGGGACCTGGAGAAGATAGTGGACATTCTCCCGGATGGGTTCAACTACGACTGCAACGCTCCGGCCAACCAGCTGACCCTGCCGGACACCGCCGCTCAGGTATTGCTTCCCAAGGACCATGAAGACAGGTGTGTAGAGGGCGACAACACCAAACTCGAGATAGAGTGGGAACTACCGGACGACACTTCGATCCCGTCAGGCAGGACCGTGACGTTGGTCTTCAACGCCGTGACGCCCTTTACCGCCGGAACTTACTGCAATCACGCGGAGGTTGTGCCCGGCGGCGATAAGACCAGCAACGGAAAGACCGCACCGGTCCAGATCGGTGTAATCTCCGGCCCATGCACGGGCGATTCTGTCATAGTGACCAAGACGGTGGACTCAGCTACCTTAGTCTCAACGAATACCACCACCAATCCATACACCTACACCTTTGACATCGACTACACCATGACGCTGGAGAACGTGGGAACCCGAAACCTGACCATCAAGGAATTGGTCGATTATCTACCGGTTGGCTTTTCCTACGTTTCAACCAGCCCAGAGGGCGACATCACCGGTGTCCCGGAAAACACTGAACAGGTCGTTGAGATTGACCGCCAGCGGGTCAAGTGGAAGCCTGAACCAGAGGTCGCTTTCAACTCGGGAGATACCAAAACGCTCAAGTTTTCAACAACCGCCGCCATCACCAGGGGAGACTACCTGAGCGACTTGGTCGTGGAATTCGGCGACGGGCTGTACTCAGCGGACCGATACACGTGGCCCACTGCTTTGGTCTCGGTAAAAGACGTCTACGACGTGACGGCTACCGATGAGGAAGGAAACCAGCAGTTGATATCGTTACAGGTGTGGATATCCGATGAGCTGGGAGTAGTCCATGCCTGGAACCTGCAATAGACCGGTAGTACCCAAGGACAACATCGGTTCAGTAGGGGCTCTTGAGGTTGGCGGCTGATCGGGCTGGGTTACTCCTCCTCGGACCAGCCGGTATCCATCTCTTCTTCGTCGATGATGTTCTCTTCTTCATCGTCATCATCGTCCCCTTCTTCTTCGCGCATGAACCGGGCAACGGTCTCGTTGAGAAACACCCGGTCCTCGTCCTTGGCCCTGGTGGGGAAAGAGCCCACGTTCTGCAGGCTGCGGTGTTTGAATGTCTCTTTGATGATCACGGAGACACCCTCATCGTTGACCGTCACCACCGCGGCGGCGTACTTGTTGCCCCCCTCCATAAGCCTGGCCAGCCTATTTCCCAACTTGGGTTCCACCTGGCCGATGGGCTGACCGTCCAACGTCCTAACGGTTACGGTGTTCTTGTCCCGGGAGAGAACCACCTGCTCGCTTGCGGAGAGCCGAAGCACCGCTTTGTTCCCATTGGTGTTCCGTAGGATGGTGGTGCCAGACTTGCCGCTTTCTTCGATGAATATCTGCGGCGCTCCGGCGGTCTTCTTATTCTGTTTGGCGGGGACCGAGTCCCCAGAGTCGGAATCGGCGGCTAATTGGTCGAGCCTGGCACGGTTCTTCTTGGCGATATTGTTGTACGGGGCCAGTTCGCAGGCCTTGTCCAACACGGTCCGCGCTTCCTCGTAGCCTCCCAGTTCGATCAACGCTTTCACCAGGCGGTTCATCGCCTCCACGTCGTCGGAAAACAGTTCCAATATAGCTTTGTTGACTTCTGTGGCGCGCTGCCATTCACCTTGCAGAGCAAGGTTCACGGCGTCGTGGCTGAGGTCCTTTTTCAACCTCATGCTGCCGGGTGTGCGTATAGCTTCCGAATCCATCCCGTCTCCTGCCCGATGCTGCATCTACTCGACCCCCAGAAATTGACTCAACAGCGCCATTCTGGCCCAAGATCAGCGAGGCACGTTTTATGCCTAGGCTTAAATAGTAATTACACTATCGCCTCGCCAAAGGTCAAGCCCAAAAACAGGGTAAATATAGAAATTACTACAGACTTGTTCCCGTCTGCCCGAAAACGATAGGCAGGCAGGGCCTTTACTTCCTGTTTCTGAGGATAGATACGAACGCGGAGTCAGTCCGGATTACCGTGCAGCCAGCGAGTCTTCTCAACCCAGAGTCAGTTGGAATTACGGTGCCGCCAGCGGATCTTTACGAGGTCTATCGCCATGGTCAATGCATCCTGCAATGGCCGGACCTTGCTCTGAGACCGGTAGTACCAGTCGATGCCGACCTCCGAGTAACTCATTCCTCGCTTGCGCGCCAGATGCAGCAATTCAACGTCGAAGGCGAAGCCATCCAACGTGAGCCTGGGAAAAAGGTCCTGGGCAGCTTCCCGGCGGAAGCACTTGAACCCGCACTGGGTATCGGCCAGGCCCGGCACGGCCATCAGCGCCACGAGCCGGTTGAACGTCCGACCCATGAAGTGACGGCGCGACGGCTCTCCGATCCGGGATGCAGCGGGCGCCTCCCGTGACCCCAGCACTATCTCGGCGTCCGGGCCCGTGGGCGGCAACAGTCTTTCAACCTGCTCTATCGGCACGGACAGGTCGGCGTCGCAGAGCAGACGGTACTCCCCTTCCGCCGCAAGCATGCCGTTCTTCACCGCCCAGCCTTTGCCACGGTGGGGCAGGTGCAGGACCCGGATATTGGAATGTTCGGCGATCGCCGGCCCCACCAACCGGGTTGTGTGGTCTGTGCTGCCATCATCCGCAACCACGATCTCCCACTGGTAGTCCTGAGCAGCCAGATACTCGATCACCCGGGAGAGAGTCCCGCTGATCCGGGACTCTTCGTTGAACGTGGGAATGACGACTGATAGGAACGGCTGAGGCAAGGGCCAACTCTCTTCTGGACGGGCTGCGGATTCCGGGACGGGCTGCTAAGCCTCGTCCACCGGGTCTGGTTCGTCTAACTGAAAGCCCCGGTGAAGCAGCCGCACGGCTTCCTGCGCCTGGTCTTCTCTGATGATGCAGGATATGCGGATCTCAGAGGTGGTGATCATGTCTATGTTGACGTTGCCATCAGCCAGTACCCGGAACATGCGCGAAGCGTAGCCAGGGGTATGCTGCATCCCGGACCCGACCACGCTCACTGCTGCCAGGTTGGCCTCGCTGATCAGGGCTCCGGAACCTATCTCTTTGGACAATTCCTCTACCTTGGCTAGGGCCGCGCTCAGGTCGGTGCCGCTGACGGTGAAGCTGATGTCGGTCGTTCGTTCTTCGCTGGTGTTCTGGACGATGGTGTCTACGCTGATTCCAGACTGGGCCAGCGGCTCGAACAAGGCAGCCGCCACACCGGGCCGGTCGGGGACGTGGCGCACGGTTATCTTGGCCACGTTGTTGGTGCAGGCTATTCCCGTAACTTTGATTCTATCTTCCATCTCTCTCTTGTCCGCATCGCCGTGTATCAGTGTCCCGGGAGTCTGGTTGAAGCTGGAAGCCACGTAGATCGGCACCTGGAAAACCGAGCCCAATTCGATGGACCTGGGATGCATCTTTGCGCCGTAATTGGCCAGTTCCAGCATCTCGTCGTAGCCAATCTCGCTCAGCTTGCGCGCCTCGGGGACGATCCTGGGGTCGGCGGTGTAGATGCCGTCCACGTCCGTATAGATCTCGCACCGGTTAGCCTCCAAGGCCGCTGCCAGAGCCACTGCCGTGGTATCGGAACCACCGCGCCCAAGGGTGGTGATGTCCTCATCCTCGGTTATCCCCTGGAAACCTGCCACCACTACCGTCCGTCCTTCCTCTAGCTCCTTCAACATCCGGGCCGTGTCCACCCGGTGGATGCGAGCCCGGCCGTGGCTGGTGTCGGTATGGATGCCCGCTTGAGAGCCGGTCAGACTCACTGCCTCCTGGCCCAGGTCCGCCAGGGCCATGGTCAAGAGCGTGCAGGACACCAGTTCACCGGTGGAAAGCAGCAGGTCCAACTCCCTGGGATGGGGCTGGTCCGAAACAGAATGGGCCAGGTCGATCAGTTCGTCCGTGGAGTCACCCATGGCGGAGACCACGGCAACGACACCTGTTCCCTTTTCCCGGACATCGGCGATACGGCGGGCCACGTTCTTGATCTTCTCAGCGTCGGCCACAGATGACCCGCCATATTTGTGGACTACTAACGGCATTATTCGGTGACTATTCTTGTTCGACCAGGTGGGCGCCGCGGACGGTGGGCTGAGTGACGCTGACATTGCCCTCGACGCTGGCCTGCCGGGCGGCTTCGGCCATCTCATAGGCCACGGTCATCTCTCTGCCTTTGGTCAGGGCCAACACCGTGGAGCCGCTGCCAGATAGGAATACGCCCATGGCGCCGGCGTCCAAGGCAGCTTGAAAGATCACCTTCATGGCTGGGAACAGCGGCTGACGGTACGGTTGGTGCAACCGGTCCTGGGTGGCAACGGTCAGATATTCGGGATGATTTGTGGCCATAGCGGCCACCAGAAGCCCAACACGGCCCATGTTATGTACAGCGTCGTCCACTGACACCTTTTCCGGAAGAACGGCCCGTGCGTCCTCCGTGGATATCCTGACCTGGGGAACGAAGACCACGGCGTGCAACTCCGGTGGGACGTTCACCGGCACCGTGTAGAGCCGGCGGCCCTCTTCCGTTTGGTCCATGATGACCAACTGCATGCCGCCCAACACCGCCGCAGCGACGTTGTCTGGGTGTCCTTCTATGGTCGCGGCCATCTCCAGTAGATCGTTGGCCATGTAGTCCTGGGAGCACAAGGCGTTGGCTGCCACCAGCCCCCCTGCGATGGCCGCCGCACTGCTGCCCATGCCACGGGCGAGAGGGATGGCGTTCTCGCAACTGATGCGGACCACGGGCATGTCTTCCCCGGCGTCCTGGAACAGGAATTCCATGGCCTGGTGCACCAGATTGTCGCGCCCGGACCCAAGCTCTCCGGCACCCTCTCCAGCGACTTCAACCACCGGTTCACCGCTGTTGATGACCTCGACTTCGAGGGTATTCCACACGTCGAGGGCCAGACCCAGACAATCGTATCCAGGGCCCATATTCGCGGTGGTAGCTGGCGCTTTAACGCGGATCAAAGTCATGCCTGTTCTTGGCTAACCACATCCTTATCTTCATGCCGTCCCCATCCAATAACCGTACGAGTGACGGGGAAGCGGAACAGCCTCTACTTTAACACCAAATCCACCGCACGTTAGCTAGTATGACGACAGTGGCGGGAAGAGAAGGGCTTGTCCGAGTGATAGCGAATCACCAAGGAGGCGTTTATAATTCGCCGCATGCGGACCACAGCGAAATTCCGGGCTTTGGCTCTTCTTTATTTCGCCATCATGACTGCAGCGGTGTCCATGGCTTGCGGAGGGAAGGTCGATGGGACCCTCCTGCCCACGGAAACTCCGGCGCCAACTGCCAGCCAGGTTCCCCCTCCAACTCACCAACCGTCGACATCTTCACCTTCGCCCGCACCCGCTGACATTGCGGTTCCTACCACCGTGCCTCCGACGGCTCAGCCAACGCGCGCGAATACACCTGTACCTGAGCCGACGCTGCCGCCCACGGTTCGGCCCACTCCCAATCCGACGCCTCCTCCCACAGCGACGCCTGTTCCCACATCTACTCCAGCAGCGTTGAGCGGCCCCCTGTTTCTCCAGATCGAGTCTCCGGAAGGACTTGAGGCGGTTGTGGGTGAGCGGTCGTTCGAAGTTGTGGGTAGGACGAGAGTGGATGCCGCTGTGAGTGTGGATGACGCGCTGGTGGCCCCTGATATTCAGGGCCGGTTCCGGCAGCTGCTAACGCTCCAAACCGGAGTCAATCTGATAGAGGTCGTTGCCAGCTTGGCGTCGGGAGAGCAAAAAGGCCTGGTGGTGACTCTGGTCTACCTGCCCAACTGACACAACGCCAAACCAGAGAAGTTGATGCTTCAAGGACATATTCGCATCATGATGAAAAAGGTTCTCATCACCGCAGCACTGTCACTAGCGGTCTTGGCGATCGCGCAGGAAAGCCGCAGTGCTTTGGCCGAAGGCGAATCATGGGGCTGGACACTGGCTGGGGAGTTCAACGGAGAGACGGCGGGTTTCCAGGGTAATGACCCCGGCGAATCGGTAGAGTGCCCTGACGGCTACTTGGTGGTAGGCGGGGCCATCGACTGGGCCTGGGATGGTCTGGCGCGCACGGTGTCGGGCGTGTCCTTGCGCTGCCGCCAAGTGAACGAGATGGGCTCCAATCCCAACTGGATGAACTCGTTTTACGATTGGGATGCTCCGGTCACCACAGAATCATGGGGCAGCACCGCAGGATATAGTCCAGGCAGCAACGGCGCGACCGACATGATAGTTGAAGGGTTCTGGATCTTGACACGATTGGGTCCGCTTTACAAGATGAGCCCGTGGGTGAACTATCACTTCTCCCACTTCGACTTCTCTGAGCAGTCGTTGGATGTTCAGTGGGACCACTCTGACGATGGGCTTTTCGCCGGCTCGGTGATTCCGTCCAATCTAGCGCCTTCAAACAACGACACGGCATCTTGTACCGGCAGTTTCTTCGATATCGACGTCAGCATGAACGGCTCCCCGTATACAACGTTGCAGGCCGTCAGAGGACTACGGGTTTACCGTTACACACCCGCGTTCAGCACACAACAGCGGATCGGCGGATTCACCGTCCTTTGTCAGACTATAGAAAGAGCCGCGCTGCCTACTCCGCCGGACGGAGTATTCCAATCACCCTCGGATGGTCTGAGCGTCTCAATTCCCTTCGGCCAAGCAGCGGTGGCGCCAGCCGGCCAGAATTACAGCTACAAGATCGATGTGAGCAACGAGTCTATCGAGACGGCCACGGGTGTAAATCTGGTGGTGAAATTGGATGAACTCTCCAACTTCATATCTGTCTCGTCCAGCCGTGGAGACTGCCTGCGATCAGGGACGGAAGTGAGCTGCCCATTGGGCGCCATCGCTTCAGGTGGCGCCGCCACGGCCACGTTAAATTTCACCGCACCAGTATCCAGTGGGATGGCCTCCGATTCTATTTCCCTCACATCTGCTACTGGAGAGTTAAACCCTGACCAGGATTCAACTCACAGAACGACGATCTTCTTTCAAAGCAGCAACCCGGTACCGGGAAGCCTCTCTGTGAACCTTTCTGACGACACAGACCCGGTTAGTGTTGGAGAGACATTTGATTATGCGATAACTCAGTCCAATGAGGGCTCGGAAGATATCGGCCAGGTTGCCGTCTTCACCGCTGTCCCCGACGGCGCGGAATTGGCCTCTTTGTCGACCACCCAGGGCTCTTGCCTCGTGCTAAGTGGCTCGATCGTCTGCTCATTGGGTCTTATTCCGGCGGGATCAAGCGAAACTGTTTCCATGGGGATTTCGGCGATTACCGCGGCGGGGACAATCGGCAACGATGTGACAGTTTCTGGGGTTTCGGCGGCCGGGAACGAATGGTTGGTAACGGCATCCGAAACAACCACCGTTGAGTCGCCAGGCGCTGTGAGAAGCATCTCCGGATCAGTCCGTAATGAGTCCGGAACCCCCATTCCGAATATCCCGGTGATTTTGTTCTCGACCTCTGGAAGCCTCGTAGGCGAGGCCACGTCCAACAATTCTGGCGAGTACGAATTTGGAGAACTTCTGCCAGGACACTATCTCGCCGCCGCCAGCCCTGGGCAATACTCGGGTCCGACAAAGTTCCTGGAGGCTTGGTTCCACCAACGTCAAACCAAGCCGCATGCCGACAAGATCGACGTGACACTGAATGATGCTGCCGGGATCGATTTCAGCCTGCGCTCTCAACTACGCCATGCGGCCTATCTTGGTATCGTTGCCGATGTCGCGGAGAACTTGATTTCCACCGATACCCACTTTGGCGCCGTGCAAGCGGCCCTGGGACCGGACACTGTCATCATTGATCCGTCCGGCTTGGGTGCCCTTTCTGTAGGACAACGCGTCGCGGTCTTAACTCGATCCGCTCCGTTGCTAGGCGCAGATATCGGACACTCGGAGATGGCTCTTGCCACTCAAGTGACCATCGTCCCGATCACGCCCCGCCGCAACCACCAAAGAGGGGTGGTTGCCGCCAAAGCCAATACCGGTGAATCCACGGTCGTCCTCGACGACGGGAGATCCCTGCAGGTAGGACAGGAGCAAGCCGCTGGAATGACTGACGGCGCCCATATGGTGTTTGTGGTGCATCCGGCGAAAGATGAAGAAATCGGGTGGGTCGTAGGTTCGGTACATAGCGATACTATCCAGGCGCGCCTGGATACACTGCTGGAAAGCGCTTCCGAAAGCATGATCGGAGACGCCGCTGCCAAACTCGACGCCCTGAGGCTTGAGCATCTGGCTGAGGTAGGTGTGAGCACGAGCGAAACCCGGACACACGCAGCCGAAGATATCAAAGAAACTTTAGAAGCGGCGATACACGCTGAAGAAGCCCGGCAACAGCAGATCGAGCAAGCGGCGCAACACGACTCTGATGGGGAAACCGGGGGTGACAGTGGCGGTGGAGGCGGAGGCGGTCACGGCGGTGGCCACGGCGGCTGATGACACTGGGAATCTAGTCTCCGGTTACCGCGGGTATCCGGCCGTTGAGGTGCGCCCTGGCGACACTCAGGTAGTCCAATGCCAGCCTGGGAAGCAGGAACCGCTGGCGCACGCTCTCTTTGGCCGCCTCCCCGATACGGGCGGTCAATGATTGGTCTTGAAGCAGTTCAACCAGCCGCTGGGCGCATTCTTCGGGTGAAGATACCAGGAAGCCGCTGACGCCGTCGTTTATCTGGACCTTTATGCCGCCGGCGTCGCCGCCGATGACCGGTTTACCCTTCCACATGCCTTCGGTCACGGTCAGGCCGAAGCCTTCCCTAGTGGACTTCTGCATCAACACCTGTGAAGCCATCTGTACGGCGTTGACCACTTCATCCACCGACACCGGCATCTTACTGGGGTCGAAATACAGGTGGATGTCCGGGTCGCCGGCGGCATGTTCGGCAACGGTCCTATAGACTTCCGCGCCTTCCGGGTCGTCGGTGGCCTGGCTCAGGCCCAACAGGGCGAGTTGCAGGCCTGGGACCGACTCCCTGGCGATTCGGTAGGCGTCGATCACGCCCCAGGGGTCTTTCCATAGGTCGAATCGAGAGACCTGGGTGATCAGCGGACGGCGGGTGTCTATGCCCATGGCACGGACCACTTCTTGCGCCTTGGCCAGGTCCATGGGGGTATTCTTGATCGTGAGAGGGTCTATGGCGGGGGGCGCGATCAGCACCGGGACTTTATCTCCCAGGTCTTCCGGCACATAGGCGGTCTGGGAAAATATCAACTGGTCATAGTCCTGGGTCAGGGGCATGAGCGCATCCAACACCGACTTATTGGGCGTCGTTAGGTCGATGTGGCAGATCCAGATCCAGGTCTCAGTTTCTTTCTTGGGCAGCAGGCGGGCCAGCGGCAGCAACTGGGGGTCATGAACGAACCACACGTCGGCTGTCAGGTCCTTGGTCCGCATGTCGTCGGCTACTCTACGGATGCAATCGAAATAGATGTCCAGCTCATCGGGCGACAGCACTCCTTGAGCGCCCTGCAGCATATTGTGAATCTTCTTGGTGACGTCGAAGAATTCCGGCCTGTCTGGGTTGATAACGATCCGTTCGGTCTCGATGCCCAGAGAGTTTCCCAGTGGGACCATCGATTGCAGGATCTCTGCCACCCCGCCACCGGTGGCGGTGCTGTTCAGATGCAACACCCGCAGCTGCCCCATCTCCCTGGCAACGGAAGCCAGGTTGTCAGCCAGTTCAGGGTCGAGCAAAGGGCGGTAGTCGTCGTACGAGACCGGAGGATGATCGAGCCTAGAGAACATCTGGAAATTCCTTGTTTGGACACCGAAAATATGATGGAAATTCGCGCTGAATCACGAAGAAAATACTAACAACATGATTGCACCGCCGGGCCGCTACTGCAATCCTTTGGCTATTGATTTGGAGTGGGTGTGATGGCTTGCAGGTGGCAGCGGATGCGGGAACCAATACGAAGAGAAATAAGCCCGGAAAACGGCTCTACTCAACGGTCACGGACTTGGCCAAGTTTCGGGGTTGGTCTACGTCCCGGTTCCTTAGCAGGGCGATGTGATACGCAAGCATCTGAAGAGGAAGGGTTGCGAGCATAGGCACGAGATGTTCCGGGACCTCGGGTATGTACAACGCATGGTCCACGTCAGCGGCAAGCTGGGTGTCGCCCTCAGTCAGGACCGCCAGAACACGGCCGTCGCGGGCTTTAACCTCTTTCACATTGTTGACTACTTTGTCGTACAGCGAGTCGTTGGGCGCCAATGCCACGATGGCCATTGCACTGTCGATAAGGGCGATGGGCCCGTGTTTCATCTCACCGGCTGGATAACCCTCGGCGTGTATGTAGCTGATCTCTTTCAGTTTCAGGGCGCCCTCGGTGGCTATCGGAGCATTGAGTCCCCGGCCCAAGAACAGGAAGTTGTCGAAGCCAGCGTACTCTTGGGCTAGGTGCTGGTAGACCGCCCCATCGGCCAACAGATCGCCCATCAGCCTTGGAACTTGGGTTAGTCCGTCCACCAATTCCTGGCTCTTTGCGGTATCCAACACTCCCCTGGATTGACCCAGGAAGATGGCCAGCAGGTTCAAGATGGTCAGAGAAGCAACGAATGTCTTGGTGCTGGCCACGCCAATCTCAATGCCGGCCCGCATGTAGAGGGAGGCGTCTGCTATGCGCGACGCCTGGCTGCCCTCGGCGTTGCAGATGGTTACCAGTCTCGCGCCTTTGTCTTTAACCATCTGCATGGCGGCCACGGTGTCGGCGGTCTCGCCGGACTGGCCGATGGACACCACCAGGGTACAAGGACCGATGTAGGGATCACGGTACCGGAACTCGGATGCACTCTCTGCTTCTGCGGGCAGGCCACTGTAACGTTCCACGAGGTGACGGCCCACATGGGCGGCGTTCAAGCTGGTGCCGCAGCCGATGAGGACAACCCGGTCGATTTCAGCTATCTCTTGTGGCGAGAGAGGAAAATCGGGGAGCTCCACCTGCCGCGTTTCGAAATTGATGCGCTCCCGCATGGCGCTGGCCACGGCCTGCGGCTGCTCCATGATCTCTTTCAGCATGAAGTGGGAATACCCGGCTTTGTCCACAAGCACCTCTTCCGGGGAGACCATCCGGGGCTGCTTGTTGATGTGGTTCCCTTCCAGGTCTTGGTATTCAACCTGGTCCCGTTTGATCGCCACCATCTCTCCGGTCTCTAAAAAGCTCACCTGGCCCATATTGGATTCCGACTGGAGCAGGGGCAATAACGCCGGGAGATCGCTGCCGATGATCGCCTGTCCATCAGCTTGAGCCACAACGATGCCGCCGGCATGACCCAGACGGAGGGCACAGATCTCTGCTTCGTCACCTTCAAGGACGGCGGATATGGCCTGTGATCCCTTTACCATGCGGCCCATGCGCCTAAATGCTTCTTGGAAGCTCAGACCACGGTCCATGCCCTCTTCCACCAGATGGGTGAGGACTTCGGTGTCCGTTTCCGATTCAAAGGTATGGCCGGAGTCGGCCAAACGCCGCTTCAGTTCCAGGTAATTCTCAACGATCCCGTTATGGACCACGGCGATCCGGTGCTGGCAGTCTATATGGGGATGGGCATTCTCGTGGGATGGGCGGCCGTGGGTGGCCCAGCGCGTGTGGCCGAGGCCAACGGAGCCTTGGGGGTGGCCTTGGGATTCTTCGCCGTCAAGACCGTTTACCTTGCCGACGGTCTTGCGCAATTGAATATCGCCTTCAGTGTCGACGATGGCGATGCCGGCGCTGTCGTAGCCCCGGTACTCAAGCCGTCTTAGACCCTCGAAAATGATGGGCCAAGCTTCTTGTCCACCAACGTACCCAACGATGCCGCACACAGGCTTTCCCGGCCGCGCGAGGAAGGCCGAGCCTCAATTCAGGTTGCGTCACGCCACTAAACCCATGCGGATCAGTTAAAAGCGCTTAACTACAGTATAGGAACCACCGGAATTTTGTGTCAACGAAACTGGTGCGAAAGCCCGGCTGTTCTGCCTGGATGCGCTATCGGTTCTTTAAGGGAGGGCGAAAAGAGAATCGGGCTTAAGACGTCAACAGCTTACTGAGATTCTTCGTAAAATCTTCCAGCGTGTTGCGGGCCTTGCGGCGAATAATGGGCTGGCCCAGTTCACCCAAACGGCCCATGAAAGTGGTGTCGGCCATGATCTCCAACTCGCTTTCGTCAGCCGACTTGGCGGTAACCTTCATGGTCATGTTGGTCTTGACCCCGCCGCCCACTCGCCGGTCGTTGGCTTCGACTAGGAATTCCGCCTCGCCGGTGTCAGCGTCTTGGGACAAGACAGTGATCGTGCCACTCAGGTTCATGCCCATGGGCCCGACCCTGGCCTGGAGAGTGGCCTGATAGCGGCCCTCGCCATCAGGGGTCACTTCCTTGATGCCGGGGATGCAAGAAGCGGCTTTAGGGATATCCATGACCACCGCCCAGGTGGCATCGCGGCCGGCGGGCACGGTCGAGACGATCTCGATCTTCAAGTTGGTTAGTTTCCTGCCGGGATGGCGGCCATGGCCTGTTCAACCGCACGGCGGGCAAAGACCTCTGCCATGTCGGTCTTGTATTCGGCGGAACCCCGGAAGTCATCCAACGGGTCGACAGCGTCTTTGACCAAAGCCGCTGCCGCCCGGATATTCTCGTCGGAGAGAGGCTTGCCGCGCAGGGCGTCTTCCGCCTCCGTTGCCCTGATCGGCGTGACTCCGGCGGAACCCAACACTATTCGAACATCTTTGCAGGAACCGTTTTGGTCCTTGGAGACTACCGACGCCACCGATACGGTCCCGTAGTCGTCGGCTGTGCGCGGCAGAAACTTCAGATAGACCGAGCCCGAGCCGGCCGGAGCTTTCGGCACTAGCAAGCTGGTGAGAATCTCACCGGGCTGGACATCGGTCTCATAATAGTCGATGAACAGGTCCTCGACGGGCACCGTCCGTTCGCCGTTCTTGGAGGTCATTACGACCGACGCTCCCAGAGCAATGAGCGAGGGAGGCGGGTCCTGGCTGGGATCTCCGTTGACCAGCCCCCCGCCGATGGTGGCCATGTTACGGATCCGGGGAGTAGCCACCTTGCGAATGGTGTCGGCCAGTAACGGCAGGTCTTCGGCGATAACGATGCTGTTCTCTATCTGGCGCTGGGTGCAAAGGGCGCCGATCCTGAGCCCTTCCGGTGTGGACTCGATGGCATTCAGGCTGCCGACCCCTTTCAACCCCACCACATGGCCCGGTTGGGACAGCCGCTGCTTCATCTGGATGACCAAGGCTGTTCCGCCGGCCATGACACGGGCGTCGTCGCCGTGCTGCTCAAGAAGTTCGAAGACTTGGTCCAGACTTGTTGGAGCGTGGTACTCGAAGTCGATCATCCGCCGCTCCCAGTCGCCTTGTCCATGTTCTCCGCGGCGGCGGCGATGGAGTTCAAGATGCCGTAGTAACCGGTGCAACGGCACAGGTTGCCCATCATATATTCTTTGATCTCATCTTCAGTGGGCTTGGGGTTCTCTTCCAGCAGCGATTTGGCGGCGATCACCTGGCCGGGGGTGCAGATGCCGCACTGGAATCCGCCGTGGTCGATGAAGGCCTGCTGTACGGGGTGAAGGTTGCCGTTCTCAGCGATGCCCTCGATGGTAGTGATCTCAGACCCGTCCACCGATGCCGCAAGGGTGATGCAGGAGGCGTACATCTCGCCGTCGACCAACACCGCACAGGCGCCGCAGACACCAACGCTGCAGCTTTCTTTGGTGCCGGTGAGTCCGATGTCGTACCGGATGCAATCGACCAGCAAACGCCGGGCCGGGATGTCCAGCTCGTGGTCGGTGCCGTTTACTTTGAGTCGGACCTTTTGGTTCATGCCATCCCCTTCCCAGTCTCAAAAAATGCGAATGCCAGGCCCAGAAAAACCTCGCCCAATGCTATACTACCCCACCACCCTCCCGCAACTGGCCAGCCAGGTTTTCATGGGTGGCTCTGAAGCCCAGGTCGACTTAAGAATCTGAAGTATATGGTGAGAATGATGGCTCAGAAGAACGGGAACGCACCGTCACAACACATCGGCAACACGGTTTTGGTGGTGACCATGGAAGTGGACGAGGCCGACGACGCCGAATTCAACAAGTGGTACAACGAACAGCATCTACCCGAGCGAATGGCCATCCCCGGCTATGTCTCCGCCAGAAGGTTCAAGCTGGAGGGCGATAACAACAACAACGCCCTGAAGTACCTCTGCATCTGGGAGATGGAGGACGGCAGCCCACTGCAAAGCGAGATGTACAAGGACCAAAACGCCCGTCCCACCGAGCTATATCTGCGGGTCAACGAGACCATCAAAGCCCGGACCCGTGGCCTCTACACCCAGGTATACCCTGAGCCGGGAACATCCTTCGAAGACCGCTCTGGCTTCCACGGAGAGCGCCTGCCATCCCATCCGTAGTCAGGATGCCCGCCTTACTTGAACGCGGGCATGACCTCTTTGGCGAATAGCCGCATGGACTTGAGGACCTTCTCCTGGGGCATGCCGCCGAACGAGAAGTTGCAACCGAAATAGTCGATGCCCTCGTCTTTCAGCGCCTGAATCTTGGCTATGATCTGGTCCGGCGTGCCGATAAAGGCCCGGTTCTCGACCAAGTAGTCGTAGCTGGGCGGGAGTTCCGTGCGAGTGTTCCGGAAGTCTTCCATCTTCTCCCAAACTTCGCTGCCAGTGTCGAAGGTGCGGCGCCACTGGATCATGTCCAGGTTCCAGTCCAGCGCCGGCTTGGAATCAGTCCTGGCCTGTTCTTCTGTCTCAGCCACATAGAAATAACGGAAGAACGGTATCTGGCCCATGGTCATGGTCTGGCCCTTGGTTTTGGCCAGGTCCACCAGCGTGTGGCACAGCGCCAAGGCGTCCTTGGTGTCCAGCACCACGCCGACCAAAAGCGGATGGCCCGACCCCGCGACGAACTCCTGGGTGGCTGGAGTGCGGGTAGCCGCGATATAGATCGGCGGATGCGGGCTCTGCACCGGCTGAGGCACGATATTCGCGTCGGTGATCTTGTAGTGCTGGCCGTTGAAGCTGTAGTTCCGGTTGGCCCAGAGACCCTGAATCATGGTGATCGACTCTTGGAACCGCTGCTGGCTCTCTTCGGCGGGGACGTTGGCCACGTTGTATTCGGATTGGGCGGCTCCGCGTCCGAACCCGACATCTATACGGCCTCCGCTAAGTACGTCCAGAGTGGCGATCTCCTCCGCTAGACGCGCGGGAAGATGGAGCGGCGACACGAACACGGCCGAACCGATCCTGATCGTAGATGTCTTGGCTACTATGTTGCTGGCTAGGACGTTGGGCGCGGCGCCCAGTCCGTAGCGAGTGAAGTGGTGCTCGGCCATCCAGGCGCTTTTGAACCCCAGTTCCTCGCCCAAGATAAACTCTTCAGTGATGTCGTCATAGACCTGTTTGGGGTCGGCGCCTTCCGGCCAGGGCACATGGGAGAATAGGGCAAAATCCATCTGTTGAAGTCTCTCCGTATCGAGTACTTATCCACAGCTTTGATGCTGATTATCAAAACCCGAACCATTAAACCACACAACCGATAAGGCCGCCACCAGAGAATCAGTGACAACTTTACGTCCGTTGCTGAGCCTGGTGTAAGAACGCCGGTGATATAATCCGGCACGCCTGACCTGCGTTGATCTTGGGAGTCCGAATTGCCCGCACATCTGCTCCACGGCGACAGTTTCTTGGTGCCCAAGCGTCTCGCCGAACTCATCACCGAGTCCGGGGCGTCGGACGTGTTGGAAGCCAACCGGCACCGGCTCCTTGCGTCTCAGGCCAAGCCCGGCGAACTGTTGAGCATGTGCAACGCCCTTCCCTTCATGGACGACTACCGGCTGATAGTTGTGGAAGGGTTGCTGGGCACTGCCGAGTCCCAGGGCCGGGGCCGCCGCCGCGGCTCCTCTGCCGAGTCGGGCGTGGCCGGCCAGTGGCAGCCCCTTGGCGAAGCCATCCCGCAGATGCCGGAAACAACCATCCTGATATTCACCGATGGAGCGCTGGGCGCAAATAACCCGATGCTCCGCATGCTGCGTCCGGTAGCCGAGGTGGAAGAGTTATCAGCCCCGTCCGGCGAAGCACTAGCCCGTTGGGTGAAGTCCACGGTAGAAGCCAAAGGTGCGTCCATCAGCCCATCGGCCAACCGGTCCATCACCGACCTGGTGGGCAACGACCTGTGGACGCTGGACCAAGAACTGGAAAAATTGGCCCTCTATTGCTCGGGCCGTGAGATTCAGGAATCTGACGTGGGAGAGATGGTCTCCCAGGTCCGCGAGGCCAGTATCTTCGCCGCGGTGGACGCCATGATCGAAGGCCGTCCAAACGTTGCCCTCCGCCTGCTGCACCAACTGAAAGACGATGGCCGGGAAGCCCCCTACATCATCGGCATGGTTGAACGCCAACTCCGGCTGCTGGCCCTCGCCAGGGATTCCATCGACCGGGGCATGCCCCAGAGTGAGTTGAAAGGACGGCTGGGCACGTCTTCAGACTTCGTGGTAAGGAAGACTGCCGAGCAGGCAAGGCGTCATTCCATGCCGGAGATCGTTTGGCGTTACAACCGGCTTCTGGAGACCGACCTGGCCATCAAACGAGGCAGGCTGGAGCCCGACCTGGCCTTGGAACTGCTGGTGGGAGACGCCGCTGCCTAGTCTTCGGGGATAACCGGGTTGTAGCAGGCTACCAGGTGCCCGGCTTCGGTCTGTACCAGTGGCGGCTTCGGATGATTCCGGCAGTGGTTCTGGGCTTTGAAGCAACGCGGCAGGAACGGGCATTCCTCGGGCAGGTTGATCATGTCCGGAGGGTTGCCGGGCAACGGCTCTATCCGCCTTCCCGGATCGTCCATACGGGGCAGCGCCTGCAGCAGAGACCAGGTGTAAGGGTGCTGGGAGCGCTTGAACAGCGGCACAACCTCGGCGTTCTCCACCACGTTCCCGGCGTAGATCACCCCCACCTTGTTGGCCATCGCCGCCACAACCCCCATGTCATGGGTGATCAGCAGGACAGAAGCGTTCTGTTCTTTGACCAACTCCCTGATGCGGTGCAGTATCTCAGCTTGGAGCGTCACGTCCAATCCCGAGGTCGGTTCGTCAGCGATCAGCAGCTTGGGACGCAAGACCAGGGCCATCGCCATCATCACCCTCTGGCACATGCCGCCGCTCAGGGCGAATGGGAACTGGCCCATGATGCGCTTGGGGTCGGCCATGCCCATCTGAAAGAGCATATCCTGGGCCATCTGGTTGGCGGCCCGGAGCGAGACGTCACTGTGCTCCAGGATGACCTCTTCCAACTGGGGTCCTATTGCCTCGATGGGGTTCAACGCGGACTGAGCGTCCTGGAACACCAGGGAAATCTCTCTGCCCCTCAGGTCACGCATCTGTTCCGGACCCGCCCGCAACAGGTCTATATCTTTGTAGGTGATCCGGCCGTCCGAGACCTCCGTGTTCTGCGGCAGAAGCCCCATCACGGAGAGCGCCAAGGTGCTCTTTCCTGCTCCGCTTTCCCCCACTACGCAATAGACCTCGCCCTCTTCCAGGGAGAGGCTCACGTTGTTCAGCGCCTTCACACGCCCGGCGGAGGTGCCGAAACTCACCGTTAGGTCTTCTATGTTCAGTAGTGGAGCCATTGGAAATAGCTTCCTGACTAGGTCTTAGGTACGGCCTTCTTTCTCAGGTCTACGGGTTGGTACCGCCCGCTGCGTAATTCCCGAATAAGGTCTTTCAGGCAGGAGATAGGCTGCTGGAATTCCGTAGCCACAGTGCCGATCTGTTCAACTTTATGGGCGTCGCTGCCGGCCGTCATGCTGGTGCTGAGGATACCGCCCAGCTCGTGGGAGAACTCGTTCTGGATCGTCAGGCCGCGTCCGTTGAGCGCCTCTATCCCCTGACACATCTGGAAGAACTCGTCGCCGCTGGCCCGTTCCAGCATCTCCTCCCGGACTCCGGGCCGCTCTGCCGGCTCTTCCAGGAAGCGGCGCCGGTAGGGATGGGCCGCGATCATCGCGCCCTCTGCCTGCTCCACGGCCGCCTGCAAGAATTCAGCCCTGTGCATGCCGAACTCGTACTTGGTAAGGCCAAACGCCAATACGTGGCCGGATTCGGTATTGATCTCACAGCCCGGCAGGACCAGGAAGTCATGCTTGCTGGAGAGTTTCTGAATCTCCTCGTCGGTCCAGAAGGTATCGTGGTCGGTGAGGCAGATGCCGTCCAGTCCCAAAGACTTGGAGCCCTCGATCAACTCGTCTACGCTCATGAAACTGTCGTCAGAGTGGGGGTAGCTATGGGTATGAAGGTCTATCAGCAAAAACTATCTATTCAACCTAGATACGTCGGAAAAGCCGGATTGGGCCAATCATAGCAAACCAGACCCCCATTGAAAAATACGGCCGACAATAATACGGCCGCAAAATAAAGACGCCGGCCAACTCTATCGAGATGGCCGGCGTCGATACTTATTTGGTGCACAGCAATACTAACGTGGGTCCAGGAACCCCTCATCTTCCAGCAGCTCCATGATCTCCTCGGCCTTTCGTCCGCCGATCTTGAGCCGCCGCTCCAGGTAAGAACTGGTCAACTGCGGATTCCTAGCGGCCAGTTCCCTGGCTTCTTCCATCAGGTGGGCGTCAACACTGTCCTCTTCTTCGTCAACCTCAGGCTCGCCCACGTTTATCACCGGCAGCGGCGGGCCTTCCTGGCTCAGCCAGAACTCGACCATGTGGTCGATCTCCTGGTCATAGACCAGCGTGCCTTGGACGCGGCTGGGTTTGGGTGACTCGTTGTGCAACAGCAGCATATCGCCCTTGCCCAACAGCTTCTCAGCGCCAACGGCGTCGAGGATGACCCTGGAGTCGACTTGGGAGGCCACGGCGAACGCTGCGCGGGCCGGTATGTTGGCCTTGAGCAGACCGGTAACCACGTTGACCGACGGCCTTTGAGTGGCCAGCACCAGGTGTATCCCGGTGGCCCGGCCCAACTGCGCCAGACGCACCAGGTTCTGCTCCACTTCGAACCCGCCGACCATCATCAGGTCGGCCAGCTCGTCTACTATCAACACCAAGAAGGGCATCTTCTCTTTGGCCCGTTTGTTGTAGCCCTCTATGTTCCTGGCCCCGATCTCTTCCATGAGCTTATAGCGGGCCAGCATCTCCCGGATCAGTCCCCGCAGCGCGGTGTTCACTTCCTCAGCGTCAACGATGACCGGTCCCACCAGGTGAGGAATCCCGTTGAACGGGGTCAGCTCAACCCGCTTGGGGTCGACCATGAGGATGCGCAGTTGTTCCGGCGTCTTGGTGAGCAGGAACGATGCGACGATGGAATTGATGCAGACGCTCTTGCCGCTGCCGGTGGCTCCCGCGATCAGCATGTGGGGCAGCGACGCCAGGTCCAGCACCACGGGGCTGCCGCCGGTGTCCTGACCCAACGCGATGGGAAGGCCTCCCTTGGCTATCAGCCTGCTGAACGCCTGGGTCTCCATCACCTCTCTCAAGTGCACTTTGCTGGGCGAGGGACTGGGAACTTCCAGGCCCACTAAAGCCTCGCCGGGCACGGGGGCTTCTATCCGGAGGTAGGGCGTCTTCAACGCCAGGGCCATGTCTTTTTCCCGCGTCAGGATGCTTTGGACCTTGACCCTGCTGCGTTCAAGGGCCGATGGGTCGGCGTCGCCTGTGTCCAGGCCGAGGGCTGCCCGGCCTGCCTCACCCTTCTTGGGCACCCAGCCTGGGACCAAGCCGAACCGCACGATCCTGGGTCCTGCTTTAACGTCTGTGACTTCAACCCTGACGCCGTGGTCGCCCAGGGTGCTCTCCACCAGGCGCGCCATGTCTTGCAGAGCAGCCTCAGGAGCTTGGTGGGTGTCGGGCGGGGTTAGCAGATCAACCGTGGGCGTCTGCCAGCCAGACTTGCCGCGCTTTCCTACGGTAGAGCCTTCCACGACCGCCTTGGCCGGGGCCGGCGCCTTTCTCAGCGCTGGCTCTTTGGTGTCCCAACTGGGGATCAGCCCCGACTCGGGCATATCCCATTCGTCTTCTTCATCGCCCGAATCGCCTAAAAAATCGGGGCCATCCAGGTCTAAGGCAGATTCCTGACCGGAGAGAACACTTAGGTCAGTCGCAGATTCAGGATCGCCTTGGTAGGCCAGAGTGCGCACCGGGGTCTTCGACGGCCCCATGACAACCATCTTCAGCAGGTCTTTGCGCGAAGCCTTGCGGTGCATGCCGTATTTCAGGATGCGGGCCCGCCGGTCGATGAACCTGGCCGATTCCTGGACTCCGATGTAGAAGTAGAGCACGGCTACCTGAACAACGAGTAACGCTGCCCTGGCATACCGGTAGTAACGCATCCCTGCGCCTTTGGGTTTAACGATCAGTGGCACCACCAGAGCGATTCCAGCCATCTTGGCGGCCGCCAAGATAACCGGTGTTCCGCCCAGATAGCCGCCCCAGACGCCGCCCAGGCCCACGTCTTCTAGGGCGCCGTCCGATGGGAATATGGTGGAGAGCACGCCGATGGAGATGGCAGTCAAAGCAACGGCTACGATCCAACGCCGCCAATGGGTGAAGAGGACACGGTGGTTGTAGCGGAGCAATGCCAGGGTTACGGCGGCCAGAAGCCCCATTGGGGCCCAGCCGTAGCCCAGGGCCTCGATGGCCCATTCCCGAGCGTTTGTGGAGAAGCCGAAGTACAGGCCGACAGACAAGCCAATAGCCAATACGGCCAGGGCGTCTATGAGCGACCCGGGGGCTCCATGGATGAGGTCCTTGATCGATGGCGAGGCGGTATCACCGCGCTTCCGCCAAATTGAACTGGCCACTATATCCCTCCAGTGGCAGTTACTATGGCCGGTTTCCGACGAGTGGCTGGACTAAACCTCCAGAACCACTGGGATTATCATAGGGGAACGGCGGACCGAGCCAGCTATGAAGCTGCGGGCAGTTTCTCTGATTTTTCCCTTTAATGCGCCGTTTTCCATGTTTTCTTTGCTGCCGGACCAGGTGCTGGTCAGTTCTTGGGCCACCGCGACGCTCAATTCCTCAAAGAGATTTCCCGTTTCGGTGTCATCCAAGAAACCGCTGGCGACGGCGGCTGGTTCGCCCACCAGCTTGCCGTCGTTCTTGTCGGTGGTCACGACTACCACGACAACGCCGTCCTTGGACAGGCTGCGCCGCTCGCTAAGCACCGGGCTTTGGATGTCCCTGGTCGTCAGACCGTCCACGAAGATGGGCCCGGCGGAGATGTGGTCTTCCAAGCGTGCTCCGTCTTCGGATAATTCCAGAACGTCTCCGTCTTCCATGACGAAGATTCCGTCTCTGGCCACGTCCAGGTCCCAGGCCAGTTGAGCGTGGGCCGTCAGATGCCTGAACTCGCCGTGCACCGGCACGAAGTATTTGGGCCGCACCAATCGCAGCACCAGCTTGAGCTCTTCCTGGCTGGCGTGCCCGTGAACGTGGACTGTGGCGATCCGGTCGTAGAGCACCTTGGCGCCCTGGCGCAGCAGGTTATCGATGGTGTGGCTGACCGGAAGCTCGTTCCCTGGTATGGGAGTCGCGGAGATGATCACCGTGTCTCCCGATTCTATGTTGACGTCCCGGTGCTCTTGCTTGGCGATGCGTACCAAAGCCGAGGTCGGTTCGCCCTGGCTGCCGGTGGTCATCAGGACCACCTTTTCCGGCGCCAGTTTCCTCGTCTCTCCCAAGGGGAGCACCACGCCGGGCGGCACTTTCAGATAGCCAAGTTCCTGGGACACCTTGACGGTGTCCACCATGCTCCGGCCAACGATGCTGACCTTACGGTCGTATTTGACTGCGGCGTCAACTACCTGCTGGACCCTTGAGACCAGCGAGGCAAACGTGGCGACCAACACCCGGCCTTCCGCCTCTCCTATGGCCCGGTCAAGGGCTTCACCGACGACCCGTTCGGACGTGGTGTAGCCCGGGACCTCGGCGTAGGTGGAGTCGGAGCACAGCAGGAGAACGCCGTCGTCGCCATAGTGGGCCAGGGAAGGCAGGTCAAAGATACGGCCGTCCACCGGTGTGTGGTCAATCTTGAAGTCGCCGGTGTGGATCACAGTGCCCAGAGGGGTGCCGATGGCTATCCCCATGGCGTCGGGGATGCTGTGGCACACCCGGAACCAAGAGACCTCAAAAGCCTCGCCGATCTGATGGACGACGCCGGGATCGATGGGATTTACGACCGAATCACGGGCCGCGCGCCGTTCTTTCAGTTTGGCGGTGATCAGGCCATGGGCCAGTCTGGGTGCGTAGACCGGACACTTCAGCTGGGGCAGGATGAAGGGCAGGGCCCCTATGTGGTCTTCGTGACCGTGGGTGATGAGGATGGCACGGACTTTGTCGATCCGCTCCACCAGGTATGACACATCGGGGATGATCAGGTCGACCCCGAACATTCCTTCTTCGGGGAATTGGACCCCGCAATCTACGATGACGATATCGTCTTCGTACTCCAGGGCCATCATATTCTTGCCGATCTCCCCAAGGCCCCCCAGGGGGATGACGCGTAGCTGAGATGTCAACGGTTTTTCCGTTCCTAACTATGGATTGCCCGGCGCGGGTCTAAACCCTTAGAAGAGGGTCAGTTGCTCCGGCCGGGATGCTTCTTCTACGTTGACGGTTGATGTCTCAGCCTGCGCCGTGGGACCGGCCGCAGGGCCGGGGGCGTCCATGAAGGATAGTTGGGCTGCCTGAGGAGTCTCCTGAGGCACGGTGGGAACTTCTGCCGCTGTTACGGCCGGCTCTGTGCCAATTTCCTCCGTTCCGCCCTTCAATATCTCCGAAATCGCTTTGAAGTCTTCTATCATTGTGGGCCTTAGCTCATCCCGGCGCAACACCGCCGCTGGGTGAAGCACGGGGAATATCTTGCGCCCGTCTTTCTCTCTTAGTTGGCCCCGGGCTCTGGTGATGCCTTCTCCAGGGAAATAACGCCCAAAGGCGAACCTTCCTAGGGTTACTATGAGTTTGGGGTTGACCAACTCTATCTGCCGGTCCAGATACTTGGTGCAGGCCGCCAACTCCGGCGGGGCCGGGTCCCGGTTCTCCGGAGGACGGCATTTGACCATGTTGGCGATGAAGACATCTTCCCGGTTGGTGCCAATGGACGCCAACAGACCGTCCAGCAGTTTACCGGCAGGTCCGACAAAGGGACGCCCTTGGCGGTCTTCTTGAAAACCGGGGCCTTCGCCGATGAACATCACATCCGCCTGAGGATTCCCTTCTCCGGGCACTGCATTCGTGCGGCCTCCGGACAAGGGGCAATCGTTGCAGTTCCTTATCAGATGGGCGATCTTTTCTAGGCTGCCCATCCCGCTGGGGTCCGGGGACCTTTCACCTGCATTCCCGGTTACCGTGTTAGTCCCGTGGTCCTCAGCCCCAAGAGTGCCGGGTCCATAATCAGATGAAGTCATGGTTTCCAACCTCCCTGTTCGACTAAGTTAGCCAACTGGGGTAAGCGGCCCGTGATCCAGGCCGACGGTGGCGCCATTGGACTGTTCTAATCAGAAAGTGCGGTTAAACTGCTACCTTTTTACTCGACGGACGCGCCCATAGCCCTCGTTTCAGGCATGGTTATCACCATTTTTCCCTGAGAAATGAGCGTTTCTCTTGAACCGCATAGCGCCCCAGAGAATAGCCCATCGAGCAATGAGACACGCGTAACGAAGACGAGGAATACAAAACCGGAGTGGTGCCAGAAGTGATGTTTTCCAACATCGGCTCCCACCGCCGCCTCACCGCATCACACAGCCAGGTACGCCCTTAATGGGCTCAGTCTTGGACGCCGTGCTCCTTGAGGTAGCTCACAGCATCGCTGACGGTCGCGATATTAGCAGCGTCCTCGTCAGATATCTCCAACTGGGCGTCGCCAGAGGAGAACTCTTCTTCGAACGCCATTATCAGTTCCACTAGGTCGAGGGAGTCTGCATTCAGATTCTCGATGAAAGACGCGGTCTCAGTGACCTCGTCCTCTTCAACTCCCAACTTATCGACCACGATGGATTTTACTCTGTCATAAACAGTGGTCAATCGATCATCTCCCTTCAGACACCGGCTCAATGGTGGCGATCTCTCCCGACTCCAGTCCGGACATCGCGGATCCTAAGACCCCATTAACGAACCGGGCCGAGCTCTCGCTGCCAAAGATTTTTGCCAACTCCACGGCCTCATTGATGGCCGTCTTTCTGGGAGTCCCAGGGGTGTATATCAATTCGAATAGAGCTATGCGCAGTATGTTGCGGTCTATGACCGACAATTGGCTCACAGGCCACGCTGGAGCGTAGCGGGTGATGACGTTGTCCAAGCCTGATTGGCTTCTGGCCACGCCGTCCAATAACTCCTGAGCGAACTCTACCGAACTCTCCGGCAGGTCCTCTTCCTCATCCAACCATTCCAGTGGGGGGTCATTCCAGATGCCGCGCACATCAGCGGCGAATAAGGATTGCAGAGCTGCCGTTCTTGATTGTCGCCTTTGGTCCGTGTATTTAACCCTGATCATGGGTCACCGTTTAAAAACCGAGCGGCTACGCTACTTCCTCGGCCAGTTTCCGCATCGAAGCGGTGTCTGACACGGTCGTAACTTTGACGCCTCGGTCGATTCTTTTGATTAGACCTGCCAGCACTCCGCCGGAGCCAAACTCCACGAACTGGGTCACCCCAGAATCGACTATATGGCGGACTGAGTCCTTCCACTGGACGCACTGGCAGAGGCCATTGACCAACTCTGAACGGATCTCGTCCGACGTGGTCAAAGGCTTGGAGTCGCAATTGCCAACAACTGGCATCTTGGGTTCTTTGAACTTCAAGGACTGGACCGCATCGGCCAGACCCTCTTCTGCTTCGAACATCAACGAGGAATGAAACGCCCCGCTGACGGGCAGAGGTATCGTCTTCTTAGCGCCGCGGGCAGAGGCCAGGTCCATGGCCCGGGCCACGGCTATCTTATCGCCGCTGATCACGATCTGGTCGTCGGTATTGATGTTCGCCAGTTCCACACCGGTCTCGTCACAGATTTGAGCAAAGGCTAATTCGTTCAGTCCCAGTATGGCCGCCATGGCGCCGGGACGGTTGACTGCAGCTTGGTTCATCAGTTCGCCGCGTTTGCGGACCAACTGAACGGCATCGGAAAACTCGATGACGTTAGCGGCCACAAGAGAAGTGTATTCGCCCAAGCTGTGACCGGCCACGGCCTTCGCAACTGTCGCCTGCGGGCCCTGCATCTCCTGCCAGGTCCGCCAAGCGGCAACACTCATGGTCATGATTGCCGGTTGGGAATTCGCCGTGTTCTGAAGTTCCGTCGCCGGACCTTCAAATATCAAACGGGACAAGGGGAAACCCAAGCTATCGTCCGCTTCTTCAAAGGTTTCCCGTGCGGCCTGGGAGGACTCGAATAGCTCGGCCCCCATGCCAACACTTTGTGACCCCTGTCCGGGGAACACATACGCCCGATTAGTAGTCTGGTTATGCGCTTCTTCGGTACTCGTAGCTACCTCCACCGGCGCCGGCCGGTCTTCAACACCTTACGGATTTTAGGGCAGCAGGACAAAAAAGTACAACCCGAAAACAACTCCTCAATTACCCTTTTTGTGTGCTTAGCGTACATAACTGGGTGGTCAGTGACTAGGTCTTAGCAGAATCAGTCTGAAAGCGGTCGCTCTCAGATTCAGCTAGACCGTTTCTTCTATGACCTGACGCCCCCGGTAGAACCCGCACTGAGGGCACACAACGTGCGGCCTCTTTGCGGTCCGGCAGCGCGGACAGAGAGACGGGTTCAATGAACTAAGCCTATAAGACGCTATCCGCCGCCCTTTTCTAGCCCTGGTCAGTTTTTTTCTGGGTACCGCGCCCATGGTTGGTCACGTCCTTTTTCCTTGGTCAGCACGCCTGTCAGCACGCTAGGCTTTGGCGGCCGCCGGTTATTTTACCTGGCGAACGCAAAAGCGTACACTTTTCCTACTGTGGGAGGCTGAGAAGGGAGAATACCTAAGGTTTTAGAGAATCGCCTAGACCCGAATCCCGGGCCTGCTGAGGTTCCTGAATTGAGAAGTATCTTGAAATCGACAAGACCGGTAATTACCGCCTCTCAGTAAACAGCTCTGCCAAAGCCCCCCACCTGGGATCGACTGGAGCTGTATTACATTTACATTTTTCCTTGTTTAGGTTCGTCCCGCACTCCGGGCATAAGCCCAGGCACTCCTCACAGCACAAGGGTTTTATCGGTACCTCGGTGAGCACGTATTGGCGAATCACCTCCTGCATGTCCAGAACGTGCTGGTCATCCAGGTGAATAACGCCCTCCGCCTCTTCCGGGGGTTCAGTCGTTTTTCCCGTATCCGGATCAACGGTCGGGAAGGACTCTTCTTCCAATTTTAATGTGGAATTAGATTCGAACTGGCTAAGGCACCTGCTGCAGGTCAGATCGACCTGGGTCTCCAGCTCGGCGCGAACCACAAAACCTTGATGTGTCCGAATCACCCGGACCCAACCTCGGGCCCGGCCTATTCCGTTTTCAGGGCCTTCAAACGAGCCGTCTACTTCGTAGTCTCTCGTTGACCCGGTAGGCTCCCTCAACAACTGAGCCAAGTTGTAATACATCGAGCCTATCCAAACCCTGCTAATAGCCGGTGCTAATTATAGTTACCGTCATTAATCACGTGTCAAGTGAAAACGCCTTCACAGGCGTGCCGGTTCTCTTATGTCAAGCACCTGGCAGCACCTGGTCACACCAGATTCACACCAACGGCAGCCCTTAAGTGACCCTTTAGGCTCCAGCCCGCTCTTTGACTTTCTCTTGTATGAACTCAACGATCGATCCGGTGGTGGTGCCTGGGCCGAACACTTCAGAGATGCCCAGGTCTTTCAGCGGCTGGCGGTCCACCTCCGGGATGATTCCACCCACCACCACGATCACATCGTCCATACCCTGGTCCCGCAGCAGGCCCATGATCTCAGGGAGTATCTCCAGATGGGCCCCGGAAAGGATGCTCATCCCAATGACATCCACGTCTTCTTGGGCGGCGGCTTGGGCGATCATCTGAGGGCTCTGCCGTATGCCGGTGTAGATCACTTCCATACCGGAGTCCCGGAGCGCCCGGGCGATAACCTTTGCCCCCCGGTCATGGCCGTCCAACCCCGGCTTTGCCACCAGCACCCGTGTCGGGCGATTATTATCTTGCATTATTTCCTGTGTGTTCCTTAATCTCAATAATCGTTATTTGGAGTCGTTCTCAACCAGCTCGGTCAAGACTCCGAACACCGACCTGGGATGGACGAATGCGATGGTTCCCGAAAGGCCTTCCCTAGGGGTCTGGTCGATGAGATCGACGCCTAACGTCTGCAATGTCTGCAACTTCCCTGATATGTCGGTTACGTTCAAAGCCAGATGGTGCAGGCCCTCGCCACGGCGCTCAATGAACCGTCCCACCCCTGATTCGGGGCCGGTGGGCTCCAGCAATTCCAACCGGGTCTGTCCAACCTCTATCAGGCAAGCACGGACCCCTTGGTCCTCCATCAGAACTATCTCAGCGTCCGGCACATCAAAGACCTTTCTAAAGAAGGCCAATGATGCCTCAATGTCTTTCACGGCCACACCCACGTGGTCGAAATGATTAACGGTGCAGACCTCGCTCACGTTAAATCCGTCTCCTTAAAGCTAAGTCCCCTCCCCCGTCCTTCCGCGGAAGGAGGGGAGGGTTAGGGTGGGGGCTACTCTCATTCGCCGAACAAATCAGCCCGCTTGACCAACCCCTAAACCGGGTACTGGGCCAACAACTGCCTGGCGATCAGCAAACGCTGGACTTCCGAGGTCCCTTCATAGATGGTCGTCACCCGGGCGTCGCGGAAGATGCGCTCCACGCCGGCCTCTTGGAAGTAACCGGCGCCGCCATGGATCTGGATGGCCTTGTTGGCAACTTCGATGCACATCTCTGAGGCCATCAACTTGGCGATGGAGGCTTCCTGCAAGAAGGGCTCTCCGGCGTCCATCAGACTGGCCGCGTTCATGGTCGCGACCCGCGATGAATGGACCCCAACCGCCATGTCGGCCAGCATGAATTGGATGGCCTGATGTTGGCTTATGGGGCTGCCAAAGGTCTCACGCATCTGGGCGAACCGCACGGCTGCTTCCAGGGCCGACTGCCCGATGCCCACGCTCTGGGCGGCGATGATTATCCGGCTCTGGGTCAGTATCTCCATGGCGTGGTTGAAACCGCGCCCCCGCTCTCCCAATAAGTTGGCGGAGCTGACCGGAGTGTCCTGAAAAACGACCTCGTCAGTGGTCGAACTGCGCATGCCCAACTTGCCGTGCATGGGGTTGATGGTCAGTCCTGGAGAGTCTTTCTGCACCAAGAAGGCGCTGATGCCTTTGTAACCCTTGGAACGGTCCTCCGTGGCGAATACCACGATGGTGGAGGCGACGGAGGCGTTGGTGATGAACATCTTGCTTCCATTAAGGAAGTAGGTGCCGTCTTTCTCTGTGGCCGTAGTCTGGAGAGCGGCCGCGTCAGAACCGCCGCTGGGTTCGGTGAGTCCAAAGGCGGCAACGGCGTCTCCCTTCGCCAGGGGAGTGAGCAGGCGTTCTTTCTGTTCCTCGTTGCCGAACCGGGCGATACAGGCGGTGCCGAGGGCCAGATGCGCCAGCCAACTAACGCTGGTCGAGGCGTCACCCCGGGCCACTTCTTCGGCGGCTATGGACACCTGCCGGTAGCCGGCGGGACCGCTGCCTCCATACTTGGCGTCGATGCCCAATCCCGTGAGGCCCAAGTCAGCCAGACCACGCCAGTTGTCCCACTGGAACTCGCCCTTCTCGTCCGACTCCTTGGCCTTGGGGGCGATCTCCTTATCGACAAAATCCCTGAGGGTGGTCTGGAGCATCTGCTCCTCTTCGTTCAGTATCAGATCAGGCATCACATTTCTCCACTTTTACCCAGTTATGTCTGCTTAGCTCAAAGTTAATAGTGGCTTGCCCACCGGCAGGTACAAACCCAAGTTGTACTGGCTAGAAGGTCGGGGCCCCGTCTTGTTCGCCGAAGACCCCACGGAACACCTGGCTGATCTCGCCAAGGGTGCAGTAGTTCTCCACACACTCCAAGATGGCCGGTACCGTATTCTCTTCAGTCTGCGCCACCTGTTCCAACCGCTCCAATGCAGCCTTCACTTTGGCGTCATCCCGGTCCTCGCGCAGCTTCTCCAACCGTTGCACCTGGGCCTTGGCGGCCTCTTCATTCACCCGCATCAGGCCCTCTATAGGAGGTTCTTCAGTCGTGAACCGGTTCACGCCCACGATAGTCCGGTCTCCCGAGTCCACTTCCTGTCCGTGCTTGTAGGCGGCGTCACCGATCTCCCGCACTTGGAAGCCCCGCTCGATGGCTTCAACAGAGCCGCCCAAGTCGTCGATGCGCTTGATGTAATCCAGCGCCTGGGCCTCTAGCTCGTTGGTCAGGCTTTCGATGTAATAGGAGCCGCCCAGAGGATCGACCACATCAGACACGCCGCTCTCGAAGGCAAGAATCTGCTGGGTCCTAAGTGAAAGCTGGACCGAGTCCTCAGAGGGCAGCGCCAGTGCTTCGTCCCGTGAGTTCACATGCAGCGATTGGGACCCGCCCAGAATGGCCGACAACGCCTGGATGGTACAGCGGATCAGGTTGTTGTCGGGCTGTTGAGCGGTGAGACTCACGCCTGCAGTCTGGGTATGGAACCGCAGCATCATGGAGCGCGGGTCCTTGGCGCCGAAGCGGTCTTTCATTATCCGGGCCCACATACGGCGGGCCGCGCGGAACTTGGCCACCTCTTCAAATAGGTTGTTCTGGGCAACGAAGAAGAAGGACAGCCGGGGGCCGAAGTCGTCTATCGCTAGCCCGGCATCCAGGGCAGCCTGCACGTAGGCGATGGCGTTGGCGAATGTGAAGGCAAGCTCTTGCACCGCCGTGGCGCCGGCCTCGCGCATGTGGTAGCCGGAGATGCTGATGGTGTTCCAGTTGGGCACGTTCTCGGAGCAGTACTTGAACACATCAACCATCAAGCGCATGGACGGCCGGGGCGGGTAGATATAGGTGCCCCGGGCGATGTATTCCTTGAGGATGTCGTTCTGCACCGTGCCGCTGATCTGGTCCATGGAGACGCCCTGGTTCCGCGCCGCCACTATATAGAAGCACAGCAGCAATGAAGCGGTGGCGTTGATGGTCATCGACGTGCTGACCTTGTCCATCGGTATCCCGGCGAACAGGGTTTCCATGTCCTCCAGACTGCAGATGGGCACTCCGACCTTCCCAACCTCGCCCTTGGCCGCCAGGTGGTCCGAGTCGTAGCCGATCTGGGTTGGCAGGTCGAACGCGATGGACAGACCGGTCTGACCCTGGTCCAGGAGATAGCGGAACCGGTCATTGGTTTCGGCGGCGCTGCCGTAGCCCGAATACTGGCGCATGGTCCAGACCCGGCCCCGGTAGGTATTGGGTTGAACTCCGCGGGTGTAGGGGTACTCGCCGGGGTAACCCAGGTCATTGTCATAGTCCAGGCCCTGGGCCTGCAGGTCCTCGGGGCTATATAGCGGGTCGATGTCCAGACCGCTGTCGGTCTGGAATTTCTCGCGCCGTTCCGGAAATCTTTTAACAGCGGGGTCTAAAGTTTCTTGTTTCCACTGTTTCTTATTGCTGCTAGGCATGCCAAACTCCAAAAAATCGCTGAGCCGCCATTTAAAGGGGTCTTGGAGCCATGCCCAGTCCCCAGGTCAGCCAAGCCCACCAATTGTACCCATATATATGGGGGGTCTCAAGGTTGTTGGGGAGATGTTAATCTATGCGGAGCCACCAACCTCCCAACAAGGATGCTCCACCATGCAACCGTCAGAACTTAACATGGCAACCACTGTCACCGGCCATCAGCTTTTCTTGTTCGTCACTTTTGGCGATGGGCAGGGTGATGGGGAGTTGGCCGAGGCCATAGACCTGTTGGGCCAAGAGATGGAGAACGTCCATGATGTGGACGGCCCGCCGTCTGAGGAGGCGTTTGCCCGGGGACGGTTCCAGTTGCTGCGGGCGGAACCAGGGTTCACTGCTGACCAGCAGATCATCCACGCCGCCGTGTCCGAGAGCCACGGGCTCGTTCGATTGGAGTGCGCCATATTAGAACCCATCAAGAACTATGAGAACGGTCTTCGTGCATTGATGGAGGCGAACGGCGGCTCGGTTGAAACCCTGGCCGGGGTGATGCGGCCCCGCAGCTATACCAGCCACGCCATGACCGAGTTTGCCTATGCCCACGCCATGCCGCCGGGCCCAGGAGAGAAGTTTCCGTTGGCGGCGGTTACTCCCATGAACAAGACCGACGCCTGGTGGCAGATGGACTTCCTCCACCGGGAGAGTTTCTTCCTGCCCCGGTACAACGAGAACGAAGAGATGGTGGTGAAGGGCCACGCCCTGGCCAGCGCCGCCGGTGTCCCCGGCATCAACCGCCGGCTGGTCCACTCCCCGGACGGCTATGGACTGCAGGGCAACTACGACTTCGTCGGGTATTTCGAGTTCGCCGAGAAGGACGCCCCCGTCTTCCGCGAAGTCATGGCCGGGCTCCGCGACACCGAGCAGAACCCCGAGTGGAAATACGTGCTGGAAGGCCCGGAATGGTGGGGCCGGCGGGTTGGCAGCGCCGCGGAGTTTCTGGCGCTGGAATGACCCGAGGTCGTTGTACCGTACCCACCGACACTACCCTCTAAGGAATACCTCCGGCGGCTTGGAAGAAGTTTCCTATTCCAGAATCACCACCGCTTCGACCTCCACGTCCAGTCCCGGTTCAGCTAGAGCGGATATCTCTATGAGTGAATTGGCCGGGTACTGCTCCGCAAAGTGCCTGGCGAACAGCTCCTGCTGTTTCTGGGAGTCCGCCTGGTAATCAGCGATGCTGGTCACGAAGACGGTCAACTTGGCGAAGCTGCCAGGCCCCGCGCCTTCAGCCTGGGCCACCTGGACCAACCGGCCCAAAGTAACGTCAAGCTGTTCCATCATGGACTTGCCCTGGGAGTCGGTGCCCCTGGCGGTGCACCCGGAGACATACATCGTATTGCCCGCCTTGACGGACCGGCTGTAGGTGGGTCCCGCAGGCGCGAAATCGTACTGCTTTCGTTCTAGAGGCATCATCCAACTCCTATGGTTTACGTGTTTAGATTCCAGGGGATTCTAAACAAATCTCAGGGCGGAGTCACCACACGGTCTAGCGCGAGACGCCCGCTAACCCCTATAATTCTGAAGTCCCACCGGGCGGGTGTAGCTCAGTGGTAGAGCTCCAGCCTTCCAAGCTGGCCATGTGGGTTCGATTCCCATCACCCGCTCCACCTGTAATACAAAGAGGTCCTTCCTGGCCAGGAAGGACCTCTTATCTTTCGGACCATGTACGGCCGTTCAGTCGGCCAATAGACCCCTGGCAGCCTCACGGACCTTTTCACCGTCCAGCGCCACCTCGTATTTACCGTCGTCCATCTTCCGGAAGGCGTCGTCATTGTTGAAGTTCTTCAGCAGCTCCGCCAGGGCGCCTTCCCGTTTCTCTTCCGGAATCTCAACCGGAGACTCAGACTCCCCAAGGTGACGGTTGATCTCATAGGCGATGAGTTCTTCTTCGACGTACCGCTGTTGAATCAGGTTGATCTCGCCGGTGTGCCGGCCCAGGTAGCACCCGCCGAACTGCATCGACTCGCTGTGCCGGCCCTCAAAGTCTCCTTCACTGCGGTACTTGGGCTCCAGCTCATTGGTTTCCAGGTAGTCGCGGATCTCCTGGTCTTCCGGGTCCGGGTTCTCCAGGTTGGAGATCATGATAACCCGGTACATGAACATGTCCGCCGGTTCTACTTTGATGATCACCTGGCTACCTCCGAGATTTCAGTCCCTGGCAGTGAGAAAATTCAACTACGTGGAAACTCGCAATCGCCGCAGAACGGCCCCAGAAAATGCGCTTGCACCGCCCGCTAGCGCCCTACTGCTTTCAGCACGCGGTCCACATGGGCTTCGTCTTGTTCCAAGACCTTGTCATCGATACCGTTCATGACCTCGATGACCGCATCATTGTACGGCGTGGGTATGGCAACTTCCCGGCCCTTGGCGGCGACCAATCCGTTCATCATGTTGATCTCAGAGCGCCGGCCCTTGTAGACGTCCTGGGCCATGGAAGCCAGCCAATTGACCCGTCCGCCGTGGGCGGACATGTGGCCGTCCAACTCCTCGAAGACGTCTCCCTTGTCGGCGTCGGCCCAAGTCTCGGCGGGCACGCCATTGATCGCGACAACATTCAACCCCATGGCCAGGCCGACCTTGGCGGCCTCTTTGGCCAGGTTGATGCGGATCAACCGCAGGCGGGGGTCTTCGGCCATCTGCTGTGAGCCCAGGCCGGTGGAAGCCGAGATGCCGTTGCCCATGGAATTCTGGGACAACTTGGCCCAGCGCTCGCCCCAGAGGTTGTCCGAAGCGTAGGCGCCGTCGATGTTATCCAGCAGCCCGGCGATCTTCTCGGCGCGGGGCGTGATGCGCCCGTCCTGCTCTCCGATGCGGAAAACCGTGTGGCCCGAGTCCCGTCCAACCGCTCCGCCGCGAGTCACCAACGCCGGCTCCCACAGCGCCACCTCGATATGTGAGGCGATGCAGCCAAGCTGCCGGTTGGGGCCGACGATCTCGCCGATGGGAACATCGTTCCAGCAGTTCTGCAGGGAGATGAAGTAGCCATCTTCCCGCACGTACCGCTTGATGAAGTGGGTGGCCCACTCGGTGTCGTAGGACTTAACGGAGATAAACACGAAATCGAAGGGCTCGGAGATGTTCTGCGCTTCGGTCAGATGGATGGCCTTAACGGGGACGGTGAATGGCCCCTGGCTGCCCGTGACGTGGAGGCCGTCCTTGCGCATCTTCTCAACGTGCTCCGGCCACATGTCGATGAAGGTCACATCTTCACCGATCTTGCTCAAGAAGGCGCCGACATAGCTGCCCAGCGCGCCTGCTCCCATAATTCCGATCTTATCCGCCATTTTCGTCCTCTCCTGTTGGTTGGCCGGCGCTCCGGAGCGCTTCTTTCGTTCTACAACGACCCTAGATGCGCCAGCCTTACATTGAATATATGGCCCAGGTCCTGAATCTCATCCATAACATCCGGCGGAACCGGGTCGTCCAGTCCGATCACCATCATGGCCCGGCCCCGCAAGGCCAGGCGTCCCACTTCCATGAAACTGATGTTGATGTTGTGCGCGCCGGCGATCATCCCCACCGCGCCGATGGAACCCGGCTGGTCTTGGTTATCCACGAACAGCATGTAGGGCGTTGTGGGCACGATGTCGAGCCAGTAATCGTCGATCTTCACGATGTGGGGTTCGTCTCTGAGTGAGGTGCCAGCCAGAGTGATCTTACCCTCGCTGGTCTCGATGGTGGCGCTGACGATACTGGAATACTCCTGGGATGAGGTGTTGCGCTGCTCGGTGATGTTCAAACCGCGCTCTCTGGCCAGCACCGGAGCGTTGATCAGGTTGACCTGCCCAGTTGTTATGGGCTCCATCAGCCCCGCCAACACGGCAGCCTGGAGGGACCGGGTGTCATGCTCGGCGATCTCGCCTTCATAGCTGATGGTGATGCCCAAGAACTGTCCTTCGGCCAAGTGGGTCAGCAGCTTGCCCACCACGGTCGCAACCGGTACGTAAGGGGCCAGAACCGCGTGGACCTCAGGCGCAACGAATGGCGCGTTAACCGTGTTCCGGGCCGGCTCACCGTTCAGAACGGCCAGCACCTGTTCCGAGGCCTCGATCGCCACTTCCCGCTGTGCTTCCTCTGTGGATGCCCCCAGATGGGGAGTCACCACAACCTTCGGGTGCTCTACCAGAGTGGTGTTCTGCGGCGGTTCCTGGGCGAAAACGTCCAGGGCAACGCCGCCCAATTGGCCGGAATCCAGCCCATCGATGATCGCCTGTTCGTCCACCAACTCGCCGCGGGCCACATTTATCAGCCGCGCGCCGGGTTTGAGCAGGGCCACCTGTTCGCTGCTGATCATATGGCGGGTGCCATCGGTCAGCGGCGTGTGCAGGGTAATGAAATCGGCCTCAGCCAATAGCTCTTCCAAAGAGAGAAGGTCGATGCCCTTTTGCCTGGCGTAGTCTGGAGATACGAATGGGTCGTACCCCACCAATCTCATGCCGAAACTCTGGGCGCGCTGGGCAACCTCAGAACCAACCCGTCCCAAACCGCAGATGCCGAGGGTCTTGTTGCGGACCTCGATTCCCATGAAGGCGCTGCGCTTCCACTCGCCGGATTTCAGTGACTGATGAGCGGAGGGCACGTTCCTGGAAAGAGCCAACATTAAAGCCATAGTGTGCTCGGCGGCGGCCACGGTGTTGCCCGTGGGAGCGTTGACCACGGCTATCCCGGCGCTGGTGGCGGCGTCCAAGTCTATATTGTCTACGCCGATGCCGGCGCGGCCGACGACCTGCAGTTTCTTCGCGGTCTCGATGACCTCTTTGGTCACCTTGGTCTCGCTGCGGACGACCAAGCCTTCATATTCGCTGATCACGGCCAGCAGTTCCGGGGGCTTCATACCCGTCTTAACGTCAACATCGGCTCGCGTCTCGAGCAGGGCGACGCCCTCTGCGCCGATGGGGTCTGCTACCAGAATTTTGGGCATGGGAATCTTCCTGATATTGGTTGGTGTTTTTGCGCCGCCAGGCTCAACTACCGCTGCGGTTCAAGCCTGACATAACAGGGAATAAACTATAGCACAATCGGGGTCAAACGGCGGGACTGCCAGCCTGCTTGACCCGAATGCCGGTGCAGGCTAGCATAGGCGCTGACTCGCGCCTGAAAACTTTCGAGGCCGTAACCGCTGCTTGATGCAAAACCCCGACCCTACCACTGCCGCCACCATCGACATCGTCACCAGCTACAACGACGCCTTTAATAACGGAGACGTTGACGGCGTGATGGCGGCCATGACCGAAGACTGCGTGGTGGAGACGCCCATGCCTCCGCCTGATGGGAGCCGGTTCCAAGGTCAGGACGCGGTGCGGGGCCTTTGGAACGACTTCTTTCAGTCTTCATCCAGTATCGAGTTCGATACAGAGGACATCTTCGCCAGCGGCGACCGGTGCCTGGTCCAGTGGACCTTTAGATGGGTGGGCCAGGACAAACAGCCCGGCAGCGTCCGCGGCGTTGACCTATTCAAAGTCAGAGACGGCAAAGTAGCCGAGAAACTGGTCTACGTGAAGGGCTGACGCCCCGACCAAGACACTCCCAGAAGACCCAAGCATGAGATTCCGGAGGTAATGACATGTTCTTGATGCGGTTCACCGAACGGGCCTACACGAACTACACCGAAGAGGCCGTGAGAAACAGCCCCAACGAAGCCGTCCGGCTGACCTTCTCCAACAGCAACTTCGACCCAAAGGTCGGCGCCCGCCAGTACAACGAGTACCTGGACGAGTACGAGTATTGCGAGGAAGTGGGCTTCGATGGGCTGATGCTCAACGAACACCACAACACCCCCACCTGCCTGGGCGCGACCATGAACCTGGAAGCCGCCATCCTCGCACGCAACACGACGAAGCCCAAGATCGTGCTGATGGGCAACCCACTGCCCACCTTTGAAAACCCCCTAAGAGTGGCCGAAGAGATAGCGGAGATCGACATGATCTCCAACGGCCGGGTGGTGTCGGGATTCGTTCGCGGCACCGGAGTGGAAAGCCTGGCGGCGAACATCAACCCCCTGCACAACCGGGAGCGGTTCGAAGAGGCCCACGACCTGATCATCAAGACCTGGACCACCCCCGGCCCCTTCCGCTGGGAGGGCAAGCACTACCACTTCAGGGTAGTAAACCCATTCGAAACACCTCTGCAAAAGCCCCATCCCCCGGTGTGGATCCCCGGCCTGGGCAGCCCGCAGACCCTGGTCTGGGCCGCGGAGCGGGGCTACCCATACATCTACCTGGAGACCGACCCGCAAGGCACCCAGGACATGATCGACATCTACACCGAGGCGGCGCGAGAGAGCGGCTACGAACCGGGCCCCGAGAATTTCGGCTACCTCTGCCGCATCCACGTGCAGGACACCGACGAGAAGGCCTACGAGTCCGCCAAGGGTTTTTTGACCGGAAACGTGGGCGTGGGCCGGGTGCCGGTGCCCAAGGACTACATGCTACCGGTGGGCTACGGCGGCAACCGCAACGACCCCAAGATAGCCAAGTACCTGGGCCGCATCCGCAAGGACCCGTTCCTGGGTCTGGGCCTGGAAACCGCGACCTACGACGAGATTCTGGCCTCCAACCGCTGGATCGTCGGCAGCCCTGAGACGGTTGTCAGGAAGCTGAGAGAGACTCTGTCGGTCATCCGCCCGGGGATCCTGGGCGTCTGGACCAACGACGGCGACACAACCCACGCCGACACCATGAACTGCCTGAAGCTGATGGGCGAGGAAGTCCTTCCTGCCCTACGCGAGATCGGCGCCGAACTGGAACTAACCGACCCATTCCAGAAAGAGGCCGCAACGGCCTAAAGAGGAGATAACGAACGATGGTTGCCTTTACTGAAGAGATGGTGGACGTTGGCGGTACCAAGGTCCACACCCTGAAGGGTGGCTCCGGCGAGCCCCTACTTCTGCTCCACGGCGCCGGCGGAAACAGCGGATGGCTAAAGTTTGCCGACGCTCTAGCAGAGAAATACACGGTCTACTACCCGTCTCACCCCGGCTACGGCAAGACGGACCGGCCAGACTGGCTTGAGACCATTCCTGACATGGCCTGCTTCTACACCTGGTACCTGGAATCGTTGGGCCTGGAGGGCGTACGGACCATCGGGTTCTCCATGGGCGGCTGGATCGCGTCGGAGATCGCCGCCATGTGCAACCACTCCATCAGCAAACTGATGTTGGTGGGCGCCGCGGGCGTTAAACCCAATGACAGTGAGATCACCGACATCTTCATCATCAGTCCCGCCCAGGTGCTGGACCTGATGTACCACGACCCCAGCCAGGCCCCCGAATACCAGCAACTGTACGGGACCGACCCTACCCCGGAACAGGCCTTGGTCGCCGAGACCAACCGTGAGATGGCCGTACGCCTCTGCTGGAAGCCGTACATGCACGACCCTCGGCTGACCAGCCTGCTGCAGCGGGTCAAGATTCCCGCCCGGATGGTCTGGGGAAAGAACGACGCCATCGTGCCCGTAGAGTGCGGCGAACTCTACAAGAAGGCCATCAACGGCTCCGATCTGGTGGTCATAGACAACTGCGGCCACTCCCCCCAGGTGGAAAAACCCGACGAGTTCATCAAAACAGCCCTGGATTTCCTGGCCTAGCCAAGCACCCAGCCGACAGCTTCCTCTAAGGAGAACCATGAGTCTGGACGTTTATTACTTCACAGAGATGCCCTACCACTACATCGACGACGATCTGGCGGAGCAGTGGCCATCTCTGCGGTTGACCTTCCCCAACAGCTACTTCGACCCCAATAAGGCCACCGACCTGTTCAAGCGGTACCTGGACGAGTTCCAGTATGCCGAGGAGGCTGGCTTCCAGGGGCTGATGATCAACGAGCACCACAACACGCCGTCCTGCATGGACGTTGAGGTGAATATCACCGGCGGCATACTGGCCCGCCTGACGTCTAAAGCAAAGATTCTTATGCTGGGCAATATGCTGCCCACGTCTGACAACCCGACCCGGCTGGCAGAAGAGATCGCCATGCTGGACGTCATATCCGGCGGCCGGATCATCTCGGGTTTCGTCCGCGGCATCGGAGTGGAGAGTTGGGCTCACAATACCAACCCGGTCTACAACCGGGAGCGGTTCGAAGAGTGCCACGATCTGATAATCAAGACTTGGACCACGCCTGGCCCCTTCCGCTGGGAGGGCAAACACTACCAGTACCGGGCGGTAAACCCATGGATGGTCCCGGTGCAGAAGCCCCATCCTCCCGCCTGGGTCCCGGGCACCGGCAGCCCGGAGACGGTGGAATGGGCGGTCAAACACCGCTACACCTACGCAGCGTTCCTGACTGAACTCAGCAGGGCCAAGGAGCTCTTCGGCAGCTACCGTGAGCAGGCCGCTCAGCAGGGCTGGGAAGCAGGCCCGGATAAGTTCGCCTTCATGATCTGCGCCCACGTCAACGAGACCGACGAAAAAGCTCAGGAGTCGGGCAAGGCGTTCATGTGGCGCATGGGCCATCCGCTGAAGGGCCCCAAAGAATACTGGGCTCCACCCGGCTACTTCTCCAGGGCCGGCACCAACGCCAACGCGGCGCGACGTCAGCGGCCCTTGAACGAGCTTTCATATCAGGAGCTGCAAGACGACTACCACCTGGTGGTGGGCAGCCCGGACACAGTGATCAAGAAACTGAGGCACATCAAAGAAGAACTGGGCATCGGTTCACTACTGCTGGAAACCCAGGGAGGCCCGCTGTCCCACGAAGACACCATGCGCTCCATAAAACTGATGGGCGAAGAGGTTATCCCAGCCCTACAGGACTAGGGAACGAACAACAGTCCCTTTTTTGCAGCCGAGACTTGCTTCGATTCTGTCATTCTGAGGCGGGAGCCGAAGAATCTGCCAAATAACACCGTCACGCCGATTCCCTGCGCCAGAACATTGGTAGACAAGACAGTCCTTGGTAGATCCTTCGCTTCACTCAGGATGGCATTTCCCGTGAGAGTGCTTGGTTCCCAGCTCAGTCGCCCCTAGGAAGCCGCAACCGTCTGGGAATTCCACCGCTTTACTTGAGGCCAGAGCGGGAGACCAACACTTTTCTCCAACGCCCCCTAGAACAAACAGGGGACCGACATCTCGCCGCAGGTGTCTCTGATCCAGTCGGCAACCTCAGGATGAAGGGGGATCCCCTCTTCGCGGCGGACCGCTTCGACCTCTGCCTCGGGCTGGCCCGCCACCCACACCCTGTCGTGGCCGGGCGCGGGCTTGGTGGTCTGCATCATCTGCGACCACTCGTCCATCTGCACCTTGAACGACTCAACATCGGTGAAAGCGTCGATGCTATAGGCCGCCACCATGTGACCAAAGTTGGGCCGCCCAGGCATGACGCCGTAGCCGAACCCGGTCAGCACTCCGGCCAGAATGTCCACTATGCAGGAGAAGCCATACCCCTTGTGGGAGCCGCCTTCGCGGTCGCTGCCCAGTGGCAAGAGCGTAACTTTCTCCGGCGCGGGTGAAGGCTCCATGATGGGGCTGCCATCTTCAGCTGCCAGCCAGCCGCCGGGAATCTCCGCGCCCAGCCGCCCGGCGATTCGTATCTTGTTCACTGCCACAGAACTAGTGGCTGCATCGAACACGAAGGGCGGTTCATTCAGGCACGGCACCGCGATGGCGATGGGGTTGGTGCCCAGCCGGGGCTCAGCGCCGAACGTCGGCAGCACCGAGGGAGGGCAACTGGTCATGCAGATGCCGATCATGTCGTGGTTCAGGGCCTTCATGGCGTGGTAGGACGCCATGCCCAAGTGCCGGGCGTTGCCGATGGTCACCATGCCCAGACCCACGTTCTTGGCCTTCTCG
>CAYXDE010000007.1:0-84877 GCA_964463525.1 uncultured Dehalococcoidia bacterium | reverse complement strand
AACCACGTACTTCACCCGGTACCGGCGCAGCAGATCGGTGGCCCGTTCTTCGTTGAGCGTTTCGTACATCTCCCGGACGTCCTGGGCACGGTCATCGATGGCGAATGAGTAGGTCGTCCTTTGTTGTATCTGGTGCCAGGGCCAGCCGATAACGGTGGGCAGACCTGTATTATTGGCGAACCTGGCGCCCCAACGGTACTGACTCAGGTGTGCCTCAAGGATGACCGGAGAGCCCGAAACATTGTCCTGGACCCACTCTATGGCTTCCAGGTCCCATCTCAACTCTATGGGCTGCCCCTGCTCCTGGTGGAGCGCCTCAGACATATATGCCGTGCCGTCCAAGGTGGACGGACCGTCATTGAACCGGTCGGATATCCTAGCCCGGCTGCCCAGAGCCGTGTAGACCAGGCTGGACCCCACCAGTACCAACAGCACCGCCATCCATGCGCCCGATCTAACATCAAGAGCCGGCTTCAAGAACCCGGATGTCCCCAAGCGCCAGAGCATGTAGGCCGAGACCACGCTCAGCAGCACCCAGATCTCCAGGTAGTATTTGAAAAAGGTGTTCATTCGGCCGATGTCGCCTTCAACCCGGACCAGGTCCACCCCGATGCCGATAAACAGGGCCAACCCCAACAGGAACAGCGGCACGATCTCATAGGCGCGGTTTTCGTCCTTGGAGGTGAACGCCTTCCACGCAACCATCCCTGCCAGGGTCAAGAAGACGAACAGCAGCGTCACGTTCCAGAATCCGGCGGCCCCGAAGAAGACCGCGGCCAATATACCCGCCCCGATGCACACCTTCATCCAGCGGATACCAGGCACGGTGGATTCGTGGTTCCGGTACCGGACACTGCCCGCCAGATCCCGCAGAATATCGCGGGCCTGGTACAGCAGGAACGACCCGATGACGAACAAGAAAAGGCCGTGAATCCCCAGGAACCGGTCAACTGGAGTGCGCCACTTGGACACGTCCAGGCCGCTGTTGAACGTCTCGTAGGTCTGATGGAAGGGCAGGAAGGCCAGGATGCTCACCGCCACAACGGTCACCCCCAAAAGCCCGAGCAAGGTCAATCTCTCGGTGAGGGTCCCACCGGCCAAGTACACCGCCAGCGACAACAGGCCGATGGTGAGGATCAGATAGGACGGGAAATCCCAGCTATTCACAACCCAGAGCGAGCCCAACCCAAGACCCAACGCCACCGTGGCTGTGACCGTCCACAACCAGCCGCCGTTCTTCAGGCCCACCACCAGGTTCAACCCGAGTCCGATGACCAACAGGGTGAACGGGATGACCATCATGTGGGCGTGGAGATCGGCGAACAAGAAAGTGAAGAACGGGAACTCGGTGATGTGGAAGGAGACATCCGAAAACCCCACCAATCTCTCCGGCACCCAGAACGCCAGCGGGTTGGGATCCATGTTCTCCAGGTTGGGCAGCATCCGGCTGCTCCTCCAGAAATCGAAAGCCGGGAACGGCGTGCCGTCCACCACCCTATACCATGAATTCTGGACCATCTGGACCATGCCGTCCAGGTTGCCTATGACAGCTATGAAGAGACCGCCCATCACTCCAGCGCCAACGGGACTCCAGACCCACCCTCGCCACCGGGCGCTGGCTTCCTCCTGAGTTGGCGGCGGGGCTCCGATGCCGGGCGTTGAGATAGCATGACTCGTGACCCGGCGTTGCCGCACGCCTTCAGTCAGGTTGTAGACCAGCGTGTAGGCGCCGGTCACGGTCAGCGCGAAGAACATGGGCACGGCGAGGTTGAAGGCGGTGGCGGGGAGGATGCCGGTCACCCGGATGATGCTCGACACCATGAAATAGCCCCAGTAGTAGTAGTTCAGGAAACCGCCGGCGAACCAGGGGTCGAAGGGCGGCAGCGTGGTAGAGCGGACCACCGCGTTCAGATAGGCCAGCTCCATGGGTTTCTCGCCGCCCCGGAAGGGATGCCACAGGTCGGGGTTGGCGTAGCGCAGTAAGACAAATCCCAAGAACGCCGCTAGGAACAGCGCCTCACCGAAGAGCAGCAACCTCCAGCGCTCTTTGAGAAAGTCTGTGATCTCTTCCCAGCGAGCGGCCAAGGCAGCCGCGGAGAGCGCCGCCACCACAGCGAGCCCCAGATAGACCGCCCATCGTGAGAAGTCCATCAACCCCAAGGACACGGAGATCCAGGCAACATAGCTGACAGCCAGCAGCCCGAAGATCCGGGCCAGGATGATGCCTCGGTCAGGGAGCGGCCTGAAGATGAACATGGTCAGCGGCAGAGCGGCCAGATATATCAGTTCCACCACCAGCAGCCAGGCAAGCACCGGCACATCATTGGTCCAGCCGTCCCGGTCCACTATGTCTGAGAATGTGCCGCCTTCCTGCTGGGCGATCAAGTCGTCGTCTGAGAGCAGCAAGCCCACCGGGCGCTCATCAGACGCCTGAGGGCTGGTCTTGAGCCGGATACCTATGATGGCTTCATCCAGGTGACCTGTGTTCTTGAACAGCAGCACCCTGGGGTGGTCGTAGCCGACCACGTTGTCATCGGCATAACCCAGGTCCAGTCCTACAGACGGCTCGTCTCCGGGGTTCAACGGCTCCCGCGTTTGCAGCCCGGCCCGGCCTATGGCGTCGTCCCGGAAAGCCACTCCGAATAGTTCCGGATAGTTGGTGAACTCCCGGTCCAACTCGTAGCCCAGCGTCCCGCTGAAAAGGCCCTGGTAATACTGATTACTGAACGGGAACCGGGCCGGGTCGCGGGCGGCGCTGGCGTAGGGACGGCTGCTGTAGAAGACCACGTATTCGGATGCGGCAAGTTTTTCGGCGAGGGTGTTCATCTTATCGAGGGTGTCTGTGTCATAGACCGGGAACTGCCACACGTTGTAGGAATAGAGATCGGGCACGAACTCGTCCCAGTGGTTGTCGCTGACGATGGCCGTTCCCTGGGGCACGTTTTCGTTGATCCACTCCGACGCCGTAACCGCTGGATGGTCCTCGGCGTAGACACGCTGAAAGGCCAGCGCATAAAACCCCGTGGCGGCCACAACGAACACGACCACGGCGATAGCCATCCCGGGCAATATCCGGGCGGGGTCGGCCCAGCGGTTAACCAGGTGGACAGCCAGAGGCCGGTAGGCGGACACCATCCAGAGCAGCATCCTGGAACCCAGGATGATCATGACCGGCATCAATGGGAACACATAGCGGAGGAAATGGACCTCAAAGGTCTCCAGGAATACAAATCCAGGCACCACCCAGGCCAATAAGAAGAGGTCGGCCCGGCGGGCGGTCTTGCTGATCGCTGCCACCGCGGCTGTGAACGGAATGGACGCCCAGGCGACCACTCCCAAGGGCAGGCCCAGTCCCCAGACGGAAGACTGCTGTATCTGATAGATGAACGCGGGCGTGTCGACGTATTGGACGGTGAAGGGCCACATACCCGCGTTGCTGGCCATGCGGGTCTGCGCGGCCAGGTCTGCGGCGAATGAGCCCACGTCCAATATGGCGTACGGGGCGGAGATGAAGAACACGCCCCCGGCAACGACGGCAGCCAAGACCGCGTGCCAGAAGATACGCTGTACCAGTTCCGGGGTTATATCCGCCCAACGGCCTTCCACCTCATCCAGGACCCGGTACCAATAGATCAGGAACATGGGCGCCAGGATGGGCAGGATACTCACTTTGGGCGCGATGGCCAGGCCCAGCATCAGACCCAATATGGCGGAGTCGCGCAGCCGTTTACGTTCCAGCATCCGCCACATGGCCCAGAAACTGGCCAGGGTGAAGAACACCGAAAAGGTCTCCGGGCGGAAGAAATGGCTGTTCTGGATGTGTATGACCGAAAGAGCAGTTAGTCCTGCGGCCAGCAGGCCAACCCCGGTCCCATAGAACTTCCGGCCCAGGATGAAGACCATCGCCACCGAGCCGACATCGGCCAGCGCGGACAACGGACGCCCGAAATAGCGCATGTCCAGGGAGTTAAGGTCGGTGAACAACTCCGCGATGGACCGGAAGAAGACCATCAAGTAGATCAGGATGCTGCCCAACGGGAACCAATGGGGGTTCAGGGGGCTGCGGTCGATATCCAAGAGTATGCCGATTCCGGGCAGGCCGGGTTCGGCGTCCGGTTCTCCGCGAACATAGCCGCAGTCCTGGGCGCCCGGCGTGTCGGTCAGTAGGTCATACATGCAACCGGAACGCATGTAGATGTCCCGTTCGTCCGGGTGGAACGCGAACCCTTGGTCCCAGTTGATCCCGTTCAGCCGCAGTCCCAGCGCCACCACCAGGATCAACAGCAGGACATAGAACGACCAGGAAACGCGCCCACCGAAGCTCAGAAGATGGTGGGACCTAAACGCCAATGCTAGGCCTCATAGCTGCCGGCATGGATGTAATTCGACCCATAAACATAGTGGTAAACATTATATTTGGAGTCCAGGCATGTGCGGGTATAAAAAAGTCCCCCGTCCCCAAAGAAATGGGGGCGGGGGACTTTGCGATCTCTGGTAGAGCTTCCGAAAGCCCCGTCCGAAACTACGGATGGGCCTAGGGACTTAGATGCCTTTGTCAGACATGAGAGCGGCCAGGTCGGCGGTGCGGCAGGAGTAACCCCACTCGTTGTCGTACCACCCCATGACCTTGACCATTCTGTTCTCCATGACCATGGTCGACAGCCCATCGATGATGCAGCTGTGAGGGTTGCCCTTGTAGTCGGTGCTGACCAACGGCTCGTCGTTGTATTCCAAGATGCCTTTCATGGGGCCGTTGGCGGCCGCGGCATAAGCCTCGTTGATCTGCTCGGCGGTCACGTCTTTGGACACCATGGCGGTGAAGTCGGTGATGGAGCCGGTGGAAGTGGGCACGCGGAAAGCGACGCCGTTAAGCTTGCCGTTAAGTTCGGGCAGGACCAGGCCCACCGCCCGGGCCGCGCCGGTGCTGGTGGGAATGATGTTCTCAGCCGCAGCCCTGGCGCGCCGCAGGTCGCCGTGGCGCTGGTCCAAGATGGCCTGGTCGTTGGTGTAGGAGTGAATCGTCGACATCAATCCGTGCTCGACGCCGAAGTTATCGTGCAGCACCTTCACCATGGTGGCGAAGCAATTGGTCGTGCAGGAAGCATTGGAGATGATGTTGTGGCTCTTGGCGTCGTACATCCCGTCGTTAACGCCCATGACCAAGGTCAGGTCCTCGCCCTTGGCCGGCGCGGAGATGATCACCTTGCTGGCGCCGCCCTTGAGGTGGCCTTCGGCCTTGTCGGCGTCTGTGAAGATACCCGTCGACTCGATAACCAGGTCAACGCCCATCTCAGACCATGGGATCTGGGCCGGGTCCCGCTCCGAGAAGACCTTGATGCTGCGTCCGTCCACGATGAGGTCGCCGTTGCTGGCTTCGACTTTGCCGGGATAGCGGCCATAGTTGGTGTCATATTTCAACAGGTGGGCGTTGGTCTCAGCGTCGGTCAAGTCGTTAACCGCCGCCACTTCAACCTTCCCGGCATTGCGGCCCTCATTGGCCCGCAGCACCAATCTTCCAATCCTGCCAAAACCGTTGATTCCAATCCTAGTGACCATGCTCTACCTCCGGATTTTTCATATGATTTTTCGCGAAGTTGCTAGTGCATCAATCGCAACATTATGTCCATTGGGCTTGTTGCCGCGTTCATGATACCCGCTGTGCGGGCGCTTGGAAAGGGAATTCTCTTCCCTTTGATGCGGAATACCTCGGCCTGCGATGGCATCAGGCCCGGCGCGGCATAGAATCGCCTAGAAAAACTCTAGGAAATCAAAGGCTGTCTTCCCGGCGTAGCGGGCCTTGTCGCCCAGTTCCGATTCTATGCGGAGCAGCCTGTTGTACTTGGCCACGCGCTCGGAACGGGCCGGCGCGCCGGTCTTGATCTGCCGCACGTCCCAGGCCACGGCCAGGTCGGCGATGGTTGTGTCTTCTGTCTCGCCGGAACGGTGGCTCATAACAGCCCCCCAACCCGCGTCGCGGGCCATCTTGAGGGCGGCCAACGTTTCCGACAGAGAACCGATCTGATTGGGCTTTAGCAGCACCGCGTTGCTGGACTTCTCGTCGATGCTCTTCTTGATCCGCGTGATGTTGGTAACCAGCAGGTCGTCGCCAAGTACTTGGACTGAACTGCCCAGCAGGCCGTGCAAACTGGTCCAACCGGCCCAATCGTCTTCTGAGAGTCCGTCCTCGATGGACACTATGGGGTACTCGCTGGACCATCCTTGGTACAACTTGACCAGGTCATCTGCCGTCAGAGTGGTCCCTTCGCGTTCCAACACGTAGAGGCTATCCGGCTCACTGAACAACTCGCTGGCAGCCACGTCCAGAGCGATGTAGATGTCTTTCCCTGGAGTGTAGCCCGCCTTTTCCGACGCCTTCAGGACTATCTCAAGGGCATCCCGGTTGGAGGGAAGGCTCGGCGCGAACCCGCCTTCGTCGCCCACATTGGTGCTGTGGCCGTCGCTGCTCAAGAGACTCTTCAGCGCTTGGTAGATCTCCGCTCCGGCCCTAAGCGCGTCTGAAAAACTGTTCACGCCCACGGGCATGACCATGAACTCTTGGATATCGGCTGAATTAGAGGCGTGTTTGCCGCCGTTCAGGATGTTGAACATAGGGACCGGCAGACTGACTGGTCCGCCATCTGACAGGTACTTCCAAAGAGAACCGCCTGGGCTGCTCGATCCGGCCGCGGCCTTGGCCACCGCCAGTGAGACCGCCAGCACGGCATTGGCCCCCAGATTACTCTTATCAGAGGTGCCGTCCAGTTCGTTAAGACCGGCGTCGATGGCAGCCTGGTCCATGGGAGAGCGTCCCTGCAGCCACGGGCCGATGGTGTCATTCACGTTGGCCACGGCCTTCAGGACGCCGCCGCCGTTAAATCTGGCCGGATCGCCGTCCCTAAGCTCCAGCGCCTCATGGCTGCCGGTGCTTGCTCCGGATGGCACAGCCGCCAGCGCTGTGAGCCCAGACGATAGGACAACCTCAGCTTCAACCGTGGGATTGCCGCGGGAATCCAGGGTCTCGCGGCCCCGGACGGAAGTGATGGTCACGCCGTTATTAGCGCTGGTCATAACACCTTTTTCTTGAGGGAATCAGATTATGGGACCGTGCAATGGTTCAGTGGGCTTGGGGAATCAGTGGTGGTTCCTCTGTGCCACGGCGGTCAAGGCTTTGTCCACGGCGTCGAAGGGGTTCTCAGCCTGGATGATGGAGCCGTTGATGTCGATGCCGTCGCCGTTGTTGGTCAGCGGCCAGGTTTTCAGGCCGACCACTGGTATACCGTCGCTGAGAGCATGCCCTATCTCCGACAGAGTGCCGAACGCTCCGCCAACGGCTATCACTGCTTGGCCGGTGTGGACGACGATCACGTTTCTGGAGTAGCCCATGCTGGTGACGATGGGGATATCTACGTAGCTATTGGCCTCAGCCGCCGCCCGGCCAGGAAGGATACCGATAGTGGTGCCCCCCTCGGACTTGGCGCCCCGGCAGACAGCCTCCATGATTCCGCTGAGCCCACCGCAGACAACCATGACATCCCGGCGGGCCAACTCGCGGCCAACCTCTTCCGCCATGTCCACGTGCTCTCTCGTAGCTGGATTACTGCTGCCGATCACCGAGATTATCATTCTGAATCAACCTTCTGAACTATCCTTAAAACCACAAATGGCAAAACTGTAAATGACGCGCCGAATTCTGTGGTTCCGTGAGGGGGTTTGATTATATCAGACCGGTTTCATCCGGCCCTGCTTGAAGTGCCCGTTAGCCCATGACCGCTTCGCTGGCGGCTTGGATGATTTCGATCAACGGTCTGGGGTATATCCCCAACCAGATCATGGCCCCCGCCCCGGTGGCCAAAACCGTCATGATCGGGAACGAAGGGGCTCGGCTCAACGCAGGGTTCTCTTCCAAGAGACTCCCGCCGCTCTCAGTTGTTGGTGTGGGCTCTATGTAGACCTGCCGCAGCACTTGGAAGTAGTAATACAGTGAAACAAGGCTGCTGAATATGGCCAGGCCGGCCAACCAGAGGAATCCCTCTGAGGCCACCGCCGTGAAGAGGTAGAACTTCATGGTGAAGCCCGCGAATATCGGCAGTCCGGCCAACGAGAACAACCCCATGCCCAGGCACGCCGACAGGAACGGCTGATTATCCGCCAGACCGCCGAGGTCAGCGATCTCTTCTCTGCCCGTCATGTTGAAGAACGAGATCACGGCTGCGAAGACCACTAGGTTGGTGATCGAGTAGCCCACCAGATAGAACATCACCCCGTTCGCGGCCAGGTCCGATTCCAGAGAGAAGGCCGTGATTCCGGCCAAGATGAACCCGGCGTGTCCGATGCTTGAGTAGGCCAAGAGCCGCTTCAGGTTCTTCTGGGCCAACGCCACCAGGTTGCCGACCAGCATGGTCAATGCGGCAAGCACCGCGAAGACCAGCTGCCATTGTTCCCACCGCTCGGCGGCTGGGGCGAAACCTTCCGCTACGAGCCGCAATACCAGTGCGAACGCCGCTGCCTTGGAGCCGATGGCCAGGTATGCCGTGACCGGATAGGGCGCGCCCTCGTAAACGTCCGGGGCCCACATGTGGAAGGGCACGGCGGAGACTTTGAACATCAGCCCCACCAAGATGAGCCCGACGCCAACCCACAAAGCCGGAGAAACCTCGGAGGCTGTCGCCAGTCCTGCGGCTATGTCTTCGAATTTGGTCACACCCAAAGTGCCGTAGACCATGCTGACGCCATACAAGAGTATGGCCGATGAGACCGCGCCGACGATGATGTATTTAAGAGCGCCCTCATTGGACTTTGCACTGTCTTTGGCGTAGGCGGCCAAAACGTAGAGGCTGAAACTGAGCAACTCCAAAGCGATGTAGGCCGTCAGCAATTCCCGGGATTGGGCCATCACGTTCATGCCCAGGACCGAGAACAGCAGCAGCCCGTAAAATTCGCCTTGATGCTTGAGCTTGTTCTCCACAAAGTCCATGGAGCTGAGGATGATGAACACGCCGATGCCCATGAAGAAGACTTTGAAGAACAGGGAGAAATCATCCACAGCCAACAGGCCGTCGTAGAGAGACTCCTGCTCGTCCCACAGCATGACCAGCGAGACGACCATCAGAGCGATAAGGCCGGCTATCGACAGCCATGCCAGATAGACCTTGCGGCCTTCCGGCAGCAGCAGGTCCACGGCAAAGACCAAGAACGCCAAGCCCGCCAGAGCGAACTCAGGGGTCAACAGATCAAGGTTGTCGGATAGTGAGGTCACTCCCGGCTACACTCCAGGGATGGTATGGACGCTGACGTTGATGGCGCGCAGCAACGGTTCAGGCCAGATTCCGACGAAGATGATTATGCCAACGAACGCCGCGCCCACGGTCATCTCCACTGGGCTCGAGTCCTTGAGATCAACCCACTGCTGGTCTGACTCGCCCATGAAGGTCCGGGCCAATAGTCGCAGGATATAGATCGCCGTTAGCGCCGCGCCCACCACGGCCAGGATAGCCAATGGCAAATAGGTACGGAACGCCCCTGTGAATACCATAAATTCAGCTATGAACCCGCTCAGGCCCGGCAAGCCGAGCGACGCCAGACCGGCGATGGCGAAGAAGAAGGTGTTGACCGGCATCCGGCTGGCCAACCCGTTCAAAACATTGATGTCCCGGGTGTGGGTCTGATGGTAGATCGACCCGACCAGGAGGAACATTAGGGCCGTCATCATCCCGTGGGAGAACATCTGCAGGACCGCGCCGCCGACGCCGATATTATCGAGGGTGGCTATGCCCATCAGCACGTAACCCATATGGCTGACGCTGGAATAACCGATGATGTACTTCAGATCGTTCTGGGACATGGCCGACACCGCACCGTAGAGCACGTTTATGGTGCCCAAAGTGATCAGCACAGGCATCCAGTTGTCCGCGCCCTCCGGCAGCAGGAACATGCCCACCCGGATGATGCCGTAGGCCCCTAGTTTCATCAGCACGCCCGCGTGCAGCATGCTCACGGCAGTGGGCGCAGCCACGTGGCCGTCGGGAGACCATGTGTGGAACGGCCAGAGACCGGCCAGTACGCCGAACCCGACCATGAACAGAGGGAATACCAATGTCTGGAACTGGCTATCGAAGGCCCCTATCTCGGATAGTCTCTGCAGGTCCACCAGGGAGAAAGTCCCCGCCCCTCCGTTGGAAGCTTCGGCATACACAGCCAGGATGCCGATCCAGACGAGGATGCTCCCGGCAACCAGGAAGATCAGCAGCTTCATGGCGCCGTATTCCTTGGTCCTCAGGAACGTTCCGAAATCGGTGCTGCTGCCCCAAACTCCGATGAGCAGATACATGGGCAAGACGGCCAACTCGTAGAAGAAGAACAGGAAGAACAGGTCTCTCGCGACGAAGACGCCGTAGACCCCCGCGGCCAAGGCGAACAGCAGAACGAAGAAGTCCCGGCTTCGATGGAGGATCGTCTGGGAGATCAGGACCCCGCCGAACAACACGATGCCGTTCAGCATCACCATGGGAGCTGAGATCCCGTCTATGCCTAGAGAAAGTTCAATGTCCAGGCCGCCGGGTAGCCAGTCATAGCTGGCCAGATACTGGAAGCCGCCCTGGTCATAATCGTATCCGGCAAATATCAGCAAGGATAGAACCAGAGATATGCCAGCGATAAAGATGGCGAAATACCAGGACTCCTTGCTCTGGTCCCCTGGCATGAACATCATCGTAAGCGACCCCGCTAGGGGCACTATGATCAACAGCAGCAGGGCTATCTGGTCGAAGTCGTTCAACTAGACCACCCTGAGCCAAACAAAGATTCCCAGCCCCACGGAGCCCACGGCCATGGCTAGGGTGTAACTGTAGACGTGGCCGGTGACATGCACCCTAAGGGCGATCCCGAACTTCCGGGTTAGGTCGGCTGGGCCGTTCACCAGGATGTCATTGACGACGGCACGGTCGAAGAAGGCGATGAATCGGGAGAAGACCAGGACCACCCGGTCGATGACGAACTGATAGACCTCGTCGAAGTAATACTTGTTCTCCCAGAGTCTGAGAAGTTCCACGTTGCGTGCCCGAAGGCCGTCCAAGGAGATGCTTTTCTGGGCATAGATCCGGTAGGTCGCTATGAAGGCTGCAACGGCCAAGATTATGGACACTACGCCCAGCCAGATCTCGAAATGGAACGCCTCGCTATGTGCGAAGAAGACAAATGTCCCGATGCCGCCGAAATCGCCGGGCCAGTTGAAGCTGATCAGGCCAAAGCCTAGCGCCAATACCGCCAGCAAGGCCATGGGCAACGCCATGGCTAAGGGAGCGTCGTGGACGTGTTCGTTCTGCGACTTCAACGGGCCGAAGAACACCAGGAACATGGCCCGCCCCATATACAGCGCGCTAAGGAGCGCAGTCACCAAGGTCAAAACGATGAACGTGACGTTCCGGTGTTCATTGACCGCGATCAGTATCTCGTCCTTGCTCCAGAAACCGGCCAGGATGGGGATGCCGCCCAGAGACAGCGCGCCGATGGAAAAGACGATGGCTGTCAGCGGCATAACCTTTTTCAGACCGCCCATCTCGCCTGTTTCCTGGAATTCGGTGCTGTGCAAGACACTGCCGGCCCCCAGGAACAAGAGCGCCTTGGAGAAACCGTGGGCCATCATATGGAATATCGCAGCGGTATAGCCGAACGCGCCAAGGGATAGCATCATCAGCCCCAAGTGACTGATGGTGGAATAGGCAAGTATCCGTTTCAGGTCTGTGGCCACCAACGCGATGGTCGCCGACATCAAGGCCGTCACCAACCCCACTATGGAGACCACCATTAACGGGTCGGCGTCATAGGCCTCGAAGAGAGGGAACGTGCGGGCCACCAGGTAGACGCCCGCAACCACCATCGTGGCCGCGTGTATCAGTGCACTCACCGGAGTGGGGCCTTCCATGGCGTCGGGAAGCCAAACGTGGAACGGGACCTGGGCCGACTTGCCCATAGCCCCCAAAAACAGCAAGATCGCAGAAGCCGTAGCCACACCCTCGCTCATCGCGCCGGTGCGGACCGCTTCAAAGGCGTCCAGCATGCTGAAGGTGCCGACGTCCCGCCAGATTAGCAGGATGCCCACCAGCAGGCCGACATCACCGATCCTGGTGACGATGAATGCCTTCTTGGCCGCCTCCCTGGCCTGGGGCCGTTCGTGCCAGAAGCCGATCAACAGGTAGGAACAGATGCCCACCAACTCCCAAGCCACGTAGAGCAGCAGGAAGTTGTCGGCCAATACCAGGGTCAGCATCGCCGCCGCGAACAAGGAATGGACGGCGAAGTACCAGCCGAAGCGCGGGTCGCCGTGCATGTAGGCCATGGAGTAGATCTGGACCATGAGGGCAACAAAGGTAACCAAGCCCAGCATGGCGATGGTCAGAGGGTCGATCAGGATGCCCCAGTGCAGGCTGACACTGCCAGCCGCTCCGATCAGACCGGCGTTGAACCAACTCCGCTCGTAGTCGCAGGTGAGCATGTGCGTGTTTTCACTGGTGAAGCAGCCGCTGGTGCTCGTGCCGGCGCCCATCCAGGAGTCGAGGACGAACCAGAAAACCGCGAAGCCGCCGCCGATGGCCAGGATAGACAGCAATGCACCCTTGGTGGGCAGGAACCTGCCAAAGAGGACTATCACCGGCGCAGCGGCAAAACTGAATACAGGTATGAGCCAGGCCCACTCCATCAGGCGCGCCCCGCGTGTTTTGATTGTGTCTGGGTATCTACCATTTCATCAAGTTGATCTCGTCGACGTTGACCGTCGACCTATTGCGGAACATCCGGAGGATTATGGCCAAGGCCAGACCGACCTCCGCCGCCGCCACCGTGATGATGAAGACGGCGATCAACTGGCCATCAAAGTTGGAGAATTTGCCGACACCTTCCATGTGGGAAGCGGCGGCGATCAGGTTGATGTTCACCGCGTTCAGCATCAACTCGATGGACATTATGATCAGAACTGCCGAACGGCGTGCCATGACGCCATAAAGTCCTATCACGAACAAGACGGCGCTGAGGAGTTGGAACCAGACTAGATCAACCATCGCCTAGCTCTCCTCCTCGTCCGAGCGGGCGATGATTATGGCGCCGATCAAGGCCACCAACAGGACCAGTGACGCGATTTCAAAGGGGACGGCCCAGGTGGTGAACAGTGACTCGCCGATGCCCGTGAAGGGCGCGTTCTGAGCGTTGGTGTCCTCAACCCTATTTATCAGGAACGATGGAATGAGCACGCCCAGGAAAGCCAGTGAGGCGAGCGCAGCCAAGGGCCATTGCTTGTTGTCCGCTATCCGGGGGTACTCGGAGTTCCTGGTCAGCATGATGGCGAACAGGAGCACGATGATGATGGCCCCTCCGTAGATCAGCACCTGCACCAGAGCCAGGAACTCGGCAAATAGCACCAGATAGGTACCGGCGACAGCGATGAGTGAGACCAACAGAGCCAGGGCTGCATGGACCACGTTGCGCGTGACCACCACGCCCAGCCCACCGCCAATGGTCAAAACCGCCAGTACTATGAAAACAACCCAGGCCATCTAAACGGTCGCACCCTGCCTTATAGTCGAGATCCCGGCCATCAACTCCCCCGTGCTCCGGCACTACCAAAATACGAGCCACCATATCGGCGGCTCCCTTGTTTGCCTTATTTGTCGCCTTGGGTCAGCGTTAACGCTTCCCGATCAGCCTTTTGAAGAACCCCTTGGGTCCCCGGTCCAACCGGGGCAGATTCTCCAACGAGCCAAGCAGGACGCAGCTTGCACAAGTGCAACCGGTTGGGTGCTTGGCCACTTTCTCAGTAACGGTTCGCGCGGCAACGGCCCTATTCCTTCCTGGCCAGCCCCGCCGCGGTTTGATCTTCTTGCTCTTAAGGAACCTGTCGTTGCAGTCCTGACAGGTGCAGGCCGCCGGATGGCGTCCTGCCATGTTTTGAAGTGTCTCGTCTTCCCGTCTCGGCATCGTATGTCTGTCCGCTAAGGAGACTCGGCCTCGGCAGCCGCAGGCGCCGCGTCCGGCTCTTGACCCTTTTTGACCCGTTTGGTCGGCGGGATCCAATCGGTTGCTTTCTGGAACCTGTGGCCTATCTCAAGCAGCGCCGGCAGGTCAACACGGTCGCCGTTGCGGCTGTATGTGCTCATTTCATGCTCGTGAGTCATCACGATCGCGTCGAAGTTACACACCTCCACGCAGATGCCGCAAAGTATACACCGGTTGAGGTTGATCTCGAAGCTATCGACGATCTTTCTACGACTACTTTTGCCCTCTTCTTGGAGGGGGTTATCCTTCATAACCGCGGACATGCATTGGGTGGGGCATCCGCGGATGCAGACCATGCAACTGGTGCAGAATGGCTCGCCCACCTCGTCATCCCAAGTCAGGGCGGGAAAGCCCATGAACCGGTCTTTCACCGGAGTCGGCTCGCCGGTCTTACGCATCAACAGGTCGCCAACTTCAGGGTACTGGCGGGTTACCGGCGCCCGTAGCCCCTTCGCGGTGGAAACCAGAGTCACTACCATCCCCTTCAGGCTGTTGAACATCTAGTTTCCTCCCCCCTGGGTGGCCGCGCGGCGGCTGGCTTCCAATGCCTCTTGCCTGCTGCGGACCTCGGCCACCAGCCTAGATGGGCCGGTCATGCGCTTGAAGATCAGGAAGCCCACCACAAGAAGTCCGGCGGAAGACATGGCGGTCAGAGTCCAAGCCGGCCATTCGTAGAATTGGTAAACAGCGGTCATGACCACCGACAGGAAAGACAGAGGAACCATGACTTTCCACGCGAAGCTCATCAGTTGATCGATGCGTAACCGGGGGAACGTCCCCCGCACCCAGAAGATCACCAATATCACCAGATAAACTTTAGCAAGGAACCAGATGATGCCCCATTCCCCGGAAAGCCCCGGCCCGGACCAACCGCCGAAGAATAGGATCACGGTAAGCGCGGCGATGGCGAAGGTGTTGATGTACTCGGCCAGGAAGAACACCGACCAGTGCGCGCCGCTGTACTCGACAAACGGCCCGCCGACGATCTCAGACTCGGCGAAGTAGATATCGAACGGCGTCCGACCTACCTCGGCCAGCCCGGCTATGAAGAAAAGCACCAACCCGAGTGGCTGCACCAGCAGGAAGATGTAGTCGTCCTGCTGGATGACTATCTCTCGCAAGTCCAGGGACTGGGCCAGCATCGCCACGGAGATAGCCACCATGATGATGGGTATCTCGTAGCTGATCAGTTGGGCCGCGGCCCTCAGACCGCCCAATGTTCCGTATTTATTGGCCGAACCCCATCCGGCCAGCACGATGCCCAGTATACCCACGACTGAGAAGGCGATGATGTAGAAGAGTCCCATGTCCAGGTTCTGGATCACCGCGGTCTGGGTGCCTGGGATAGTGACCCAGATCATGAACGCCGATATCACCACGATTATCGGGGCAACCCAGAAGATGGCCTTCTCCGATGAAGTCGGGATGATGTCTTCTTTCAGGATCAACTTCACGGCGTCGGCAACCGGCTGCATCAGCCCCATAGGGCCGGTGCGGGTGGGGCCCAGACGCAGTTGAAGGCGCCCCAGCAGTTTGCGCTCCAGCCAGATCATCGACATGACGACTGCGGAGAGCACGGTGAACATGATGAACAGGCCGATCACCAACCAGATAAAGTCGGTGAGGCTGATGGTTAGCAGAACGGCGGGCACTAGCGGTCCACCTCGCCTAGAACGATGTCCAGAGCGCCGAGAATGACCACCGAATCGGCGATCCAGGCGTCTTTCAGCATGTGTTTCAAAGCCGACAAGTTACAGAAGGACGGAGGCCGGACCTTTACTCTGTATGGCTTGTCTGTCCCATCGCTGACCAGGTAGACGCCCAACTCGCCTCGCGGGTTTTCGGCCCGCAAATAGACCTCGCCTGCCGGCGGCCGCAACAGTCTCCTGCCCAGGGAAGATGCGACGTCACCCTCGGGGAGTTGGTCCAAAGCCTGTTCGATGATCCGGATGGACTGGTAGACCTCTTGCACTCTCAGGTAGTACCGGTCCCAGCAGTCGCCGTCCAATCCGATGGGCACGTCAAAGTCGAACCGGTCATAGACCGAGTAAGGGGCGGCTTTTCTAACGTCGTAGTCCACGCCTGAAGCGCGGAGGCAAGGGCCGGTCAGACCGTAGTCGATCGCGTCCTCAGCGGACATCACGGCGATATTCTTGAGACGGGCCAAGAATATCTCGTTGAAGCTGAGGAGTTTGTCGGACTCTTCCGTGTCTTTCTTGACCAGGTCCAGGACTTCCCTGACCTGCTGGACGAAGTCGTCGGGAACGTCTTCTTTCAGACCGCCGATGCGGAAATAGTTGTGCATCATGCGGGCGCCGGAGACCGATTCGAACAAGCCCTGGATCCGCTCTCTTCCCCGGAAGCAGAACATGGAAGGCGTCATGGCCCCGGCGTCCAGTCCCATGGTGGCGATGAACAGCATGTGGCTGGCGATGCGGTTCAGTTCGCAGAGGATAACCCGGATGTATTCGGAACGCTCCGAGACTTCCAGACCCATGAGTTTTTCAACGGCCCGGCAGTAGAGGTGTTCGTTGTTGAAGTTGGCGATGTAGTCCATGCGGTCGAACAGTGTGATCACCTGGTTGTACTGCTCGCCCTCGCACAATTTCTCCGAGCCCCGGTGCAGATAGCCGATGTGCGGGACCACGTCCACTATCTTCTCGCCGTCCACCCACAACACCATGCGGAAGACGCCATGAGTCGAAGGGTGCTGCGGGCCCATGTTCAGCAGCATCTCCACCGGTTCGGCGTTGGCTATTTGGTCGTTAGACGTTTGCGTCATATCTATTCAGCGGTCGCGTCCGGCGCCTGGTTCGCTGGGTTCCCTATGAACCGGATCTTGGGCTCCTGAGGCGGTTCAACCTCGGCGCTCATCCAGACCTCACCGTTATAGTAGAACCCGGCCTCGATCAAGGTCTCGTCCAGGACATCTAATTTCTGACAGTCTTCCAGATATTCCGATACCTGACGGCGCAGCATGCTCTTTGCGTCGTCGGCCGTATCGCCGAATCCGGTGATCACCAGCTCAGGGCAATACGCCTCGTATCCATCCCCAGCCCGGGTTTCTTCGATCCGGTAAACGATCCGGTCAAAGGGTGGGCTCTCGGCTGGTTTCGACTTCTTGGGCAAATTCACTCACCGTCTGCAGACAACGCAGCCTCGGCGAACTCAAGCTGCAATTCCGTTTCCTCATCAACGCCGGGGTACCCAGCGTCAGCCAGCACCTCGCTCAGAGTATCGGTGCCGTCATGGGACTCGATCCATGCCCGCACAACTTGGATGAGTTCGTCTTGGGCGACCTCCAATGAATCGCCGATGCCTTCCAGGTCCAGGTCGTCGATCCGGGCGACGTACCTGTCTTCCACTTCTTCAACTTTGGCCGTGAGGACCACCGTTTCCATATTCCTTTAAAACTCCTGGTACTCGTTAAACGGAAATTCCCTTCTTCCGGGAAATCCTTCAAAACCTTCATAAAGAAGCAACGGCGACATGTCCGGGTGGCCGTCGAAGTCGACGCCGAACAAGTCGTGCGCTTCACGTTCATACCATTCCGCGCCTCGCCAGACCGAGGTGACCGACGGGACTGTCGTGTCTGAATATGGGACATCTGTCCGCAGGACAACCGTCCGCTCCGGTTCCAGTGATTGCAGCACATAGACCATCTGGAAATATTCCGAGTAGTCCACGCAGGCCAGACAGAGCAGCATCTTCGCCGCGACACGTGGATCGGTCTTCATCAACCGGCAGGCTTCCAGGGTGTGTTCTTTGCCGATGCTGACCTGGGGAAGGTCGTTCAGAGCGCCGGCCTGAGGAGAAAGATCCTCGAGAACATCCATCGACACATCGAGCAGTTCTTTTCCGGATGCGGTCAGGGCTTCCAGGGGGTCGGCTGGCGTTTCGGGTTCGCCATGCGCCGCGGCCGCTGGGGTCGGTTTAGACTCAGGCGGTTGAGACGCGGGCTCTTGGTTCTCTTCCTGTTCAGCCACTATTTTCCGGCGTCCCGCATGATCTTTTCTTGGAGCTTAAGGATGCCGTACAACAGCGCCTCAGGCCGGGGCGGACAGCCGGGCACGTACACATCCACCGGGACTATGTGGTCGACGCCCATCACCACCGAATAAGACCGGTAATAGGGGCCGCCGTTCGTGGCGCAACTGCCCATGGCAATCACCCACTTGGGCTCGGGCATCTGTTCGTAGAGCAGCCGGATGGGCTCGGCCATCTTCTTGACCACGGTCCCAGAGACGATCATCACGTCTGCCTGGCGGGGCGACGGCCAAGTAACAACGCCAAAGCGGTCGAAGTCGTAGTGGGCCATGTAGGTGGACATCATCTCTATGGCGCAGCAGGCAAGGCCGAAAGAGAGCGTCCAGAGGGACGATTTCCGGGCCATTGCGAAAAGCTGGTCGGTCGAGGCTGTGATGACGCCAGGCAATTTGCCGCCGATGGCCTGGTCATACAAGCTCGGTCCAGGCTGGTTGCCCGGCCCGGCGATTATTTCTGCCATTCCAAAACTCCCTTCCTCCAGGCGTAGATGATGGCGAAGAAGAGCACTCCCAGGAACATCATCATGGCGTAGAAGGGAAGAACGTTGGCCTGGTTGATCTTCTCTTGCATGAAGATCACGGCCCAGGGGAAGAGAAACACCGCTTCGACATCGAATATCAGGAACAGGATGGCGAAGATATAGAACCGGATATTGATGTTGGACCAGGTGTAAGGAGTGGGCGGGATTCCGCACTCGTAGGTGGTCAGTTTGGCGTCGGAGTGACGCCGGGCGGAAAGGATCCGGGAGGCGGTGAACATTCCGCCGATGGCCATAGCAGCGACCACCGCGGACAAAGCCACCGCGGTCCAGTTCTGTGTGAACAGTTCGGCGCTAAATGTTTCTAGTGTCATCGTAGGGGGAAAAGACGAACCACCGTGGTGCGACCTGGTACCGGTGGGTGGGTTTTCTTAGACTCGAATCGTGGCTGAAATATACCATCGGCAAATTATAAGTGTCAACGAATTTCGACGCCTGGGAAGCCGGAAAACCGCCGGACCAAGCCGCTGAAAATCAATCGCCCTGCATAGCCCTTAGCTGGGTGGACGATACGTCCTCCCTGAACTGGCTCTCAGGCACATCCCTGAACAAACCCGCAAACCCTTCAGGGATGGACACGTCTTCGAGGGTCTTGAAAGTCCCCTGGTCCTCACGGCCGGCCACCAGGAATCTGGTCCCCGCGGCCAACATCTCCGCCAGAGCAACCATCATCGCCTCTGTGTCGTCGCCGTAGTACCGGGGCGCCACCAGGCGGATGGCCGTGTCCCAGCCGACCACAAAGGTGCGGCCCGGAAACAATCTAGCTTTCTTGAAGAACGTCTCGGCCCTGGTCAGGACCACCGTTTCTTCGTCACTGAATTGGGCCAGTCTCTTCACGATCTCTGGCTCTTCCAGGGCCGGTTTGTCCACGTTGGTCACCGACAATTCGTAGCCCACCTCTGTCCCGGCGAGCTTGCCCGCCGCTTGCGCCAGACCGCGGTGACCCTGATGCAAGGGGCTGAACGATCCCGGCAACAGGCTCCCTGGAGCTTCTCCTTCGGCAGCCAGCACGCCGCCCCGGGCGACAACCCAATCGGCCTCGCCAGCGAGCAATCGCTCCAAGGGTGATCCGTGCTCCGTCCGCTCTATCTCAAGGGTGTCGCCCGGCGTAAGGCCCAGGTCAACGCCAGATTCCAGGCCGGAGAGCAGCATGAGAGCGTGCACCAGAAGATTGCTGACCAGTTCTTCTTCGCCCGCTCGATCGCGGAGACCTTTGTGCAGGTTAAGGGAATACAAGGTGTTTCCCATCTCGTCCCATGCGGAGACGTAAGCCCGGTGATCGCCACGTTTGGGCCGGTCGGTGGCGATGGTGGCCGCGCAGGCCAGACCCACCGGCGGGGAGTCGTCTTCCAGCTGCGACTTGGCTTTCCTGTAAGCCGACTTGGCCATGTCCTTGGCCGTCGGGGCCGAGGCCGACTGTTCCGGCTCGAAACCCAAGAACGAGATCATGGACTCACGGCCGTAAGGGACCAAGGCCTCCAGGATGGTCCGGGAAGCGCCGGCCACGCCCAGCAGCCAGGCTACCGCCTGCGTCCCGGCGCCCGACACCGCCACAACAGCCTTATGCGGCGTGGCGTGAATCTTTTCTATGTGGGGTCGCATCTCTTCCATGTTGTTTCGCTGCATCCTAACCTTCCCCTGCAGGCGGGGGAAGGGACTGCTTGCTTGGCACTACGTTCTTGGTTGCCAGGGAGTGTGGGTTATTCTCGCCATGGTTGCGCGGGAGGTTGCTATCTCCGAAGATTGTTTCATCTCCCAGCGTTCCAGCCATTCCGAGGGAAGTTCCCGGCGTGCGTCCCGCCACCATAGAGGATCGCCGTCAGTCAGGGTCTTGCCGTCAAGGATTTCGGCCAGGAAACAGGTCATGTCTCCGCCGTCCATGGCATTGATGACGCGGCAGTCCAGATAGCCGAAACAATCGATGAGCAGCGGGCTGCCCGACTCACCGGAAACCTTTGGCACACCTTCCAACTTGTCTTTGTCCCGTCCGGAGACCAGCCCAAAATCGCCGATGAAATCCAGCTGCTCAGGCTTGAGGAAGTTCAGGGCAAAAACCCCACTCGACAAGACCATGTCGTGGGTGAGGTTGGTCTTATAGAGCTGCACCGCCACTCTGGGCCGGTCGGGGACGATCGACGCCGCGGTGATGGCCACCGCCATCTGCACGTTGTCCTTGCCTTGCCAGTGGGTCGTCACCGCTGCCAAAGGAGACCAAAGCCTTCCCATCATCGGCGCGATTTCATCGTATTCCATGCCACTCTCCCGTCTCCGCCAAGACCACTCTTAGCCTCGGAAGTGTAGCACTAGAGCAAAATGACCACCACCGCGAAGCGGCCAACCGCCATTGTATGGCTACCAGTCGGGGGAGTGGTCTTCTGCGTCGTTGGTCGTGAGGCGGCGCTGGTTGCCGCCGTCATCGTCCATGATGAAGATCTCGCCGGGGCCGTACAAGTGGGAAACAAAGGCCATCTGCTTCCCATCAGGAGACCACACCGGATCAAGGTCGTCGGCTTCATTGGTGGTCAGGCGAAGCTGTTTGGAACCGTCCTCATCCATGATGTAGATCTCAGCGTTGCCGTCCCGGAAGGAAACGAAGGCGATGCTATCGCCGTCCGGTGACCATGCCGCGGCCAGGTCGTCTTCCTCGTGCTGAGTCAACCGGGTCAACTCCACATCGTCCTGCCAGCTACTGTCCTTGAGCCGGCTGGCCAGATAGAGGTCGGTGTTCCCATCGAAGACGCGGACGAAGACTATATGTTTGCCGTTGGGAGACCAGATCGGGTCAAAGTCTTCTTCTTCGGTGAGGTGGACTAGGTTCACGCCGTCTGGGTTCCGCAGCCACAGGCCCCGCTCGTCTTCATCGCCGCCCCGGGCAAAGGCCAGCCATTCGCCGTCGGGAGACCAGTCGCCCATGGAGTCGTCAGGTTCTTTGGCAGTGATCCTGATGGGGCGGCCACCGTCGGAGGCCATCAGATATATCTCGGCATTGTCGTCCTGGTTCGAGACGAAGGCCAGGTTCTTGCCGTCGGGGGACCAGAGGGGGGATTCGTCGTCGCCGGGGATATTGGTCAACCGTTCGGTGAGCTTGCCATCACCGTCAACGACATTGATCTCCAGGTCGCCGGACTCATCCGAGACGAAGGCCACCTTTTTGCCGTCGGGAGACCACACCGGGTTGGAGTCGATACTCCGGTTGTCAGTAAGCCGGGTCAATGACAAAGATCTCGGCGTCGCCATCAACTTCAGAAACGAAGGCGATCTTCTCAGAATCCGAGCCACAGGCGGCGACAAATAACGCCACCAGCGCCGGCATTCCCAGGATCCAGATTTTTCTTAGTCCGCCCATTCCACACGACCGTTCTCATATGGGAATCAACTGTCATAGAACCGAGCCAGCAGCGTCCCGTAGTGGTTGATTATAGCTAAGGCCCGGTTGCGTTTAGCCTTGGCCAAGTAGCCGGATTGGAGGAAAACGGGCAGGCGGTCAACGCTTGACACCGCCTCGTCCCTTGACTAGCATCAGCCCCACCTGCGAGAGCACAACCGACACAGATAGAACGAGGTAGGCCATGAAAGCGTTACTTGGCGCTGACCTGATCGACGGCACCGGCGGACCGGTACTGAAAGATTCAGCGGTATTGATCGACGGCGAACGGATCACGGAAGTCGGACCGAGGGCCGCTGTCACTCTGCCTCCGGGCACGGAAGAGATCAACTTGGCAGGCCTAACTTTGATGCCAGGCCTTATCGATACCCACGATCACCTGGCCCACAAGAATTACAGCCTGATCAGCCGTTGGGAGATCGAAGAGCCAGCGTCGCTGCACCACCTGAAAACAGCCAGGGCTATCGAGGACTCACTGGCCGCGGGTTACACCTGTATCCGTGACGCCGGCGGTTTGGACGCCGGGTTCAAATTCGCCGTGGAACAGGGGTTACTCAATGGCCCCCGGCTACTAACCTCTGTGGCCATCGTCTCCCCCACCGGGGGCATCGGCGACCGTGTTGCCGCTTCCGGCCACCGGAACACTTTTAATAATGACCCGATGCACCCCAACGGCGTGGCCAACGGCCCCAATGATGTCCGGGCTCTGGTGCGCGAATTGGTGCGTGTCGGCGCAGACGTGATCAAGTTCGCCACCACCGGCGGGGCAAGCTCCCGCTCCGGTCACGGCCCCAAGGACATCGCCTTCGGCCCGGACGAGGTTAAAGCCCTGGTGGAGGAAGCCAAGTCCCAAGAGAAGTACACCATGTGCCACGCCGTGGGCGGCCCCGGCCTGCGCATGTGCATCGAAGCTGGAGTAGGCTCGGTGGAGCACGCCTGCTACCTGGCGGAAGACCCGGACCTGGCCAAGATCATGGCCGACAAGAACGTTTTCTTCACCCCGACCTTCGAGGTCTACGAGTTCCACTCCACCATCAGCGCGCCCCACGTGATCGAGCGGACCAAGCAGTTGATGCAGATCCACCAGGAGAGCCTGCACATGGCCGTCAGCGCTGGAGTGAAGGTGTCCTCCGGCACCGACGCCGGCGGGTTCGTCCACGGCGACAATGCCCGGGAGATCGAGTTGATGGTCGAACGGGGTCTCTCCAACATGCAGGCCATCCAAACGGCCACCGGCTGGGCGGCGGAGTGCATCGGCCGTGAGAAGGAGTTCGGCACGGTCAAAGCGGGACTCTACGCCGACTTCCTGGTTGTTGACGGCGACCCGCTGAAAGACATCAGCGTCATCAGGGACAGAGACCTGATCAAGATGGTGATGAAGGGCGGCGAGGCCTACATCGACAACCTGCCCGCCGGGGAGCCTCAGGCCGTCGGCGATTAGATTTCACTACGATACGCAACAACGAAAACGCATCGGTCTCAAAAGATTTTCTTGTATCATTGACCGATGCGTTTTCATGTCCTGACCCTTTTCCCAGACGCCTTCAAAGACCCCTTGGAATACAGCATGCTTTCCCGTGCTCTGGACCGGGGGTTGGTGTCGATAGACGTCACGGATATCCGCGACTATTCCCACGACCCGCACCACACAGCCGACGACTATCAGTTCGGCGGTGGGCACGGCATGGTGTTGAAACCTGAGCCGGTCTTCGAGGCCACGGAAGCCGCGCTATCAGGGTACTCGGATGCGGAGCGGGCCAAGATTCCCGTGATCCTGTTCACGCCCCAGGGGGAGATGCTGACCCAGCAGGTGGTCGAAGAACTGTCCCAGGCCCCCGCCGTGGCCATGATTTGCGCCCATTATGCCGGGATCGACAACCGTGTCCCGGAATTCCTTGCCACACGGGAGATCAGCCTGGGGGACTTCGTGTTGACCGGCGGAGAACTCCCAGCGATGGCTTTGATCGACGCCATGTCGCGGCTGGTCCCCGGCGTGATCGGGTCGATGGAGAACGTGGTCGAGGATTCAATTTCCTCCGGGCTGCTCCAGCACCCGCTGTATACCCGGCCCGCCGAATTCCGGGGCATGGAGACTCCCGAGATACTGCTCTCAGGCCACCACGCCAACATCGAGAAGTGGCGCAGGGAGCAGTCGTTGCAGCGCACATTGGAACGGCGGCCAGACCTGCTGTTAACCGCCGACCTTAGCCCCGACGACCTGAGATACCTGAAATCTCTGGGCTACGAACAGCCTGAAGAAGCGGAGTAGAACTCAAACAAACATGGCCAAATCCGACTTTCGATTCAAGACGTCTATCCGGGTCCGGTGGATGGAGTGCGACGCCCAGGGCATCGTTTATAACGGCGCCTACCTGGGCTACCTGGAGATCGGCCAGGCGGAGTACTACCGCAACCTGGGGTTCGCCATCTACATCATTCCCCAAAGCGGCTACTTCGATTTCGCCGTGGTCAAAAGCACCCAGGAGTTCAAAGCGCCGGCCAAAGTTGATGAGATTATCGATCTGTACGTCAGGGTTTCTCATATCGGCACCACCAGCCTGGTCCTCCACCTCGAGATATACCCTGAAAACAGCGACCGGATGCTGACCTCCATCGAGACCGTCTATGTCGGTTACGACGCCGAGACCGAAAGCAGCAAACCCGTTCCCGATGCCATCCGGCAACTGGTCAATCATTACGAAGAAACGGGGGAAGTCCTGCCCATCGAGCAGTTTCCAGAATTAGCCAAGGCGACATCAATCCGGCAGAAGTAGCCGGCTGACACGTTGACGATATCCGTAACGCTGTCTAGACTGGACACACCCTGATCGCGGCTGGCGGAAAGCTGACCGCTGAGAGCTGACAGCTACCCATGGCCCGATTATTTGACCTCCATATCCACACGACCAAAGGCAGCAGTGACAGCAGCCTAACCCCCGAAGACCTGATCCTTGAAGCGGACCGTTTGGGTCTGCGCGGCCTCTGCCTCACCGAGCACTCCGGCCCCTGGGACCGGCATGAGTTCAAACAGTTCGCCAGCCTGCACAACGTGGTGCTGATCCGCGCCATGGAGGTTGAGACCGACTTCGGCCACATGCTGGCCTTTGGACTTGACCGTTACCAGGCCGGGTACAACAAGGCCGCCGAACTGCGGAAGGCCGCCACCGCAGGGGGCGGGTTCGTCGTTTCGGCCCATCCCTTCCGGGGAGTGCTGAGCAGCAACGGCAACCGAAGCCGGGCGCTTACCTATCAGTCCATCGACGACCCCTTGCCCGAAGTTCCAGCAGACGCCCTTGACCATCCGGTGTTCAAGCTGGCTGATGCGGTGGAAGTAGCCAACGGCGGCACAATCGACCGGGAGAACGACTTTGCCATGGAAGTCGCTTCGATGCTGAAGTTGCCCGTCACCGGCGGCAGCGACGCCCACTCCACCCACGGCCTGGGCAAGTTCCTCACCGAGTTCCCAGACGAGGTAAATACCGAAGAAGAATTCCTGAAGGCCCTTCACTCCAAGCAATTCCACCCAGTCATCGGCCTCCGGACCGGCAACCTCCAGCCATACGTTATATAGGTACCGGTTTAAGGACCGGCGTTAACCTGCCCTGCTTCTCCGTCTTCCCGTTCCCGTTTCGGTGTAGAATGAACTCAAACATGAGGGCAGGTATGGCGTGACTCAAACAGGAGCAACAGGACGGGTTTTCGTTGGTCGCCAGCGGGAGTTGGTCCAACTCCGGGCCGCCATGGACGCCGCAGCGGCTGGCAGCGGCAGGGTGGTCATGCTGGCCGGAGAGCCCGGTATCGGCAAGACCCGCATAGCCCAAGAGCTTTCTTCTTACGCCGAATCCCTGGGAGCCCAAGCTTGGTGGGGCATGTGCGTCGAACAGCTGGGCGCGCCGCCGTATTGGCCCTGGGTCCAGCCCCTCCGTTCCTACATCCAGCGGTCGGAAACCCAGGTCCTCAGTGACCAACTGGGAGCCGGGGCAGCAGACATCTCCGAGATAGTCACCGAGCTACACGACAAGTTTCCCGATCTCTCGCCGGCATCTCCTCTAGAACCGGAACAAGCCCGGTTCCGTCTCTTCGATTCCATCTCTCAATTCCTCAGGAACGCAGCCCGGTCCCAACCTCTGATGTTTGTCTTGGATGATCTTCATTGGGCTGACCGCCCGTCTCTGTTGCTCTTGGAATTCCTGGCCAATCAGTTGGCCGACAGCAAGATTCTTATCGTTGGCTCCTACCGGGACATCGAAGTCACCCGGGAGCACCCACTGTCCGAAACCCTGGCGCGACTCGCTCGCGCCGACACTTACCACAGGGAAGAACTGACCGGGCTGGAGACTGAACCAGCGGGCGAATTGATCCGGTCGATCGGCGGGTTCGATCCCTCTCAGGAGTTGGTGACCGCGATCTATGGGCATACTGAAGGGAACCCCTTCTTCATGACCGAGATCACCAGGCTGCTGGGAGAACGGAACCAGGCGGACGGTGGCCCCGAAGCAGACACCCTGGACGGGCTGGAGATACCACAGAGCGTTCTGGAGGTGGTCGGCCAACGGTTGAACCGGCTATCCACTGACTGCGAGAACATCCTCACAATGGCCGCCGTCATAGGACGTCAGTTCGATTTCCGGTTGCTGGGACTCCTCAACGAAGAAACTCCCGAGATGGAGTTACTAGAGTCCATAGATGAGGGGCTAGACGCCCATCTGATTCAGGATGTTCCCGGCCAAGGAGACATCTACCAGTTCAGCCACGCGTTGGTCCAACAGACCCTTCGGGAACGTCTTTCCACCAGCAGGAGAGTACGGCTCCATTCCAGGATCGGGGAAACTCTGGAAACGTTGTACGGGGACCAGCCAGGCGACCATGCCGCTGAGTTGGCCTATCACTTCGGTGAAGCCGCACCGGTGGCAGGACCAGAGAAGTTCCTGAAGTACACCATCCTTGCCGGCGAAAGGGCGCTTGACACCTACGCCCTTGAAGAGGCTCTGGCCCACTTTCAACGAGGCCTGGCCGTCAAAGAGATAGATACAGAGAGTCACCAGCCCGCGCGGGATGCAGAAGCTGCAGCCCTTCTGTTCGGCCTTGGCCGGGTCCAGGCAGCTACCCTCGGCAGGCAACAACTACATATAGCGTTGGCCAGCTCGAGTCGTGCCTTCGATTACTATTCTGAGGCACAGGATATTCCCCGCGCCGTCGAAGTCGCTGGGTATCCGATGCGTCACATTCCAGGACACCGAGTTGCTTTGGAACTCGTATCTCGAGCCCTAGATCTGGTGCCGCCCGGCTCTCCGGAGGCCGGCCATCTGTTGTCCAGATATGTCCTGGTCTTGGGACTGGAAGAAGGGGACTACCAAGGGGCCACGGAAGCGTACGAAGGAGCGTTGGCCATCGCACGGCAGACTAATGATCTGGCGCTTGAGATGCGGGCGACGGCGGCTTCCTCACATGTGGACTACTGGCATTTCCGGTGGCAGGATACCGTCGAAAAAGGGTTGGCGGTTATCGAAATGGCCCAGCGTGTTGATGACATTCAAGCCGAATATTCAGCCCGGCAATGGGCGGTGGTGGCCCTGTTGGGCATGGGACAAGTAAAGGTAGCGGAGCCGCATGTTCTGTCCATGATGGCAACAGCCGAGAAGATGCGCGACCGGTACCAATTGGCCACCGCTCTTTGGTTCAGCGAGATGATCGCGATCTCCGAAGGCGACTGGCAGACTGCAAGGGCTCTGAACGAGCGGGGCCTATCGGTGTCGCCATCAGATGCCCGTCTTCTCGGCACCAGATTGGTGATCGAGTTCGAGACTGGCAATACACGAGATGGCGTCGGCTATCTGGAGCAGGCGATAGCGGCGTACCGAATGGTGCCCGATGGCGCCAGATACGACCATGCATCAACTGCATTGATGATCCCCGTGGCCGCCCGTATCTCCGGAGATATGGACCTGCTGCATGTGGCTGAGGGCGCCGCAGCAACGATATTTGAGTCCGATTCTGCCACACCCCTGGTCTGCAGGTTTGCCAGGCTCGGTCTTGGGATGATTGCCGTTCTTAAGGGGGACTCCGATGGAGCGGCAGAGCAATACGCGGAATTGGACCAGACCCAGAGTTCCTACTTGAAGATATCCAGCGACCGGGTCCTGGGACTCCTTGCCCAGACCATGGGCAACTTGGACCAGGCGACGGTCCACTTTGAGGAGGCACTACGGTTCTGCCGCAACGCCGGTTACATGCCAGAATTGGCCTACAGCAGCTACGACTATGCCGCCACCTTACTCGAGCGCAACGCCCCGGGAGACCGAGACAGGGCAACGGAGTTATTACGCGAGTCACTGTCGATCGCAGAAGACTTGGGCATGCCACCCCTTTTGGCACAAGCAAGCGCCCTCAAGGAACAAGCCGGCTCAGCGCCGGTCAGAGCGCCGGCGTATCCGGAAGGCCTGACCCAGAGAGAAGCCGAAGTTATCAAATTGGTTGCAGCCGGCAAGACCGACCGGGAGATCGGCAAGGAGTTGTTCATCAGCATCAAGACCGTGGGCAATCACGTGAGCAACATCCTCAACAAGACCGGCGCCGCCAACAGGACCGAAGCTGCAACCTTCGCCGCCCACCACGGACTGGACTAGCGCTTCGCGGCCAAATACCGGCCGTTCCACCAACGGGTTAAGGGAAGGCGGAGCTCCGTAAAGCCCCGTCCATCATACGGTCCAGTGATCGGTCGATCCGGTGTAAAATGCTCCCAGCCAACCGAACGAGGACGGCGTGACCCAATCAGCACGGCCCGGATGGAATTTTGTCGGCCGCCAGCGGGAAATGGCGTCGCTGAGAGCCGCCGTGGACGCCGCTGCGACAGGCGACGGTCAGCTAGTTATGCTTGCCGGAGAGCCAGGCATAGGCAAGACCCGCACCGCCCAAGAATTGACCGCATATGCCGAGACTTCGGGCGCTCAGGTTTGGTGGGGCTCCTGCCTGGAGCAACAAGGCGCACCGCCTTACTGGCCCTGGGTGCAATCCCTCCGGACTCATATACAGCAGACCGATTCAGAATCGCTTATCGTTCAGATGGGGCCAGGGGCGGCAGACATCTCAGCGATCATCCCCGAACTCCGCCATAAGCTGCCAGATCTGGAACCTGCGCCGACACTCGAGCCAGAACAAGCCCGCTTCCGTCTATTCGATTCGATCTCCCAATTCTTCGGAAACCTCGCCGGGTCTCGGCCCTTGATGTTCGTTTTGGATGATCTCCAATGGGCGGACCAGCCGTCCCTCTTGCTGCTTGAGTTCATGGCCAGCCAACTTCCCGGGAAGAATATCTTGATCTTGGGGACTTACCGGGATATCGAGATCAGCCGGGAACACCCACTGTCTCGCACGCTCGCCCAATTGGCCCGAAGCGGTTCGTATCACCGGGAAAGTTTAGGAGGACTTGAAAGCGAATATGTCGGCCAGCTGATCAATGACATCAGCGGCGACGAACCGTCTCCGGGATTGGTCCAGGCGATCTTTGGCCACACCGACGGCAATCCGTTCTTCATGACTGAGATTATCCGGCTGCTAACGGAAAGCCGCCTGGCTGGCGTCCCGTCCGGCCAACCCGGTCTCGAAGAGTTGGAGGTCCCGCCGAGCGTTCTCGAAGTGATCGGGCAACGGCTGAACCGGTTATCCCCAGAGTGCGAAAGTATCCTGACGACAGCAGCGGTGATCGGCCGTGAATTTGACTTTGGATTATTGGGATCCTTGTCAGAGGAAGCCTCCGAGTCCCAATTGCTGGCGTCGATAGATGAAGGACTAGACGCCTCTCTGATCCAGGAAGTCCCCGGCCATGGCGATGTATATCAGTTCAGCCATGCATTGGTCCAGCAAACGCTGCGGGAGAGGCTTTCCAACAGCAGAAGGGTGAGGTTACACCTCAGGATCGGGGAGGCCTTGGAAACCCTCTATGGAGATCAAACGAAAGAGCATGCCGCGGAACTCGCCTATCATTTCACCGAGGCAGCACCGGTTGCCGGGTCTGACAAGCCGGCCCGCTACACCATATTGGCCGGAGAGAAATCACTGGAGACTTATGCCTACGAAGAGGCCCTAGGGCATTTTCAGAAAGGACTCACAGTCAAGGGGGTGGAATTGGAGGCCTCGTCGCCAGCTCCCGACCCAGAGGCGGCAGCCCTTCTGTACGGGCTAGGCAGGGCCCAAGCTGCCACGCTGATGAGACATAGGTTAAACGTGGCGTACGCGACCATGCACCGGGCTTTCGATTTCTACGCCGGGACCGATGACGTGGCCAACGCGGTACAAGTTGCCGGATACCCGCTGTACACCTTTCCCGGGAACCGTGTTGCCAAGGAGAGCGTGGCCCGCGCATTGCAACTTGCCCCGCCCGACTCACCAGAGGCTGGCCGGTTGCTGTCCAGACATGTCCTTGTCATGGGCCTGGAGGAAGGAGACTACACAAGGGCCATGGAGGCCTACGAAAACGCCTTGGCGATCGCCCAGCGCACCGCAGACCTAACATTAGAGATACGAACTCTGACTAATTCGTCGATGGTGGATTTTTGGCACCTCCATTGGGAGGAGACTGTAGCGAAAACCCAGCGCGTTATCGAATTGACCCAAGGCCACGCTGACCCGTTATCCCAGTTGTCGGCCAATTTCTGGGCGGGAGTCGCACTTCTACATCACGGAGACCCTGAGGCGGCGCAGAAACGGGCGTCAGACATGTTCTCCACCGCCAGAGATATCCGTGACCGCTATTGGCTCGCCACTGTTCATTGGCTCCGGGAAATGACTTCTATATACAAAGGTGACTGGAACTCGGCAAGGGAACTCAACGATCAAGGGCTGCTCATCTCACAATCCGACAACCGCCTCCTGGGCACCAGAATGTTGATGGAACACGAACTGGGTAACGAGGATGAGGGGCGGGAATTTCTAGAACGGCTGTTGGAGAGCCTTGGCCTGGTTACGCCAGGACCTAAATATGAACAGGGATCCGCGGCGTTAATGATTCCGATAATAGCCCGAATCACGGGAAACATGGACCAACTCCACCTGGCGGAAACTGCTGCTGCGGCAGTGTTGTCAGAGGAGTCCGCCACGCCTTTTATCGCCCAAAGGGCAAGACTCGGCATGGGTTTGATAGCTGTTCTGAGGGGCGATGCAGAAAGGGCAACGCAGCAATACGCCGAACTGGGACCAGCCGCTGGCATCTGCTCATTGATCTCCGGAGACCGGGTTTTGGGGCTAGTGGCCCAGACCATGGGCGACTTGGACAAGGCCTCAGCACATTTTGAGGACGCGGCCACGCTGTTGATCAAAGCCGGCTACAAACCTGAGCTAGCCTGGACCTACCACGATCACGCCGGCAGCCTGCTTGATCGCAACGCGCCGGGAGACCGGGCCAGGGCGATGGACCTTTTAGAAGAATCGACCTCTCTCGCCAGCGAACTTTCGATGCGGCCTCTCATGGCGCGGTTGGCAGTGGTTCGAGAGACGGCAGACTCGCTCCCGACCCAATCAACTGCCTATCCCGGCGGTCTAACCCAAAGAGAGGTCGAGGTCATCCGCCTGGTCGCCGCCGGCCGGACCGACCGGGAGATCGCTGAAGAGCTGGTCATCGGGGTCAGGACCGTCAGCACTCACGTGGGCAACATCCTCAACAAGACCGGAGCCGCCAACAGGGCTGAAGCAGCGAGCTACGCCGTCCGTCACGACCTGAGCTAGCGCTCCGGGTCAGATATTTCCCCACGGCATCCCCCGCAGACCAAGTCTTCCCGAAGCCTTTTCTATCCCGGTTTACGCCTGAGCCGGCAGCCGTCTCCGTAGTTCTACGGAGAGCGCCGTCCGTTCTCGATCTTTCCTCGTTCCCAAAAATCCGCAACTCTCCCGATGGCGTGCCGTCTTGCCAAATCTACCATAGGTCCACAGCTAATCGATGAGGTGAACGGCATGAGATTCTCGCTACACGGTCAAGGGAACAGCAGCAACGGCACGGCAACCATCGGAATCAAATCGGAGAAGAATGAGGAACTAGAAATGAGGAACGCGAACACCAACATACAACTGAATATCAGCAACTCAGGCGCACTGGTGATCAAGAACACCGCGAAATTGTTGGGCGGACTTGCATTGGCCGCGATGATGGCCATGGCCGCTACCTTCGGCTCGGTCACCGCGGACAGCCCGGCAGTGTCCAAAAGTTTCGTGGCTCACGGGCCAAACGAGATGGAAATCGACTACCTGAGCAAACTCGGCAGCACCAGTTTCGTATCTCACGGTCCCAACGAGATGGACTTCGACTACCTGAGCAAGCTCGGCAGGTTATGTTTCGTGCCTCACGGTCCCAACGTGATGGACGTTGACTACCTCAGCAAGCTCGGCAGAGTTTCTTTCCAGCCCCACGGCCCCAACGGCATGGACGTTGATTACCTCAGCAAACTCGGCAGGGTTTCTTTCCAGCCCCACGGACCCAACGGCATGGACGCTGACTACCTCAGCAAACCCGGCCGCACCTCCTACTTGCCCTACGCGCCAGACACTTCCGAGTGGACCGGATAACCCGTCTCCTCATCCGGGTTGCCACCACTTCCTAAGAGCCGCCTCCCTCCAGTGGCGGCTCTTTTCTATTTGAAGAGCGCCGATTCCAGCCTGATCCTGTCACTTTGGGGTCGAACCCCCGGCCCAGCCGTGCTAAACTGCCCCAGTCATGGCTCTGGGATTTTTCCGCAGGTTATGACAACATGAGTGTGAGGTTGTGACGGGAGCCAGATGGTACTTTTCGATACAGACATTTCCCCCTTTGAGCAGGTCAACGTGGCTCTGGACCTGGAGACCACGGGCCTGGACTCCAACCGCCACCAGATACTCGAGGTCGGCGCGGTACGTTTTCGCGGCGACGAGGTCATCGAGACCTACCAGACCCTGGTCAACCCCGGCGTAGCCATCCCAGAGTTCATTCAACGGCTGACCCATATCTCCCCACAGCAGGTGAAACGCGCCCCGTTCTTCTCCTCCGTGGCCGCCGAGATCGAAGACTTTCTTGGGGCCGACCCGATCATCGGCCATAACATCCAGTTCGATATCGGCTTCCTGGCCAACAACGGTGTCAGGCTGAACAACCCGTCCTACGACACCTGGGACCTGGCTTCCGTGTTCATGCCTGATTCGCGGCAGTACTCCCTGAAATACCTGACCTCCCACTTCCAGGTCGAGCACAACGACGCCCACCGGGCGCTGGCCGACGCCATGGCCACCAAGAATGTCTACGTCAAACTCCTCCGTCTCGCCGCCGAACAAGATGCAGGTTTGTTGGCTTATCTGTCCAACCTTGCCGCCCGCAGCCGATGGTCCATCGCCGGAATATTGGCCGGCCTGGAAGGCACTGGCGACGCTCAGACTTCCTCCACGGGCCTGACCGGTCTTGACCTGGAGCAGCTGTCCATCCGGCTGGGGTCTCCTGAGAAACGGCGTGCCGACCCAGCTTTGAGCGACCTGAGTGAAGAGAAGGTTGCCGGGTTGCTGACCAAAGACGGCCCCTTCGCAAAGGTGTTCTCCGGGTTCGAGCACCGGCCTGAGCAAGAACAGATGTTGGCCAGCGTCACCAAAGCCATGTACCACAACCAGCACCTGGTGGTGGAAGGCGGCACCGGCGTTGGCAAATCGATGTCATACCTGCTCCCCGCCGCGCTCTTCGCCATATCCAAGGGCCAGCGGGTTGTCGTCTCCACCAACACCATCAATCTGCAAGAGCAATTGATGAACAAGGACTTACCCGCCCTCACCGAAGTGCTGGAACAATCGGGACTGGTCGAGCCGGGCGTGCTGAAGGCCGCCTTGCTCAAGGGGCGGGCAAATTATCTTTGCCTGCGCCGCTGGAACCACCTGGCCCGGAGCGAATCTCCGACCATCGACGACGCCCGTCTTCTATCCAAGACATCGGTCTGGATGCAGAACACCCTGAGCGGCGACCGCGCCGAGATCAACCTATCGGGCCGAGACTTCGGCTCTTGGAATCACATATCAGCCGGTGAAAAAGGCTTCTGTCCCGGACTCCGCGACGGCACACCCTGCTTCTTGCGGGCCGCCAGAGAACGGGCGGACCAGGCCCACATCGTGGTGGTGAACCACGCACTGCTCCTGTCCGACCTGGCGCGGGGCGGCGGCCTTATACCTGAATACCAGCACCTGATAATCGACGAGGCCCATAACCTGGAAGACGAGGCCACCAGACAACTGGGCTTCAGCGTGTCCCAGGACAGATTGGACGAGGTCTGGGAGCCGCAGACCAGACTCACCACCCAGATACGCCAGGCCACGGCCGCCGAAGGTCTGGCGTCGTCCATCCGCCAGGAAGCCGAGGCAGCCGTGTCGGCGGTTGAATCAGAGGGCGCAAAGCTCCGCCAGATCTGGGGCCGGCTCTGGGCAGAGGTAGAGCGCTTCCAGGCCAACCAGAAGGCAGGCACCCGAGACAACGGCCAACAGATGTTGATCACTCCCCAGATACGGGGCACCCAGGGTTGGACCGACCTTCATCTGGCCTGGGAGAACCTGGATGTGGGGCTGCAGCAGGCCTCCCAGAACGTGGGCCGGCTGCACCGGTTCCTCGATTCGACGCAGCTTCCCGCCGCCAACGACCAGCCTGCTCTGGTCATGGAAACCGCCAACTTGATGGACGACATAGAGACCCTGCGAGAGGAATTCGGTTCCATCTTGGGCAATCCCATGGACGATGACATCCACTGGATCAGCAACGACCAGGTACGGGGCAACCCTACCGTGTCCTTGAATTCAGCTCCGTTGGATATCAGCGGCACGCTGGCCGCGGAGCTGTTCCAGCACAAAGACAGTGTGGTCCTAACCAGCGCCACCCTCAGCACGGAAGGCAACTTCGACTACTTCAAGGCCCGCGTCGGCGTGGGCAGCGACTCCGAAGAGTTACTGGTTGGGTCGCCCTTCGATTACCAGAAAGCTGCTCTGCTCCTCATACCTGAAGACATGCCGCCACCCAATTCCGACCAGTACGTGGATGCCATGGTCAGGGTTTTGACTGACCTTGGCACTACCATGAAGGGCCGGACCATGGCCCTGTTCACCTCTTACGCATCTCTCCGGGCGGTGGCCCAACGGCTCCGTGCCCCGCTCATGGGTGAAGACATACAGGTCCTGGCCCAGAGCATCGACGGCTCGGCCCAACAACTGATGACCCGGTTCGCCGAGGAGCCCAACAGCGTCTTGCTCGGCACGGCCAGCTTCTGGGAGGGAGTAGACCTGCCCTCGGGTCTACTGAAGGCGTTGGTACTCACCCGGCTGCCCTTTGCCGTGCCCACCGACCCGGTGGTGATGGCGCGCTCCAACCAATACGACAACCCGTTCAGTGAGTTCTCCGTTCCCCAGGCCGTGCTTCGGTTCCGCCAGGGGTTCGGCCGTCTCATCCGCAACAAAGAAGACCGGGGGACCATCGTCATCATGGACAACCGGATCACGGGCAAGAACTATGGCAGCTCGTTCCTGAAGTCCATACCCCCGTGCACCCTCAAACCCAGCAGCCTGACAACCATCGGCCAATCGGCCTCCCAATGGCTTGCCTAGCCTTCCCCAGCGTGTAGGAGTGAAGTGTGGAACTGACGATAGACCAGCCCTTTGACCTGGGAGCCAGCCTGGAGAGCGGCCAAGCGCACCGCTGGAAGAAATCTGACGACTGGTATGCCGGCGTGGTCCGCGGCGAGTTCATCCAGATACGTCAGAAAGGCCAGGTGGTGGAGTTCTCGTCCGGACCCTCTCCTGAGGAAGCAGCGGTGTCCATGCTGCGGGACTACTTCCGCTTGGACGACGACATCGATGCGATCTACTCGGATATCAACCGGGACGGCCGGGTGGCAGCCATGGTCACCAAGTATCCGGGCCTGCGTATCCTGCGCACCGAGCCCTGGGAATGCCTGGTGGCCTTCATATGCTCCGCCAACAACAACATCGCCCGCATCCACCAACTGATGGAGCGGATGTCCGACGAGTTTGGCTCTCCACTGACGCTGAACGGCCAGACCCGCCACACCTTCCCCAGTCCCGCCGACCTGGCCGAGGCCGGCGAAGGCGAACTGAGACGCTTGGGGTTGGGATTCAGGGCGCCCTACGTGGACCAAGCATCAAGGGCAGTACTGGAAGGGAAGTTGGACCTGCCCGCTCTGGTACGGATGCCCTATCCCGATGCCAAAGCGGCGCTGATGGAACAGAAGGGCATCGGCTCCAAGATAGCCGACTGCATCGCCGTGTTCTCACTGGAGAAACTGGAAGCATTCCCGATTGACGTCTGGATACGCCGGGCGCTGGCGGAATGGTACTTCCCCGGCCAGAAGACACCGCCGGACCGGGTCCTACTGGAATGGGCCCAAGACCACTTCGGCCGCTACGGGGGCTACGCCCAGCAATACCTATTCCACGGGCAACGGCTCCGGAAGAAAACTGAAGGCTGAACGCCGCTCTACCGGGAAAATGCTTGGTTACCGCCGCCGGTCTGGATCCCGGCCTTCGCCGGAATGACAGGCACCATAAGCCGCTCATGGTGAGCTCCGACCGAAGTCGAGAGTCTCGATGGAATCGGACCTGTCGAACCACCTGCTTAACGCCAGCCAGGTTTTCGCGTTGAGCCCTTCGACAAGCTCAGGATGAGCGGGACGACAGAAGAGCACCCCTGCTGTCATTCCAGCGAAGGCTGGAATCCAGGCAAACCAATTTCGATGAGTACAGTCCTGGCCCGGAAGAGACCACTATGCCCACCGTATGAGCTAGCCATTGCCGGTTGAATCCCCTGATTCCGGCCTTCGCCGGAATGACAGGAAGCCGACGGACCCGGAGAAGGTCTGATGGCTGGCCGCTGTCAGCTAATCCTGCGTTAGGACCAGCTTGCCGAAGAAGCTGGTCTCGTCCATGTATTTGTGGGCTTCGGCGGCTTCGGCCAGGGGGAAGGTGCGGTCGACCACCGGCTTAACGACGCCTTTGTTCATCAGTTCCACGATCTCCCGCATGTCCTCTTTGGTCCCCATGAACACACCGTAGATCTCTTTCCGCTGACTGAACAGCAGGCCCAGGTGCAGCTCCGTCCGCAGGCCCGTGGTTGCCCCGCAGATGCCGTAGCGGCCGCCGTTCCTCAGTGACGCGAATGCCGGGGCAAAGAAGTCGGCCCCAACGTGGTCGACAACACAGTCGACGCCAGCCCGGTCCGTGATCTCCCGCACCCGCTCCCGGATGTCTTCTTCGTTGTAGTTGATGACCACGTCCGCGCCCAATTCGGTGGCCTTGGCGGCTTTCTCCGGGCTGCTGGTGGTGGCGATAACCTTGGCCCCGATGACGTCTTTGGCAACTTGTATGGCCGCCACGCCGACACCGGCGGAAGCCGACAACACCAGGACCGTCTGCCATGGTTGCAGTTGCAGCTTGCGCTGCAGCATGTTCCACACCGGCAGGTAGGTGGTGGGAGCGGCCGCGGCCTGTTCGAAGGAAACGCTGTCGGCCAGCGGATGGGCGTTAACCGCCGGGACCACTACGAACTCGGCGTAGCTGCCGTCGACCGCGCTGCCCAGAAAGCTCTCCCGGCGGCAGAGGTCGTCCTGTCCCGCCAGGCACGCCGCGCACTGCATACAGCTGATTCTAGGGTTGACGACCACCCGGTCTCCGGGTTTTAAGATAGCCACGCCATCGCCGCATTCCACCACTTCACCCGCGCAGTCTCCGCCCAGGATCAGTGGCGGTGGGAACTCCCGGTCCAGGCCACGGCCGCCGGCCCTGGTGTAGAGGTCCAGACGGTTCAGAGCTGTTGCCTTGACCCGGACTTTGACCTCGCCGGCCTTGGCCTCAGGCTCCGGCCGGTCTCCGTAAGTCAGTACCTCCGGTCCGCCTTGGGCTTCGATATAAACTGCTTTCATGGCCGTGTTCTCCTTGGGAGTGAGCTTTCAGCTATCAGCCGTCAGCTATCGATTCTTGAAGGTTGGGGTTCCAGGGATGATTAGGGGCGGCGCCCGTAATAGCAGTCGTCGCAGAGGAACACTATGGCTAGGGCGTCCTCGTGACTGCCGATGCGGCCGCACTGGGGCACGTCGCTGTCCTGGCTCCACGGTTGGTGGAACTTTCCGCCGCACATCTGACAAGAGGTTTCCTGAACGCCGTCCAGGGCCTCGCCGCAGATCACGCAGGACTCCAATTCGTTCTCAGGGGTTTCCAGGTTCTCGGGCACGCCAGTCTGTTCTGCCATTCTTTATTCAGCCATTCCCGGGAGATCAACTCCCTCGCGAAATTATCTGATTCACCAGGGTTCTTTCGCCCTCTTCGTTGCTGACCAAGCCGTCCAGCTTGGCCGAGAGCAGTTTCCGCAATATCTCGCCGACCATTGGGCCGTTGGGGACTCCCATCGCAAGAAGATCGTCGCCGGTCAATCCCGGACTCACCAGGCTCCAAACATCCAGATACCGGGCCAGGTTGGCCGCGAACCGGGGTTCTTGGGAGAGGCGGGCGAAAGCGGCGATAGCATCACCGTCCAAGCCTTCCAACGCAGAGCAAAAGGCGGAAACCTTTACCGACGGTCCTGAGATCGAAGGCGTGATTTCTTGCAACGCAATAATATCATGTACCACCCGCGCCCAATCGGCCGGCAGATTCAGGCGGCGGCTCACTTCTTCACCTTCAGCCGGGGACAGAGGGAGCGCCAAGGCAGCCAGATAATCGCTGGGGGTCAAACGGCCCTCGCCGGCCAAGATCGCCAGAGGCCTGCTATCGGACAGCGCCGGGTGAACAGCGGCCAACAGGCCCAGCCCGATGGCCCGAATCAACATCTTGAACGCCTGGGACTCCTCAAATATCTTTTGAAATTCATGCCGCCAGCGGTCCCCGGAGACGGCATCCACGTGACCGCCATCGATAGTCCGCTTTAGGTCGGTCAAAGTGTCGCCGGATATCTGAAAACCGAGCCTCTGTTCATAACGGACGGCGCGGAAGATCCGGGTGGGGTCGTCGGCGAAGCTCTCAGCGTGCAGAGTCCGGACCGTCCTGCCGGCTATATCGTTGAGTCCGCCGTGGGGGTCTATGATCTCCGGAGTGTCACCGGCCAGAGGCAGGGCCATGGCGTTGATGGAGAAATCACGGCGGGCCAGATCATCCTCAAGGTTGCTGGCGGACACCTCCGGAAGGGAGCCGGGAGATCGGTATGACTCCTTCCTGGCGGTAACCACGTCCACACGGTCGCCTTCGATCTCCACAGTGGCGGTGCCGAACCTGGGATGGACGATGACCTTGCCGCCCAGCTCCTCCGCAACGTCCGTGGCAAGGGCTGGCGCGTCGCCGAGCAGGACGAAATCCAAGTCGTTGGCGGGGACGTCCAGGACGGCGTCCCGCACGGGCCCGCCGACCAGATAGACCGGTATCCCGTGGGCAGTAGCCCTTCGGCGCAACGAGTTGTACACCGCCAACTGTCCACCGTTGACGCCACCGGCGACCCGGTCCAATGAGATGCGAATCTGGGGCGAATCAGGCGTGGGAAAGCCTCCTGTAGAGGGCGAGACCAGAGCCGGGATTATAGCATGGCCTGTTCCAAAGATAGGGTGAAAATCCGACTGAAATACCACGTTGAAATTCCCAAATTACCTGCAGATCACGCTTTGACAACCTGAGGCGCGCTAGCTACAATCCCTTCGTACGCGCTAACTATTAGTTCGCACGACCGATCGCTCGCACGATACAGCGAGCCGGCGAAATTTGGGAGGTAACACTATGGCCGATGCCCAGTTCACCACCTTTTACGACTTCCGTTGACCCTTCGTCTACAACGCAGCCGTGTGGCTGTCGAAAGTAGAGGAGTCCACCGGAGAGACCATCAAGGTTGATTGGAAACCTTTCTCTCTGGCCCAGGTCAACAGCGACAATAACGACGGCAACATAAAGCTCTGGGATCAGCCCGAGGTTGTCGAAGGTACAGACAAGACCTTCCTGGCCCACATGTCCGGTCTTGCCGCCAAGCGCCAGGGCGAAGAAGCCTTCCAGTCCTTCTTCATGGCCCTGCTGCGTGCCCGGCACGAAGACAAGAAGGACCTACTAGACCCGGCAGTCATGGAAGAAGCCGCAGTTGCCGCCGGCCTGGACATGGCCCGCTGGCGTGAGGACGCAGCAGACCCCGAACTGTTGAAAGACATCGCAGAGTCGCACACCATAGCGGTTGAAGAGCACGGAGCGTTCGGCGTTCCGACCTTCATCTCACCCAGTGGCAACGCAACGTTCCTCAAGATGTTCATCCCGCCGGACGAACAGGCCGCTGACATCTACGAGACCATGACCAAAGCGATGGACGAGTTCGACCATGTCGGCGAGTTCAAGCGCCCCCAGCCCCCGTGGCCTCATGGGGTCATCTAGAGACCGAACCGCATCCAATGGGGCCCACGCTAAGGCCCTTGAATCAAAGCTGGGGTTCTCTTTCAAGAACCCCAGCTTGCTGCACCAAGCCCTGGTGCATCTTTCCTACTGCAACGAAAACGGTCTAGACTCAGCCGCCTCTTACGAACGGCTGGAATTCTTAGGCGACGCCGTCTTGGAATTGGCCGTTTCCACGGAACTCTACTCACGCTTCCCAGACGCCGACGAAGGCGAGCTCACCAAGACCCGCTCCTCTTTGGTCCGCCGCGAGACCCTGGCGGGGATCGCCCGCCGTATCGACTTGGGCAGTTATCTATTCGTGGGCAGAGGCGTCGAGACCAGCAACGGCCGCGAACAGGACTCCGTCCTGGCAGCTGCTTTCGAAGCGCTCATCGCCGCCGTGTACATCGACCAGGGCAACGAGTTCGCACGCAATCTTGTCCTGCAGCTCTTCGACCCCGAATTGGCCCAGACCGAAAAGACGGACGGCCCGCCCGAGAACCCCAAATCGCTCCTCCAAGAATTGGTGCAAGGGCAAGGTCTCAACCCGCCGACGTATAATCTGGTAAGCAGTGAAGGACCGGACCATGGCCCCGTGTTCACGGTGGACGTGCTGGTCAACGGCCAGGTGGTAGGCACCGGGACCGGCGGAAAGAAGTCAGAAGCCGAGGGCGTCGCGGCCAGAGCAGCCTTGGCGGCGCTGACCGGCCAGGTCTGAACGGGCGATACAGGCAACTCCCAATAACGATCCAGGAATGAGATGCTCAGATTCTTCAAGCGGAACCGTCAGGAAAACATAGAACACACCCAAGACGCGGTGAAACCCAGCAGGGAGCGTTGGTTCGGGAAGATTCTGAACGTGCTCCGGTCGTCCAAGCTGGACGACGCGCTCTGGGAAGAATTAGAAGAGATCTTGATCTCGTCTGACGTCGGAGTGGATACATCTCTCCGGATCATAGAGGAACTGAAAGAGACGGTAAGGTCTCAAAGGCTGGAGACCGGCGAGCAGGTATTTGAGTCGCTCAAGGACTCCTTGGTCGCAGGGATGGAACCGGATGATGCTGATTCCATCTGGATGGATGACAAAGAGGTCAGCGGGCCGTATGTGATACTGATGGTGGGTGTGAACGGGGTGGGCAAAACAACCAGCATCGCCAAACTGGCCCACCACTTCACCCAGGACGGCAAGAAAGTCATTCTGGGCGCGGCCGACACATTCCGGGCCGCCGCCGCCGAGCAGTTGGAGATTCTAGGCAAGCAGATCGGCGTGGATGTCATCAGACACGAAGCAGGCGGCGACCCGGGTGCCGTAGCCTTCGACACCTACCAGGCCGGAAAGGCGAGGGGCGCCGATGTGTTGATCATCGACACCGCCGGCCGTCTGCACACCAAGTCCAACCTGATGGAAGAGTTGCGCAAGGTCCACCGGGTGCTGGCCCGTCAGGACGAGACCGCGCCCCACCAGGTGATCTTGACCCTGGACGCCACCACCGGACTCAACGGGCTGGCCCAAGCCAAGTCGTTCAAGGAAGCAGTGGACTGCACCGGAATCTTCCTGGCAAAGTTGGACGGCACCGCCCGGGGGGGAATCGCGCTGGCCATCAAACAGGAACTTGAGGTGCCGATCTTATTCATAGGCACCGGTGAAGGCGTTACGGACCTAGCCCCGTTCGACACCCGTGATTTCGTGGAATCGCTGCTGGCGCCTGTTCCCTGACCAGCTTTTACGCTCCTGTATCCTTCCGATCAGTCAAGGCGATTAACCATTAAGCCATGCTAGACGCCCTGAGCTGGTACATCGCCATACAGGTCCTGGGCCTGCTGGCTTTCCCCGCCGCGTTCGTGCTGTTCCGCAGACTGCCTGACCGGGGGTTCACCCTGGTCAAACCCGCGGCTTTGGTTTTCTTTTCATATATCCTCTGGGTGTTGGGACTGACCCATGCCGCCCCCAACACACAACTGACAATCTTGGTGGTTCTGCTGGCGGCCGTGCCGCCGGGTATCTACCTGTTCTGGCGGAACCTGGAAGATATCCGTGAATTTGTCGAAGAGCATTGGCCGATGCTCGTGGCGGCAGAGGTCCTGTTCGCCGGGTTCTTCCTGATGTGGCTGGGCATAATCTCCGAGGTCCCGGCCATCAACCACACAGAGAAACCCATGGACTTCGGGTTCATGAACGCGGTGCTCCAGAGCAGATTCTTCCCACCGGAAGACCCTTGGCTCTCCGGCAACAACATCAGCTACTACTATTTCGGCCATTTCATGATGGCCTTTCTGGCCCAGGCCACCGGCATCGCTTCTAGCGTCGGCTACAACCTGGGGGTGGTCACGATTCCCGCCCTGGTGGCCACAGGCGCGTTCGGACTGGTCTACAACCTGGTGCGGCTTTCCGGCGGCAGTCTCAAGGCCGGCATCATCTTTGCCGCGGCCGGACCGGCGCTGATACTCCTGGCCGGGAACTTGGAAGGCGCCATGGAGTTCGTGCACCTGCAGGGCTGGGGCAACGGCGGGTTCTGGGAATGGGTCGGCATCAAAGGTCTAGAGGGCACGGAAGCGGGTTCCGGGGTATTCCCGGACAGCCAATGGTGGTGGTTCCGGTCCAGCCGGGTGATCGACACGTTGTCCGGCGGTCAGAGCCTGGATTACACCATCACAGAGTTCCCGATGTTTAGCTTCGTGCTCGGAGACCTCCATCCCCACGTAACTAGCCTGCCTTTCGTCTTATTGGGACTGGGCCTGACTCTGAATTTCTTCCTGTCTCCCCGTATGTTGGACTTTGACTGGCTCCGGGAGCACGCGTTGGAAGCGGCTGCCATGGCGTTGTTCATCGGCTCTCTAGCTTTCATCAACGTCTGGGACCTGCCCGTCGTAGCCGCCATCTTCGTGGTGGCGGCATTGGTCAAGGCCTATGGAGACTACGCAGGAGAACTGACCAGCGCCGCGGCGGGGGCGGCGTTCGTCGTCGTGCCCGTATTGGTGGCCGCCCTGGCCTTGTTCGTACCGTTCTACCTTGATTTTGAAGCCGCAACCTCCGGAATCCTGCCCCTGCGGGACGTCAATACCCGTCCGTTCTTGTTGTTCTTGGTCATGGGGCCGTTGATCTTCCTGGCGGTCTCATTCTTGATACGGCAGGTCACCGGGTTGAGCCGGCCAGACGACGACGATAATTCGGCGGCTGTTCTCGTCGTTCTCGTGGCGGCAGGGCCTTTTGTGCTCTGGACCGGCTTGGCATTCATCGCGACTTGGATAGACGACGGCATAGTCACAGCTCTGAGCGAGGTCGGCAACCGCTCGATCTTGGTGGTGCCCGGCCTGTTCTTGGTTGCGTTGGCGGGCTTCAGCGCTATGCAGCGCGTTAGACTCAGCTTGGAACCGGCGGTGGCATTTCCTCTCTTGCTGGCCGGTCTGGCCATATATCTGCTGGTTGGGGCCGAGTTATTCTACGTAGTAGACCAGTTCGGCGGCGGGTTCCGCCGGATGAACACGGTGTTCAAGACTTACTATCAGGCGTGGCTGCTGCTGGGAATCGTCAGCGCTTATGGCCTGTACTACCTGTGGTCCATCCGCAATCCGGACAGCATGCCCTCGATACTGGGAAATCTCATGGGCGGCGTCAGGGTCGTTTGGGCCGGGTTGGCACTCTTGCTGGTGGCGTTCTCCTTCTACTACCCGGTGGGGGCGGTCTTAGACCGGACAGGCATCCTACGAGAAGAGCACACCATATCCGACAACACGCTGGACGGGCTGGCCTTCTTACAGCAGAATGCTCCCGGCGAGTACGCCGCCATCCAATGGCTGCGGGACGACGCGCCCTGGGGCCGGATGGTTGAAGCCGTTGGAGATGATTATTCAGATTTCGGCAGGATATCCTCCAGCACCGGCCTCCCAACGGTCCTCGGTTGGAAGGGGCACGAACTCCAATGGAGGAGCTCGATCTCGTCGTTCCAAGGACGTGAGGAAGACGTCAGGACCATCTTCAGCAGTGATGATTCGGCCGAGGTCCTCCAGTTGCTGGACCTCTATGATGTGCGGTATGTATACCTGGGGTCACGGGAGCGGAGGACCTACGGAGGGGAAAACCTGTCAGACTTCGACGGATTTCTGAGAACCGCCTTTGAACAAGACGGCGTAATAATCTACGAGATGGTCCAAACAACGGCCCAAAAAAGATGAACGCTGGTCTTTATCCGGCCCCCTCCAGGGCTGGCGGTCCGTTCGTGGCCAAGATATCCCGCCTTTGGGCTGGACGTACCTTTGGTCCTTTGGAAGCCATTTTCCTGGCCGTGATCGTCGTGGCCCTGGTCATGCGGCTCTGGGAGTTGGGCGGCAGGACCGTCCACTACGACGAGGCCATCCATCTGCATTTTTCCTGGCGGTTGGCAGAGAGCGATGGCGCCTTCCTGGGCTGGCCCTGGATCTTCGGCACCGACTACATACACTCGCCTTGGATGCACGGCCCGTTCCAGATCGAATTCACCGCCCTGATGTTCAAACTCTTCGGCGACACGGATGTGACCGCCCGGTTGGGCTATGTTTTCTTCGGTACGGCCCTGGTGGCCGCGCCTTATTTCTTCCGTGACTATCTGGGGCGCACCGGGGCGCTTCTGGCCGCAACGATGTTGGCCTTATCTCCGACACTGCTTTACTTCAGCCGGTTCGGCCGCAACGACATCATCATGGCCTTCTTCGCGGCGTCCCTGTTGATACTGATGTGGCGCTACATCCACGAAGGACACCGGCGCTACCTGTATCTGACATCAGCCGTTCTGGCGCTGATGTTCACCACCAAGGAAACCGCGTACCTGGTCGTCGCGGTATTCGGCCTGATCTCTCTGGCCTTGGTGCTTGTAAACCAGGGGCGTCCCCGGTTGCGCCGGTTCAGCCTTTCCCAAATGGGACGGCCGGCCGGGTTCCTGCTGTTGTTGATCACGATCACCCTGCCCCAATGGTCGGCTGTCTCGGGAATGGTCCAGGGGATATTCGGGCTGACGCTGGTCAATCCAGATGCCCAGACCGGGAACAACGTCGCCAACGTGGACGGAACCGTTGGACTGGTCGGTGCACCGGCATGGGCGGGCAAGACACTGCTACTGCCCGTGCAGGACCTGCCCATAGTCGTCCATGTTGGGGCAGTGATCGCCGGGTTGGCGGTGCTGGCCTGGCTCGTAAACCGGGCGGCGCCAAGCAACGCCCGTATAGCCTGCCTGGCAGGGGCGCCTTTGGCGGTGACCGCCGGCGTGGCCCTGCTCCTCTACCGTCCGCTGGCGGACATCGTAGATACCCGGGGCGTGCCCGCATTGGACATTGCCTTGGCCATCCTGCTGGTTACCAGCGCAATATCGGCCCTTGTCTACCACAGGCATCCGTTCCAGCGCAGCGCGTTGCTGGTCTCCGTTCCTGCCCTGATAACAGCCCTCTACGCCGTTCTTTTCACTCCGGTGGTGGACCTGCAGGCGGTGGTGGACGGGATCCTGCCCAACGAGGTGACCATCGGGGCGGCGGCCAACGGTCTACCCGCCAACTATGTGGTGGCCCTGGGCATCCTGGTTGGCGCCATAGTGGTCTCAGTGGTCCTGGGCGTGCGCTGGCTGGGCGGCGCATGGTTGATCTGCGCGGGAATCTTCTATCTGATCTGGGCCGCGCTATACACAACCCTGTTCACCCACATGTCGGGCGTGTTCAGCGGGTCGTGGCAGGGTATGGGCTACTGGGTCGCCCAGCAAGAAGTCGCCCGAGGCAACCAACCCTGGTACTACTACTTCGTGGGCCTGCCGGTATACGAACTACTGCCCGCGGCTTTCGGCATCGCGAGCGCCGTCTATTTCCTAAAGAAACGCGACATGCTGGGTCTGGCACTGACCATCTGGGCGGCCATCACCTTCCTGGCCTACACCCTCGCCAGTGAGAAGATGCCCTGGCTCCTGGTCAACATCACTCTGCCGTTGATCTTTCTATCAGCCAAGTTCCTGGGCGATCTCGCCGAGTCGGTCCGCTGGCGTGAGGCCCTAAGACATGGCGCTGGAGGACTGTTCTTCATCGCCCCTTTGACGGTCATGGGCGGAGTATTCGTTCTCTACGCTTTCACGGGCGGCGCCCACGGCCGGGAGGGGCTAACCGGACAACACTGGGCAGTCTTAGCCGGCACGGTCTTCGCCCTGATAGCCGCTGCTTACCTGATCAGAATCACTGCCTCAGCCAATGGCGGCGCACTGGCAGCCCTGGGGGTGGCATCATTGCTACTGGCCTTTGGCACTTGGAGCGCGCTCCGGGCCAGTTATACCTTCGACGATTCCAACCGGGAGATACTGGTCTACGCCCAAGGAGGATCGGACCTGCAAGACACCTTTGCGTCCCTGGAAGATGTCTTTGCCCGACCCTCTGAAGACCCCGACTCGGCCATCACGCAAAGGCGGGCGGTGGAGGTCGACTATGACATCTGGTATCCCTTCCAGTGGTACGTGAGGAATGCGGAATCCGAAGGCCTGCTCCGGTTCACCTGCTTCAAGGATGAGGGAGACGAGGGCTGGAACGAAAGCTGCAATTCCTTGGAAACGGTTCCCGATGAAGGGGAGTTCAGGCCTTCGTCGCTGCTCATAGCGTCGAGCCACGCCGATAGTCTGGACGCAGAATTAGAGGACTACGAAAAGAGCGAGCCCCTCCACAGTCTGCTCTGGTATCCGGAGACCTACCGGAGGCCTTCGGAGGCACGGCAGGAAGAAGAGTGGAAAGACGAATTGAAGAAAGACTTGAGGTTCTTCAAAGACGTGGCTTCCAGCAAAGAAGCCTGGCGCAGTGTATTGGGTTACTGGATATTCCGAGACCTGAAACAAGACTGGTTCACGGGCGACTACTACACCTTCAGCCGGTAGCTGATCCCCTCCCGTCAGACTGGCCCATGATTTGTGCCCCAGGTATACTGAATCCAGGCTCCAACGGCGAATCTGTTAGGACTCGGTCGATTGATCACCTCTAAATGGCAGTTTTGGCTGGGCGGCGGCGTCAGCGTGGTCCTGCTGTTGCTCCTGCTCTACCAGGTGGACATGGGCGATCTCAAAGACGCCCTGCGGGAAGCCGATTACTATCTGTTGGCCCCGTCCATCGTGGTCTACTTCTTTGCCGTTTTCTTTCGGGCTGTCCGGTGGCGTTATCTGCTGGGGCCCATGGGCCGGTTCCCCGTAGGCCGTCTCTACCCGGTGGTGGTGATCGGCTACATGGCCAACAACCTGCTGCCGGTACGTCTGGGCGAACTCGTCCGGTCTTACTACCTATCCCGCCGTGAGAATGTGAACGCCAGTTCGGCCCTGGCAACCATCGCGGTGGAGAGGGTCTATGACGGCATAACCCTATTGGCGTTCGCAGCCCTGTCAGCGCCCTGGCTATTGCTGCTGGGGGAGTTCGACGGCGCCGCCGATGTGTCCCGCGCTACCGGGGTGATATTCCTGGTGGCCATCATCGTTGCCTTCGCGCTGATGCTCACCGTATTCACCCTCCTGGGTAGTTCACCGGCTTTCGCCAGCCGGGTAGAAAGGTGGCTGCACATCGTACCCCCTGGACCCCGCCCCAAGGTTAAAGAGATCTTCCGGACCTTCGTGGCTGGACTGGCCGTTCTTAACTCACCCTCCAAACACCTAAGTCTCTTCGTCTACTCGCTGCCGGTATGGCTGCTGGAAGGGTCCATGTATTTCATGCTGGCCTATTCATTCGGGATAGACGAGCACTTCGATTCCGTGGGTGTGCTGCTGTTGGTGGTGCTGCTTCTCACCGCGACCTCCAACCTGGCAACGTCTGTGCCCAGTGCCATCGGCGGGATAGGACCTTTTGAGATAGTCGCCCAACAGACCCTTATGTCCCTGGGCGTGGGGGCCTCTTTGGCCGGCGCTTACAGCGGGTTCGTGCACCTGATCGCCCTCTGGCTGCCGGTCAACATCGCGGGCCTGGCCCTCTTATGGAAGAACAACCTGTCCCTCCGCGAGATGAGCGCCGCCAGCCGGTCTGACGGTCTTACCGCGGAGCCGAGGTTGGCCGGGGAAGACGACTGATGCGGGTTGGGATCATCGGGGGAGGAGTGGCCGGGCTGGCTGCCGCCTATGAACTGACCAAACGGGGCCATTTCGCCGAAGTCTTTGAGCAGTCGGACTTTCTCGGTGGCCAGGCGTCCACCTTCGATGTATCGGGCGGACGGCTGGAGCGCGGCTACCACCACCTCTTCACCAGCGACACCGACATCGTAGAACTGATCGAGGAACTGGGCCTGGGCGACAAACTCGCCTGGCTGGATTCCAGCGTCGGATTCTATCTGAACAACGGCGACGGCGGTAAGATCTGGGACTTCGCCACTCCCAAAGACCTCCTGAAGTTCAAACCCTTATCCCTGATCAGCCGCTTCAAGGTTGGTTTCTGGACCCTTATTCTCAAGAACACCAAGAACTACCGGAAGTTCGAGAACATCACGGCCAAAGACTGGCTGTCTAAGCGCATGGGACGGCGGGCGTATGAGGTGATCTGGGAGCCCCTGCTCCGGGGAAAATTCGGCGAATTTTACGACCGCATAAGCATGACCTGGATCTGGGGCAAGATGCGCCTGCGGGTCGGCTCCCGCAAGAAGGGTGGAAGAGGGGAGCAACTGGGTTACCCCATGGGCAGCTTCGGCGAGGTGATCGACTATCTGGCCTTGGACATAGCAAAGCAGGGCGGCGCGGTCCACACCTCTGCCACGGTGACCCGGATAGTGGAAGCAGAGAGCACGCCCGTCGGTCTGGATGTGCAGTTGGACGGGTCTGCAAGCGAACGCCGCGACTACGATGCGATCATCGCCACCACGCCGTCGTACGTCTTCACTCGCCTGGCGCCGCCCCTGCCTGCCGTATACCAAGCCAAGTTGGACGGCACGGACTACCTGTCAGCTGTTCTGATGGTGCTGGTGATGGACCGGCCCTTCACGGACAAGTACTGGCTGAACATCGCCGACCAGAGTATGCCCTTCGTAGCCTTGATCGAACACACCAACCTCATCGACCGCGAGATCTACGGCGGAAAGCACATCCTCTACATCAGCAACTATCCCAGCCGGGGCAGTGAGTTGTACCTGAAGACGGCCGAGGAATTGATGGACCTGTTCGTCCCCCATCTCCAGAAGATCAACCCCGGGTTCGACCGCTCTTGGGTGCTTGAATCGCACTATCACCGGGTGGACGGCGCACAGCCCATAGTGGGCGTGAACTACAGCCTCAACATGCCCGACCACCGCACACCCCACCGGGGGCTATACCTGGCGAACACCACCCAGATATACCCCGAGGACCGGGGCACCAATTATTCCGTGCGCATGGGCCGCCAAGTCGCCCAAATGGTGCTGAACGACGCCGACGCGCAGGTAAATCCTGCAATTTGATCCCCGTCCCGGTGTTGCAAATCCCGGCCCGTCTTGTACAATCTATGCGAACCATAGGACTGACTCTAGAAACCCAAGAAACGCGGGCCCGCCAACGGGCGCACCGTTAGGAGAATACCTTGGCCAACGAGATCGAACCCCAGCAGCAGTCCGGCCAGACCCGCCGCAGCTTTCTAGCCAAGATGGGACTGGGCGCAGCCGCGCTGGCCATAGTCGGCGGACCGCTGGGAATGCTTGGCCGCATGCGTGGCGACCAGCAAAAGGCCGCTTCTCAGGAATTCCCTGATGAGACGTCCATCTTCCACCCCGCCTCGGACCCCCGCCGGGACTCCCGCCGCAACGGCTAACCCCTAACCCCGGTGCGACTCATCACCTTATCACCACGAGAGTAGAGAGCGGCCCTTCGCTCTCGGCCAGCGTTGAATCAATGGCAACGAGATTCTTCGGCTGACGCCTCAGAATGATATTTGGGGTGGCTGCCCCGGCGGGACTCCCGCCGCAACGGCTAACGTTCGGCCCCAGCCGACTCATCACCTTATTTCCACAAGAATAGAGAGCGGCCCTTCATTCTCGGCCAGCGTTGCATCACTGGCAACCAGATTCTTCGGCTGACGCCTCAGAATGACATTTGGGGAAGCTGCCCTGCCGGGACTCCCGCCGCAACGGCAAACCCCTAACTCCGGACCTACCCACACCCTCTGTCACCCCGATCCTTCCGCGGAAGGAGTGGGGTCTCTTTCTCATGGTTTATAAGCACCTGCCCGACGGGTAAGAAGCGCCGACCGCGAACCAACCCCAGAAAACGCGCTTGCAGCGCCTAGCGGCGGCCGAACTCGCGCTCCATGTGGTTGGAGCTGAAGTGCACCATGGTGGGCCTGCCGTGGGGGCAGGTGTGGGGGTTGGGCGTGGCCTCCAACTGCTCCAATAAGGCCACCATCTCAGGCTCGGTCAACGACTTCCCTGCCCGGATGGCCCCATGACAGGCGATGGACGCCGCAGTCACATCCTCTTTCTGCCGCACCAGACCCTCAAAGGCTGTCATGTCCAGCACGTCCAACAGCGACCTTGCGGGATCGCCCTCGCCGAAGATGGCAGGCACCGCCCGGAGCAGATAGCTACCGTCACCGAAGGGCTCGAACTGGAACCCGTAGTTCTCCAAAGACTCCCGGTTGGACTTCAACGTGTCGCCTTGGGCGGGGGACAGCTCGACGGACACCGGCGCCAGCAGCGGCTGGGACCGGGGTTCCTCTTCTGAAGTTTTCTGGGAGATGCGGTCGAAGAGCACCCGTTCGTGGGCGGCGTGTTGGTCCACCAGGAACATTCCGCCAGGTCCTTCGGCAACGATGTAGGTCAACTTGAGCTGGCCAACCACTTTCAAGGGGGGCGCCGGCTGAAGGGGAGCAGCCGCGTCGGCAGGCCCGCCGCCAAGCTGGCCTTGATAATCAGGCATGCCGCCGCCGTTCCTAATCCCACCAAAGGCGCTTCTGGGGAAGAAAGAAGGGGCCACCGCCGTTGGGTAATCAGGGTCTGATGGCGGGGCCAGATTCGGCACTGGGGAGTCGGCCACCAAGACCGAGCGCACGGCCCGCTGCACGGCTGAGAAGACCCGGTTTTCTTCCCGGAAGCGCACCTCCCGTTTGGAAGGATGGTAATTAACGTCCACGTCCTCGTAGGGGATGCTGATGTTCAGTGCCGCCAGCGGATAGCGTTTCACCTGGAGGAGCCCCGTGTAAGCCTCTTCCACGGCGAAGGACAGCATCCGGCTCTGTACCCAACGCCGGTTCACGAAGAAGGTCATGTAGGTGCGGTTGGCTCTGGTCAAGCTGGGAGCGCCGGCAAACCCGTCCACTTGGTAGCCACTCTCTGAGTCTTCTCCGTGGACCTCCAGCATGGCTGTCGCGGCCTGGGGACCGTATACGGCCAGCAGGGCTTCCCTGGGGAGTCCGTTGCCGGGACTGGTGAAAGAGACTTTGCCGTCCACCACCAACTGGAACCGTATTCCGGGAAACACCAGTGCGTAGCGGCTGACCAGCTCCTGGATGCGGGATGTCTCGGCTGAAGACGACTTGAGGAATTTGCGCCGGGCCGGCAGGTTGCCGAAGAGGTCCGAGACCTCGATGGCCGTCCCCGGCGGGCAACCCTGGGCTCCCGATGAAGTCTCTTCTCCCCAGCGCAGTTCCATGCGAAAGCCGCCGGGGTCCAGGGGTTGGCGGGTGGTGATGACCGTATTGGAGACCGCGGCGATGCTCGGCAGGGCCTCACCCCGGAATCCCAGGGTGGCGATGGCGTCCAGCTGCTCTTGGTTGTCGATCTTGCTGGTGGCGTGGCGCTGGAAGGCCGGGGCCACTTCTTCGGAGGGGATGCCGTGGCCGTCGTCGATGACCTTGATCTGTTCGACCCCGCCGGCCTTGATCTCAACCGTGATCTGACTGGAACCGGCGTCGATGGAATTCTCAACCAGCTCTTTGACCACCGACGCGGGACGCTCCACCACCTCTCCGGCGGCGATCTTGGCGGCCAGGTCCGGGGGAAGGACTCTAATGGACATTACGAAGTCCTTGCCTGGGGGATGTCAGGCCCAGCGGAGAGAGGACACAGGCCGCTAGAAGAGGGGAACTATCGAGCCCTTTTTGCGGTACTGCTTGTCTTCCGAAGTGCCCGTGGCGTTGAAGTCGTTGACTATGCGGTAGATGCGCTGCATCTCCTGGTCCACGGAACGCTTGAAGAAATATGGCGGGACCCACACTCCACCGAAGGCGGCGACCACCTCCGGGTAGTCGTCGATGACGAAGTCGGGCTCGAAGGGCACGCCCAACTCCTCCAGACGTTCGTGGAAGTGGTGAGTCGGCTTCTCGTAGACGCCGCTCACAAAGGGGTTCAATTCGAATTTGTTGACGACTTCCCAACGCTCACCCATCCCGGACCAGATATAAATCTTGTGATCATCGTCCAATAATGCCTGGAAGGTTTCCTTGGTGTCCGGCCTCAGGCTATTGTCCAACCCGAGGATGGTGTAGTCCACATCAAAAAAGATATTCATCGGCTGCTAACGGGCCCTCTTTCCCCTGTTCTACTAGAAATAATACTGATACGGGTCAGGATTATAGACCTGTTTCCCCGTAGATACATCGTTCCAAATATGCCGGTTATGTCAATTATCTCAACCGGCCGTCGCCGGTTCAACTGGCTTCGGCTATGGCCGCTTCAACGGCGGCGTTGCCGCCTCCGACCATCAGCTTGTCACCCACCTTGAGCAGAGGCCGCCGCACCAATTTGGGCTCCTCCAGCATCAGCTTGACCATCTCGTCGTCAGAGAGATCTTTGTCGGCCAGCCCCATCTTCTTCAGGCTGGGACTGCGGCGGGCAAAGATGTTCTCCGTGCCGGCCATGGCCGCCAGCTCCCGAATCTCAGTCTCGCTGAAGGTCTCCTTGAAGAAGTCCCGGTCCGTGACCTCTAGTCCGTTCTGCAAGAGCAACTCTCTCGCTTTGCGGCAGGTCGATCAACGGGGCCACCAGTAGAATTCAACGGTCTGGCTCAAGTCAGGCCTCCGGACGGAAGATGGGATGCCGAAAATCCACGGCATATCTTATACCCACAACGGTCTTGTGGAAAGGGGGTCGTTTAACAGATTTTGAAAGGCGTTATCTTCAGCTTTCGAACACCCTCGCAAATGTCACCCTCAGTGAAGCAAAGGGTCTGCCAAAGTCTTGTTTGGTAGATTCTTCACCGGCCTCCGGCGCTCCTCAAAATAACATTGAAGAGGAGTATGTGGGCCGGGACGTTATATCAAGACCCTTCCTGGGCTTCTTTCTGAAGTTCGTAGAGTTTGTTGATCGCCTCGATGGGCGTCAGATTGGGGATGTCCAATTCCTTCAGCAGTCCCTGCAACTTGCCGCCGTCATTGAATAGGGCCATCTGCTGCGCCGGCTCCCCTTTGGGCGAGCGTATCTTTAGGCCGCCGTTCTGCTGGCTCTGGGTCTCCAGGTCGGCCAACACTTCCCAGGCGCGGTTGACCACTCCCTGCGGCAGCCCGGCCAGTTGGGCCACGTGGACGCCGTAGCTCTTGTCTGCCCCGCCCGGCACGATCTTGTGCAGAAAGACCACGCTGTTCCCTTCCTCGGTCACCGCCACACTGCAATTGCGCACGCCCGGCAGGCTGGCCGCCAGGTGGGTCAGTTCGTGGTAATGGGTGGCGAACAGGGTCTTGCAACCCAGCCGGGGGTCGTTATGGATGTGCTCGATCACCGACCGGGCGATGGACAGGCCGTCGTAGGTGCTGGTGCCCCGCCCGATCTCGTCAAGTATCACCAAAGACCGGGGCGTGGCCTGGTTCAAGATAGCTGCGGTCTCAACCATCTCCACCATGAACGTCGACTGGCCCGTGGCCAGGTCGTCCTGCAGCCCCACTCTGGTGAAGATGCGGTCAACCAGGCCGATGGTGGCTTCAGAAGCCGGCACGAAGCAGCCGACCTGGGCCATGAGCGTGATGATGGCCACCTGACGGATGTAGGTGGACTTGCCGGCCATATTGGGGCCGGTGAGCACCAACACTCTCGTGTCGTCATTGGACAGATCGACGTCGTTGGGAACGTAATCGCCGGTGTCCAACACCCGTTCCACGACCGGATGGCGGCCGTTTATGACCCGGATGGCGTTCCCCTGGTCCAGCTTGGGCCGGACGTACCCATTCTCGACGGCGGCGTCGGCCAGACCGGTGAACACGTCCACCCGGGCGATGGCCGATGCCACGCGGCCGATGGCAGCGGCCGACTCGGCCAGTTGGGCGCAGACCCGGTGGTACACCGCGCGCTCCGCTTCTTCCAATCTCTCTCTGGCGTTCAACACCAGGGACTCGTATTCCTTCAACTCGGGCACGATATAGCGCTCGGCGTTGGTCAGTGTCTGGCGGCGGATGTAGTCCTCAGGCACCTTATCGGCGTTGACCTTGCTGACCTCGATGTAATAGCCGAATACCTGGTTGTAGCCGACCTTGAGTCCCTTGATGTCGGTGCGCTCCCGCTCTCTTTGTTCCAGACCGGCGATGAACTGCCGGGCGTTGGTGGAGGAACTCTTCAGTTCGTCCATCTCCGGGGAGAAGCCAGGTCTGATGACGTTGCCGTCGCCGACGGCGCCCGCCGGGTCCGGGGAGATGGACTCATCTATCAGCGAGCAGACATCGGGCAGGGGAAGCAGTTGGCCCTTGATCCACTCCAGGTTGGGGGCGTCCAGCAGTTCGCCAAGGCCGGGCACGGCGGCAAGTCCATCTTTAAGCGCGATCAACTCTCTGGGAGCGACCGTGCCGGAGACGATGCGGCCCACGATGCGCTCCAGATCGGAGACCTTGCCCAGAGCTGAGATGGAATTCGCCCGCTTGAGGCCGTCCAGATAGAAGTGGTCCACGGCGTCCAGGCGCTGGTCCAGCTCTGGCAGGTCCAGCAGGGGTTGTCCCAGCCACTGGCGCAGCAACCGGCCTCCCATGGGGGTTTTGGTGCGGTCCAAGGCGGCCAGCAGGGACAGCTCCTTGCTTTCGTTCCGCCCGGCGGCGAACAGCTCAAGGTTCCGGCGCGTCTGCGAGTCCAAAGCCATGAAGCTGCCGGTGGTATAGATGGTCAGGTTGCCCAGTTGGAGTTTGGCTGCCTTTTGGGTACGGGCTAGGTACTGCACTATGGCCCCGGCGGAGGCAACGGCCAGGTCCATACCCTCGCAGCCAAAGGACTCTAAAGTTAGTATCCCGAAGTGGGACAGAAGGGCATCGCGGGCCTCTTCGGGATGAAAAGTACGGGATTCCGCCGGGGTGATCTCATAGCTGCTGCCGTAGCCCGCCGCGTCTGCCCAGTCCGGACGGTCTCCCGAATCGGGGACCAGTACCTCGGCGGCCTCGATGCGCTCCAGTTCCAACGGCAATTCATTGACCGCTAGTTCGGTGGCCGAGAACTCGCCGGTGGTTATATCAACGTAGGCTAGGCCAGCCCGACCCTCATGCTCGGAAACAGCAGCCAGGTAGTTGTTGGTCTTTTGGTCCAGCAGGGCCGACTCTAAGACGGTGCCGGGAGTGACGACCCGGACGACGTCCCGGTCCACCAGGCCCTTGGAGGTGGCGGGGTCTGAGGTCTGTTCGCAGATGGCGACCTTGTGGCCTTTCTTGATGAGACGGGAGAGGTAGTTGTCCAGCGCGTGGACCGGCACCCCGGCCAGGGGAACGCGCAGTCCTTTGCCCATGCTGCGGGAGGTGAGGGTAATCTCAAGTTCCTTGGCGGCGAGAACGGCGTCGTCGTCGAAGGTCTCGTAGAAGTCGCCCATCCGGAACAACAATATGGAGTCCGGATGATCGCCCTTGATCTTGAGATATTGGCGGCGAATCGGTGTCACTACCCAACCCTTCACTAAAGCTTAACCGGGGACCACACCAAGTTGATTACACCGTGGATTTTACTACCATTTCCGCCCGATGGAAGCCCCTAGAAGGTCAGCGGACGAAATTGGTCAGAAGCAGCGAACTGGGTTCCTTCAAGTATGAGCCCCCATCCGAGTCTTCCCCCCTTGCGAGGGAGAAGGAACGATTACGGCTTCCAGAAACGCTCTTCTATGAAGTTCCAGCCTTGGGGCGGGAGTTTTTCTTTCATCTCTTCGATCATGCCGGGATGACCGCAGGCGTAAACCTTGGTGTCGTCCTTGGGCAGATCGAACTTGGCCAAGTATTCTTCGGCGATCGTGTTGACCCGGCCGGTGACGCCGGTCCACCCGGAGTTCTTTTCCTCAGTGGGCCTGCTGATGGTGGGCACGAACTTGACCACATCCGGGTGTTTCTCGGCCAATTCGTAAAACTCGGTGTCGTAGGTCAATTCGTCTACGTAGCTGGCCCCATACATGATGTAAAAAACCTGCCCGTCGTCTTTGCCTTCATGCAGGTATTGGCGGACCATGCTCATGGAGGGCGCAACGCCGGTGACCGTGGAGAGCATGAAGTGGTGGTGCATCTTCTTGTCCTGAACGAAGATGCCCTTGGCCCGGGGACGGACCGACATCTTGTCACCCAGTTTCAACGCCCACATCTTGGGGGTCAATTCGCCGTCGGGGACCAGTTCCACGAAGATCTCAAGGGTCTTCTCATAGGGCGCCGAAACAATCGAATAGGCCCGTTCGATCTTGCCCAAGCCCAGAGTACAGTACTGGCCGGGCTTGAAGTCGAATTCCTCGGAGACTTCCAGTTTTATGACCATCAGGTCTTCCGTGACATCCCGGCGGTCGACCAGTGTGGCCGTGGGAAAAGCTGGGTTTGGGGTCAGGTCAATGATGTTGCCTGAGCCCGCGGTTGTTGCCTCTACCATGAATACTCCTTAGGTTGCCTGCCGTTGATTATCTAAACCTGGCTCTGACTACCAAGTTTCAGCCTGGTTGCGCCGCTCTAGGCGTCCTTGCTCACTCGGGCCCGGCGGATATCCAGCCCCGGCACCCGCGAAGCAGGCTCCATCTCCTCAGAGGCCTGCAGGTCCACCGCTAGCTGCCCGAAGAGAGAGGTAGAAGCAACTACCCCGACGGGAATCCCCTCGTTGATGCGGGCCAGCCCGGCTAGCCTGCCGATGCCCATCTCAACCACGACCTTGCCGCCGTCCTCGATGGACAACGAGGCCGCATCGGCGGGATTCAATTCAACCAACTCATCTCTCTGGATGGTGTTCCGGCGTCCCTCGACGATGTTGATCTCCCGTTCCTGCTGGAGCAGGACCCTGCCAGGCACGAACCAAAGCGGGAAATCGGTGTCTGTTTCATCTTCATTGGATACAAAAGCAGGCGTTATGGGTTCGGCCCGCCTGTCGGCGAAGCCGTTCTCGTACAGGATGGATGTGCCTTCGTTGCCGCTTTGGACCGGCCACTGCAGGCCCCGGTCCTCCCGGCTGGCATACAGGACCTGGGTCGGCTGCGGGCTCTTCAGATCGGTCTTGAAGACCAGTCCGCCCTGGTTGGCCAGGTTCCGGTAGGAAACGTTTGCGTATACCGGCGCGACCCTGGCTATTTCATCCATTGTCTCAGAGGGCGATGCCAGGAGAAAGCCGGGCGCTCCCATCTTGTGGGCCACGTCGCAGATCACCTGCCACTCCGGGCGGGAACCTTCTTGTTGCAGACCTTTCCCGGGCTTCAACCGCTGGATACGCCGTTCCAGGTTTGTGAAGGTGCCGTCTTTCTCGGCGAAGGTGGCGCGGGGCAGGACAACGTCGGCCCGCTGGGCGGCTGCGCCCAAGAAAGAGTCGCAGACCACCAGGAATTCCAGGTTGTCCAGCGCGGCCAGGCCGTCTCCCAGCTTGCCGTTGCTGAAGTTGGGGCTGTCACCGATGAGGAACATCGACTTGACCCGGCCGCTGGCGGCGCTCTCGATGATGTGGGTCAGGCCCAGACCCGGAATCTCTGGTATGGAGGAATCCCAGAGCGTTTCCAGTGTCTGACGGTCGGCGGAGTTCGATACCGATCGGTAGCCTGGCAGCCGGTCGGGCACGCAGCCGACGTCCCAGGCGCCCTGCTCATTGGCCCCGGGCCGCATGGGGTAGATGCCGGCCCCGGACTTGCCCAGGTTCCCTGTGACCAAGGCCAGATTGACCAAAGATAGAACGCAGTCTCTTGTGAACCTGGGTTGGACGTTGTCCAGAGCGTAGACCAGAGCGCTGGCATCCGCTTCGCCGTAAAGGCGGGCGGCTTCGGCGATGTCCGGCAGCGGCACCTGGGTAATCTTGGAGATATCCTCCAATTCCAGGGCGCTTAGAGCGTATTGCAGGGTGGCCGGACTCTCGCAGTTCTCGGCCAGCCAGTCATCTTTCTGGAAGCCTTGGTCAATGACCGACTTCAACAGACCGCCCAGCAAGAGCTGCTCGGTGCCGGGGGCGGGGCGCAGCCACACGTGGGCATAGCGGGTCAACTCAACTTCCCGGGAGTCGATCACGACCAACTTGGTGTACTTCCGCGCCGCCCGTTTTATGGGCACGCCCACCACGTTGTGTTCCTCGGTGACGTTGCTGTTGAAGACCACGATGCAGTCAGATTTCTCCAGGTCCCAGATGGGGTTGGTGGCCCCGGCGTAGCCCAGCGACTGTTCCAGTCCCAGAGTCAACTCGGGTTGGGTGTTGGAGGTCTGGTCTATGTTGTTGGACTTCATGGCCGTGCGGGCGAACTTCTGGGCCAGGTAGTGTTCTTCGTTGGTGCTGTTGGGTGAGGTCAGAAAGGCGAAGGACTCTCCGGAATACCCAGCCAGCCGGGTGGCGACCACTTCCAAGGCCTCATCCCAGGTTGCTTCTTCCAGTTGACCGTCGCGGCGGACCAAGGGAGTCTGCAGTCTGCTTACGTCGTTCACGAATTGCAGGCCGAACTTGCCCTTGAAGCAGGCCTGGCCGTGGTTGGCCGGGGAATTGATCTCCGGGACCGCCCGGATCAACGTCCCGTCGCCGTCGTACTCCACGTTCATCTGGCAGCCCACAGGGCAGAGTGGACAGACCGTTCGCTCCACCTTCCTGGGTTTGTCCCACTTGTGGTCCCGCTCGACCAACGCGCCCACGGGGCAGACATCGATGCAAGCGCCGCAGAATTCACAGCCGGACTCCAACAGGGAAGTGCCGAAGGATGTCCCGACAAGAGCTTGGCCGCTGCGTTCGGTGAAGCTTATGGCGTCATCACCCCTAAGTTCTTCACAAGCGCGGACACAACGGGCGCAGACGATGCACAGGTTATAGTCGCGGTCATAGAAGGGGTCGGCCACTTCCAGGGGAATCTGCCGGTACTTGTAGTTCAGCGGCGATTCCAGGTTCATCCCCAGATACCGGACGGTGTCTTTCAGTTCGCAGCGTTCATTCTTGGGGCAGGTTACGCAGCGGTCATTTACCGAAACGTGACGCAGGCACACATTGGTGGGTCCGCAGATGTCTATACGGTGGCAGGTGAGGCAGCCGTTGGGGTGCTCGGCGATAAGCATCTCCATGACTGACTTGCGAAGGTCGTTCACCTCGCTCGATTCAGTCTGGACCTTCATGCCGTCGGCCACCGGCAGGGTGCAGGCCGCGGGGAAGCCGCGTTGGCCCTCCACGCTGACCACGCACATCCGGCAGGCGCCGTAGGACTTCATGCCGGGGTGATAACACAGATAGGGGACGTAGACACCGGCGTCGATGGCCGCTTCCAGCACATTCTTGCCCGGTTCGGTCTTGACCTCTTGGCCATTAAAAGTGATGGTGATTTCGTCGGCCATTCAGCAGCCTCTATCTCTCTCCGGCCTGGAATCGATCACCCGTGGCCGGTATGTGGTTGAGTCGGGTCTTAGCGGCGGGCAAGCGCCGGCGAGTACCGTGGCATGGCGCACGTGCCGGTGTCGCACTTGTGTTCGTTGATATGGGTGTCGAACTCCGGGCCGAAGTAACGCAGGGCCGAAGACACCGGGTTGAAGCCCAACTGACCGTGGCCGCACAGGGAACCGGCCTGCATGTTCTCTCCAATGTTCCTCATCAGCGCCTGGTCTTCGGGCGTACCTTCAAGCCTGCAGATGCGCTCCAGCACTTCCAGCAGGTGGCTCATCCCCATACGGCACGGGAAACATTTGCCGCAGGACTCGTACTGGCAGAAGGCTATCAGCGAGCGGGTCATATCCACGATGCAGGCGCTGTCATCCGCGGCGATCAGCCCACCCGAACCCACGATGGCCCCGGCAGCACGCAGGACTTCAAAGTCGAGCAGTACGTCGACGCTGTCCGCGCCCAGCACGCCGCCCAAGGGCCCGCCGGTCTGCAGGAACTTTAATGTCTTGCCGTCCCGCATCCCTCCGGCCGCTTCGAAGATCACATCTTTGAGGTTGATGCCCAAGGGCACTTCCACCATGCCTGTGTATTTCAGGTTGCCCGACAAGCACAGGATGACGGTGCCGGTGCTGGTGTCGTGTCCGATGCCCGCGAACCACTCGCCGCCCTTGGAGACGATCTCCGGGACATAGGACAGGGTCTTCACGTTGTTGATGTTGGTCGGTTTGCCAAAGAGACCGAACTGGGCCGGGAACGGAGGCCGGAACCTGGGCATGGCCCGTTTGCCTTCTATGGCTTCCATGAGCGCGGATTCTTCGCCGGCCACGTATGAATCACCGGTGAGGGCGACTTCGATATCGTAGCTGAAATCTGAGCCCATGATGTTCTCGCCCAAGAAGCCCAGTTCTCTGGCCTGCTCCACGGCGGCGCGGCAGCGGTCTATGGGGCCGTCATGGCCATGGCGTATGAAGATGTAGCCCTTGCTGGCCCCGGTGGCATACCCGGCGATTATCACCCCTTCCACCAGTGTGCTGGGGTCGCTCTCCAAGATGTTCTTATCGTTGAACGCGCCGGGGTCGCCCTCTTCGCAGTTGCAGAGGACATACTTCTCCGGGGCCGGATTTCCAGCCAGGAAGCTCCACTTGGTGGCCGTGGGAAAAGCAGCCCCGCCCCGTCCGCGCAGTCCAGACGCTTTGACCTCGTCCAGTGTCTGTTCCCGGTCAAGGTTGGTGAGGGCCTTGTGCAGTGCCTGATAGCCGCCGTTGGCCACGTACTGGTAGATATCCAGCGGGTCGATGTTACCGGCGTTCCTGAGGACTATGCGGTTCTCCCAGATCCGCATGGGATGTTGGTTCAGATCAGGGATGCCGTCCGGCGTCGGAGCGTCACTGCCCTCTTCGGCTATGTAGCCCAACGCCCGAGCGGTGACCGGCGCTCCGCCGGACACGTGGGCGGAAACTATCTCGGCTACATCGCCGGGTGAAACGTTGCCGTAGAAGACGCGGTGTCCACCGGGAAGTTGAACGTCCAAGAGCGGCTCGGCGAAGCAGAGACCCAGACAGCCAACCCGGCTGACTTGGGCCGCGACTCCCTGACTAGCCAACTGGGACTCCACGGCATCGGCGACTTCAAACGCTCCAGCCGCCTCGCCGCAGAGGGCGGTGCCGATGCGTATCCACGGCTTTTCACCGGCGGTCAGTTCCTGCCAGCGGTTCCCAGCCTCCAGCCCGATCTCTAGGAAACTACTTGCCATGACCTTCCTGCTCTAGGAGGTCCGCTACGTTCTTGGCCGCGGACTCAGAGTTTACCCGGCCAGCCAAATGATGGTCCATGGCCATGACCGGAGCTTGCGCACACGCCCCCAGGCAAGTATTGAGCTTAACCGTTAGGCGTCCGTCGGGGGTATCGCCCTCGTCTTCCATACCCGAGGTTTCCAAGACCGACTTAAAGATGTTCATGGCGCCGACCAGGTGACAGGACGCGCCCCAGCAGACTTCAACCTTGTGCTCCGTAGGTGGTTCGAACCGGAAATTGGGGTAGAAAGACGCTACGGCCCAGACGTCATTTGCGGTGGAGTTGGTGAATCCGGCCACGAATTCCAGGGCTTCTTTGGGGATGTAACCCAACTCGTCTTCAACGGCCAGCAGAGATGACAATACGGTAACGGTCGGCTGCGTCTGGCCGTGGACGGCGTCGTGGATCCGCTGTTGTAGCCCACTCATGGTCAGAGCTCCTGATCGATCGGGCTTGGGGCAGGCTCGGCTGGGGGTGATCTCACGGTGTTTTTCCCGGTGCGAAATCCGTTCGTGAAATCGGTAACAATCCGAGCGGAATCGTACCACAGGCCTAGAGGTGATTCAACCAGAAATAGAGCCCTGGATCAACGATTGAGACGGGGCCGAAACCGGGCAAGTAGCGGCAGAATACCTGGGCTGGTCACTCGGTGATAAGATTGCCTGATGTTTGATGACTTGAAGAACCGCAAGGGATTCCCCGTAGCGATGGGGATAATAATCGGAACTGTGATTGGGGCTATCACCGGCAACCCTGGCCTCTGGATCGCGGCCGGGATTGCCGTGGGTGCCGCCACGGAGTACGGAATAATGAAAAGAAGATCTAAAGAATGATCAGGCCGGCACTATCAGATCTGGCAGTCTAGCGAACCAATAAAGGGCGTCCAAGGTTGAATGGGACGCCCTTTCTGTTCCTTTAGGATAACCGCAGGGAGTATCTACTCAGCCTTGGCGGCGGCGCTCCCAACCAGGATGCGCTCTACGCCGGGAATGGGCGATCGCAGATGGTAGGAACTCCGGCATCCGGCGAACTAAAAGGTCTCGTATATCGGCGATGTCAGCCCGATCAGGCGATACCGATGCATCCGGAGCGGTGCATCTCAGAGATTTCTTGATCGTTAAATCCCAACTCTATCAGGACCTCAACACTCTCCTGGCCGATCGCCGAAGCCGGGAGCCGCGCTGCGGTTGGGGTCTCTGAAAACCGGACTTGCACGCCAGCTTGTCGCAGATTGCTGTATTCGGGGTGCTCGGTCGAATCGACGAGTCCCAGATGCAGTGCCTGAGGATGCTTGAAGAACCCTTCATCGATGTTCTCAGCAACCCGGCAACACGGCACCCCCGCAGCGACCAGCTGCCGCTCCCATTTCCCGGCGGGAAGTCGCTTGAACTCCTCTGCCAGGTCCCGGCACAGGTCTTCATTCCACGGGTCCATCATCTTGGCCTTTTCGAATGTAACGCCACTCACCGGCGAAGCCGCTCCCAGGAACCTCGTGAGGTTTTCCCATTCTTTCGCTTGGTTGCAATCTAGGAATATCCAGCCGTTCCCGGTTTGATATAGTCGATTGGCGGCGGTCATCCCGTAAAGGTCATGATCGGCCAACGGGCGGTCTGCTTTGCCCTGGTAGCGCATAAAGTCGTCAGAATTGACCAACGCGCCTGTCCTAAGCAGGCTCAGGTTTACCTTTTGACCCTGGCCTGTCTGGTCCCGGTGGTGCAGTGCCATCAGCACTCCTGATGCCAACAACATCCCATTGGTGTCATCGCACACTGACGTCCTCAAGAACACCGGTCTAGCTATGCTGGCCCCCTGGCGGACGGTGGTCCCGGACATGGATTGGAACAGTGGGTCGAAACCAGGTTTTAACCTGTCGGGCCCGGTTGACCCGTAGCCGGTTACGTGGACGTAGATAACGTCGGACCGGAGGTTACGAGAAGTTTCGTAGTCGATGCCCAAACGCTCCGCTATCCCTTCCCGCATATTGTGGACCACCACGTCGCACGAACTCAGTAGACGACTGATGACCCCCTTGGCGGCCGGGGACTTTAGGTCCAGGGCAAGGTTCCGTTTGCCCCGATTACCGCCGAGGATCAAAAAGGGCAAAGGCCGGGCTCCCTCTCCCGATAAAGGCTCCACTTTGATCACGTCTGCCCCCAGGTCCGACAGGACCATGCTGCCGAATGGAGCGGCGATGAATGAACTCAGGTCCAAGACCCGCATTCCCTCAAGTGGATGCTCAGGGAGGCGGCCTTGCTTAGGACTGCTTCCGGGGCCGTCGGATGAAGCGGGTTTTTTCGCCAACGATGCCAACACGTCGGTGTACAGACCGGATTCGGGAGCAGGCGCCCTGGTCGAACCGGGCGTTTCCGAGAACTCGATCGGCATGCCAACCTGTTCCATATCGCCCAGAGCCGGGTCGGCAACGGTCTGGACCAGATCATTTTCCCGCACTTGCGGTACGTCCATGTACTCCTGTGTAGTCAGCACGGGAGCCACCGGAACGTCGGCGTCGGCCAGCACTGTCAGCCAATGGGCCCTGGGAGCCTCCGACAGGCGCTTTCCAATCAACTCCATCGCCGTCTCACGGTCTTGGTCTGTGGCCCAGCCAGCCGGCGCAAACTGGAATTCAGGCTCGGTCGCAAGTTCCAGCAGGTCCAGCGCGACAGCGAGTTTGTCCCAAAACTCACGGGTCAGGCACCCGATATGGAGCCATTTTCCATCGGAACAAGGGTACATCCGGTAGGCAGGCAGCCCGCCTTGAGGGAGCAGGTTCAAGGTCTGAAATTTCGATATCTCGTCGGCCTCCGGCAATAAAGGCGCCCGGATCGCGACCGCCCCTTGATACATGCTGGTCTCCACCCTTTGACCGATGCCGGAGACGTTCCTCACGTGCAGCGCCGCCAGGATCCCCTGGACCGCTAATAGCGAGGTGCCGAGACCGGCCAACGGAACGGATGAGAACATGGGACCTTCGCGCACACCGACCTGATCAGTCATGATTCCTGAGGCGGCGGCAACCAGACCCTCGTAACCGTGCCTCTGCGCCCACGGACCGTTGGGCCCGAAGGCGGTCACGGAGCAATAGATAATGGCCGGGTTCTCTTCCCTCACTGATGGATAATCAAGACCCCAACGCGCCGACACACCCGGACGGAAGGACTCGAGAACTATATCGGCCTCTTTGGTCAACAGCAGCGCCGAGGACCGTGCTTCAGGGTCATCCAGATCTAGGGCGATGCTTCTCTTTCCGCGGTTCCAGACGCGGTAGGCCGGGGATGCCTCAAACGGATTACCTTTGGGGTTTTCCAGTTTGAGCACTTCTGCGCCGTAGTCCGATAAAAGCATGGTGGCGATCGCACCAGGCATACCACGGGTTAGGTCGACTACTTTGAGGCCATTCAAGGGGCCAGAGGCTTCACCGTCAGCCTTCAATGATCCCTCCACCTATCTTCCGGATATCCAGATCTAGTCGAGAAACCGGTCCTATCCGCTACGGAGAGGTTTTAGACTCTAAGACCTCAATCTGAACTCGTCAACTCAAAACAGAAGGGCCGAACAAACTCGAGACGAACAAGGTCTATGGATCAAAAAAGGCGCCCCGACAAAATCGGGACGCCTTTTTGGTCTGCCGAATGCAACTGTTTACTCAGCCTTGGCGGCGGCGCTCCCAACCAGGATGCGCTCTACGTCGGGAAGCAGGGTTTCGGCCCGCTCCCGGCATTCTTCGTCGGTCAGGCTAGACAGGGGATGCTCAGCAACGATGTATTCGAAGTCGGGCACGCCCATCATGCGCGTCATGGCCTTGGCCGTGTTGTTGAATACGTGGGTGATGATGGAAGCCGTGGGCAGACCCAGGCGCTCCATCTCGATTCCGTCGTGCACACTGCACGAACTGCAGGAGCCTCAATCACCTATCCCGGTGATGAGTATGTCCACCTGGTTGACCATATCCTGGACCACATCGGGCTTGGTGGGCAGGGAGGCCGAATGTTTGTTGAACCAGACGATGTCTTTGAGGTCGTATTTCTCTTTGAGCATCTGGCCCAGTTCGTGAAGGACCTTATCCGAGTTGGCCTTGGAGTTCTCCAGCAGACCCAGGGTCTTGCCGGAGAGAGAGTCGGGCCGCTCGTTCAACCGGAAATCGCCGGATGACAGTGACGTCCCGGTGGGGTTAACCAGTCTCATGTTCCTGACTTCAATGGTCTCAGCCATGATTCCTCCCAGACTTTCTTTCTTGACGGTTCTCGATGGGATGGATAGCCAAAAATTGCTCCCCTAATCATACACCGGAGCCCAGATTATACAAGACTCTGGCGGCCTGGGTTAAACCCAGACCGTGAGGGGTGCACTCTTCCTATTATCCCTTGATGTTCTCTATCTTGGTGGTCCTGATCTTGAACCTGGTGGTGTCTATGATGGCGCTGTTCCGGCCGCCGGTGCCGCCACCCATGAGCACCAGGATGTCCTCCGGGTCCTGGGCGCAGCGGCGGATGATCTTGTCATCGCCCTCCCGCTCCGGCCCTTGGGCGATTCCCAGTCTGATCAGTTCGCTCTGAGGACGGACCGCGTTCTCCATCATGTAATCCTGGATGCCCTTCCGGGTCCAGCCGTCGTCGTTCAATGTGATGGCGTGCTCGGGGCCGATGACCAGCACCCACTGCGAGGGGTACCGGAAGGCCATGGAGGCCGACTTCAACGTGTCGGCGATGGCCATCAACACCGACTCACCTGTATGGCCGTAGGCGGCGTTGACGGTGATGGGGTTATAGGCCACGGCCACTGTGACGGTGCTGTCTTCTTTGTTAAAACCACGGGCGACGTGCATGGGCTCCCAGGGCGAGTCCTCTTCGTTCTCGGCGAAACAGAGGGTGTACTTGCTGGGGTTGCCCAGGGTCCCCCGGTCCAGAGTGCCCGGCCGGGCATCGAACCCGTTCATGAAACAGAGGCGGATGGCCCGCCCCAGCACGGCGTTGGCCCGGTTGCCGGGGCCCAGCAGGCCGTCTTTGTAGTTGGCTCCGATCTGGTCGCGGATGGGTCCGTTCAACACCATCAATATGGCAGGTGAGCTGGTGGACGCCGAGGCCATGTGGACGAAGTTCTTCTCTTCTTCCAGGGTCTTCAGTGTCGTGGTCAGCACCGGGAAGTACTCCGGCAGACAACCGGCCATCACGGCGTTGGCCGCTACGTTCTCGGAGGTCAAGACCCGGTTACGCATCTCCAGGGAGATGATCTCTTCTTCACCGGTGAGTCCGGACATCTCCAGCATCTCCCGGACCTTGTAATCGACAGGCGGCACGACGGGCAGTCCGTCACTCCAGCCCATTCGGTAACACTCTTCGATGGCCTCGATGGTGTCGCTGGACTCCACTATCTTGGACCGAGCCATGTCGTTGGTGGTCATGCCTTGCCTCCGGAATAAAGTTAGCTTGAGGGATTATACGGTCTTATGCGCCGCCATGCGGTCTAGTCGTGCAGCCTTAGCTGAATCCCTGATTTCTCTTCTTGTATCTTGGCCACAGCGTCCGAGTCCTCCGGACCCCAGCCCTTTAAGAGGGCTTCTACGTGCCGCTGGTCCACCAGGTTGGAAAGCTCCATGGGGATGCCGTATTCACGGCCCAGGTCGGTGGCCAGCCGGACATCCTTGGCGGCCAGGGCGGTGGCGAAACCCGGTTCAAAGTTGCCCTGGAATAAGAAGCGGGGGAATTTGTCTGCCAGACGTTTCGACCCGCCGGTGCTATTATTTATAACGTCGGCCAAGGTCCCCAGGTCCACACCGGCTTTGACGCCCAGGGTGAGGGCTTCAGCCAGCAGGACGCCGGTGCCCATGCTCATCAGGTTGTTACAGATCTTGCAGACCGACCCGTTCCCGACGTCGCCGCAATAGACAACATGGGTGCCGATGCCGCCCAAGACCGGCTTGTATTTCTCAAAGGTGGCTTGATCGCCGCCGACCATGACGGCCAAAGTCCCTTCGGCAGCGCCGTATGTGCCGCCGCTCACGGGAGAGTCCAGCAAGGTGACGCCCCTGGCCGCGCACTCCTCAGCGAGCCGCCGGACCATGGTTGGCGAGTTTGTGGAAAGGTCGAAGAAGACCTGTCCGCTACTTGCCCCTTCCAGGATTCCGTTTTCGCCCAGGACCACTGCTTCCACGTCCCTTGGCACCGGGAGGGACGTGAACACCACCTCGTTGCCCGGGACGGCTTCCTTTGGGCTGTCCGCCCAGTCTGCGCCCATCTCCAGCAGGTTGGTTGCGGCCTCGCGCCGAAGGTCGTGGACGGTTAGCTGATGGCCGGCTTTGATCAGATTGGCGGCCATGGGATTCCCCATGTTGCCGGTCCCGATGAAACCTAACTTCATCGCGTTCTCTCCTACTCATATCGGATGGACGGCGCTGTGGCCGTTCCGCGGTCATTGGCGGTTGCTCAACGGCTCTCAGCCGTGATTCTGGTTCGTCGTCGTTAGACTCTTCGGGCTCGGGAGCCGGTGGAGGCGGGGCCGCGCCGTATGCCGCATCGTCCTCTTTATACCGGACCGTATTCTCGGGCTCGGCCGGGGCGTGCTCTGCATCCAAGCCGTCCGGAGATGCGTCGAAGGCCTCTTTGGCCATCTGGAATGCCTGCACCGCCGCCGGCATGCCGCCGTAGAAGATCATCTGAGCGATGATCTCTGAGATCTCTTCGCGAGTGACGCCGATGTGCAGCGCCCCCGAGATGTGACGCCTGATCATCTGCGGACTGTGACCCAAGACCACCAACGCCGCGATGGTGCAAAGGCTCCGGGTCTTCAGATCAACGGCGGGCCGGTTGTATATCTCCCCGTAGATGACCGAGTCCACAAGACGCATGACCTCGGGCGCAAGCTCTGCCATGGCGGCAGGCGGCACCGGGTTATTGTCAGGACCATAATAATGCTGCCGGAATTCCATGGCAGCTTGGTCCATGTCTTCCACGTCATATTGCGGGTTGGCGAATAGCTTGTTCTGTGGCTGGTCTTCGGGTCGGTCTTCCGGGGTCACGATATCTCCATATGAATGTGCGGCGTTCTGCCTATTTGATTATCTGCCAGTACCGTTTGCCTTCTTGAAGCACCACCTTGCCGATGTGGTCGTCGGGATGGAAGTGGCCGGCGGCGATCACTATGTCTTCCGATTCAGCGCGTTCCAGGATCATCTTGCGGTTCTTCTGGCTGGCTTCCTTGTCGGTATCGACTCCAGCGGTCCACTCCGGGCGCTCGATCTGCACCTTGCTATGCAGCAGGTCACCCACCACCATGGCCTTCTGGCCTTGAGACGTGATGTCAAAGACCATGTGTCCGGGGGTGTGGCCCGGAGTGGAGATCGCCTTGATCTCGTCACTGACCACGTGGCCGTCTTCGATCAGTTCCAGCAGGCCCATCTTCTCCAGGGGCAGGATGTTCTCCTCCACCCAAGGAGCGTCTTTGGCGAACTCCGGTTTGGTGAAGTGGTCCCAGTCCAACTGGGGCGCCAGGTACCGGGCGTTCGGGAAGTAAGGCTTGGGTTCCGAGCCCGTGTAGTCAACGTTCCAGCCCACGTGGTCGATGTGCATGTGGGTGATCAGTACCAGGTCTACGTCTTCAGGGTTAACGCCGGCGATCTTCAGCTGGTTCATCATGTCGCCAGTGCGGTTCGCTCTGGAAGGGTGGGGGCCGGGGCCCATGCCGGTGTCTACCATTATGGTCTGGCCCTGAGTCCTCAGGAAGAAATGCCCGTAGTACAGCTGCAATTGGCAGTCTTCAAGGGCGTCGTGGTACGGCTCCCAATCATGGGCGTCGGTTGTTGGAAACATGACCGACGGGTCTCTGGGCGGCGGGAGCATATCCAGGACGAATTTAATCTCAACGTTGCCTACTGTGATCTGGTTGGCCATGAAATGCTCCTTTAGTTCTATTAAAGAGGTGCAGGGGTCTTATAGACCGAAATTATCGGGCTCAGGAGAAGGGACCGGCGCGGAGTTGACAGGTAGATCAGTATTGAATCATTGAATAGATGTCGTAGCCGGACAGGTTCTTGCGGCCGTCCAGGAACGACAGTTCTATGATAACTCCGATCTCCGAGACCACACCGCCGGCCATCTCCACCAGCCGGGCTGTGGCGGCCAGGGTGCCGCCGGTGGCCAGCAGGTCGTCCATGATCAGGACTTTCTGGCCCTTCTCCACACCGTCCACATGGATCTCCATGGTGTTGGTGCCGTATTCCAACTCGTAGTCGGTCGAGTGGGTCTCAGCGGGCAGTTTGCCGGGTTTCCGGACCGGGACGATGGCTTTGCCCAGCTCACGGGCCAAGGGAGCGCCGAAGAGAAAGCCACGGGACTCGACCGGCACGATGGCGTCGAAATCCGCGCCTTTGTATTTTTCGACCAATTGACGAATGGTGTAGTCGAAGGCGCCGACATCGCCCAGCAGGGGGGTGATGTCTTTGAAAACGATGCCCGGCTCGGGGAAATCGGGCACGTCTCTGATGTAGTCTCTCAGGTCCATAAGTTGGTACTGACCTTGCCGGAACCAGGGGAACTGCGGGTTCGGCGTGAATATGGGGGTTTGGGCGGTTGCTGCACGGCGGAAACCGAGTGCTGGCCCGTGCCTGAAAGTGTAGATTACGGCCCTCATGCCGTCAAGGTGAAGGCGCTTTGAAAAGGTGTTTGCGGAATTCGTCAACCCTGGGCGTGAATTCGATTGACTTTCCTTCGTTGGTCTTTATATAATTTATTTGATTCCTGGTTACGAAATGGCCCCACGAATGCGGGGCTATTTTTTAGTGTGAGGCAGAGCGATGCCGAGCCCAGGGAAGAGCCCGGAAACGGGAGCCTCGATGCCCCGGTGGCGCAATGGCAGCGCAGTCGATTTGTAATTGACAGGTTAGGGGTTCGAATCCCCTCTGGGGCTTTTAAACCTAGGGAGTTTACAATTGAATCCCGCTGGAACCATTCCCAGCGGCGCGTGGCACCGCGAGACCGGGGTCAGATCTATCCACCCTCGATTGCACCGGTACCGGGAAATATGCGAAGATTCCCATGCCTGGAGGGGTGGGTGAGTGGTTAAAGCCACCAGACTGTAAATCTGGCGTCCGGAAGGGCTTCGCAGGTTCGAATCCTGCCCCCTCCACCAAATTTGGTTTCCACTGGAACAAGAATCCGGGTAGGAATAACTAAAGAGAACTAGTAGATTCATTAAGAACCAGGCACAGGCAGCCGTTAATCTATTAGCCCAGATAGCTCAGCGGCAGAGCGCGTTCTTGGTAAGAACGAGGTCGGCGGTTCAATCCCGCCTCTGGGCTCCAGTAAGAATCGGCCCGAATAACAATAATCAGGGCCCGAGTTAAGAGTAGTAGGGAGGACACCTAAAAGATGGCTAAGCAGCAATTCGATCGGACGAAGGCTCACGTAAATGTCGGCACCATTGGTCACGTTGACCATGGCAAGACCACATTGACCTCGGCCATCACCAAGGTCCTGGCGGACCAGGGTCTGGCCAGCTACCTAGACATGGACAGCATCGACAACGCACCGGAAGAGAAGACCCGTGGCGTAACCATCGCTATCGCCCACGTGGAATACGAGTCGGACACCCGTCATTACGCCCACGTTGACTGCCCGGGTCACGCTGACTATATCAAGAACATGATTACCGGCGCGGCCCAGATGGACGGCGCGATCCTGGTTGTCAGCGCCCCCGACGGTCCTATGCCCCAGACTCGGGAGCACATCCTCCTGGCCCGCCAGGTTGAGGTTCCCAAGATTCTGGTCGCCCTGAACAAGTGCGACATGATGGACGACGAAGAGCTCTTGGAACTGGTGGAGCTTGAGGTCCGCGACCTCCTGAACCGTTATGACTTCCCCGGCGACGACACTCCCATCGTACGGGTCAGTGGTCTGAAGGCCATTGAAGGCGACGCCGACGCAGCCGAGCAGATCAAAGAACTCGTCAAGACCATGGACGAGTACATCCCCATGCCCGAGCGCGTCACCGACCGCCCGTTCCTGATGCCCATCGAAGATGTCTTCGGCATCAAGGGCCGCGGTACCGTGGTCACCGGCCGGGTCGAGCGGGGCACTCTGAAGGTTGGCTCACCCGTTGAGATCATCCGCTGGGGTGACGTTCGCGAGACCGTCGCAACCGGCCTGGAAATGTTCCACAAGAACCTGGACACCACCGAAGCCGGCGACGCCGTAGGCATCCTGCTTCGCGGTGTTGACCGGGAAGAGGTCGAGCGCGGCCAGGTGCTGGTGGCGCCCGGAACGATGAAGCCCTACACCAAGGCCGAGGCCGAGGTTTACATCCTGAGCCGTGACGAAGGCGGACGGCACACCCCGTTCTTCTCCGGCTACAAGCCCCAGTTCTACATCCGGACCTCCGACATCACCGGTGAGTGCACGCTCCCCGACGGCGTCGAGATGGTCATGCCTGGGGACAACGTCAAGATGGCTATCGAACTGATGAGCCCGGTGCCGATCGAAGAGCAGATGCGCTTCGCCATCCGCGAAGGCGGACGCACGGTAGGTTCCGGAGTGATCACCAAGGTGGTGGAATAAGACATGGCCAGAAAAACAGCCGACGTCCGGCAGATCATCACCATGCAATGCGGCGACTGCCGGGAGCGCAATTACACCACGGTGAAGAACCGGCGCAACGATCCCAACCGGGTGGAGTTGCGTAAGTATTGCTCCAGGTGCCGTACCCACAAGACCCACCGCGAAGTGAGGTAGACCCCGATGGCTAGGGCATCAACGCGCAGTCAGCGGATCGTCGCACCCTCAGGCGGTGGACGGGTCGGACCGGTAAGTTTCCTGCAGGAGACCTACTCGGAACTGCGGAAGTCTGTCTGGCCCAGCCGGGAAGAAACCGCGCGGTTGACCACGGTGGTCATTATCTTGGCCATCGCAGCCGGGTTCTTTCTGGGCGGTCTGGACAGGATATTTGGCGAAGTGTTCGCGCGGGTGATCTTCAGATAGAGGACACAAGCGGACCCGGCATCAGTTGAACTACACAGGGATGGGAGGCGCCTAACGGCGTGTCCCATTTCTGCTTGACCCGGCATCGGATATTGCATCATGACTACTAGCAACACATCGGAAACCGAAGAAACACAAGGCCCCCGTTGGTATATCGTCCACACCTATTCCGGCCAGGAAGACCTGGTGGAGAAGAACCTCCGCCTGCGCATCCAGAGCCTGGACATGCAGGACCGCATCAATGAGGTCTTGGTTCCCACTGAGGAAGAAGTCGTCTTCAAGGACGGCCAGCGGAAGTCGGAACGCAAAAAGCTGTTCCCCGGCTACATCCTGGTACAGATGACCATGGATGATGAAAGCTGGTACGCCGTCCGCAACACACCGGGAGTCACCGGGTTCGTCTCCACTGAGGACGAACACGACAAACGGCCGAAACCGGTGCCCCTGGAAGACAAGCAGATGGAGGACATCCTCAAGCAGGTGGACTCCGACCCAACCCGCGTGAACATCGGCCTGGAACGCGGCGAGACGGTGCGGATCACCGAAGGCCCGTTCGTGGACTTCATCGGTTCCATCAACGATGTGGACGAAGGCAAGGGGAAGGTCCGGGTTATGGTATCCTTCTTCGGGCGTGAAACGCCTGTGGAGCTGGATTTCCTCCAGGTGGAACGCATCTAGCAGTCCTCTTTGGGGACTGAGATTGAGAACAAACAAGAGAGTATCTGAAGGAGCCCCCGTTGGCGAAGAAAGTTAGAGCCATCATCAAATTGCAATTGGAAGCCGGAAAGGCGACACCCGCCCCTCCGGTAGGTCCCGCGCTGGGCCAACACGGCGTAAATATCATGGGCTTCGTCAAGGAATACAACTCCAAGACCGCCACCCAGGCCGGCTCCATCGTGCCGGTGCACCTGACCGTCTACGAAGACCGGTCGTTCACCTTCGTAACCCGCACGCCACCGGCTTCGGACATGTTGCGCAAGGCCGCGGGAGTTGAGAAGGGGATCTCCGAGTTCCGTGAGGGCAGCGTTGGCAGCATCAGTAAACAACAGCTGCGTGAGATCGCCGAAACAAAGTTGGCCGACCTGAACGCAGGCGGCGTTGATGAAGCGATGCAGATCATCGCCGGCACCGCCCGCAGCATGGGCATCGACGTAGGAGAATAGCGACAATGGTCAAGCATAGCCGGCGGTTCAGTTCCGTCGCGGAAAAGGTAGACCTGGAAAAGAATTACACGCCTCTGGAGGCCATGGAACTCCTCAAGGAAGTCTCCACGGCCAAGTTCGACGAGACCGTTGAACTGCACATCAGGACCAACGTGGACCCGCGGCACGCCGATCAGATGATTCGTGGCGTTTGCAGCCTGCCCCACGGTTTGGGCAAAACCATCCGCGTGGTGGTGTTCGCCGGAGCCGAGGGCGGTGAAGAAGCCCGGGCCGCCGGCGCCGACTTCGTTGGCGAAGATGACCTCATCGAGAAGATCGAAGGCGGCTGGGACGACTTTGAAGTCGGACTGGCCACACCTCAGGTGATGCCCAAAATAGGTAAACTAGGCCGGATACTGGGCCGGAAGGGCCTCATGCCCAACCCCCGCTCCGGCACAATGGTCCAACCCCAGGACCTGCCCAGGGCCATCCAGGAAGCCAAAGGCGGCAGGACCGAGTACCGGACCGACCGCACAGCCATCATCCACTCATCGGTGGGCAAGGTCAGTTTCGAAGCCCAGAAACTGGTGGATAATCTGGCGGCTCTGTCCAGTGCTATAATCAGGGAGCGTCCTGATAGTCTGAAGGGCGCGTTCTTCCGGTCGGCGTACATCACGTCAACCATGGGACCCAGCGTTCCTCTGGACTTAGCAGCTCTGAGTGCGTTGGAATCCCCGGAGTAATCCGGGTACGGCCGATCAAGCATTCGGCCGATTTTACAATCTAGCGATAACACGCCAAAGACCGTGGGTCCCCATCTGGGGCTAAATGCGAAAGCAGCCTGCATAGGCGCGACAAGCAGTTGATCGGGTTAAACAGATCCCTGCGCCGCGTCTGTGGCGTAGGGATTTTTATTTCCATTTTCATTTCCGGGGAGATTCGACCTGAATCTCCCAGAGGGAATGACGCCAACGGAACAATTGGAGGGAAGATTTGCCCACCCAGCAGAAAGTAGACCGGGTCCAGGACATCAAGGACCGGCTGGAACGCAGCAGCATCGCGATGACTGCCACCTACTCGGGAATATCTGTGAACCAGATGATCGAGTTGCGCCGTGCCATGAAGGCCGGCGGCGTGGATTTCACCATCGTCAAGAACACACTGCTGTCTTTGGCCGCCGAAGAAGCCCAAAAACCCCAATTGAAAGAGATAGTGCAAGGCCCGACGGCCATCGCCATGGGTTATGACGACCCAGTGGAAGCAGCCAAGGCCGTGGCTGACTTCATCCGTACTGGCGGGACTTCTCTGGCAGTGATCGGCGCCGTCATGGGCGACGGAGCAGCCATGTCCTCGTCCGAATTCACCAGACTGGCATCACTGCCGCCCAAGCCCATCATCCTGGCGATGCTCTTGGGACAGTTGCAGTCGCCCATAGCCCGGCTCGTCACCGTGATGAACGGCCCCATGCAGGGTCTGGGCAACGTGCTGGCAGCCCGATTGCGCCAGATGGAGGCTGAAGCCCCGGCTCCTGAGCCGGAGCCCGAGCCAGCAGCAGAAGAACCTGAAGCCAGCGCCGAACCGGAAGCGGCAGCAGACGCCGAAGGAGCGCCGGCCGACGAAGCCCCGGCAGATGAGGCGCCGGCGGCGGAAGCCGAAGACGCCCCAGAAGCGGAAGCAGAACCGGAACCCGAGGCGGCTGAAGAAGAGCCTGCCGAGGAACCGGAAGCCGAGGCGGAACCCGAACCGGAAGCTGAGGCTGGCGAAGAGGAAGAGGCGGAATAATCCCGCCCGTGCCCCGATCCCAATAGTTGACCAAAGACAAATAACAGCCCGATAGGAAAGAAGGAGAAATCATGACTAAAGACGAGATCATTGAAGCGATCAAAGGGATGAACGTGGTGGAGCTGTCCGACGTGGTGAAGGCCCTTGAGGAGGAATTCGGTGTCAGCGCCGCTGCCCCCGTCGCCGTTGCCGCCGCCCCCGCTGCCGGTGGAGCCCCCGCCGAGGGCGGAGCCGACGCTGGTGCCGGAGACCAGTCTGAATTCGAAGTCAGCCTCAAAGACATCGGTCCCAACAAGATCAACGTCATCAAGGCCGTCCGCGAAGTCACTTCCCTGGGTCTGCGTGAGGCCAAAGAGCTGGTGGAGTCCGCTCCCACAGCCATCAAGGAAGGCATCGCCAAGGAAGAGGCCGACGAGATCAAGGGCAAGCTGGAAGAGGCAGGAGCAGCGGTCGAGGTCAAGTAGCTTCGATCTAGCTACTCCCTATCGTCGCTACTCAGGAGGGCCAAGTGGGCCGTAAAGACCGGGAACGCTTCCAGCGAATGCGGGACAGCAATCCCGACTACGTTGGGTATCGTGGGTTGGAAACCGCAGCCGTCCAGGCGCCGTCACCGGAAGCGGAGACGGTTACCGTGGTCTGCTCAGTTTGCCAACGCAAACGCAACGTGGCCAGCGACAGTCTCCCAGAAGACGTCAGCACGTTCGTGTGCCTACGATGTCAGGAGAACGCCGCCTGAGTACTATCGGGCTCCCAGCGAACAATCTTAAACAGCAAAAAGGCCTCTCCCACGGGAGAGGCCTTTTTGCTACTGCGTATCATGTCAGCATTCCGCTGCTTGAAGTCATCAGACACCTATCACAGGATAGTCAGGCCAACGCTGTATACTAGATTTTAGTTACTCCGGTCCGAGCTTTCCAGGACTCGAAAACAACTTCAGTCAGAGGCGCAGCCATGTCGAAATTACTTGAAGAAGCCCTTAGCAAACTCGCCGAGCTCCCAGAATCGGAACAAGATTCGATCGCGACCTGGTTGATCAATGAATTGGAATCTGATGAGCGTTGGCGAAAATCCCTTCGGGTTCCGGTGATGCACTTGGGCAGTTGGCGGATGAAGCTCTGACTGAGCACTCCTCGGGTCTCACCAAAGAACTCGATTCCGACAAACTGTGAGATCACGAACCACCGCTTCGTTCCGGCAGGCCTACGATCTGCTTCCCCAAAACATTCAACGCCGGGCCAGAGTGGCCTACCAACTCTATAATGACAACCCCGCCCATCCTAGCCTGCGGTTCAGGCAAGTCCACGCCACCAGACCCATCTTCTCGCCGAGAATCACTCTCGCCTACCGGGCGTTTGGGGTAAGAGACGGTGATGAGATTATCTGGTTCTGGATCGGGAACCACGACGAATACGAGAGACTGATCGGCTGAAATCAGCGCCTCAGTTTAGACTGCGCCTTGCTCTACCGGAACGGGGGCAATTGGCCGTCTAGGAACTCGTAGGCACGGTTGAACTGGCTTTCACCACCGAAACCCTCGGCCTCGGGTACCGACTGGACCACGACATCAGGTGTAAGCCCGGTCCTCTCCAGGAGCTTGCCCGATGGTGTGTAACGCCGGGAGACTGGCAAGTACATGGCTGAGCCGTCGCTCAACTCCACAAATTCGTAGGCGGAGGCGTCGCCGAAGGTAGTGGTGCCGAACAAAGTTGCCCGGCCGGCGTCCTGGAGGGCTGCGGCCACCGTCTCGGCCTCACGGGCGGTCTGTTCATTGACCAAGACCGCTATCAGCAGGTCATCCAGGTCCAGACGGTCTTCGTCAGGGTCAATGGTCAACTCTGTTCTTTCGCCGTTGCCGTCCTCCATATAGCCAAACACGGTGCCTTCCGGCAAGAACTGACCAGCGGTTATCTTTGCAGCCTCCGAAGATCCACCTGGGTTGGTCCGAATGTCCAACACCAGAGCCAATAGGTCGAACCGGTTCAGGGATTCCAGAGCGCTGAATACCTGCTCTCCGGTATTGTCGCGGAAGCGTGATATTCGCAGGTAGGCGATGCCGCCGGGCGTGAGCTGGCTGGCTACCGACTGTAGTTCGATGTCGCCCCGGAACACTTCGAGCAATACGGGCGCGGGTTCGCCGACGCGAATCACCTCCAGCTCGACCTTGGTCCCCTTTGGTCCCGCCACCTGATCGACCACCTCTTCCACGCCCTGGCCGATCACAGAATTTCCGGCCACGGCGAACAGGACATCCCCCGGCAGAACGCCCGCGCTCTCAGCAGGCGAACCGGCAAATGGGAAGAGAACGATCTGGCCGTCCTGGGAGACCACTCTGGAGCCGATCCCCAGGTAGGTGCCCTCGATCCCGCCTTCCAGGCTCTCTTTGGCGAGGGGGTATTGAGTAGCATCCAAGAAGACGGCAGACGAGTCTCCGAGTCCACCCACCAGCCCTGCTACGGCCGCCTCAGCGATGGTAGACGGGTCGAAACCGGGGTTGGACGATTGGTATTTGGCCACCGCGCGCCAAAGATCGGCCAACTCGCCGGGAACGTCAGCCGGCGGCTGGCCGCGCATCCTCCCAACGTCGGTCAAGAAGGGGTACGGCGCCACATCGATCAGCCCCAGGATACTGGACATCGCTCCTGAGACGGCTGTTTCAGGCTCAAGTGCTTCAGAGCTAACATAGCTCTCGTTGACCTGTTCCCAAGCCTCCCAGACCAAAGCCAGACCGTCAGTGGTCTCCTGGGCGGGCCCTTCAGATTCGGAGGAATCTCCACAGGCCGCCAGTGCGATAACGGCGGCCAAAGTTCCGGCGACGATGAAAACCCTGGACAACCGAGGGAGGTGAAACGGTAGTTTGTGCAACATCTCTTTCTTGATTGCGGGACCGCTTTCACAGCGGATTCCCTGAGATTGCTGGGGTGCGGCCCCCCAGTGGCGGTGGACGGTTAATTGTATCAGAAGCGTTCCGCGGCCCAAGATATCCTGTTCTTGATCCGGCATTGCCAGCAGGCACCCCTCCTAGTAAACTAGGCTCACCAAGTTAAATATCCCCAGGCGATCAGGAGCAGTCATAATGATCAAAGTCACAGTCTTGTACCGCAATGAAGAAGGAAAGAAATTCGACCACGGTTACTGGACGACCACCCACCTTAACCTGGTCCAGAGTCTTCTAGGCCCCATGGGCCTGGTGAACGGCGAGATGGAGAAAGGGGTCTCGGGCACCGACCCCAACGCCCCGGCGCCTTTCGTAGCCGTCGGCCACCTCTATTTCAACACCGTTGAGGAGGTCCATGCGGCCTTCACGACCCATGCCGGCGCCATCATGGGCGACATTTCCAATTACACAGACATCAAACCCCAGTTCCAGATCAGCGAGACTCTGCTCTAGGAACTACCGGAAACAGGAACATGAGGCGTCCCGATGTATCGGGACGCCTTTTTGATTTGAGGAGCGTCATGGCCCCGAACGAGACGGATGCAGCATTTCAGGAACTGTCCCAGAAGCTGATCAAAGAGCACTGGGATTTCTATCCCACCGCTGGCTCACGGATAGGGCGACACGAATATGACGGCCGGCTGCCTGATCTGTCACCCACCCAAAACGCACGCCGGGAAGCCGAGCTGCAACGCGGACTCACGGAACTGCGTGGAATGGACCCAGCCCTGCTTAGCGATTCCGGGCAGATGAGCTACCGGATGATGGAACTGTTCTTGCGCCGGGAATCTTTCATCTTCAATGACCTCAAACCGCTGGAAACCAACCCCATGCGCCACACCGGGTATTTGAACGTCAGCGGCTACATCCGCCGTGACTACGCGCCGTTGGAAGACCGCCTTCGAGCGGCATCCACGGCCATGAGACAGGCACCCGATTTTCTCGACGTATTGGACCAAGCGCTTTCTGACCAGCTTTCCTCCCACGTTGTGGATATGAGCGTGGAAAGTTATTCGGGAATGGCCCGCTTTTATCGAGTGGACCTGGCCGATGCTGCTCAAGGGGCCGCCGATTCGGAAATCGTTAAAGAATTCGACCAAGCCAGAGAGACAGCCGCGTCAGCCTTGGACCGTTTCGTGGAGCGATTGAAAGAGAGGGGTAAGGGTGGTCCGGAAGGATTTGCCATCGGACCGGAACTATATGCGGGCATGCTGGCCACCGGAGAGGGTCTTAATGCTCCTCTAAGCCGTATTGCGGCCATCGGACAGGCCAACTTGGAAGATAACCTGTCCCGTATCAAAGATGTCGCCCAGAGCATCGCACCGGGCCGGCCGGTCTCGGAGATAGTGGAAGAGATCGGCAGGAACCACCCCCAGGCCGAGGCATTGATCCCAGAAACCCGGGACATGCTCGAAGATATCCGTCAGTCGCTGATCGATTTCGATGTCATCAGTGTGCCGTCGGAAGACCGCTGTCAGGTGATAGAGACGCCCACCTACATGCGTTACGCCTTCGCGGCCATGGACAGCGCCGGGGCCTTGGAGACTCAAGCTACCGAGTCCTTCTACTACGTGACGCCGGTGGAAGACGATTGGAGCAGCCGCCAGCGGGAAGAGTGGCTCTCCAACTTCAACTACGACACCCTCAAGATCATCTCCATCCACGAGGTCTACCCCGGCCACTTCGTGCACCATCTGCACAACCGCTATGGCCAAGAACTCCCTTTGGTAAACCGGGTGGCGACCGCCTACTCCTTCACCGAGGGGTGGGCCCACTACACCGAGGAGATGATGCTGGAGACAAAGTACGGGGACGGACAGCCAAGGCTGCTGCTGACCCAACTGCTGGAGGCCTTGGTCCGCAACTGCCGGTACATGTGTTCGCTCCGGATGCACACTGAAGGCATGACGCTGGACGAGGCAACCAGGTTCTTCATGGAGAACGCCTATATGGCAGAACTGCCGGCCCGGAGAGAGGCGCTGCGAGGAACCTTCGACCCCGGATACCTGAACTACACCCTGGGGAAGCTCATGATCCTGAAGCTGCGCGAGGACTACAAGAAAGAGCAGGGCAGCGCGTATAGCCTCAAGACCTTCCACGACCGGCTGCTTTCCCATGGCGGCCCGGCCATACCATTGTTGCGACCGGCGTTGCTGAAAGAACCCGCTGGCTCTGCGCTTTAAGTGGTCCTACTTTAGGTGGTTCTACCTTAGGTGGTTCTACCTTAGGTGGTTCTACCTTAGGTGGTTCTAAAGGTAAGCTTCCGGAATTCTTCTACGTATTCGTTGCCTGAGCCGCCTTCGCTTACCTGCGCACGCTCTTTGATGAAAGTCTCGATCTCCTGAGGGCTGCGGCCATCCATCTGGCTGGTGTGGGCGCTGACGGCTTTGATCTTGGCGTCCATCGATCCAGAGATGTCGATGCTGGTGTCAGCCTGCTCGGTGCCCCAGAACAAGATGGTCCCCGTCTTATGGGGTTCCAGACCTTCGTCCCGCCATAGCTCAACAAAGTGGAGGTGGTCACGGGCACACGGGAATACGGCGTCCAGAGCCACCTGTCCGGTGATGCGGTGGTCCCGGTGCCAGGCCAGGTTCTTGCGGTACGGCTCGGGACAGAGCACAACGTCCGGCTGGACCTGCCTGATCTGCCGCACCAGCTCCTTTCGGAATTCATCGTTGTCTTCGAGGGAGCCGTCCGGGTGATGCAGCAGCACGAGCTCTTGGACGCCCAGGGCTTCCACGGCGTCGGCCTGCTCTTGTTCGCGTGTCTTAGAGAGATCGGAAGAAGATATGTTGGGGTCGGTGGTGCCTTTGCCGCCATCGGTGCAGAGAACATAGCGGACCGTGGCGCCGTCGCCGATCCACTTGGCGATGGTGCCGGAACACCAGAAATCGGCGTCGTCCGGGTGCGGGGTAACTACCAGAACTTTTTGCGGGGTCTCATCCATTTGCCTGGGGCCTCCTAGGGTCTCTGATGTCGGGTGAGGGCTTCTGTACCGCGGACGCTCGAATTACGAAAACGGCCAAAGAAATGCACGTATATGGCAACCAAATCGAAACAAGAGCAGGTTTTCGTCTCAAACAGTGCCGATGGCACCCGCGTTGAGAACGGTAGGATACTCTGCTACAATCGGCCGAAGTTGTTGAGCATGACTCAGCACACTTTGACCGCTCCAATTTCCGCCTGCCGTACGCGGCGGCGTCGAATTCCGTCAGCTTGAGCCTCGAGCGCTCAGCTATAGAGTTTACCAGTCTGGAAGACCCGTTTGCCAGTCGTTAACTATACAAACAGCCACAATACCGCCCTGGCCGAATTTGTCGCAACTCATGGCCGCCCAGGCAACGACCTAGACGAGCTCTGCCGCAGCACGTTTGAGGGCATCTTGGGCCAACCGGGCCTAGATCCAACCGAGAATTGCATGGTCCTGGAGCAAGACGGTCGGATCAAGGGATTGGCTCTGGTTTTCCGGGAATTTCCCATCGGGCGTTCGATCATCGAGGTTATGACCGCGCCTGAGTTGGCCGGCAGTCCCGAAGAGGTGGAACTGGTCAAACGGGCGGTGGCCCAAGCTGAGGCCGCTAGGTTGAACGTCGCCCACGTTTGCGTGATGCCCGACTCCGGCAGAGGCGTCGTCCTGGAACAGGTTGGGTTCTCTCGAGTGCGCACCTACCTGGATATGCTCTGGAGTCTGGACGAGCTTCCGGAGGTAGAGCTTCCCGACGGCTACTCCGTACGCTCTTTTCAACCTGGCGATACACCTTTGCTCACCAGCGTGCAGAATGATGCCTTCACAGGCAGCTGGGGGTTCTGTCCCAACACGGAAGAACAGATCGAATACCGGACCCTGATGCCCAACACGTCCAAAGCCGGCATCCTGTTCCTGTTTGAAGGAGACAGTCCCGCCGGTTATTGCTGGACCGTCAAAGTCCCGTCTGAGAAGGGAGTGCGGGGTATGATCGGGATGATCGGCGTGGTGCCCGGTTACCGGGGCAAGGGAGTGAGCCGGCATATCTTGCAGGCGGGGATGAAGTATCTGCGCTCCGCAGGAATGCCTGAGATATGCCTAGAGGTCGACGGAAGTAACGACCCGGCCGTCCGGCTCTACAAGTCCACCGGATTCGAGACGATGGGCGAGCGTCACTGGTTCGAGCGGCTTCTGCCCGGCACCTGAAATCCGGCTTTTTGGAACACGTTGTCCAGATGGATTCCCCCGGAGATCACCACCCTCATCGCTTCTTCCACACTCATGTCGGTCCGCGTAACATCGGCCGCCGCGACGATGACTAGAAAACCTGACGATGGAATCGGAGTAGTCGGAATGTAGACCGACAGGACTTCTTCTCCATTTGTATCCAACATACTGGACGTGATCAGTCCGATCGACTTTATGCCGTCCCTCGGGAAGTCGATCAGCACCACGCCGGCGTACTGTTGGCTGTCGCCGATCTCTCCATTGCCGTTTCCGTTTCCGTTGCCATTACTGTTATGAGAGAGAATCTCAATGGCCATGCGTGTGGTGCCGTAGATACCCTTAACCACGGGTATAACTTCCATCACCCTGTGTCCAAAACCGATCAGGCGCCTTCCAACCACCAAGGCGGCAAAGAGGCCAAGCAGATAGACCAGGATGACCAGGCCGACCATTCCTGTGCCGGTGACCGAATCGCCGGGAAGCAGATCGACCAGCGGCTCAAGGACCGGGTCAAGGAGGTCGAAGAAGAACTTCAGCACCAGCACGGTGATGCCGATGGGCAGAATCACCAGGATTCCAGCGCCTAAGGTGCGTTGGAAATGATGGACAGGGCGACGAAGAGGTCCGAGGCCGGGCCTGTGTGAGCTGCCGTGAGTGTCGTGGGGTTCTGGGGTCAAGACTTCCTCCGGGGAATGGTCAGCACCTACCGGTCCAGAGCCCAGGCGGGGGAAGTTCCGAGGCTAGGAGATCGATCGATTTGGTTCAGAACCGGGCCCTAAAGAGACCCTGTTAATACCTATTATCGTCTTCCAGCGGTTGACCGGTCAAGACAGCGTACTCTTCCCACATCATCGCGGCCACGTTGTCCCAGCCCATGCCCTCGGCGCGTTGTCTGGCCGCTTCGCCCATGCTCTGCTGCAGGCCGTCGCTGGAGATCAGCATCTCCACGGAATTGGCAAAGGCGTCTGGGCATCGCCACGGCTTCAGATAGCCGGTGCGGCCGTGCTGGATGATGGTGGAAAGCCCGCCGACCCTGGTCGCGACCACCGGAGTGCCGCAGGCCATGGATTCCAGCGCGACCAGTCCAAAGCTCTCGTAATACGAAGGCACCACGCAGACGTCCGCGGCGTTGTAATACAGAGGCAGTTCTGTGTGGTCAACCTGGCCTACAAAGTCGATCTGGTCTTCCAGGTCACGCTCTTTGGCCAGTTGTTTGACCCGGTCCATCTCCTGGCCGCCGTTGGCATCGGCGCCGACAACCATCATGCGGACCCCCCCTTCTTCGGAGTCCATCTGGGCCGCGGTCTCCACCAGCAGGTCCAGGCCCTTCAGCGGCTCTACCCGGCCGACGTACAACAATATCTTCTCGCCGTTCAGCCCCAGGCGGTTCCTGACTGATTTCTGGTCAAGGGGACGGAACACTGACAGATCGACGCCGCACGGAACCAGAGATACCTTGGCAGGGTCTGCGTGGTACAGGCGTGCCATGGCGTCCCGTTCGTGGGGACTAAATGCGACGATCCGGTCTGCGGTAGCCATCACTTCAGTTTCGACAACCGGCCGTTCGGCCTGCTCCACTTCGCCGGCCCGTGACTGCATCTTGATCAGACTCAGGGTATGGAAAGTGACGACGTGGGGAACGTTCAGCGCCTGGGACAGCTCACGTCCAACCCATGCAGACAGCCAATAATGGGAATGGACCACGTCGTATTCCAGGCCCTCTTCTTCCCGGAAGGCATTCAGTTGGTCGAGGAATTCGGGAAGCTGGGCGTAGAGTTCTCCAACGTGAGCATCGGGTTCGCCGGCCTTGAGGTGAATCACCCGGACGTTCGGGCCGATGGTCTCGATACGGTTAACGACGTCGGCGTGTTCCCGGGTGAAGATGTCTATCTGCATCCCCATGTTCCCCAGGGCCGCCGCCAATTGCCTAACGTATACGTTCATCCCCCCCGACTTGCCCTGTCCGGGGGCTGCCAGGGGGCAGGCGTGGAGAGTGATGAAA
>CAYXDE010000006.1:61924-88126 GCA_964463525.1 uncultured Dehalococcoidia bacterium | reverse complement strand
TTTCTTTCTCCAGTTTGATGTTGGTATACTCCACCGGACGCCTCCTGCAGCGTGTTTTACAGCATGTGGGACTTAAGCCTTAATATACCAGACGGTCTCTCAGCCACGACTGAAAGGTGCCTAGAGCATGGCCTCCGATACAAGTGATATTTCCACCCTGAAGGTGCGGGTCCAGCCCAGAGCTTCACGCAATCAGGTGGACGGCTTCGAGGAAGACACGCTGCGGCTTAGGGTCACGGCCCCGCCAACAGAAGGCCAGGCCAACGATGGAGTGATAGCCCTGCTATCAAAAACGTTGGGCGTAAGCAAGTCCCGGCTGGAGATAGTCCGGGGACACAGTTCCAGAAATAAACTCGTCTCGATCGAAACTTTGACCGAGCAAGAAGTCCGCCGTCGTATCGAGGGCGGAAACAAGGAAGGGTAAATGCATGCGATGAACTTTGGTTGGGTCCTTGAAAACGAACTGGCCGGTTCGATGGGACCGGCCAGCTTTGACGACCTGTCTTTCCTCTACCACAACGGCGTCCGGGCTGTGATCCGGATGGAAGAACGCACCATCGCCGCCGACACCGGAGACCGGCTCGACCTGGTGGACATGTTCGAGCCGGTGACGGATTTCACCGCGCCCCACCTGGAGCAGATACACCGGATGGTCGAGTTCATCGATCAGCAGATAGCCGAGGAACGCCCGGTGGCGGTTAGTTGTTACGCGGGCATCGGCTGGTTCTTGACCCCTGTGCACCAGAACCAGCCGATGCCATAAACCGGATCCGGGAACTCCGCCCGCGGTCGATCCAGACCGTAGACCAGGAAGCCGCCGTCTACGGCTACGCCCAATGGGCCAAGGGCTAGGCGTTAGCTAGAGTCTTGGCCCTTTCATCGGTCAGGGCCTGAATGGCCACTTCATCGAATGTTGCCCCGTGAAGCACCGACCGTTGGCCTCCAGCTTCGTTTACCTCAGTGAGTCTCCCGCATTGCAGGCACTTCAGAAAAGCGCCGTAGGGGTCTTTCTCCAGGGTTAGGTCTCCGTGGCATTTTCGGCAAGCTTTGAGATAAAACATCGTCCGGTCACCTGGTCCGGGAGCAGGCTGTGTGAATCTTTTCCGGTGGCCTTCCCGTATTCCTTTGTACGAGCTTTGATGCCGCTGTTCACCCCAGGGTTCCTCTGCTATATTCACACTTAATAGCGGCCTCATATCCCTATTGACGCAGGCCGGCTAGATTTTGTTCCCAGCCTAGTTCCAGGAGTTGACCGATTGGTCCAGATCAAACAAGAATTCGTCGATGAGATGGTGGCCCACGCCAAGGCCGACCTGCCCAATGAGTGCTGCGGCATCCTAGCCGGCCCGGACGGCAAGGTGATGAAGGCCTACCGAATGTCCAACGTGGAGGCCAGCCCCTACCGGTTCTCCATGGACCCGGCAGAGCTGGGCAACGTTGACGCTGAGGCCGGGGACAATGACTGGGAACTGCTGGCCATCTACCACTCCCACACGGGCAGCGAAGCCTATCCTTCAGACACCGATGTTCGCATCGCGGGCGGGACGGCCGGGCTCTGGCCCGACGTCCGCTATGTCCTGGTCTCTTTGATGGACATGGACAACCCGGTGGTGCGTATCTTTGAGATAACTGATGGCACGGTCACCGAGGAGCCTCTTGAGGTCGTCTGAGCATCACCGCTAAGGTCCGCTGGTTGCCCCTTGCCGCCGTTTGCCTGCTGGCTGCCGCCTGCGGTGAAGCAACGGCGACCCCCGCGCCATCGCCCACCGCCGTTCCTCAGGAAAGCACCTCCATCCCCATTGCAACCCTGGCCAAGCCGACGCCCACCGTGCTGCCCACGCCCCATCCAGGTACGTCAGAATGGGTCAAAGAACGCATCGATGCGGTGGTAGCACTCTACCAACCCACCGAAGCTGGCGAAGCATTGCTCCGCAGCCTGGACCTGCGGCAGATGGAAGGCGAACCCGGCTTCTTTGGCAGCCACGGGTTTGCCCAATGGGCCGGTGTTGGCGAGGCGTCTCCCATCGGCGTGATCCACGAACTTGGCCATTCTTACTGGGGCGGCTTCCCGATAGACGGTCTGCCCGATCTGAGTTGGGCGGAAACCTCCACCGACACACGCTCTCCAGCCATGGAGCGATTCCACCGGGACATCCTCACGTTCATGGCCCAGCCGCCCGACGACTTTGAGCTGTTCCGTCAGCGGCTGCGCAACCTGCCCGACGTTTCCAGCGACAACCCTGAGCCCATTCTCCACAATCTAGAAGCAGACGTGGTTTACAACACCGCCGGTAGTCTGAATCTGGTGCCGCCGATCCTGCGCAAGTATTTCAATGGCTTCCTGCCGGCCGGCCGGTTCGAAGATTGGTACGGGGCGGCTGGCTGGTTCCAGTCCCTTTCCCCGGAAGAGGTCTCAGAAACAGGGAAATGGCTGGGCTTCGAGCATCTAGACCTGAGACAGTACCCACCACTAGCGCCGGCAAACCCGCCTGAGGACATGCTTGCCACGGCACGAACGGTTTTTGAAACCGAGGAGAAAGAACGCCTCCGTGACCTGGTCTACCAGTTCGACCTTCTGATCGGTGACCCGCAGAATGAGGAGGACTTCGAGTTCTGGCGTCGCTATCTTCGGGACAAGATCACCCTCCACAAAGCCCATCCCGACTACCTGCCCATACTCTCCCATTCCCGCGCCGGAGAACTGGACTCGGCGATGGATTTCTTGGAGACCCTAGCAGGTGATTCCCACGCTAAACAGGCTGAACGGATCGCCGGCCGTCTGGCCCAGGAACCGTTCCTGGTGAACCTTCTACCGGCCCTTGAAAACCAGGTTCTGGTGGAGCTTTTCTCGGGTGGCGCTAGCCTTCCCGAGGGGAAAACCCTTCAGGCCACCGCCAGCTTCGTTGAACGCCTGAAAGTCTTTGGGGCCAAGGTCGACTCGGTCCTAGACTCTGGGCGCTCTGACCCATCTGCCGGTGCGGCCGAGTTGGAAAGATTCCTGGCAGGGGTCGGCCTCGAACAAGAATCCGACATCAAGCTATTCTTCAACCTCTTCAAAGACCGGGACCGGGAAGCGGCCACCGCCGTAACCCTGGCCCTGCCCGATGAAACAGTTCGGCGACTGATGCCCCCTGTCCCGTTTCAGCTTCGGTCCCTCTTGAAGCCGGCAGAGCTACTGCCGAAGTTGGGAATCGCCTATGAGTCGGCAGACACCCAGGCGCTCCGGGACGCCATCACGCTGCTGATACAAGAACCGTCCGGGAATTTCCGGGTCGACGAACCGTACTTGGAGGCCCTGTTCGAAATGGTGGGGGAGCGGGCCGGAGATTCTCCTCACGAAGCCGCCCAACTGATCATGGATACACCGTTCCCCTTGGAGGGTTTCATCTTGGCGCAACCCAGCGCGGCAGCCACGGTATTCAACACTGGAGCAGCGTTTATCACGCCATTGGTGCAGAGCAGTGACTCGCTGCTGGCTCCGCCGTGGCGGATCATGTACCGGCTGATCAAAGCGGACCCGGCGAGCGCGGCAAACATCCTGGCCAGGTTCCATGGTCAAGGTGAAACAGAGTTGGTGGCCGAGACTCTAGCCCACCTGGCCTACGACAAAGACCGGTCGGAAAGATCATCTGAGTTGCCCATCTCGCTGGAGGCAGACGGCCTGTTCTTGGAAAAACTGTATCAAGCAGAGGGAGCCGACTGGCTGCAAGCCAGACTGACCGAGTCAGTAAAGCTGTTCCAACAGAGGGTGGAAGAAGGCGAGATCAGCCCTGATTTCCTGAAACGGTACCGCGAGACCCTGGAATTCGCGGCGGCATTCCTCAGCAACGGAGAAACCCGCGCCGGTCTAACCGGGGTTATTCGTCGGGCGTTCGGGCTGTCATAGCAGTCTCTTGAGATGACGGACTAGACCGGGAAGTTTCATCGTCGTCTTCGGTCCCGCCCACCGTGGCCACAACTATGGCACCAACTATGTAAGAGGCAGCCATCAACGCTAGCACCCCTGCCGCAACCGCCGTCTTTATCCGTTCCCGGGCCAGCACTAACACCAGGCCAGCCACCATCAGGCCCACGGCCACTCCACCGGCCACGAAATGGGCCGGTTCGGTCTGGTTGTTGAGCACGCCGCCACGGAAGAACGGGTCGGCGTAGAACAAGATGGTCACGTTGAACGCGCAGCTGCCGTAGAGCCCGGCCACGCCCAGGTCCATGGCCCCCATCTTTGCTGCGGCTATGGTCGATGACGCCTCCGGCATGGTCGTCACCAATGACACCAGCAAGATGCCCAGCGTGCTGGATGCGATGCCGGTGATGTCTGCTATCTCGTCGGTGCTCCACGCCAGGAAGAATCCGGAGACCACCACACCCGCGGAGACCAGCCCAAAGAAGAGCCAGGCCTTGGCCAAGGTCATTCCCGGGTCGTCTTCCTCTTCGTCGTCGCCGCCTGCCGGACGGGTCTTGTAGACCCACCACATGCCGGCCACAAAGATGACTATCAGGACGATGGAGGATATTCCCACTTCTCCAACGTTCGCCCCCATCTTCAAGCCACCGAACAAGATTGCCCCTCCGGTCATCACCACGGCCACCACTATCAAGTAACCCTGCTCGGGCGCCACGCGCTGCAGGAACCGCTTGCCGCCAAAGGCCAGCGCCACAGCGGACAGGGTGAACATGTTAAGCATGTTGGCCCCGAATACGTTGCCCACCGCCAGCTCAGGGTTGGGTGGGTCGAGGCGGACAGCGGAGATGTTGGTGGACAGTTCGGGCAGTGAAGTAGCCAGAGCCACCAAAAGGCTGCCAACGAACAAGCGGCCCCAGCCGGTGAGCGAAGCTAAGGCGTCGCCGTACACCGCCAGCTTGGCGCCGCAGAACATCACGACTCCAGCGCTGGCCAGAAAGACCACTATGGCGACCGTTAGGTCTCCGCCCATTAATCAATCCTCTGCAAGTCCCTTCTCCCCTTGGGGGAAGGTTAGGATGGGGGCCTCGTCAATCCTCGGTCAAACTCGACGAAACGGCCTAGTTTCCACTCTCGATAGCCGCGACTATCCGGTCGCCCATCTCGACCGTTGAGACGCGCTCGGTGCCTTCAGTCGCCGTATCGGCGGTGCGGGCGCCCTGCTCCAGCACGCTGTCCACGGCCCGTTCGATGGCGGCGCCCTCTTCGGTCAGGCCAAGGGAGTAACGCACCATCAAAGCCACGCTCAATATGGACCCAGTTGGGTTGGCGATGCCCTTCCCCGCGATGTCAGGAGCGGTGCCGTGGATCGGCTCGTAGAGACCGCCGGAGCGCTGTCCTGCCACCGGCACCCCAGCCAAGCTGGCCGAGGGCAGAAGTCCCATGGAGGCCGCCAGCACCGAGGCTTCATCACTGAGGATGTCACCAAAGGTGTTCTCGGCCACGATCACGTCGTAGGTGGCCGGGCCTTGTATCAATTGCATGGCACAGGCGTCCACCAGCACGTGTTCAAGTTCAACATCGGGATATTCGTCTCCGAGTCTGGTGGCGACCGTCCGCCATAACCGGGAGCACTCAAGGACGTTGGCCTTGTCCACGGAGGTCAACTTCTTGCGGCGTCCCCGTGCCAGTTCAAAGCCCACGCGCACCACCCTTTCGATCTCTCCCTCGGTGTAACGCATGGTGTCTTCACCGACGATCCCGTTGGGCGTTTCCCGCCTCCCTCTGGGCTCGGCGTAGTAAAGGCCGCCGGTCAACTCGCGGACAACCACCAGGTCGACGCCTTCGATGATGTGGGGTTTCAGGACGCTGGACTCAGCCAACTGCGGATAGACCTTCACCGGCCTGATGTTGGCGAACACACCCATGTGGGCGCGCATGTCCAACAGTCCCATCTCGGGCCGTACTTTGGCGTCGGGGTTGTCCCACTTGGGGCCGCCCACCGCTCCGAAGAGAACCGCGTCATTGGAGTCCAGAAGGCCTCTGGTTTCGTCAGTCAGGGGAATCCCATGTTTGTCGATGGATATCCCGCCGATGTCGCCGTAGCTAAGATTGAAACTGTGCCCGAATGCCCGGCCCACGGCCTCCAGAGCGCGCACGCCCTCGTCTGTTACCTCCGGGCCTATCCCGTCGCCACCCAATACGGCGATGTTGAACTCCACTTGGCGCCTCCTGACTGTCTAAAACCTGATGGCCGTGATGACTGGCGCTGGGTGAAAACCGCCCCAGCGCGAATCCCGCCACAGTATACCCATAAACATGGGGGCCTTCAAACGATCCGTGCCCAGTCTGGCAATGGACTCGGTTTTGCTCTATCATCCCAGGGATTCAAACGGCGATGGTTGGTCAGTGGGTCCCAGGCATGGAATTCAAACAGTTTCTGAAAAGTCTTCAGGGTGTCGTCGGCGAGGAAAACGTGGTGTACCACTCCGACGACTTGCTGGTATTCGAGTATGACGGCTCGGTGGACCGGGGCATGCCGGAGGCCGTGGTCTTTCCCAGCACCACCGAAGAAGTTAGCCGCGTGGTCAGGCTCGCCCGCCGCGCTGGAGTGCCCGTCGTGGGGCGCGGCACCGGCACCGGCTTAAGCGGCGGCGCGATCGCCCCGCCCGGCGGCATCCAGGTCGCATTCCCACGCATGAACCACATCCTGGAAGTGGACACGGAAAACCGGATGGCTTTGGTAGAGCCGGGAGTCATCAACCTGCACCTGGACACCCGCGTCAGGAAGGACGGCCTCCGTTACGCCCCCGACCCCTCCAGCCAGAAGGCCTGCAGCCTGGGCGGGAACATAGCCGAGAACTCCGGCGGCCCCCACTGCCTGGCCTACGGCACCACCACCAACCACGTGTTGGGCATGGAGGTTGTGCTGGAGGACGGTTCCATCGTGAACCTGGGCAGCCTGGCTAGAGAGACCACCGGCTACGACCTTCGCGGCGTGTTCACCGGCTCAGAAGGCACCTTCGGCATCGCCACCAAGATCGCGGTCCGGCTCCTGCCGGTCCCCGAAGCCGTCCGCACCTTCTTGGGCATCTTTCCAGATGTTGAGTCAGCCTGCACTGCGGTATCGGCCGTCATCGAGCACGGCATCGTTCCGGCCGCGTTGGAGATGATCGACGCCCTGACCATCCAGGCGGTCCAGAAGGTCAGCGACGCCGGTTACCCCGACGACGCCGGGGCCGTGCTGCTCATCGAACTGGAAGGCCTACACGATGAGGTGGACGAGATCGGGAAAGAGGTTGAGGCCGCTCTGTGGGACACCGGCGCGACCCAGGTGCGCACCGCCGAGGAAGCCAAGGAACGGGAGCAGCTCTGGGTGGGCCGCAACGGCGCGCTGGGCGCTCTGGGCAGCATCGCCCCCAATTACTTCCTGGTCGACGGCGTGGTGCCCAGAACTCAATTGGCAAGGGTGTTGGGCCAGGTGGCTGAGGTCAGCAGGAAGTACGACATTCCCATCGCCAACGTCTTCCATGCCGGAGACGGCAATCTGCATCCCTGTCTGCTCTTCGACGAACGCAAACCCGGCGCTCTGGAGAAGATCATGGAGGCCGGGACCGAGGTGCTGCAGGTGTGCGTGGATGCCGGCGGCACTCTTACCGGCGAGCACGGGGTGGGCCTGGAAAAGAAGGAACAGATGCCCCTGGTTTATTCCGAGGATGACATGTCTGCCATGCTGCTGGTGCGGGAGGCTTTCGCCCCGGCCAACAGCCTGAATCCGGGCAAGATATTCCCCGATGGAACAAAGCCGATACCCCACGCCCACCCAGCCGCCCCCGGTATGACCATCTAGGCAGTACAACTGCGTTAGTCGGCCAGGGGCCGGGGTTTCGGGACTGGATTGCTTGCGGGACTGGACCGCTTGATCGAAACTGGAGTTGTTTTTGGAGTCATCGTTAATCGACCGGCTTTCGCGGCTTTTGGGGGGCAGCGCTGTCTCGCCTGGCGAAGGGCATGAGATCGACGGGCTCACCCCGCAGGCCGTGGTGCGTCCGGCGGACCGGCTCCAACTCTCGGAAGTCCTGCGCTGGGCATCGTCGGAACAGGTTAGTCTTCTGCCCAGGGGCGGCGGTACCCGCTCCGGTCTGGGCAATGTCCCACGCAGGGCCGATGTGGTGCTGGACATGGGATCGTTCGACCGGGTGGTGGACTACCAACCCGCCGACATGACCGCCACCGTGGAAGCGGGAATAACACTGGCTTCGATGCAAGGGCACCTGGCTCCCGGCGGAGAATTCGTTCCCCTTGAGTCAGCCCGGGCCGACCGCTCCACCGTGGGCGGCATACTGTCCGTGGGCTCGGGCGGGCCCTTGTCCCACACTTATGGCCTGCCCAGAGAGTGGCTCATCGGCATCGGCGTCATGACCACCCAGGGCGTCTCCACCAAGGCGGGCGGCAAGGTGGTCAAGAATGTGACCGGCTATGACCTGAACAAGCTGTACACCGGTTCTCTGGGCACCCTGGGAGTGATTCTGGAGGCTTCGTTCAAGCTCTTGCCCCGCGATCCCCGGGCCGGAGTGTTGATGGCCTCATTCCCGACCGTGGCCGCATCCATAGCCGCAGGGCGCAAGCTGCTGCACTCATCCGCCGCTCCCCTGGGATTTCACTGCGCCTCCTCCGGAGTTGCGCGGTGGCTTCAGGACTCGGTCCAGGCCGCCTCCCAGGACCTGGGGCTGGGCGACGAGGAGACTGCCTTGTCGCTTTCTTACTTCTCGGGCCGCGCCCAGGCCACCAGACGCCGGATGGATGAGGCTGCCGCCCTCCTCATGGCGGAAGGGGCCAACGCCGTGCAACGCATCGAGGGCGACTCCGCCAGAGGGATATTACGCTGGGTGACCGATGTCCCGGCCGAGGTCAGCCCCGGCTCCACCCTGGTCATGAAGGTCTCGGTCCAGTCCAGATCGGCGGCACGTGTCTCTGCCGAATGCGGCGATATAGCGGTTGCCGGGCAAGGTCCGGACCAGCTAGCCGACCCCGGATTCGGGTCCATCAGGCTGTTTTGGCCCGAATCAGAGGACGGCCCAGCCCGGCGCTCCAGGGCCGGCCAACCGGTGTTGGAAGCGATACAACAGATCTGGCGCATCGCCCAGCAGTACGACGGCTCCGCCGTGGTAGAACACTGTCCCCTCCCAGTGAAGAGCCAGATCGACGTCTGGGGAGACCCACCCGACAGTATGGAAGTCATGCAAGCGATCAAGAAACGCTTCGATCCCGGCGATATCCTGAACCCCGGCCGGTTCCTGGGAGGTATCTAGATGGCCCAGCTTACTACCGGCAACAACGGGGGGTTCACCGGCCCCGACATTCCGGCCGAGTCCGATCTTTACCGCTGCGTCCACTGCGGTCTGTGCCTGAGCTCCTGCCCCACCTACGTGGAGACCGGGCTTGAGATGGAGTCCCCTAGAGGCCGCTTGGCGTTGATGAAAGCGGTCAACGAGGGCCGGGTGAACATCACTCCCCGGATCGTCTCCCACTGGGAGATGTGCCTCCAATGCCGGGCCTGCGAGGCGGTCTGTCCCTCGGGCGTGCCATACGGGCGGATCATGGAACGCACCCGGTCCCAGGTCCGCGCCTCCGGACTCCAGGGCCGCGAGCTGCGGCGGCTGGGCCGCTTCTTCCTGAACTCCGCCCTTCCCAGCCCCAAGAAGCTCAAGATGGGCGCGTACTTCATCCGCCTCTACCAGTGGCTGGGAATCCAGAAGCTGGTCCGTCTCTCCCACCTGCTGTACCTGGTCCCCGGCGGCATCGGCAGGCTGGAATCCCAACTGCCGCCGCTGAGCCGCAGGTTCTTCGGGCCATCCGACGACACACACCCTGCCCAGGGCGAAAAGAAGATGACCGTTGCGCTGCTCTCAGGCTGCGTTATGCCGCTGATGCAGGGCCCAACCATGGAGGCGACCGTACGGGTGCTGACCAGAAACGGCTGCGATGTCATGGTCCCCAAGGGCCAGGGCTGCTGCGGCGCGTTGAACACCCACGCCGGGGATCTGGACAACAGCCGCGCCATGGCCAGGGCGAACATCGACTCCCTGATGGCCGCCGGAGTGGAGCGGGTGATCACGTCCTCCGCCGGGTGCGGCTCCAGCATGAAAGAATACGCAGAACTGCTGAAGGACGACCCGGAGTACCGGGAAGAAGCGAAGAGATTCAGCGAGATGACTCAGGACGTTACCGAGTTTCTTGTGGGACTGCCCTTACAAGCGCCTACAGCATCGGTAAACCGCCGGGTCACCTACCAGGACCCGTGCCACCTGGCCCACGCCCAGCGCATCACCGCCGCGCCGCGGACCATCTTGAACTCCATCCCCGGCCTGGAGCTGGTGGAGATGGAGAACTCGGCGCTCTGCTGTGGCGGCGCAGGCATCTACTCATCGGTGCAACCCGCCCTGTCCAAACGGCTGCTCAAGCGCAAGATGGACACCATCGACGCCACCGATACCCAAGAAGTCATCACCGCCAACCCCGGCTGCATGATGCAGCTTCAGATGGGCCTCAAGTCCCAGGGCAAACACGGCCTTGTCCGTCACGTGGTGGACATCCTGGACGAGGCGTACGGGCTGGAGAAGGGAAACACACCGTAGGGCGCGGGTTTCCAACCCGCCCTGCTCGCCGCGAACCGTGTGTTGGGTCCGCCATCAAGCTCACGGCCCCAACTCGTAATTCCAGCGAAGGCTGGAATCCAGTAGTCTCTCGCGGGATAATGCTTGACTCACGCAACCATTCTGGATTCTGGCCTTCGCCAACATGACGGGAATCGCGCCTGGGGAAAAAAGAAAGAGGCCTGATTGAATCAGGCCTCTTTTTTGACTAGCCAAATAGCGGGAACTTAACCCCTCGGCAACCCCAGCCCCCGTCCAGCGATGATGTTGCGCTGGATCTCGGAGGTTCCGGCGGCGATGGTGCCGGCGAAGGCGTTCATCCAGTTCTCTTGGACCCGGCCCTTGAGCGGCGCCCACTTGTCGTCGCGCGTCAGAGTGCCATACATGCCCAAGATATCCAGGGCAGCCTCGGTCACCCGCTGCACCGTCTCACTGCCAAAGACCTTGCTCATGGAAGCTTCTTTGGTGGGAATGAGGTCTTGGGACTGCATGTAGGCCACGTTGTAGGCCATCAGGCGGGCCACCTCACAGTCTATGTAGCGGTCGGCCATCAGGGTGCGCACCCAGGGAATCTCGATGAGGGGCACGCCGTTCCGCTTGGTCTCGGTGGCGAACTCTTTGGTGTCGTCCAGCAACCGGCGGGCGGCGGCTGAGTAGTCGATGCCCGAGCGCTCGAAGTCCAGCAGGGTCACGGCCACGTACCAACCCCGGTCTTCTTCGCCGACCACGTTGGCCCTGGGCACACGCACGTCGTCGAAAGTGACCTGGTTGAACTCGTGTCCGCCGGCCATGTTGATGATGGGCCGGACCGTCACCCCGGGGCTCTTCATATCAACCAGCACGAAGCTGATGCCGCGGTGCTTGGGGGCGTCGGGGTCGGTGCGGGTGAGCAGCATGATCCAGTCGGCCCGGTGGGCCATGGTCGTCCACACCTTGCCGCCGTTGATCACCAGTTCATCGCCGTCGCGGACGGCGCGGGTGCTGAGGGAGGCCAGGTCGGAGCCGGATTCGGGCTCGCTGTAACCCTGGCACCATTGGATCTCACCCTTGGCCACGGAAGGCAGATGGGTTTTCTTCTGTTCCTCGGAGCCGTGAATCATCAGTGTGGGGCCAAGCATACGGACGCCGAAGATGTCCCGGCCGGGGGCCCGGAGGTAGGCTATCTCTTCGTTGTAGATGGCCGACTTCACCGGAGACGCATTCTGGCCGCCGTACTCCTCCGGCCAGTGCATGGTAAGCCAGCCCTTCTCGGCCATCTTCTGGCGGATGACACGGTTCAGGTCCCAGTCGTCGTCTTCGGGGTAACGGCCCGCGCCTTCCCAAGGGTCGGGAAGCTCGGCCTTCATGAATGCCCGAAGTTCTCTCCGAAACTCCTCGTCCTCGGCAGTGAACTTGAACTCCACAGTGATTCTCCTATGCCGGTCCCTCTAATGGGACTTAGATACTGGTTGGAAAGCTAACTGCCGACCGCCACACAGGTTACGGTGCGGACAACGCCGGTCACCGTGTGAATGTGGCCGGTGACAAGGTCGCCGACGATGGTCATATCGTCTCCGGAAACCACGGCGATGATGTCGTAGGGACCGGTGACCACGTCCACCGTGGTGATGCCCGGCAGATCGGACAGGGTGTTGGCTACATCACGGGTCTTGCCGACCGCAGTTTCGATCAATAGATATGCTTTCGTTGCCATAGTTCCCCCTCTTGGAAACAGCCGGGTACCGGGCTCGCCGGTGATTGCCTGAGTCTGGGCTCGCCGGTGATTGGAAGTCATTCTACGGCCCTGCTTCTGGCGGTGTCAATTTGACGCGAGCGTGCCCAATGGCTAAAAGCTCCCGGCTATAATAGGCCCATATGCCTGAACGAATGGAACTATTAAGACGGGGCGCGTCTCAGCTGGACATCACTCTGTCCGAGCATCAGTTGGACCAGTTCGAGACCTACTTCCAAGAGCTGGCCGACTGGAACAAACGGGCCAACCTCACGGCTATCATCGAATATGAAGCCGTCCAGATAAAGCACTTCTTGGACTCGTTGACCGTCTGCCTGACAGCACGCGACATACTAACGAGGTCGGCGGAATCACCAACACGAGTGATGGATGTGGGCGCAGGGGCCGGCCTGCCGGGGTTGGCGCTGAAGATAGTGTTTCCCGAGATCGAACTTACACTCGTGGAATCGGTAGCCAAGAAAACCGCGTTCCTGACTCACATGGTGGAGAAGCTCGAGCTGGATGGCGTCTCCGTCCACACGGGCCGCTCCGAGGACCTGGCGCGGGAAAAAGGCCTACGTGACTCGTTCGATCTGGTGGTGGTTAGAGCCCTGGCCAAGCTGCCGTTGCTGTTGGAGTTCTGCCTGCCATTCTGCAAGACCGGAGGCAAGCTGGTGGCCCTGAAACACGGCGGTGACTGGTCGGAACAGGAGTCGGCTGCCAACGCCCTTAAGGAACTCGGCGGCCACATAGAACGGGTCTCGACCGTGCTAGTGGAAGGGTTGACCGACGACCGGATCGTGATCTCGGTTGAGAAGACCAAGCCAACCCCGTCTAATTATCCAAGGGCGGTTGGGATTCCGGGCAAGCGGCCCTTGTAGACTCTTGTGTAAGCAGTCCAACAAAAAGGGCCGAATGACGCGGCCCTTTTTTATTTGTCCGTGCCTGAAACCAGGTCTACGGCCAGTCGGTACCGTTGGCCGGGTAGAGGCCATCCCAATCGGCCCCCGTTATGCCGGTGACCACGGTTGTGTAGGCTCCGGCGGGAGCCTTTCTTGCCTTGAAGTGCGCCACGCCAGAGCTATCGGTTAATCCGGTTGCTGAACCGAAAACCGATTCATTTCTGTAGAGAGTGACGGACACCGCAGCTTCAACTATGGGTGAGCTCAAAGCAACGCCCACCAGTAGATGCACGTCGTTGTTTTTACCACCCGTGCCATCGTATGTGATGGTGTCAACGGTCACTGACCCCGGAGGAGGCGGGGGTGGCGGCGGAGGCGCGCCTACAGTCACAGTTACCGAAGCATTCGTGGTCGCGCTACCGCTGTCAGTTACTGAAGCCGTGATCAGGTGAGTCCCGTTCGATAGCGAGACCTGCAGCACAGACCCACCGGTTCCAAGGGAACCATCTAGATCAGAGGACCATGCGATGGAACCTGTCAGATCGCCGTCTTCTGTATCGGCGGCGGCGCCGGCAAGGTCTACCGTTCCGCCTTCTGCTACTTCGGTTCCATCGGATGGGCTGGATATGGAAATTGTCGGGGCGGCGTTTACCGGTCCGTCAGGATACAAGGTGCTCACGCCAAGGATATCGTCGGCGTGTAGGGTCCGGCGTTCGCCCGCGTATGTCGCTTCCATTGCAGCGCCAAGCACTTCTGAGTGGCCCAGTCCGAGGGCGTGGCCGTTCTCGTGGGTCAAAACGGTCTGGACATCGTAGTCACCACCGTTAAGGGTCCAATTGAATTTGGTGTTCAGGGCCATGTCGGCCTCGTCGGTGCTCGTGCCAGACCAAGTAACTCCCAGTGTGTTGTTTCCTTTGATACTCATCCAAGCAACATCGTTCAAGCCATCGAACGTTTGCCGTCCAGGACATTCTTTGACGAGCGAAGGACACCGGCTGATCGAATTATCACCGGACTCGAAGAAGAAGCTAGAACTTTCTACATCGTTCCAAATAGATTGGCTAGCTAGCAGGGCAGCCAGCCCACCTCCGGTGGGATCGTTACTCGGGTTGTAGTTCTGAATCACCTTATCGTTGTTGGGATCAGTGTCAAAGAACTGGTCCCAATGCAGTGCGATCGTGGAGAACTCTTCCTTGGTCATCGCCCTAGCACCTTGATTTGCCAGCGCTTGTTTCGCCACTTCGCTGCGTTTCGCGCCGGCAGGTACAACGGCTATGACATGGACCATCAAGTCTTGGCCGGGGACAATGCCGGTAACTCCGATAACCTCGCCGCCGCCATTCTTTGCCCCAACCGGAGAGGCAGCCAAAGCAGCCAATAGGACGGCTGCCAAAATCGCTAGTATGGAAAACTGTTTCTTCATGGTTTCCGTCCCCGTCCCTGAAGTTTTGGATTTCCCATAACCTTCTTGGACCTATTTTATCTATGCAATCACCACGCCTCGGGTGAGGCCGGTGTACAACATAAGTTAACTGCTAATTAGTCACGGTAATTATGGCTACAGGCTCATATCGGGTCAAGGGCTCACGTCACATTTATGTAAAACGGTCCCGGCATTGCGGGCGCTTGCCCGCGCCTATATGATTTACGGGGCCTCCACAAGGGGCCTGGCTAAATACGGCGATCTTGGAGAGGCTTTATGTCCGTGATGGTCACCGGCGGTACCGGATTCATTGGCAACCGCATCATCCGCAAGTTATTGGACCGGGGCGAAGAGGTTGTCTGCTTCGACCTGGCCCCGCCCAGGGCCAACCTGGAACCCTACTTGGACCGCATCAAGATGTACCGGGGCGACATCACTCAACTGCCTCATCTGCTGGAGGCCATCAACACCAACGGCGTCCACAAGATCATCCACATGGCGGCTCTCCTGCCGCCCGACACCGAGGAACGCCACTCTTACGCCATGCAGGTGAACATCGGCGGCACCAACAATGTGTTCGAGGCGGCCCGCTGGACCGGAGTCGAAAGGGTTGTCTACGCCAGTTCCATCGCCGTCTACGGCGTCCAGGACACCTTCGGCGAGAGGCCCATCAACGAGGACGACCTGAACGACCCGATCAACGTCTACGGCATGACGAAATCGGTGAACGACTTCTCGGCCAAGCGCTACATCGACCGTCACGGCATGGACCTGGTGGGGGTGCGCATCTGCACCGTGTTCGGACACGGTCGGGTTACCGGGATGACCGGCATGATCGGTGGGCTGCTGATGTCGCTGCCAGCCATCGGCCAGCCGGTGAGCATGCCCTTCCACCAAGAAGAGCAATCGCCAATGATCCACGCCGAAGACGCGGCCGAGATCTTCGTACGGGCCGCACTGGCCGACAAGCTGAACCACCCGGTCTACATCAGCGGCGGCAGTATGTGCAGCATCAGGGAGATGGCCGACATCGTGAAGGAGATCATTCCCGGCGCCCAGATCTCAACCGGCGACCAACTGGTGCCCCATGTCTACAACGTGGACAACAGCCGGATGCTTGCCGACATCGGCTACGAGATCGCGCCCCTGCGGCAGCGGATACTGGACCACATCAACGACGCCCGCACCGAGGCCGGGATGGACACCCTGAGCGGGTAGAATGCCAGACTGGGTTATAATTGGCTTAGCTTCAGCCGTGTTTGGATAATCGGCCCAAGAGAGATGAGATGAGTATCGCCATCGGTTACATGCCAGGAGCCTACGGAGAGGGTGGGGACGACCACGAGTATCTCCGAAAATTGGTGGAGATCGGCGACAAACACCGCTACGACTCCCTGTGGCTCAGCGACCGGATCGTTGGCGAGAAGTTCAGCCTTGAACCGATGATGGCCTGTTCCATGGTCCTGGCCTACTCCGACCGCCTGAAGGTTGGCACCAGCGTCTTGGCCATGCCCCTGCGCAACCCCGTAGTCCTGGCCAAGCAGGTGGCCACGCTGGATTACCTGTCCCAAGGACGGTTCTTTCCCGCCGTTGGACTGGGCCAAGAAGAGCCTGAAGAATACGAGGCCTGCGGCGTGTCCAAAGAACGGCGCGGCCCCCGGACCGACGAAGCCATCGCGCTGATGCGCCGGCTCTGGCAGGAAGAAGGTGTCACCCATGAGGGCGAGTTCTTCAGTTGTCACAACGTGACGGTCACCCCCAAACCCTACCTCCAGCCCTCAACCCCGGTCTGGATCGGTGGACGCTCTCCGGCGGCTGCTCGCCGGGTTGGCCGCGTGGGCGACGGTTGGCTGGTCTCCAGCGCCACCCCGGAAGAGATCAAAGATGGCTGCGAGATCCTCTTCGAAACCGCCAACGAGTTCAACCGTGAGATCGAGGACGACCACATCGGCGTCCTGATGGGCTATTACATCTCCGATGACGTTGCCGGGGCCACCGAGAAGGCTGAACAGTACATCACCCGCCAGCGCCCCGACGCTCATTTCACCGAGTTCACGGCCGTGGGCCCGGTGGAGAAAGTGGCGGAGATGATCCAGAGCTACATCGAAGCCGGCGGCTCAAAGTTCGTGGTGCGCCCGCTCTGCCCGGCCGAAGAATCCATGGAGCAGCTGGACATCTTGGGCGAAGAACTGCTGCCCATGTTCCCCCTGAAGCGCTAGTCTACCTGGTGCCCCCAGGCGTCTGGTCTGCGCAGGCGATCAGCGTGATCAACCACGGTTGCTCGATGGGTGTGGTGGTGTGACCGGGACCGGTCATATCGTCTATCAGCACCATATCCCCCGGCCGAATGACGTTCGTTGTTCCATCGCTGATAGCGATCTCGGCTGCTCCCTGCAATTGGATCACCCACTGACGCCGCGGCGGGTTGTGCCAGCCGTCCATGTTCACCCGCCTGAAATCCATGGTCTCCCCTGGTTTCAGCGAATACTGGAAGAGCAGGTCCTCGGGCAGTTCCAACTCCTCAAAGTGCGAGTGCCCGTCCTCCCCGGTGTAAACCCTCCAATGCATCTTCCGTCCCTCCTGAGATTTCAGCTACGCAGATTGACTATATACGGAACAAACCGGGACCTGGTTCCGTCATACTTACAAGCAGCATGAGATTCTCCAAGCTCTACATCGCCGCCATCATCTTCGGACTGATCGGCGCTGCGTGCGGCGCATTTGCCGGCGGGACCATTGCGGCAGCCAGGTGCGAGGGCGGCCTGGAGTGTCTGGGGGCGGCGTTTATAGGCGTAGGGCTGGGCGCGATAGTGGTGGAGTCGTGCGCCATGACTTTGGCGGTCCACAAGGTGAACCAAAGCCGGGGCAATCTTCTGCTGACCCTCCTGCCAACTATGGCATTGGCTATCCCAATACCATTCGCCATGCTTCCGGGTTTCACAGCGCCGCTGGCGGCGCTGCTATATCTGCTGCAGGCGTGGGTCTGCGTGAAGGTGCAGCTCGCTACAAGCAGCGGAAAAAAGTCTGCTCGAAGATTGCGCACCGGACGAAGATGAGGGGTTAACGGCGGGGGCCGGAGCGTCCTCGCGGCTTGCCCGGTTTTCCGGGGCGCGGCGGGCGGGTGCTGTAAGACGGCGGTCCCTGTTTGGGACCACGGCTCCTTCCATTGGAAGAACCGTTGGACGAACCATTAGGAGAACTAGGCGCGGTTATTCTTCCCAGCAACTGGCCCGACCGTCTCCGGTTCTCCGACTCGCTAAGCGGCGCTCTACCCAATATCTGTCCTGAGCTCCTGCCATTGGGTGAGTCTGACCTAGAGGTCCTGCCGGCTGGCTGTTCAGAGCGGCGTCCGTTGGAGGAGCCGGTTGTACCGCCGCCGAATGACGCGCGGCCATTGGAGCCATTTGCGGCGCGGGCCCGAGGCGCTGCGCCAACTGGCTGCTCTTGGCGGTTCCTGTTATTCGAGTTGGTCCGTGGAGCTACAGCATCGGGGCGGTCGGCACGGTTGCCATTATTCGACGCACCGTTTCTTCGCCGGCTGTTCTGAGCGTTATTCTGTCCGTTGCCTTGGCGGGTGCGGGGTCCGGGACCCCGGGTGCTCTGGCCTGCTCTGCCGCCGTTGCTCTGACCACCGGCGCGGCGCAGTCCAAGGCGCTCTTCCCGGAACTGCTCTTCGGGAGTGAAGTCCCCGTAATTGAAACCGGGCAGACGCCGCCGCTCGATCTTGACGCCCAGCTCCCGTTCAACCTCGCGGATCATGTTACCGTCTTCGGCCCCGGCCAGGGTGAAGGCTTCACCGGTCTGTTCCGCCCTGCCCGTCCGCCCGATGCGGTGGGTGTAGGTGTCAGTGGTGTTGGGGAAGTCGAAGTTTATGACGTGGGAAACCTCCGGCACGTCGATGCCGTGGGCTGCGATGTCGGTGGCCACCAGGATGTCGAACTTACCGGCACGGAACCCGTCCATCGCCTGTTGCCGGGCGGACTGCGACATGTTCCCCTGGAGGGCGGCCACTCGGAACGACTTCTTCCCCAGGTCCAGGGCCAGCGTCTTAGCGCGGTGCTTGGTGCGGGTGAAGATCAAGGCCCGGCCCGTGGGGGTCTGCTCCAACAGGGCCAGCAGCAGGTTCTTCTTGAGCTTGTCCGGCACCGGAAAGAGCGAGTGGGAAACGGTCTTCGCTGGGGCGATGGCGCCGATCTGGACCATCTCAGGGTCCTTCAGTATCTTGACCGCCAGCGTCCTGATCTCGGTGGGCATGGTCGCGGAGAAGAAGAGGGTCTGCCGGTCGGCGGGGACATGGTTCAAGATGCGTTGGACATCGGGCAAGAAGCCCATATCGCACATGGTGTCGGCTTCATCCAGGACCAAGACCTCTACGTTCCTGAGGTCAATGTCCTTCTGGCCAACGTGGTCCAGCAGCCGCCCCGGGCAGGCCACCACGATCTGTGCGCCCCGGCGCAGTCCGGTCAGCTGGGGCATCTTGGAAACGCCGCCGTAGATGGCGATGCTCTTTATCCCCAGATGCTGGCCCAGGTCTCGGAAAGTCTGGAGGATCTGCTCGGCCAATTCACGGGTCGGCGCGATAACCAGGCATCGGACGCCCTTCTTGGGAGGGGTAGTGGCCAGCCGGTGCAAGATCGGCAGGGCAAAGGCCGCAGTCTTGCCGGTTCCTGTCTGGGCCAGTCCCAAAACGTCGCGGCCTTTCAGGGCGACGGGGATGGCCTGTTCTTGGATGGGGGTTGGCTTGGTGAATCCCACGGAACTGACACCGGCCAGCACCTTAGGATGCAGGGAAAAGTCTTGGAAACTCACTGAGAGGGTCTACTCCTTGGCTGCTTTCTTGACTGCTTTACCGAGCCAAGTCACACTCTCAGGCCCAAGGTCACGGTCAATCTATCTTCGCGGCAATAACGCGCGTTTAACACTGGCGTGTTACGAACTTAGTAGTTGCCTGATTAAGTATAACAGTTAATCCGCCGCCCGGGCGCGCCAAACAGCCACGCCAGCTGTCCATTTTCGGAAATTGACACGCTCCGCATGCCCCGCGGGGCCGTTTGAGTGTTAACATCATTCCCGGCGACAACAATCCCCGGGAGGCAAGGCATTGGCTTATTACATGTACGTATCCCTTCAGGAAGAAGACCGGATAGCCATCTACTCGATGACGCCGAAGACCGGTAAATTGAAACATCAAGGTGACGTGGCGCTAAAAGGGCGCCCGGCTCCCATGGCGATAGACCCGGACTGCAAATATCTCTTTGCCGGCCAGCGCAAAGCCGACGATTTTGGCATGGCCAGTTTCAGTATTGACCACAAGACCGGCGGTCTCACGCCCGTGGGCTCCATCCCGCTCAATGGAGACCCGGTGCATATCTCCACCGATAAGACCGGCAAGTACCTGCTTTCCGCCTACTACTACCAGAAGACAGCTGCAGTCCACAGCATCGGCGACGACGGCGCTCTGGCAGACCCGCCCGTGGTCTGGCGAGAGACGGACATCGGCGCCCATTATATCCAGACCGACCCGGCCAACAAATACGCGTTCGTTCCCCACATCGCCCGGGGCGCCATGAACGGCGCGAACGCCATATTCCAGTTCAAGTTCGACGAAGACAAGGGCACTCTAACGCCCCTTTCTCCCACCCGCACCAACAACAGAGAGGAAGAGGGGCCCCGCCATCTCTGTTTTCACCCGGAGAAGCACATCGTCTACGCGTCGAACGAACAGGGCAACAGCGTAACCGTCTACACCTATGATGCAGACAAGGGTAACCTGCATCCCGTCCAGACCGTATCCACCCTGCCCAGCGGGTACGACGGACAGAACTCTTGCTCCCAGATCCAGATCACGCCCGACGGCAAATTCCTGTACGCGCCCAACCGGGGCCACAACAGCGTCGCTTGCTTCCGGGTGAACCCGGACAACGGCTATCTGTCTTCCATCGGCCAGACTCCCACCGAAGCAGTTCCGCGGGCGTTCAGCATCGACCCCCAGGGTAGCTTCGTATACGTGGCCGGACTGGAGACTGGCAAGCTGGCCTCATACCGCATCGACCAGGACACGGGAGAACTCAACGCCGGGGATATCTACGACGTGGGCAAAGGCCCCATGTGGGTGCTGATCACCGAGTTCTAATAGCGTCTTGATCGTGGAGCGCCGTCGATGAGTTTCGGCTTCATGTTGCCTTCCCGGGGGCCGCTCACGCGGCCGGAGAACCTCTCCGTTATCGCCGAACGCGCGGAGGAGTTGGGCTACGGTTTCATCATGTTCCCCGACCATATAGTGATGCCTCGGAACGTGTCCTCCCAGTACCCATATTCCCAGTCCGGGGTATTTCCGGGAACCGATAACAGCGAGACCATGGAACAGTTGACCACGCTGGCGTTTCTGGCTGGTCAGACCAGTTCCATCAGATTGGTCACCAGCGTGATGGTCGTACCCCACCGCAGCCCCGTGGTCACCGCCAAGGCGCTGTCAACGCTGGATGTTCTTTCCCGGGGCCGGGTTACGGTGGGCGTTGGCACGGGCTGGTTGGAAGAAGAGTTCCAGGCCCTGGAGACCCAGCCATTCGCAGAACGTGGAGACGTCACCGACGAATACATCCAGGTGTTCAAAGAACTGTGGACCAGCGACTCTCCGGAGTTCGACGGCAAGTATTGCCGCTTTTCCAACATCGATTTCCTGCCCAAGCCGGTCCAGAAGCCGCACCCGCCCATCTGGGTCGGCGGGGAGGGGCGGCGGGCCATTCGAAGAGCCGCCCGGTTCGGCGACGGCTGGCAACCCCTCGGCAACAACAACCAGTTCCCCACCGCCACTGCGGAGGACCTAGCCGTTGGACTGAAGCGGCTGGACGTGGAGTTGGAACGGGCGGGCAGGGCTGCCGGTTCGCTGGAAGTAACCAGCCGGATGTTGGGCTACGACCTTCAGAAAGATGGCGGCATATCCGGGACCGGCCGTTCGATTTTCGCTGGGACTGCGGACGAGATCGCATCTGACATTCGCCATTTCCAAGACTTGGGGGTCGCCAACCTGGTTCCCAGCTTCCACGGCGTCGCCGGACTGGCTGATAGCCTCGATGCCATGCTGCATGACATGGAAGACTTCGCCAACGATGTCGTTCCCAAGATTTAAGGCGAGGGCCAGACCCGGAGCACTCCGTCGTCCCGGCCAACGCTGATCAGGAGCCGCCTCCCAGATCGCTCTGCAGTCGATAAAAGCTTAGCGCGACTATACCCGTCACCGTGCCTACCCCGGCCCCTAAGGCAGCCCCTTCGGCCGCGAATTGGGGGACGATAGCCGTTATGATGGCCCCCGCCGCTCCGCCGCCGCCGATCGCGATCGCCAGCCCAGCCAGTATCTGCACAGTGTCGTTCAGCTTTAGACACCTAGTTAGTTGCAATGCTCCGATGGGCGCTCCGGCTCCTGCAACGCCACCGGTGATCGACGGTATGATGGCCACCACGGAAGCGATCACCGCCGAACCCGTATCGAAACTAACTCCGGTGGAATCGCCATAGATATCTATGGCGTCGATCAGCGCAGCGCTGATCTGCACAGAGTGTGTTAGACCGTACAAAATGCCGATGCTGAGCCCGATCAGTATGGCTGAGATGAGGCCCGTTCTAACGGCGTGGTCAAGGTGCTGCGGGTTCAATTCTGTATTCCCGGTGGCGAAATCGCTTCAGATATCCCGTTGATTATAGCTGTTCACCATCGCCCATCAGTCGCAGGTTCACCACCTTAAACGGCGATTGTAGCCACCTGCCAAGCCCTTAGTTTTTCGAAGTTTTACATAACGAAAATGCTGATCGATTGGAGAATCAGCCATTTAGTCACAAACAGGTCGACGGGGGTCTCAAAAAGGTTGACATCACGAATTGGGATAACTTATATTCTGGGTCTCCCGTGGGAATCGATGAGGATCAGGCCATTGTTGGGCAGTAACAAGGCCAGGGAGATAGGAAAAACTGGAGGAGGCAACCCGATGACAAAGTTGCGGAAGTTCACATTTCCAATCTTGATCGGCATCTTCTTGCTGATCTTGGCGGCGTGTGGCGGAGACGACGACGACGCGAGCGCGACCGAGAGCGAGAGTTCCGGCAGCGGGAGCACCAGCACCAGTACTGACACTGGCAGCTCCGGCCTCGTTTCTGAGGGACTCAGCTTCAAGTTCCAATACGCCTGCATCAACAGGACCCTGAACCCCTGCGAACTGTTGGCCGAACCTGGTGGTTTCGTTGACAAAGTCAAAGAGCGCACCAACGGCCAGGTAGAGATCGAGATTTCTTCGTTCCCAGAGCTAGGCCTGGGTGGCCCGGACACTCTCCGATTGATCGAAGACGGCACCCTGGGAATGGCCGAGATCTATAGCGGCTACGTTGGTGGGGACTATCCTCCCATCGATGCTGCCAACCTCTGGGGCCTGATTCCGGATAACGACGTCAACCTAGATGTCATCGATGCCGTACATGATGCGGTTTCCGCCGACATGCTTGACCGGTTCGGCGCCGTGGTTATCGGAGAAAGTTATTATCCGAATAACTACTACTTCTCCGGTAAGGCCTTGCGGACCATCGACGACTTCGCTGGATTGAAGACTCGGAGCCACAGCACCGTCTTGGCTGACCTGCTCGCCGGCATGGGAGCCGACCCGCAGTTCATGGCTTTCTCTGAGGTCTACACCGGCCTAGAGCGTGGCATCTTGGACGCCGCGGTATCCTGCGGCTCCTGCGGCGCCGGCCTGCGCTGGTTCGAGGTAACCGATTACCTGGTAGGCCCGATCGTGGCTCTAGGTGTCACCTATATCTCCATGAACGAAGGCCGCTGGAATGAGATTCCCGCCGACCTGCAAGCCATCATCACCGAGGAAGCCGATGCCCACTCGGCCAAGAACCGGGCATTGGTAACCAACGAATGGACCGCTGAGGGCGTTGACGACAACGTTGCCGGCGGCATGGAATATATCGAGTTCACACCTGAGATCAAAGCCGCACTCAAGAAGGCTTCGATCGAACAGGTAGTTCCCAACTGGGTGGAGCGCGTCGGCGGTGTTGATACCGATGCCGTCAAGATGTACAACCAGTATGTGGGTCCGTTGCTCGGTGTCATGATTGGCCCCGACGGACAAGCAGTGGAGAACTAGCACTCGGTTAAAGAAACGCGCGCTGTGACTCAAGATTCGTTTCACACCGCACGTACTGGAAACCGCCGACAGGGCGGAGTTCAGAATATAGAAGAGACCCGGTTGAGCTCGAGCTCAACCGGGTCTCTTTTTTCTCAGGCCGCCGTGAGATCTGATCCCGATTAGGCGCCGGTACTTTCTCCAGCCGGGCCTAATATCCCTCTGAATCATCCTGGGCGGTGGCGGATTCGATGGCGTCTAAAGCCTTGGAAAGGCGCTTCATGATTTCCAAGGCCGCGTGAAGTTGGGCCACGTCTTCGATGACGCCGTCGTTCCTGGAACCGTATGCCCGGTTGTCCAAGCAGATCGAGTCTGGCTCGGCCTCCAGGGTGAAAACACTGGCCGATTCTGAAATAGACCGGCGAAGGTCTACATCGGCCAGAAGCTTGGTCAGCTTCTTGGTGTTGCTGAATTCTACCTTCGCTCTGGGCGCTAGGTCCGGGAATTCTGAATTCAGATAGGGGTCACGGTCCATAACTGGTACGTTATGCCCACCCCACCCGAATATCTTGAACTGGAGGTCATCGTTCGGGTACCCGAGCGTCAGTACGGTCCGGCTCCGGCGGCCTTCGGACTGCATCCTAACCTGGATCTGACGACCCATGAACGGGATGTGCACCTCGTCGCACCCTGACGTGCCTTCAGACACAAAGAACCCGCCTGCCTCGGTGCTGAACCTGCGCCAGTTCTCCTGGCGTTTCCGGTCTGGATGGAATGCGTTCTCGATGAATCCCATGGCTGTTTCCTCCAAGATGCCCTTCTCCTACTAATTAGAGCCCAGACGGTTGATTTCAACCATGACTCTAAGCACAGGCGAACTGTGAGGATCGTCACACGGGAATAACAGACCGCCCCAGCAACAAGTTGCTGGGGCGGATAAAGAAGCCCGCTCTCAGGACGCCGCGCGAACTGCATGCGCGGCCTCTGCCGCCTAGCCCATCGGATCGGCGTCGGGGAAACCCAACATGAACTGACCATGGTTCTCGTAGGCCCGGTCGCTGACCATGTTGTGCTGGGCTGCGCCGTGAACGTCACGGAGGCATTTCTGCAGGATGTGGGAGCTGTACAAAGCCGTGCCGCCGCCGAACCGGAACGCCTGGGAAACGATGTCAGAGGCCTCTTCGGTAGCGTAGGTTCCCGAAGCCCGCAGCCGGACCTGCAACTCTGGCGGTGGCATTATCTCTTGGGTTACCAACTCCCATGCCTCTTCGAGGGTCTCCATGCACAGGGCCTTGGCCGCCTTCAGCCGCATATCCGACTCGCCCAGGAACCTCTGGAATGATCCCCGGTCGGCGATCAGTGCTTCAGTGCCGCGATAGCCTCGCTTCTTGGTCTTGGCCAGTTCGGTAATCTCATCCAGCGCCCGGCGTCCTATCCCCAGAACAACTCCGATATGCCCGGTGGTCTGCATGCCAGGCCGCCCCAGAAAGAAGTTGGGGCCGCCGCGCAGGGGCCGGGCTTCGGCGCCTCCCCACGTGAAATGCTGGGGAACGAAAACATCGTCCAAAGAAAAATCGCAGCTGCCGGTGCCTCGTAGTCCCATCACGTCCCAGTTGTCATGTATCTTTGCCTGGGCCGTGGGCACCACCACCCGGATCTGCTTCGGTTCCGATATGCCGTCGACGGCCATCGCGCCCATGGCCAGGTAATGGGAATGGCGGATCCCGCTGGCAAACGCCCATCGCCCGGTGACCCGATAGCCGCCGTCAACAACAACCGCCTCTCCCGAGGCAGCAGCCGCTCCAGCCGCCCTTGGGAACTTGCCGTCGACAAAAACTTCGCGTATCGCCTCATCGCTGAGAAACGCGGCCATTCCTGACATGGTCCCTGAGCCGATCATGATGCTCCATCCAGCGGCCGGGTCCAGGCGGCTGGCAGCTTCCACGACCTCTAGCTGGGTCATGGCATCAGCCTCGGCGCCACCCAACACACGGGCCGACTTATAAGCGAAGAGTCCGGCTTCGTGGATGGCGTCCACCGTCACTTGGGGCAGCGTTCCTATCTCATCGGCTTCGTCCGAGCCGGCCAGAATGACTTCGCGCAAGCTCTCAACTGCATCCAGCAAGGCTTGCCGCTTGGCTTCTCGTTCCTCAGGAAAGATTGCAACCGGTAATGTAGTTACCAATTCGGGACTCCTTCGGCGACGACTCGAGGTCGTAGCCCATCAGTTCGTTATGTTGCATGACAGCATTGTACTGTCCTCTATAGGAGAGTTTTATCTCAAACTGCGTGGCTGTCAAATCGGGGAAATGCTGTGGTGGGCCGTGTGGGGGTCGAACCCACGACACCCGGATTAAAAGTCCGGTGCTCTGCCAACTGAGCTAACGGCCCATGATGAGAGGGAGCCAAGGCGGGGAGCCTCGGCTGAGCTATTGTATCACTCGCGCCTGAGCGGGAACATGGACACCCGCCCTTTTTCCCTGTCCCTAC
>CAYXDE010000006.1:0-61824 GCA_964463525.1 uncultured Dehalococcoidia bacterium | reverse complement strand
AAACCGGGCCACGCCAGTGCTACCTAACCCTGCCCTTTACACACCCACGAATACCCAGTTGCACTGGCACCCACGAATACCCAGTTGTACTGGCGCCCACGAAATCCCGGTTGCACTGGCGCCCATGAAAACGCAGCATCGCTGCTTGCGGATAGATGTTTATTTATGGTACTTTTGCCGACGTAAACCAAAGCTACTTTTGGAGAAGAATGATGGGTTACACACCGAGCCACCTGGGTCATGTAAACATTTATGTTCGAAACGCTGAGGCATCGCGCCAGTGGTACGAGGACGTCTTGGGTCTGCACACCTACGACTTCCTGGCTGGGCGAGCCGCATTCATGTCCGCCAACCTGGACGAGTCCCACGAGATCGCGCTGATGGAAGTCGGCGCCGACGCCGAAGGCGTCCATCAGGGCCAGGTGGGCCTGAACCACATGGCCTGGCGTATGGAGAACCTGGACGACCTGGCAGACTTCTACAACAACCTCAACGACAAGGGCGTAGAGATCAAGCGGGTCTCCAACCACGGCCTGTCCTTGGGCATCTATTTCGAAGACCCCGACGGCAACGGCATCGAGTGCTACTACGAGACGCCGCGGAGCGAATGGTTCCGTCAGGAAAAGCTGTTCATGCACGGCGACCGCCCCATGACCAACTTCCCCGGCCCCTGGGAGAAAGACCTTCAGCCGGACGGTGTAGCAGCCAAGAGCTAACCACCCAACAAGGGAACTAAAAGAGGCCCTGATAAATCAGGGCCTCTTTTTTATTGGCTGATGGCTGTAGGCTAACGGTCAGCTGGTAACCGCGACCGCCTCTATCTCGATCAGCATGTCCTCATGGACCAGCGCCTTTACCTCCACCATGGTGCTGGCGGGATAACCGCTGGTGAAGAACTCGCCCCGCACCTTGTGGATGTCGGCGAAGTGTCGCTCCAAGTTGGTCACGAACACCGTCACCTTCACCACATCGTCCATGGTAGCCCCGGACTCTGCCAGGACCGCCTGCATGTTCTGCAGCACCTTGCGGGTCTGCGCCGTGACATCGCCCACGCCGACCACGCTGCCGTCCAAGTCCCGTGCCACCTGACCCGAGACGAACACCATCTTGCCGGCCGGGACCTCAACGCCCTGCGACATTATGCCGCCGGGCGCGGCTACCTTGGCGCTCTGAAGGATCGTCTTAGCCATAACGGACCTCCCGAATCTTATCTAATGGAGCCTGTCTACCGCCACTCGGCGTCCGAGGGATAAAGGTTCTTGCTGCCCCGGGCCGAGCCTTGGATGCCCTCGATCCGCCACTTGTCGGCCGCGGCCTTGAAAACCTGGAAATGGGGCGCTTCCAGGTGGGCCTGGAAGGCGGCCTCGTCCTTGTAGACCTCATACAACCAGATGCGGTGGTCGTCGTTGGCATCTTCGACGGCGTCGAACCGCAGGCAGCCCGGTTCGTCCTCGTTGGCGCCCTTGGCGTCCACCATCAGGGCTTCTAGAAACTCATCCCGGTGTCCCTGTTCGATCTGGATGGGAACGATCACTACATACATATCAATATCTCCATCTGTTGATTCCGATCTTAAGCACGCGAATGTTACCCCCTTTAGGTCGCTGAAGCAACGAGCGCCGGGCATGGTAACATCTCCCGGTTGAATAAAAAGAATCAGCGGCGACCCGTCACGGAGGTCAGGCCATGCCAGCCAGAACCGGAGCCGAGTACATAAAGGGTCTGCAAGAACGTCCGCCCGAGGTCTACCTCAACGGCGAGAAAGTCAAAGACGTCACCACCCACCCGGGCTTGCGCAACGGCGTCCACACCATGGCCAAGCTGCTGGACATGCAGCACGACGCCAAACTCAAGGCCGAGATGACCTACCAATCCCCGACCACCGGCGACCCAGTGGGCCTGTCCTTCCTGACTCCCAAGACCCACGAAGACCTGGAACGGCGGCGGGTGATGATGCACCACTGGGCCAAGACCACCTGCGGCATGATGGGCCGCAGCCCCGACTTCATGAACGTGAACATGATGGCCATGGCCGCCGCGGGAGACTACTTCGCCCAGAACCGTCCCGAGTTCAAACAGAATATGCAGAATTACTACGAGCGTATCCGCGAGAACGACCTGGTCCTGACCCACACCCTGTTGAACCTGCAGCGCAACCGGGCGCCGGGCGCCACTCCCCTGGAAGACCGGACCGACATCGCCCTCTCGGTGGTCAAAGAGACCGATGCCGGGATAATCGTCCATGGAGCGCGGCTGCTCGCCACCCTGGGTCCTCTGTCCGACGAGATCGCCCTTTACCCGACTGCTTCCCACATGCTGCCCGGCAACGCCCCCTGCCCCACATCCTTTGCCTTCGCCATTCCCAGCGATACCCCTGGGTTGAAATACCAGTGCCGTGAGAGCGTCGACCACAGCCGCTCCCATTACGACCATCCCCTGGGCTCGCGCTTCGAGGAGATGGACGCGGTGGCATTCTTCGATAACGTCTTCGTGCCCTGGGAACGGGTGTTCCTGCTGGGCGACGTGGCCCTCTGCAACAATATGCAGATGGCAACCAACCGGCACCTGCACGCCGGCCAGCAGGTGGTCACCCGGAACCTGGCCAAGTGCGAGTTTGTGTTGGGTCTGGCCAACCTGATGACCGAGACCCTGGGCTCCAACGACTCAGCCCAGGTCCAGTCCATGATCGCCGAGATCATCGAGAACCTGGAGGTAACGCGGGCGTGCCTCAGGGCGGCGGAGGTGGACGCCAAGATCGATGAATGGGGCGTCATGTGTCCCGCGGAGCTGCCTCTGCAGGTAGCCCGCAACATGTTCATCCGCATGTACCCACGGATGGGTGAGATACTCCACCTGCTGGGCTCCAGCAGCCTGATGGCCCTGCCTTCAGAAGCCGATATGGAAGGACCGTTGGCCGACGACATCAGCCGCTATCTGGAGACTGACACATCATCCGCCAAAGACCGGGTCCAGCTCTTCCGCCTGGCCTGGGACGTTAGTTGCAGCGCCTTTGGGGCCCGTCAGATACTCTACGAACGGTTCTTCCAGGCCGACTCGGTGCGGAACGCCGTGATCCTGTACAACATGACCGACCGGGAACCCGCCAGCAACGTGGTGCGGGACTTCCTCGCCCAAGACTAAGATTACTCAAACAAGGGAGATTACATTGCCAGAGCCACGAATCATCAGAAGAGAAGAAGTCGACAGCCTGCAGCGCGCGCCAGGGGTGAGCGTCGCCAGCAGCGTGACGAAAGAGAACGGCGCCACTGAGATATCCAGCGGCATCACCACCTTTCAGGCCGGCACGTCCAACACCACCCATTTCCACAACGCAGAAGAATCGGTGATAGTCATCGAGGGCCAGGGCATCCTGATGATCAACGGCCAAGAGCACGACGTGCGCCAGTACGACTCCGCGTTCATCACCCCCGGCACCCACCACCGCCTCATCAACACCGGCGATATACCCTTCAAGATAGCCTGGTCCTACGCGACCGTGGACGTGACCCGAACTCTGGTAGACGAGTAGGAATCAATAGCGAATCCAGCTTTGTGCCGGACTTTCTCAAACCTGCAATTCTGAGGAGCGCCGCAGGCGGACGAAGAGTCTACCAAACATCACCTTGGCAGACCCTTCGCTTCACTCAGCGTGACATTTGGCAGGGGATGTCTTGTAAAGGAAACCTGCTTTGGCGCTGGCCGCTTACCTATCACAAGGATGGGGACCGCAACTCCTGACAGGGTTTCCCGCTCCCACGTGAACAACCCGCGGCGGTGGTTCGACAAGCTCACCACGAACGGGACACATGGCCACCAGCAACAACACCGCTCATCCTGAGCTCCGAGCGAAGTCGAGAGTCTCGATGGAATCGGACCTGTCGAAGGATCCCCGCCGCCCTCAGACCCTGGCCGGTGATTCTTCCAAATCGTCCGTCTCCAATAATTCCGGGTCTTCGACGTAGGGCGGCTGCAGGGCAGAAAGGGTCATGCTCACCAGCACGATGCCCATCATCGTCAAGAAGGCGTAGCGCAGGCCCAAGGTAAATGCGGGTGCAACACCCTCAACCTCTTCACGCACGGCCTCCAGACTGGGCTCGAAGCCCTGAGAAGCCATGGTAGTGGTCACGATGATTGTGGCGAAGGCTATGCTGGTCACGTTGGCGGCGTTCCGCACCAGGTTCAAGAACCCCGACACCACACCGTACTTCACCTGGCCAACGGTGCTCATCACCGAACTGGAGTTGGGCGAGTAGAAAGTGCCCATGCCGGTGTTCATCAGTATCAACGCCGAGACCACCATGTACAAAGACGAATCTTCAGTCACCCGAGACAAGATCAGCAGGCCGACCGCCGAAGACGCCAATCCGCCCACGGTGAATGGCCGCCGGCCAAACCGGTCCGACAACACCCCACTCACCGTGCCCATCACCGCCATACAGACCGCCCCCGGCACCACCACGAACCCGGCCGTCTTGGCGCTGTAACCGAGGACGTTCTGCAGATAGAAAGGCATCATGAACAGGACCGCCGACGAGCCTAAAAAGGTCAGGAACGCCGAAGATATCCCGAAAGTGAACGTCCTGCCTTTGAACAACCTTAGGTCCAGCATCGGGGCGTCGGTGCGCAGCTCCCACCAGACAAATACCGCTAGCATGCCGACGGCCGCGCCAAAAATGCCAATCATCGGCGGCGATAACCAGCCAGTCTTATTGCCGGTGGTCATAGCTACCAGCAGGGCCACTAGGAACCCGGTCGAGAGCGCCGCGCCCAACCAGTCGAACCTGGTGCCACTGCTTTCTTGGACCTCCGACCAGCCCCGCAGGACCCAGGCCGTGGCCACCAAACAGATGGCCTCCAGCGGCAGAGTGAGGAAGAACACTACCCGCCAGCCGAACGCGTCAACCACAAGCCCGCCGATGGCCGGGCCGGCGATAGCCCCCACTCCCACCATGGTCATGAACATTCCGATGGCCCGGCCCTTCTCGTTGGCCGGAAAAGCCGCGGTGATGATGGCCATGCCGGTGCCCTGAGTCATGGCCGCCCCAACTCCCTGTAACACCCTGGAAGGGAACATCATCTCCAAAGACGGTGAAAGACCCGACAAGATGGCCCCGGCGGCCAGAACGACCGTCCCGATGATGTAGACCTTCTTGCGTCCAACCAAGTCGGACAGCCGGCCCATGGGCAGGAGCAAGGCGGCGATGGTCAGCGCGTAGATGATCACCACCCACTGGATGGTGGGCAGGTCGGTCTTGAACTCGCTGGCGATGGTCGGCAGCGCCACGTTGACGCTGCCGTGGTCCACCACGGAGGTGAAGATGCCGATGGCCAATGCGCCGAAGACCCAGTATTTGAAATTGGGGCTCCGGGTCAGGGACGCTCCGCTTTCAGCTCCGGTATCGCCCGCAGCCGGGTCGAGGTCGTTTGAGGACATATCCTCTAAGGTTACTTTAGTTCGCCGCGCCTTGCACACTTGATCCCGGGCGCCGGCAACCGGACTCTGTTGTATCATGTGGTGCCCGCCGGTTTACGGCGGACTCAAAACGAGAAGACCGGGAGGCTAAAGTGTCTAGAATACCCACAGCCAGCAGAGAGAGCGTGCCACAAGACCAATTGGCGGCATTCGACGAATTAGTTGCGTCGCGCGGCAGCATACCGGACATCGGCCCCGTAGCCATCCAGCTCAACGCCCCAGAACTCGCCAGAAGAGGCGAACATCTCAGGGCTTATATCCGTGCCGACGGGTCCAGCCTGCCGAACAACATCCAAGAACTTGCCATGATATTGACGGCCAGGGAATTGGACTGCCAATTCATCTGGAACGCCCACGCCGCCGGAGGCCGCAAAGAGGGCCTGAGTGACGAGTTGGTGGATAACCTCCGAGACAAGAAAGAACTGCCGGCGCTGTCGCCTCAGGAATCGGCGGTGATCGATTACGGACGGGAGTTCTTCCGCACCCATAAGGTCAGCCAAGCCACCTTCGATGCAGCACAAGCCCAGTTCGGCGTGCGCGGCCTGGTGGAACTGACCAACCTCATGGGCTACTACTCCAACCTGGCCTTCAACATCAACGCCTTCGACGTAGGCCTCCCCGATAACCTAACCGAGCTGCCGTTGCCCGTATAGCGGCCATCTCCTAACCATGTGTCCGTAGGGGCGGGTTCCTAACCCGCCCTACTTTTTAGCAGCCGATTTTCATCCCCGCCAGCCTTGCTCCCTATCTATGCTAAGCTTGGACTTGAACCAGCGCTTTCGCGGAGTGAGCCATGGCTGAGGCCCCCAGACTTGAAGATGCGGTGGAGTTTGCGGAGAACCCCGAACCCCGGTGCCCTTGCGTCCTTCTACTGGACACCTCCGGCTCCATGCAGGGCGCGCCCATCGAGGCCTTGAACCGGGGTCTACAGACCTTCAAAGACGACCTGATGCGCGACCCGGTCGCCCCCAAACGGGTCGAGGTTGCCATCGTTACCTTCGATAACGATGTCACCGTAGTACAGGACTTCATCACCGCCGACAGGTTCGAAGCGCCCACTCTGGAATGCCGGGGCATGACCCACATGGCCGCCGGCATCAACACGGCCCTAGACCTGGTCCAAGCGCGCAAGGACCGCTACAACCAGTCCGGCGTTCCCTACTACCGGCCCTGGGTGTTCATGATCACCGACGGCCGCCCACAGGGAGAGATGCCCGACTTCGTAGACCTGGCCGCGCAGCGCATCCAGGAAGAGGAGGCCACCAAAAGGGTGGTGTTCTTCGGCGTTGGCGTGGAGGGCGCAGACATCCCCATACTCTCCGAGATCGTGGTGCGCACACCCATGCGCCTCCGGGGACTCAACTTCAACGAGCTGTTCGTCTGGCTGTCCCGCAGCATGCACGCCGTCTCCGACTCCAAGGTGGGCGACCAAGTTGACCTCCAGCCTCCCGGCTGGGCGGCGGTTGATTGATTCCCCCGGGGGTTGGCAAGTGATCTCCAAGGGGCTGCGCTGGCTAAGAGGAGACCGTTCCACATCCCAGCAGTTTCCCGAGGGCCTGGCCCCGTGGCGGGTCGTCGGCGCTTCCGTCGCGGGTTCTTCCCACCAGAGATTCAACCAACCCTGCCAAGACGCCGCCGGTTGGGCGCTGGGCCCGGACCGGAGCTTGATCATAGCCGTTGCCGACGGGGCCGGTTCCGCCAAGCTCGGCGGTGAAGGGGCCCAACTGGCAGTATCGACAGCGGTCAACCACCTGGCCGGACGCCGCTCTTTGGGGACTGGAGCCTCATCCAAGAACGCCATGACCGAGGCACTAGAACGCGCCCGCTCCGCACTCCTTTCCGACGCCGAAGACCGGGGAGTGGAAGCGCGGGAGTTGGCAACAACGCTGATACTCCTTCAAGCCACCCCTGATTCCGTGACGGCCCTCCAAGTGGGCGACGGGTCAGCGGTGATCCAAGGCCACCGGGACGGCGTCATCGGCCTGACCAAACCCGAGGTCGGCGAATACATCAACGAAACACATTTCATCACCGCCGAAGACGCGATGGACAGAGTCCAGACGGTCTTCCACGAGGGCACCCCTTCCGGCGGCGCGGTATTTTCCGATGGGCTGCAGATGCTGGCGTTAAAGATGCCAGAAGGCACGCCCCATGCTCCCTTCTTTGACCCGCTGCTGCGGTTCGTCGGCTCCGCCACCGACGCCGGGGCCGCCGACCAGGAACTCCGGTCATTCTTGGGGTCGCCGAGGGTCAACAGCCAGACGACCGACGACCTGACATTGGTGCTCTTCGCGCTGGACCATCCGCAAGGGAACGGCTAGCTGTGTCGTTCAAGCTGCAGCGTGAGTCCACCGGCGAGCTCTTGGTATTGGACGAGTCGGACGCACTGGGCACCGGCGGCGAAGCAACGGTCTACTCTCTGACCGGCGACAATAGTTTGGCCGCCAAGGTTTACCTGAAACCCAACGATGACCGGGCCCGCAAGCTGGCGGTGATGGCGGCAAACCCTCCGGCGGGGACCACACCGGAAACCCCGGACATCGCTTGGCCGCTGGACCTACTCTGGACCACCGGCCGGAAAAGCCGCATCGCCGGGTTCCTCATGCCTCGCGTTGAGGACATGGCCCCAATCATAGACATCTACTCGCCCCATGCCCGGCTGATATCCCGGCCCTGGTTCGACTACAGGCTATTACTCAAGACCTGCATCAGCCTGGCCGGTGCGGTTGAGACGGCCCACAAGGGCGGTTACGTGATAGGCGACCTGAACCACAGCAACATCTTCGTTGCCCCCGACGGCCGCGTCACCCTGATCGACGCCGACTCTTTCCAAGTCCGTGACCCCAACGGCGGCGGCGCGTTCTTGTGCCCGGTCTACACGCCCGAGTTCACCGCTCCGGAGTTGCACCACCAGGGTTTGATCAAGACAGAGCGGTCCTTGGAGCAAGACAACTTCGGGCTCGGCGTTCTGGTCTTCTTGCTGCTCATGGGCGGCGTGCACCCCTTCACTGGAGTCCACCTTGGCAAGGGCGAGCCGCCACCCCTGTTTACCCGCATCGCCTCCGGTGATTTCCCCTACTCCCGCAACAAGCGCGCCATGGTTGCTCCGCCACCCATCGGTGTGCCCTTCGAGACCCTGACGCCAGGACTCCAGGACCTCTTCCAGAGATGCTTCGAAGACGGCCATGACGAACCGGAAAACCGCCCAACGGCCGCCGAATGGAATAACGCGCTAGCCGCTGCCGAGCAGAGTTTGGACATCTGCGAGACCAATGCTCAGCATCATTACGGCAGCCACCTGTCTTCCTGTCCCTGGTGTCTTCGTACCCGGCAGTTGGGTGGCCGTGACCCGTTCCCATCCAATGAGGCGGTGACCAACGGACAACACCGGCGGCCCATACCCGTGCGCCGCACCTTGGCCCGCGACCGGGCGCCCCAGTGGCGCTTCCAAGAGCAGCAGATGCGCCGGGCCAGGGTCCGCACCGGCGCGAACCTCAAGACCTGGCACTGGGCGGTACTAGTGAGCATGCTGTGGGTGATACTACCGGCGCTCTGGGCGCTGTCTGCTTTCCTTGTCGAACCCCTTCTGACTTTCGTCGGATTCGTTGCCGCGATCTTCTACGGCATGACAGCAGCGATGGTGCCGGTGGCGGCGGGCATGGTCGGTTGGCGGAGGGCCATATCGGCACGGCACGGAGGGGGCTGGATCACCATATCGGCCCTGGGTCTGTTCGTGGGCGGAGGACTCATCGGCCTGACGTCACTGCTGGCGTTTTACTAACCGGTTTGGGCGATGCCCAAGCCTTAACCTCAAGTCTAGACTTTGATAAGGCCTGTGTATTATCATCAGATACAGTGATAGCTAAGGATAAGGTAGCCTCAGAGACGGCACAGACCCTTATCGAAAGGGTCGGCTCCTACCTGCCCGAAGACAGCACCGGACTTGTGGGGCAGGCATACGTCTTCGCCGCCGAATGCCACCTGGGGCAGATGCGGAAATCCGGCGAGCCCTACATCGCCCATCCCCTCCAAACGGCCCTCTTTCTCGCCGACCTCCACCTAGACACCAACACCATCGTGGCCGCTCTGCTCCATGACGTGGTCGAAGACTGCGAGGTTTCCCTGGAAGATATCGAGCGGCGCTTCGGCTCCGAAGTGAGAAAGCTCGTCGACGGCGTCACCAAGCTGACCCGCATGGACGACAAGCTCCAACCGCCAGCCGAAGATATCGCCGGGCTCATGGACGACGCGGAATCCCTCCACGCTGAGAGCCTGCGCAAGATGCTGGTCTCAATGGCCGAGGACATCCGGGTGGTCCTGATCAAGCTGGCCGACCGCCTGCACAACATGAACACCCTGGACGCGCTGCCTCCTGAGAAGCGGAGGCGCATCGCCCAAGAAACCCTGGATATCTACTCTCCCCTGGCCCACCGGTTGGGCATCTGGGAGATCAAGTGGCGGCTGGACGACCTGGCCTTCCGGCACTTGAACGAAGAGAAATACCGGGAGATATCCAAGATATTGGCCTCCAAGCGTACCGAGCGCGAGGAGTACATCGAGACCGTCTGCACCTCACTTGGTGGCGAATTATCGAAGTACGGCGTCGAAGCCGAAGTGATCGGACGCCCCAAGGGCATCTACAGCACCTACCGGAAGATGCAGAAATACGAGGCCCAGGGTAAACAGTTCGGCGACATCTATGACCTCTTCGCCCTGCGGGTCCTGGTTAACGAGACAGCCGATTGTTACAAGGCTTTGGGAGTGGTCCACCAGACATGGCACCCCATCCCCGGCCAGTTCGACGACTACATCGGCAACCCCAAAGAGAACATGTATCAGGCCCTGCACACCACGGTGATCTGCGATGGTGGGACTCCCCTGGAAGTGCAGATCAAGACCTACGAGCTGCACCAGATAGCTGAGTACGGCGTCGCGGCCCACTGGGCCTACAAAGAAGGCAACTCCGGCGACCAACGGTTCGAAGAGAAGATGACCTGGCTGCGTCAACTGCTGGAATGGCAGCGGGAAGTGGCTGGGACCGCTGAGTTTATCGAGTCTGTCAAACAGGACATCTTCCACGACCAGGTCTTTGTCTACACTCCCAAAGGCCGCATCGTTGAACTAACATCCGGCTCCACCCCGGTGGACTTCGCCTATAAGATTCATACGGACTTGGGCCACCGCTGTATCGGCGCAAAGGTGAACGGCAAACTCACCGCCTTGGACACCGCCCTGGAGAATGGCGACACCGTTGAGATCCTCAACTCCAAGTCCGACCGTGGCCCCAGCCTGGACTGGCTGAACCCCAACCGCGGTTTCGTCCGTTCAGCGGGCGCCAGGCAAAGCGTGCGGGCTTGGTTCCGCAGGCAGGAACGGGGCACCAATATCGACCGAGGCCGGGAAGTTGTCCGGCGGGAACTGCGGCGTTTCAATCAGAAGGTAGACGACGCCACTCTGCTAAGTCTGTTCAAGGTCGACTCCATGGACGACCTGATGGCCAACTTGGGATCAGGCAACATCGCGGAGAGCTTGTTGGCGCATCGCCTCGCCCAGATCGGACACGAGACCGAAGAGCCCCTGGCCAAACGGAAGAACGAACTCCCGCTTACCAGCCCCAACTCGGGAATCACCGTCTTGGGCGTTGGCGACCTCTTGGTGCGCATCGGCCGGTGCTGCAGCCCGATCCCTGGAGACCCCATCATCGGGTTCATAACCCGCGTCCGGGGTGTGACGGTCCACAAGCAGAACTGCTCCAGCGTGCGGCACGAAGACGAGCCAGAGCGCTTGGTAGACGTTCAGTGGGGCCAGGAGAAGCAGCTCTATCCGGTCCGCATCATCATGAAGGCCTACGACCGTGTCGGCCTCCTCCGGGACGTGACCGCCCTGGTTTCCAACGAGGGAGTGAATATAGCTTCGGTTGTCACGGGAGATTACTCCGACAGTACGGTGACGTTGAGCCTCACCTGCCATACAACCGGACTTGACCAGCTCAACAAGCTCTTCTCCAAGATGGAGGGCGTCCGCGGTTGCATCTCCGTAACCCGCGACGACACCGCCATGCCCCTCCCCTCCCGCAGCTAGGCCCCGTTCTTCCGGCGCCCCGGCTTTACGGCCTTCTTTCCCGGAAGCCTGCTCTACTTAGATTCGACCCCTTCGCCCACCTGTCACCCCGAGCGAAGAGAGGGGTCTCTTTGCTCTCATCTGTGCTGTCCCATGGGCAACGAGATTCCCCGGCCAACGCCTCGGAATGACAGATACGCAAGCGCTATCTCCGTAGCTCCACCGATCCGCCCCTCTATGTATAATGTGGACTCGCGCGCCCAAGCGCCTAGCCCAAGCGTCTAAATGGAAAGAAGAACCTGGAGGTAACGTTATGCCAGAGAGAAAGCCCGTGAACCCAGCGGGTGCGGCCCCCAATCCCGTCTTATCGCCCGGAATGATCGTAGGAGATTTCCTGTTCGTATCCGGACATGTCGCCATGGATGACGCCGGTAACGTTGTTGGAGTCGGCGACGCCGAAGCCCAGTCCCGTCAAGTGATGGCCAACATCGCCGCGGTGATCGCCGCCGCCGGGGGCAAGATGGAGGACGTGGCAAAGATCACGTGCTTCATCACCGACATCGCCAACTATCCCGCCTACAGCAAGGTCAGAGCCGAGACCTGGCCCAACAGCCCGCCCGCCAGCTCAACGGTGGTGGTAGCCGGACTGGTCCGCCCCGAGCTGCTGGTAGAAGTAGAAGCCATAGTCCCCCTCTCTTAACCGGCGCACCGGGCGGTGCAACCGCCTATTGGTTGATGGCATTAACGCAAAAAATCACCCCTTCGGTTTGAAAGTTCATCCGAAGGGGTGATGTCGTTTCGAGCCAACCCATGAAAACGCGGTTGTACCGCCGCTTAGAGGTTGCCTTTGGCTTGGTCGGGGAGCCAGGTTGCCAGTTCGGGGAAGGCGATCACAAGCCCGATCACGATAAACATACATACCATAAATGGCAATACGCCCACGAAAACATCATTGATCGTGCCCGTCTCCGCCAACACGCCTTCATACTCCGATAACTCTTTATCGGTATCTCGGCGTGCGCCATGGAGCACATAGAGGGCCATCCCCTGGGGCGGGCTGATCTGCGCGGCCTCAAGTAGGATCACCATGATGATCCCGAACCATACCTTGTCCACATTGGCGTCGTTCACCACCGGGATAAGGATCGGCAGGGTGGTCAGCATCATGGAATAGCTTTCCATGAACGTCCCCAAGACCAGATAGAACACAACCAAAACCAGGATCAATTGCAGATGGGAGAGGTCGAAGGAAGCGACCCACTCCGCCATATCCACCGATATCCTCACTGCCGCGAAGGCAAACTGCAGGGTAAAGGCCGCCATCAGAATCAACAGGATCATGGATGACGTGCGCGCGGTCGATAGGAAAGATTCCTTCAGGATGCGCACCATATGGTCGACATTTCGCCTGATGTCCCCCGGCAGCACCGGCCTGGCGCTCTGAATGTCTTCCAGCTGATACCGCATCCCCCTGGGAAGCAGCGGAAAGCGTCTGAGGAAACCGGCTGTCAGGCTGATGACCAGCATCCCCGAATTACCGGCGATGGCTAGGACCAGCGCGCCGGTTACACCTGCCGCGGCTGCTTCGGTGGGAGTGGCGAACCCAAAGTAGATGCTGCCCAACACCGCAAAGATCAGAAGAGCGATGGGCAGCAAGCTGGCCAACCCCACGAACCGCAAACGCCAGGTGACCATCTCTTCTTTCGGCGCTATGCCCGGCCAGATCTTGGACGCCACCATGATCATCAGCATGAACGTCACGGCCAAGATCGTTCCTGGGACGAAGCCAGCCAAGAACAGCCTGCCTATCGACTCTCCGACGATCAGGCCATACAGCACCAGGCCGATGCTGGGCGGAATCAGGATGCCCAGGGTGCCACCGGCGGCCAAAGACCCGATCACCAGCCGTTCGTTGTAACCCCGTTGGCGGAAGGAAGGCAGGGCCACTCTGCTGATGGTGGCCGCGGTGGCCACGCTGGAGCCGGCACAGGCGGCAAAGACGGCGCAGGAGGCGATGTTGCTGTGGATCAGTCCGCCGGGGATGAAGACGAGCCACCGTGAGAGGACGTTGTACATCCGCTCGGCGACCCCGCTCCGGAGGACCAGTTCTCCCATCAGGATGAACAACGGAATGGCGATCAGGACGAAGTTGGTGCTGCCCTCCCAAGCCCTGTTCCCCATGATATTCCATAGGTTGGGATTGGAGATGTTGAAGAACTTCATGAGAAGGAGCGCTATCGCACCCAGCGCTCCGGCCACATACAGGCCACCCATGAAGAAAGCGCTCATCATTCCGAATGCCGCGCCGATCGCCATCGTTTATAACCATCTCCGGCCGCGTTGAATCAGGGCGGGTCAATGAGGGTTTTGGGGTCTAACTTAGCTACGAAAAGGCGCGCCCTGTGGATCGCCGCCACGGGACTATACAGGAATGGCTGTACAGTTACAGCCAGCCAGGCGGAATAGTAGTTATCGACGGGAACGCCAAATGCGGTGCAGCGTGGTTAGTCGTCGGCAGCCGCTGGTACCGCAGGAATGGTGTCTTCCCAATTCGGTATCAGTACGCGGCCCGTGGGCTCCATGGACATAATGACCGCCGCCCCAGCAACACTGGTGAGCGTCGAAACCAAGATGGTGGCGGCGTAAGAGTCGAACAACCAGAAGAGGGCTCCGCCCACCCACGCGCCCATGGCCATGCCGGAACCTGCGCCGAACTGCTGCCAGCCAAAGGACGAACCCATGGGACCCCTGCCGAAATACTGGCGGTTGATAACCGGGAAAGCCGAGCCTTCCCCGCCGTAGCCGATGCCAAAGATGACAGCGAACATGTAGAACTGCCACGGTTCGTGGGCCCAGAAGAGCATCAGCACCGGCAGCCCCTGCCACATGAATGCGGTGGCCATGGTGCCCCGTGCGCCGATATAGTCGGAGATCACCGGGGTGAGGAACCTCGTAGAGACACTGACCAAGGCCAAGGTGCTGAGCACCCCGGCGGCCGTGACCTCATCCACTCCAGCCAACACCGCGATGGGGATGATGTAGATGATGACGATAGCGTGGCTCACACAGCCCAGGAAGTGGATGGAGACCAACTTCCAGAACGTGGCGGTCGACTGCATGCTCGTCCGGAAGGCCTTGATCCTAGCTCGTTCGCGGACCGGGTCCCGCTCCGCTGGTTCGTCGAGCTCCTGAGACCCGAACGCCCAGCCTTTGATGTCTGAAGGCCGGTTCCGGAAGAAGGCCATCAACAACAGCATGATTATCCCGCCGACGATCCCGATGGACCAGAAAGCCGTCTTCCAAGATGCGCCTGTGATCAAAGCGCTGACCGCGATGGCCATGACCGCCGGGCCCAGGCCGTGAGAGGCTTGCAAGAATCCCACTCCGTAACCCAGATGGGTGCGGAACCAGTAGGTGGCGGTTGTGATGATGGGGACGTTGAAACAGGCTTGGGCGACTCCCAAGAATAGCCCGTAGGATATCCAAAGATGCCAGACCTCTGATATCACCCCGGTCATGAGCGCACCGACGGCGAATGTGGCAACGCCGACCATGATCACCTTGCGGGCGCCATAGCGGTCGGTGCAGATGCCGCTCAGGGGAGCAAGCAGCGCCCCGACTATGCTGGCCAAAGCGTAGGCCAGCGTCACGGTGGCCGGGTTCCAGCCCATGTCCTCTTGCAGAGGAACGATGAGCACTCCGAAAGCCTGCCGGATGGAGCCGCCGGCCATATGCATAAATGCCGCGATGGCGATGACGATCCAGGCGTAGTGGATACGGCTCGTCAGGCCGAACGCGGCTTTGTTACGGGGTTTAATCATGTGCAAGAACCATTCTGCGCCTACGTTCCACCCCTGTCAATTGATACAAACCGTTAATCAATATTTAGCCTTCTTCTGCAAGTTGTATCTAGCCGGGGCCTGGAGTGTTCGATGCCGGGTATAATCCCCCAAATAGGCGCGGAGGTGTCACATGGAAGCCGAACAAAAGCTGAATGACATGGGACTGGAATTGGGGCCGGCTGGAACTCCGGTGGCGAACTTCGTTCCCGCCGTGCAGACCGGAAACCTGCTGTATGTGGCCGGCCACATCGCCGGTAATCCCGACGGCTCCGTGCTGAACCCCGGCAAGGTTGGCCGCGACGTTACAGAGGAACAGGCCTATGAGTCGGCCAGATTGGCCATGCTCAATTGTCTGGCTTCCATCAAACAGGAGCTGGGCGATCTGGACCGGGTCAAACGGGTGGTTAAACTGCTGGTGATGGTCAACGCCGACCCAGAATTCGACCGCCACTTCGTGGTGGGCAACGGCGCGTCTGACCTCCTGGTGGAACTCTACGGAGACCAAGGCCGCCACGCCAGGTCAGCAGTAGGCATGAGCGGCCTCCCCCGCAAAAGCTGCGTTGAGGTGGAGATGATCGTAGAGGTCGGGGACTAGCCAGAGCGCAAAACCCCTCTCCTTGAGGGAGAGGGCCAGGGTGAGGGCGCAGGCCCTTGGACTAGCTCAGGACGAACGAATCTAAGGAACTACACGCTTAGCAGCCCTTTAACTCAGCCAACCGTTCGTGGTGAGCCCCGTAGAACCATGAACGCGCGGCAGTCCTACCCCTCTTGCTGACGGTACCGGTTCACGATCGGGAGGCGGCGGTCTTTGCCGAAGGCGCGGTGGGTGATCTTGACCCCTGGCGGGGCCTGGCGGCGCTTATATTCGTTGCGGTCCACGGCGGTGATCACCTGCCGGACTACCTGCGGATCGAACCCTTGCCCCACCATCTCCTGGTAGCTAAGGTCATTCTCAACGTAGGCTTCCACCACCGGGTCCAACACCTCGTAGGCAGGCAGACTGTCGGCGTCCAACTGGTCTTCCCGCAGCTCGGCGCTGGGCGGCTTGTCGATGATAGCCGAAGGAATCACATCGTCCCCACCCTCGAAAACCGCGCCGTGCGCGTTGCGCCAGCGGCAGAGTTCGTAGACCGTGGTCTTGGGCACATCCTTCAAGACCGCGAACCCGCCGGCCATGTCGCCGTACAGCGTGGCATACCCCATGGCCATCTCCGACTTGTTGCCGGTGGTGAGGACCATCCATCCGAACTTATTAGACACGGTCATCAGGACATTGCCCCGCACCCGTGCCTGAACGTTCTCTTCCGCCACGTTTGGGTCAGTGCCCTCGAACCGGTCTTCCAGCATATCGGTGAAGGCGCGGTGCGCCCGTTCGATAGGCACCTCCCAGAGGTCCATGCCCAGGTTTTCCGCCAGTTTCTTGGAATCGCTGATGCTCCCTTCAGACGAGTAGCGGGAAGGCATGGTAATTCCCACCACGTTGTCCTTGCCCAGGGCGTCCACCGCCACCACGGCCGTAAGGGCCGAGTCCACGCCGCCCGACATACCGATCAACACCTTGGAGAAGCCCGACTTTCGTAGGTAGTCGCCGGTGCCCATAACCAAAGCCCGGTAGACCTCTTCAGGACCGATCATCGCATCCGAGATGGCCTGCTTTTCAAGGGGCGTTTTGCTCTCCCCATCTGGCCCAGACACCACCATAGACCTGGATGTGCCAACAGAGGCCGTGTCCATACTCGACGATACTGATTTCGATTCACCGGCAGCGTCGGGGAAGCTCAGGTCTGTTATCAGCAGCTTCTCTTCGAAGGCCGGCCCCCGCGCAACCATCGCGCCTGTGGCGTCGCAGATGATGCTGCCGCCGTCGAAGACCAGCTCGTCCTGCCCTCCCACCGTGTTCACATAGGCAACGGTGAGTCCATGATCGGAAGCCCGCTGTGCGATCATCTCTTCCCGGAAGGCCCGTTTCCCGGCGTGGAAGGGCGAGGCGTTGATGTTGACGATGAGTTCGGCCCCCGCTTGGCACTGTACCGTCGTCGGCCCCACCGGGTACCAGATGTCCTCGCAGATGTTTACGCCGATGGCCACGCCGCCTATCTCGTAGACCGGGCAGACCGAGCCCCGTTGAAAGTAACGCTGTTCGTCGAATACGCCGTAGTTGGGCAGGAATATCTTGTGGTAGGTGTCCACCAACTTGCCGTCGTAACACAGTGCCGCGGCGTTGGTGATCTGCGGGCCCACGTCCTCGGACTCGCGCTCCAGCGAAACGATATTCACGTAACCCAGAACAACAGTCATGCCCTTGGACGCGGCGGCCACCTTCTCCATCGCAGCCACGTTTTCAGTCAGGAAGGATCTCTTATAGAGGAGGTCTTCCGGGGGGTAGCCGGTGGTGGCCATTTCGGGGAAGGCGACGAGGTCGGCCTGGGCATCCCTGGCGCGTTCCAGGTAGTCCAGAATCTTGCCTGTGTTTCCGGGAATGTCGCCGACCGTGGGGTTGATCTGCGCCAATGCCAGGCGAAAGGTCCGTGCCATGCAAATCCTCGTGTGAGCTTTAGCCGAGTATACAGACTTCGGATTTTCGTTGCCAAACACCGTGCCTGCATTCCCATCGTACCGCTTTGGAGTGGACAAGGGTTCCCCACGACGCTAACATTCCGACGAGAAGTGCCGTGGGCGCGAAGCCCGGTGCCTGAACACCCAAGCTAGGAGAACGACCATGGAATACGCCATCAACCACGTTCATATCAGGGCCAAAGACCCCAAGACCTCGGCTTCCTGGTACGAGAAGATCTTCAACGCCAAGATAGTTTCTGAACGCGAAGTCATGCCCGGCACCATCACCATCGGCATGCAGGTTGGCGGGCCGACGCGACTGAATATCTCTTCCCAGCCGCCCGATTCCTCCCCTGAGCGAGCGGTCCCCGAGCTCAACCGGCTGGGGCTGGAGCACTTCGGGTTCCACGTGGAAGACTTGGAATCAGAGATGGCCCGGTTCGAGGCGGAAGGTATCCGCGTGATCCTCCCTCTAACCGTCACTCCACAGGGGATCAAACTGGCCTACATCGAAGGCCCGGACGATGTGGTGATCGAGCTGGTGCAAGCCGCTCCCTAACTTGCACGCTTTGAAAAGTTAGTTGGCGCCGGGCTGCACACTGTGAAACATTAGTTTGCCATGGCGGTGCAGACTTGCGAATTTACGCACGGAAATAAACGCGCTGGACGGTTTTTGATCAAGCGGTCGTTGCGCGTTCAAAAACATTAGTTAAACGGAAGGTTCGTTAGATGTCTCAAATGATGACCGGTAAACAAGCTGTGTTGGAGATGCTGAAGGCGGAGGGCGTGAAGCATATCTTCGGCAACCCCGGCACCAGCGAAGCGCCCCTGATCGACATGCTGGGCGATTACCCTGAGCTTCAATACTTCCTGACCTTGCAGGAAAGCGTGGCGATGGGTATGGGTGAGTCCTACGCCAGGGCCACCGAAAAACCGTCCTTCGTCAGCCTCCATGTGGACAGTGGACTGGCCAACGGCATCGCCATCATGTTGGACGCGTTGAACACCGGCACCCCCATGGTCATCACATCGGCCAACTATGACGCCCGAAAGATCAACGAGACCAAGACTGACCTGGCAGAGATGGTGCGCCCGGTTACCAAGTGGTCGGTGGAACTGAACCTCCCAGACCAGATCCCTTCTGTCATGCGCCGTGCGTTCCATGAGGCCAACAGCCACCCGAAAGGTCCGGTCTATGTTGGGTTCACCGCCAACGCGCTGGAGGCCGAGGCTGAGATGAACATCGTGCCCTCCAGCAAGATGCACGACTCGTACCGCCCAGACCCCAAAGGCGTCGAAGAGGCGGTAAAGCTGATGATAGCCGCCAAGAAACCAATGATGATGGTCGGTGACCGGGTCTCAGAAGACCACGCCAACGACCTGGCCGTGGAACTGGCTGAACTGATGGGCTTCCCCGTTTACCAGTCCCGGGGCGCCGAAGTCTCGTTCCCAACCATGCACCCCCAGTTCTTTGGCAATCATACGCTCCGCGTTACCAGCAGCCGGAAGGCCCTAGAGGATGTGGACCTGGTCTTGGCCATCGGCATGGACGCCATGGACGAGCTGTTCTACTGGGGTGACGTCATCCTGGGCGAGAACACCAAGCTGGTCCATATCGACCCCATCCCGGGCCGGGCTGGACGATCGGAACCCACCGACGTTGGCATCGTCTCCCACTGCGGACTGGCCATCGAAGAACTCATCGGCGCCCTCAAGCCCCTGATGACGCCTGAGTTGGCCAACGAGATAGACGGCCGGAAGATAGGAGTGGTCGCAGAGGCGGCAGACAAACGAAAGTCGTTCGAGGACTCGGTGGCCGCCAAATGGGACAACAAACCCATGACACCGGCACGGATGATGTCCGAGTTGGCGGACGCGCTGCCGGCCAACGCAATCGTGGTGGACGATTCCATCAGCAACCGGGCCACCATGCGTCATTACTTCCAGGGCCAGAAGCGGGGCGACCTCCGCGCTTTCCGGGGCCAGTCCATCGGCGGCGGCATCGGCACCACCATGGGCACCCAGGTCGCCAACCCCGACCGGCCGGTGTTCGGCATCATCGGCGACGGCAGCGCCATGATGACCATCCAGGGCCTGTGGACCGCGGCCAACGACAACATCCCCTGCATCTTCGTCATCTGCAACAACGGCATGTACCGGGTCCTCAAGGTGAACTTCGACGTCTACCAGCGGGAGATCCTCCAGCAGAAGGAGTCTGCCGGGGAGAACCTGCCCTACTCAGACTTCCCAACCCCCTTCGACGTCTCGGCCATCGCCAGCAGCATGGGCGTCCACGGCGAGCGCATCACCGACCCAGCTGAGATCGCCCCTGCGGTCCAACGGGCGGTCGCCTCGGGCAAGCCGGCGGTGCTGGACATAGTTATCGACGGCTCCCTTTAGGTCCGTTCAGCCTTTCAGGTTTTCTGGATATATGGAGGCATATTGGAAATATTCGAGACGATAGTTGCCAAAGCGTCGGGCATCTCTGCCGCCAGCCCTCTGGCCGGCGCCGTATCCCTGCGCAGCGACATCCTGGAGCTGACTGAGAATTCCCATGAGGCGTCCCTCCGGCCCAACCAGCCGGGCGGCCTGTCTCATGCAGAACGGGCGGGCTTGGCCTGCCGGATAGCCAAACTCAACGATGACGCAGTCCTAGCCCGGCACTACGAAACACTGTTCGGCGTAGGAAGCCAGGCCCTCGCCGACACCGGTTTCGACGGCGGCGGTGATGCCCGGATGAAAGCGATCATCCGCCACACCGATCTGGTCACGATGAACCCCAAAGACGCCAAAGCCGACGATGTTTCAGCATTACGGTCCGCAGGACTGGACGATGCCGATATCGTCAGGCTCTCCGAGTTGATCGCCTTCATCGCCTACCAGATCAGGGTCGTCGCCGGGCTTCGTCTGATGGCGGAGGTTGCATGAGCGAGCCGATCAAAGAGTTCACCACTTCTGTCCCGTTCTGGCAGCCCCGTGTGACTCCTCTAGAATTGGAGCAGGCCACCGAGGAGCAACTGGAGGCCATGAAAGTCACGGTCTCCAATACCAAGATCGGCGAGTACACGCTGGTCTTAGCCCTGGACGCCGAGACCTTGCAGCAACGCACCCCTCTCTTCAACGGGATCATGTACGGCCGGGGCGGTCTCTCCCGCGCCGAGACCGAGTTGGGGGCAGTGGCGGCTTCGGTGGTCAACCGGTGCATCTATTGCGCCGCGGTCCACGCCGACCGGTACAACCAGCTGACCAAGGACGAGACAGTCATGGACAGCATCTTCGCCGACGGTGAAGATGCCGATATCGATGACCGCCAAAAAGCCCTGTTGGACTTCGCTACCAAGCTGTCGAAGTGCCCATCTGAAGCGGCCAAGGCAGACGTTGAACGCCTGGTCGATAACGGACTGAGCATGGGCGAGGTCTTGGACCTGGTGTTGTCGGCTTCTTTATTCGGTTGGGCCAACCGGTTGATGCACGTGCTGGGGGACCCCCTGCCCCAGGACTAGGCCCTCCGAATATGGTTGTTGCTTCTATCTCCCACCCGCGCCGGCATGAATGGAGCGCACGCTCTTGAACTTCGCCGCCCTGCGCACCCGCCTGGCCCACCGGCTGCCCATCTACTACGGTTGGGTGATCCTTGCCGTGGCCTCGGTGCCCAGCTTCGGGGCGCGTCCGGTCATGGCGGTCGCCACCCTTTCCGTATTCGTCGTTCCCATGACCGACACCTTTGGCTGGAGCCGTGGCCAGTTCTCAGGCGCCGTTAGCCTTGGCGCGCTTTTCGGGCTCCTTGTCTCCCCCATCGCAGGCCGGCTTATCGACCGGTACGGTTCGGGAGTGCTGCTGTCGGCTTCCGCCGCCGTGGTGGGGCTGTGCGCCATCGGGCTTTCACTAACATCTCCCATCTGGTCTTTCTACCTGCTCTACGTCCCTGGCCGGGCGGTATTTTCCAGTCCCTTGGAGTTGGGCACGTCCACCGCTGTCAGCAACTGGTTCATCCGCCGCAGACCCATGGCCCTGGCGTTGATGGGAATCATCCAGGGCATCGGGCTGACCATCTTTCCACTGATAGCACAGGTGTTGATCAACGGCTGGGGTTGGCGGACGGCGTGGCTGGCCCTGGGGATATTCACCATCGGCTCAGGAATCATCCCGGTCCTGCTGCTGATGGCGCGGCGTCCAGAGGATATGGGTCTGGAGCCCGACCCGCAACGGGCTGAATCTGATGCCGGCGCCCCTTCCACTACGGAGACCAGCCATGAGAACACTGCAAGCGCCTTCACCGAGTTCAATTACACGGTCCGTCAGGCATTAGCGACCAGGGCGTTTTGGATCTTGGCGCTATTCTCCGTGTTCGGGTTCGTGGTCCAAGCTGGGGTCAGCCTGCACCAGGTGCCCCACTACATCGGCCAAGGAGTCCCCACACACCTGGCGGCGCTGACGGCCAGCACCTTCGCCTTCGGGCAGGTGCCGGGCGGACTGTTCTGGTCCATGCTTGCCCGGCGGATTCCACTCCGGGTCCTCTTGGCCGTTGCAGGGATCACCATGTCCGTGGGCGCCATCGGCACGGGATACAGCACCTCGCTTGCAACCGGAATACCGATGGGGTTCTTGCTGGGTATTGGGGTTGGCGGGATACATCTATTGCTGCGGCTGACCTGGGCAGACTACTACGGCAGGCTGCATCTGGGCAGCATTCGGGGACTTACGCTGCCGGCACAGATCGGCGGGCAGGCCATGGGGCCGATAGTAGCTGGGTTCATGTTCGATGCCACCGGCGGCTACGAAACACCCTTCACGGTATTCGGAATCATCGTAGCCTTCGCCGCGGTGATGGTCCTTGCCGCCACGCCGCCAGGCCCTCTGCCCCAGGTTAGTTCTACGCCCGAGCCCGCCGCTGCGCCGGCAGGCAACTAGGACAGAGGTTCAGGGTAGGTGGTTTCCAGATGTCCGACGCCTCTCTGGACATGTCACCCTGATCGAAGGGAAGGGTCTGCCAAACTCGGAATTGGCAGTTTCTTCGTCGGCCTTCGGCCCTCCTCAGAATGACAAGACTGAAGAATCGGGAAAGAACTAAGCCTGGGCCTTGCGGCAGTAGACGGCGTACATGGGGTCGTCCGGTGGGCTGGTGTTTGAGTTGAGGAACGCGGCCTGGATGTCCTCAAAGCTCTCTGCCGCTTCCATGTAGGTTCCCACCAGGTCCACTCGGCCCCGGTCCGTGGAGTTCCGCCAGATCAGGACGGCCTTGGTTGGGAACATGCGGTTGGAGAAGCTAACTATGAACTTTCCCCCGGGCCGCAGGATACGGCCAACCTGGTGGAAAGTGTCGATGGGTTTGGTCAGATATTGGGCCGAGACGGTGATGACCACCGCATCGAAAGTTTCGTTCTCAAAGGGCAGTATAGGATTTGCGTTCACGTCATGAACAACATATCCGTCGAGGTCCGGGTTCTCTCGTAATTCGACGTCGTTCATGCCTAGACCGATCATCCGTTTCTTGGGGTGTCCGGCCGGCCAATGGGTCCGCCAACTGCTCATCAGGTCCAACACCTCGGCGTTCTCCGGTATCTGTTCCTTGAAGAACTGGCCGATGGCTGCGATGGCCCCATCATCTATATGTACAACCAAGCGCGGGGTCTCGTAGAAGACTGAGTCGGCTTGTTCATCCTCGCGCTGGAAATATTCGGGGGTAAGTCTGGACTCGGCGATGATTCCTCCCAACCGCCCGATTGCACGCTCACCGGCGGTTTCGGCGAATTGTATCACCCGCTCGCGGGGTTTTCATATGGCGCGTTTGAGACGGTGTTTGACTGGTGGCCGGGCTGTCTAGGTATTACAATTCGCGCACCTGAAATAGATCAAGGAGCAAGAACCAATGGCTTCAGAAAGCAAGGATGAAATGCTGAAGAGAGTCTCGGAGAACCGCGGTTACTCTCTGGAGATGCACCGCATCATGGCGGAGGTGGACTTGGACTGGGTCGCCGCCTACAACCAGTTCATCGACGCCACCTATACCGGACAGCGCCTGCTTGACCGCAAGACCAAGGAACTGCTGCAGGTGGCGGTGGAAGCCGCCCTCAAGGCCGACGTCGATCAGATCCAGGCGCATATCAGAGTGGCCATCGCCGAGGGCGCATCGCCCATGGAGGTCCTGGAAGCGATGCAGTGCGTGATCATGCCCATGGGGGCGCTTGCCTACCGCCGCGGCCTCCAAGCCTGGTCCGCCGAGACCGGCATCGGCCTAGAGAAGTAATACTTCACTGAAAGAAAAAGCGCCCCTGATAACAAGGGGCGCTTTTGGCTGCCACACCCATGAAAACCCGGCTGTGCCGGCCGTTATTTTTGCCAGTTCACTTTGTTTGTTAGGGTGCCGATGTCGTTGATGGTGATGGTGCAGACATCGCCGTCCACCATGTTCTCGGTGGCGCCGTCGGTGCCCATCCACAGCACATCGCCTGGCACCAACGTCAGATACTGACTCATCTTGCTGATGAACGTGCGCACGCCAAAGATCGCCGTGGCCACGTCGTACTCACCCACGATGCGGTCATTCACCTTGATGACCACATGGAAGTCGTCGGGGTTAAGGTCAGTGACGATCCAGGGGCCCATTGGCTTGAAGGTGTCGGTGTTCTTGGCCCGCCACATGGTCCGGTCACCGCGCTGCCATGTCCGCTCGCTGACATCATTGCCGATGCTGTAGCCGAGCACATAGTCCAGGGCCTGTTCCTCGGTGACGTTGCGGCAGGTCTTGCCGATGACCACCACCAACTCGCCCTCGTACTGCAGCATCTCTGTGGCGTCCTTGGGAACGATGATGTCATGGCCGTCAGGCACCAAGGCATTAATGGCCCGGTAGCCAACGTCCGCCTGCTGGGGCAGCACCGGCTCCTCGCCGCGCATCTGGGCAGCCCAGGTCACATGCTCGGGATAGTTGATGCCGGCGGCGTAGAAGGTCGGGGGAATGACCGGCACTTCCAACTTCACCGCATCCAAGCTGTGGGTGTTGGAAGTCTTCTTGTAGCTCTCAAAGGGGCTGCCTTCAACCTCGGTCACCGTGTCGCCCTCGATGATGCCGTAGGAGATGGGGCCTCCGGTGGAGAATCTGCACCATTTCATGTGTGTTTCACCTCAAGTTGGCCGCCATCGCTGCGCCGGCCATGAATCGTTCAGGGCAATTCTACACCGCACTCCAGCCCGGTCAAGGCGGCAGTGCCGCCATTCGATGAAGTAAGGTGATAAAATCTAGCCCGCCGGGCAATCAGAGCCTGGTCCACGAAAAACACGAAAAGGTGGAAAGCCATGCGACTGGAAGGAAAGACGGCCCTCATCACCGGCGCCAGCCGGAACATCGGAAGAGAGGTCGCGTTGACCTTCGCCAGGGAGGGCGCTGACCTGATCCTCAACACCCGCGTCAACCAGGCCGACCTGGACGAGGTGACGAGCAAATGCCGCGAGTTGGGCGTGAAAACCCACTCGGTCCTCGCCGACGTTTCCGATTCCGCCAGCGTCACCAAGATGGTGACAGAAGGGATCGAAGCCCTGGGCAAGATCGACATCCTGGTCAACAACGTGGCTATCCGCCCCCACAAACCCATTCTGGAAGTCACCGACGAGGAATGGCACCATACGCTGGGCGTGAACATGCACGCCGCCTTCTACCTTTGCAAGGCTGTGCTGCCAGGGATGATGGAGCGCCGGAGCGGCAGCATCATAGCCCTGGGCGGGCAATCGGCCATCACCGGGCGTCCGGGCACTAGCATCGTGACCACCGCCAAAACGGGTGTTCTGGGCCTGATCCGGGCGGTCGCAGCGGAGATGGCGCCCTACAACATCCGCGCCAACATGGTGAACCCAGGCTCCACCGACACTTCCAGGAACAACCCGGAGTGGTACCCCGAGTTCCAGGCCGACGTCAGCCGCGGCTCATCGGAGCACCTGAAAGAGATTCCCATGGGCCGGCAAGCCACGGTCCAAGACGTCGCCAATGCCTGCCTGTTCTTCGCCTCCGATGAGTCCGGCTACATCACCGGAGACAGCGTAAATGTGATGGGCGGCCGCTACATCAACTAACCGGTGCAACCGGGTTTTCGTGGGGCTGGTTGATTCAATCCTATTCTCGAGGGGAGAAGGGACCAAGTGGCGACTGTAGAAATCAACGGGACCCGTCTGTTCTACAAGACATCGGGTAAGGGGCCTCCCTGCTTGGTTATGCACGGCGGGTTGGGCATGGACCATGTTTCCTGCCTGGACTTGGAACCCTTGGGCGAGCATGTTGGTCTTGTCTATTACGATCACCGGGGCAACGGACGGTCAGCCCGCCCTCCCCTGGAAACCCTGACTATGGATCAGTTGGCCGATGATGCAGCATCGTTGGCAACCAGTCTTGGTTCAGAAAAAGTCGTCGTGTTCGGGCATTCCTACGGCGGGTTCATCGCCCAGGAATTCGCCCTGCGCCACCCTGAACGGGTACAGGCCCTTATCCTCTGTGACACCGCTCCGGGTCAGCTTGGGAGTGGCGAGTCCGAAGAGGGATCATCCGGGCCGCCCCCTCCGCCTGAATTCATCGAATTCATCTCCAGCGCGCCCCACACGGACGAAGAATTCGCTGAGGGGATGACCCGCCTGATCCCGGCGTTCCTACACCAGCGGGACCCGGCAGAGGTCGAAAACAGCCTCAGTGACACCGTTTACTGCGCCGGCGCCAACGAACGCGGGTTCGAGATATTGGGAGGGTGGAGTTCCGTTGACCGGCTCAACTCCATCCAAGTTCCAACGCTGGTCTTGGTCGGCGCTCACGACGTATTCACCTCCCCGTCCCAGGCCCGCCGGATCGCCAGCAGAATCCCCACGTCAGAGATGGTCGAGTTCGCCGACAGTGGCCACATGCCGTGGCTGGACGAGCCCGGCCGCTTCTTCTCAGTCGTAGGCGGCTGGCTGCGAGAGGCGCTTACCTAGGAACCTGGGCGGCCTACTGGCCCAACTGCTCCCAGACCAACGCAGCCGCTCCGGCCAGTCCGACAGAGTCGCCCAGCCGGGCGGAGGTCAACTGGAAATCCTTATGGAGTTCGCTCATCACCCGGCTCATCATCTCCTGCCGGATGCGGGAGAGCAGGTCCAGCTTGACCAACCCTTGGGTGACGCCGCCGCCCAGTACGATCATGTCCGGATTGAACAGGTGGACCACGTTGGTCAGTCCCACGGCCAACGCCGTTACGGCGCCGTCCAAGATCGATACGGCCAGCGGGTCTTTCTTGCCTGCTGCGTCGAAAACGGCTTCGGAATCCAGAAGGTCTGATCGCAGTCCCGCCAGCGCAGAGTCGGGGAACGCGCCGGAAGCCAACTTCTGCTTGGCGATCCGTTTTATGGCAGTGCCTGACGCCATCGACTCAAGACACCCCTTGGAGCCGCACTGACACACCAGGGCGTCAGCCGACGTATCCACCAGGGTATGGCCGATCTCGCCGGTAAGACCGTTGGCGCCCAGGAAGACGGAGCCATTGTCCACGACGCCGCCGCCGACACCTGTACTAACCGTTACGTAGAACAGAGTCTTGATGGGGCGGCCGTTGTCGGCCGATTCTTTTCCTGCGCCGAAGTAATGCTCACCCAGGGCCGCCAGGTTCGCGTCGTTGCCCACCCAGACCGGAACGCCAAATGCCTTCTCCCACAGGTCTTTGAAAGACACGCCGTCAAGCACCATCAGGTTGGGGGGTTGGAAGAATGTGCCGGTGGTCGGCTCCACCGGGCCTGCCAAAGCGGCCCCGATTCCAGCCACCGGGCCGCCAGCCTGCTCGATAGCCTGGGCCAGGAGTCTCTCAGCGTTGCCGAGATATTCCTCTTTGGTACCGTCTTGGGGGTTGGGCTCCCGCGTATGCCAGAGTATCTGGCCCTGTCTGTCGATGAGGGCTGTCCTGGTCCAGGTGCCGCCCCAGTCCATGGCGACCGCTACTTGTGGCGTGCTCATCCCCCACCTTTATCCCTGTCTAACATCATCGCGCCAGGAGTTCGTTGATCGTATTTCGACCTGTCTAACATCATCGCGTTAGTAATTCGTTGATCGTATTTCGACCTGTCTAACATCATCGCGTTAGTAATTCGTTGATCGTATTTCTAAGAGTTGTTTCGGTCAACGGCCCGGACAGTTTCTTGATCAGAATACCGTCCCGGTCGATGAAATACTTCTCCGGGATTCCTCGTACACCGTAGTCTATGGCCACGGTCCCGCTTGCGTCGAACCCGTTGGGATAGACCTGCCCTTCCTGCTGGAGAAAGACCTCGGCGTCGCCGATATTATCCCAGGTGCTCACTCCAACAAACTCGACCGGCTGCCCCCGAAATTCCGCGTAAACCTTGGCCAAGGCCGGGGCCTCCGCCCGGCACGGCGCACACCACGAAGCCCAGAAATCAACCATCAGCGCCTTGCCCCGTAGGTCCGAGAGCTTCAGGGTCCCGCCGCCGATCAGTTCCAACTCGAAATCCCTGGCCAGGCCGGCGTCGACTTCGAACTCGATCAGGTCTGAGTTAACCGCCAGCCCCCCCGGATTCCCGCCTGTGCTGATGGACGCCCAGGCCAAGATGGCGATCAGCGCCGCGATCGGAACGCCTCCACCCAAGATTATCCAGCCACGTTTGGTCATTCGGAGTCCGCTCCAGCGGGATCTTCGACACCGCCGCGGTCCAACACCTGGGCCAGCAATTCCGCCCTTTGAGTCCGGTACTCGGCGTCCGGCACATCACCCTGCTGGTACCGTTGGTCCAGTACCGCAACCGCCTGCACTACAGCGGCCTTCTCAGCCGGACCTACGCCCCGGGAAGCCCCGTCCGGCCCCTCGGCTGCCGTGGACGGGCGGTAACCCCAGATCAAGCCGTATAGCAGCATGCCGGCAAGCGTTGCCCCCAGTGCGCTGGGAATAGCAACTTGCCAGAATCTTGCCCCGGCGACGGCGTCGGAGAATCTCGCCCATACCCCGGGTAGGGGCAGGCCGGTGAACTCCAGCTCCACCCCTTGTCCCGGGGGGATATCCGTGCCTTCGTACGCCCGGTAGGACGTCCCCTGGACGTTAACCGGGTCGATGCCGGCCAGTCCATTGACCCCGATCCCTGAGATCACTTCAGGGACCCAGACCTGGAATATCTCCGTCCCTTGTACCAGGCCCTGACGGAAAGAAAGAGTTTCCTCATTAAATGGAAAAGTGTACGAGAAATCGATACTGTGAGGCCCTGGCGCCACCGGCGAGGCAAGGGCGAACCCGGCGCCGATGGACACGATATCCCCAGCCGGCAGGTCCGAATTGACGATCAAGTCCGAGGGGTTGGGCGGCAATGAAAAACGGAGAAAACTGATCTGCTCCACGTTGGTCAGGTCCGGGGCCAGGGTGCGGTCAGACGGGTTATCTATCTGAACGAACTCGATGGCGCTGAGTGTTTGGGTGCCCTCATCGACCGCGGCAATTACCATCACCTGGCGTTTCACCTCGATCACGGAGGCGTCCCCTGTGGTCTCATAGATGGTCAACTCCAAGTCATCGGCCAGGCCCGCTGCATCCAGGGACGTGCCATAGAAGATACCCAGATGGTCCACGCTCACCGTGTATGAACCGTCTTCACTGACCTGAACATCCTCGAATACGAACCGGCCCTGGCCGTCTGCTGTCGCCTGGCCGGTGCCGGATAGTCTGCCGTCTGCGCCGGTGATCAGCATCAAAACACTGAGGTCCTCCGGAATAACCGCACCTTCCGTGCCGTTCACCACCCGCCCACGGACGTCGGTGGTCTCCTGGGCCAACGAGGGACCGCCTAGGAGCGCCAAGAACGACGCGGCCACCACCGATACCGAGAGGGCCGCCAGCTTCATCTTCACGATCGCAGGGCCATCTCGGCCCCGCAGTGGGGGCAGGAGGGAGTGCCTTCCAGCACTGCCGCGCTGCAGTCGGGACAGGCCGTTATTCTGCCGGCTGCGCTATCCTGGTCGCCCCGGGCCAGCAGTATCTCCTGCTCCAAGACCCAGGCAGGGTCGCCGCGTCCGGCCTCCAACTGGTCCCTGAGCACAGTGGCCGCCTGTACCCGGTAGGCCTGGAATTGCGCCTGAAACTCTTCCTGGGCCAACCGGCCCAACTGGTATTCCAGGTCCAGGGTGTTTATGGCGTCAAAGATATCAGCCAGCTCTTGGTCATCGGCCGGCGCAGGGGCGTTGGCCTCGGCAGGTCCGTAATGGCGGACGCGTATGAAGGTGTAGTAGACCACGCCAAAACTGAATACCGCCAAAAGCGCGCCGAAAAAGATGGATATGAGGGTTTCCGCGTCCATGAGACTCAGTGTACCAGGCTGAACAACGGGTCTAGGCGGCCGAGGGCCGGGGGCCCGGAGCGTAGCGGCGGGGGTTCGGCGCTGGGACCGGTGCCCGTATCTTCTGCGGCCACAGAGCAATAACGGTGCCGACCAGCATCACCGGACCAGCCACCCACATCCACCACATCAGTGGGTTCACCAATATCCGGAATCCAACGCTGCCGTCCGCCAGGTTCTCGCTGGGGACGATATACAGGTCCTCCACGGGCGTGGACCTTATGGCGGCGCTTGTTGAGGCCATGTTGAAGCGGGGATAGAAAGACCGTTTGGTGCGGATAGTCTCCAGCCGGTCGCCGCCGCGGAACACCTGCACCGTGGAGGTGTATTCGGTACGGTTGCTTTTGGGGGTTTCAACCGTGCCCAAGAACACCAATTCGTAGTCCTCTATCTGTGTGCTTTCTCCGGGGCTCAAGACCACGTCTTTCTGCACGCCGAAGAATGATGTGCCGACGATGCCCAGGGTCACCATAACCACCGACAGGTGGACGATGTAGCCTCCGTAACGGGGCCGGTTGGCCATGATCAGTCTCAAGAACGCCGCAGCGTAATTCTCCCCTGAAGTGCGCCGCCTAGAGCGGGTGCCCCGGTACCATTCCATCAGGATTCCGGTAGTCACGAAAGCCGATAGACCGAACCCGATCAATGCATAGTTTTTGTGCAGACCCAGCACGGCTAAGATCGCCACGGTCAGCAAGCCCCCAACGATGGGCGGCAACAACGTTCTGCGGACGGAGGCCAAGCCGGCCTTGCGCCACGGGATCAAGGGCCCAACACCCATCAGAAAGACCAACGCAAGCATCAAGGGCCCATTCAGCTGGTCGTAGAACGGCCGGGCGACTGTGATCTCTTCGTCGTTCGTTAGCCGGGATATCAGGGGATAGACAGTCCCCCACAGCGTCACGAAGGCGATGGCCAGAAGCAGCATGTTATTGACGAGGAACGCCGCCTCCCGGGATAGCATGGAGTCCAGGTTTTGGGCGCTCTTCAGCAGCGGATAGCGCCAGATGAAGATCAAGAAAGGCACCACCACTCCGATGGCCAGGAACATCAGGAATATCCAGCCCAGTTGGGAAGCGCCGAAAGAATGGACCGAGGGCACCGAACCGCCCCGGTTCATGAACATCCCGTACAAAGCCAGCCCAAAGGCCACGTTGATGAGCACGATGTTCCACATGCGGAACATCCCCCTCCGTTTCTGGACCATGATGGAATGGATGAAGGCCGTGATGCCCAGCCAGGGCATGAACGCGGCGTTCTCCACCGGGTCCCAGAACCAGAACCCGCCCCAACCCAGGATGGTGTACGCCCACCAGGAACCAAGCAGCAGTCCGGCGGCCAGCAGCACCCAAGATATGATTCCCCAGACCCTTCCGGCGTCCACCCACTCGTCACCGGACTTCCCGGCCAACAACGATCCGATGGCGAAGGCGAAGGGTACTGTGATGCCGATCAGGCCCGCCATCAAGGCCGGCGGGTGGAAGAACATGCCGAAATGGGTCAAAAGCGGGTTGATGCCGTCGCCGTCCAAAGGCACGAAGGGCAGTTTGTCGAAGGGATTGGCCATGACAGCGGTCACAGCCAGGAAAAAGGTCAGAGTGAGCATCAGGACAGCTGTGGTGTACGGCAGGGCGTCTTTGAGCTTCTCAGGAGCACGCCAAACAGCGATGGCCGACATGATGGCCAGTACCGTGGCTATATAGAGCAGCGAGCCTTCGTTGCCTGCGTAGAACGCCACCCAGGTGAACCGGTCGGCCATCGCCAGGTCGCTGTGGGCCGCCACGTAGGCAACCTCGAAGTCGCGGCTGATGAATGCGACGATCAGGCTGAGGGTGGCGACCAACAACGCCAGTCCGGCGGCGTACATGGCCGACTGGGCGCTCTCCACCAATGCCGGGGACGTCCGGAGTTTGCCGGCCACCGACCCCACCGTGGAATAGGCGGCCAGCGCCAATGCTATCCAGAGACTTATCGCGCCTAGGTCAGCCATCTATGCGTTCTCGTCCGGGCCTGTTGATTCCATCCCGGATGATTCTACGCCGGAGTCAGGTAGATCGGATGTGCCGCCAAACCCGGGATCGGAGCGGGTCAAATCCAGGTGCCGGTCTACCAACTGCAGATAGGGAATGAGTCCAGGGTCCTGGGTCGGGCCGGAGGCCACAAGAACGGGTTCCCGCCGGGTCATTGACCGCAGGATGAGATACACCGCCACCAATGCAGCGGCCACACCCCCAACGGGCGCCAGCCAGGCCACCAGGTTGGCCCCGGTTTTGGGCGGAGCTGCCAAGATGTCCTGACCGTACCGCTCAACGAAAAAGTCCAGTATCTCGTCCCGGTCTTTGCCCTCGGACAGCATCTCCCGGACCACCTGACGCATCTGCTGGGAGATCTGGACCTGGGCTTGGTCGATGGTCTCAGCCGGGCAGACCGGACACATAATCATGCGGTCTATACCCTGGGCTTCACTTTCGCTGTACGAGCCTTCAGGCAGCGTGGGCTCCGGGGTCTGAGCTTGGATCGTGCCTGATTGGACGATAGCCATCACGGCGAATAGCAACATGACAGCCAGAAGGAAAACAGCCTTGGAGGCAGGCATGGCCGAAGAGTGGGGTGGAATCGAAGGTCTCATATCTCAACCGCGGCCGGAAGCGCGGCCCCAATGCGCTCCGGAATCTGTTAAGCGGGCCGTTTACTTGGGCAGTGAACCGATGAATTGGGCTATGGCGGCCCGTTCTTCCTGGCTCAGCAGCTTGCCGAAAGGCGGCATGACTGATGTCGGTCCCAGCGGCCTCGCCGTGGCTTCCAGCCTGGACTCGATGAACGAGATAGGCCTGTTGGTGATGTCTGTCGGAACTATGGGCTCATACCCGTAGTCCTGGGTCATCTTGGTCAATACGGGACCCAATCCCTTGGCGTCGGCGCCGTGGCACATCTGACAGTTGACCCGGTACAGGTCAGCGCCGGTGTTGGTCACCACGGAAGCGTCCGGCGGATAGAAAGCCACCGCGCCCGCAACACCCTCCAGCCGGGGCGGCTCATGGGACCGGTAGGACTGCTGGTAGTGCTGCTCATAGAAGATGTCTACCGGGTAAGAACCCTGGGAGCAGCCAACCAACACGATGCCAAATAACATGGCAACGCCAAAGAACCAGCGCTTTAGTCCGCGCTTGTTCTGTCCTGTCCTGGGCTGGTCCGTGGCAGACGGCCCAGAATGTGAAATGACCCGGTTAATCATTAGGCTCCCTGGTTGCGGACCACATCAACTGCGCCCGCCTGGGTGAGCAAGGTCTGGGTCGAGGTCAGCTGGTCTTCTTCGACGTTAACCAAGACGCCGATATAGCCTTCCGTGATCCGAGTGTCGTACAAACCCTGTTTGAACGAGGGCAGGCGAGACTCGAATATGATTCCGATGATAGTGAAGACGATGGCCGTGAGCATCGTGCTTTCGTAGGTGACAACAGCCATGGGAGGCAGGGACAAGATCGGCTTGCCGCCCTGCACCAACGGGTAGGCCATCTGGGTCATCGAGGTCAGCATGATGCCAACGGTCAGGCCGATCAGAGCGCCGACGAACGGGAAGATATAGAGCCGGTGCGGCTCTTCCCGCTCTCCGAATGCGCCTTCTGGGTACGGCGCGTCCGTGAGGAAGTCGTAGTCAGCCGGCGCAACGCCGGCCGCCTTGAGAGCGTCGCCTGCGTCAGCGGCGTTATCGGCGGTTTCAAACAGCCCTAATATAGGTGCTTTGGCCATTTCAGTTCCCTCGAGTTGCCTACTCTGTTTAATCTTCTCTAAAGACCGCCGGGACTGTAACCCGGCCTATCTTTATCTCAGTTCTAAGTATCTCGCCCTCTTTGATGTCGTAGAGCGGTATCAGGGGCACCACTCTGGCGATGGTCAGCATCAGCATGGAGACCAAGGCGAAGGTCCCTATGATGATTATCCATTCCACCGAACTTGGCGTGTAGGTGTACCAGTCAAAGGTCAGAAGTTGTTTACGGGCCAGGCCGGGTACGATGATCAAGAACCGTTCCAGCCACATGCCTACGTTCACCAGGATACATGCCAGAGACATGATCCATAGGTTCCTGCGGGCCGACCGGCTCAGCCAGATGGCTACCGGCGCGAAGTAGGTCACTCCCACGAATATCATCATCCATATGTTCCACGGACTGATCATAAACTGGTAGTTCCTAACAGCTATCTCGTCCGCCTCCCGGCCGTAGAAACCGAACACGACTTCCATGACGAAGAAGTAGAACCATCCGGTGGCCACCACTATCAACAAGCGGGCCAGAGCGTCTATGTGCTCGTGGCGGATGTAGTTCTGCCAGCCGTAGATGTAACGCAGGATTATCAGCACGAATGCCACTGCGGAAACGCCTGAGTGGACCGCGCCCACGACGAAGTAGGGGGCGAAGATGGTGGAGTGCCACGACTTGACCGACACTGCCATACCGAAGTCCCAGGAGACTATGCTGTGCACCGAGACGAAGACCGGCAGAATCAGAGCTGAGAGCAGCACGCCGGCGATAATCTGCAGCTTCCACTGCCTGGCGTTGCCCTGCCAGCCCATGGCCAGCATCCCGTAGATGCGGTGGCTCATGCCGGTGGTGCGGTCGCGCAGCACTGCAAAGTCAGGTATCAGCGCCACGAGCACGAACAATATGCTTGAGGTCAGGTAGGTGTAGACGGCGCTGGGGTCCCAGACCAATGGCGTCCGGATGTTTGGCCAGATGCCACGTGCGTAGTCATAGGGCACGAAGGGCAGGGTGTAGATCCAGTAGACCGTGCGCCACGGGCGGCCGGTATGGATCAGAGGCATGGTCATGGCCGTCATCAGCGAGAAGACGGTCAGGATCTCTGCCGCCCGGGTCGCCGGACGCCGCCACTCAGCCTTGGACAGACGCAGGATGGCCGAGAGCATCACCCCGGCGTGGCTGATACCGATCCAGAAGACGAAGTTGGTGATGAAGAATCCCCACATCACCGGGCGGTTCAGACCGGTAACGCCAAAGCCCTGGTTGATCATGAAGCCGGCGGCGCTCATGGCGATGAGCACGATGAGTCCCAGCACACTGATGGCGCCAAAGAACCACTTGGGCGAGTGCAGGATGCTGATCAACAGCTCCCTGTTTACCTGTCTAGATTGTAGTGGTGTGCCTTCCTGCATGATGCTCCGCCGGAGTGATAAGCCTTAGTTATTCAGGTTTAGCCAGTACCAGATATTCGCCGCGATGCAACTTGCCCCACTTCTGGTAGAGGGCGCCTTCCTTGACTTCCCATATCGAGAGGATCGGCAACACCCTGGTGGCCAACAGATAGATGAAGGCCGCAGCGGCTATACCGCCGATCACCATGAATACGTCCCAGATGTCCGGGTAGACCGGCGAGGGAACGTGCTCGAAGAAGTAAGCATAGATATCAGAACCGGGAGCGGCATTGGCCGACCCGACAAAGATCCTGATGTTAAACATGATGCCGCCGATGATCAGTAGACCGCCGGCCAAGGCCGGACCCCAGTCACTGCGGCGCACCGGGTTCCAGATCAGCACCGCGAACGGCAGCGCGAAGCTGAAGGCTACGTTAAGCAAGAAGATGATCGCGTACGTGTCTGTGAGCAAGTACTTGATGATGTTCTGCTCCACTTCCAAACGGCCGTACCAGAAGGTGATGAAGAAAGCGAACAGATGGTAGATCCATAGCAGGGTTATGCCGAGCATCACCTTGCTGCCGGACCAGAATGTCGACTTGCCGATATATCCGTCGTAGCCGCCGAACCTTCTCAGGATGAAAAGCGTTACGAGGATGGCCCCGAACCCCATATGGAGGCTGGTGATCGTGTATATAACCGGGAATATGGAGTCTTTCCAACCCGGGATCAAGCTCTGAGCGTAGTCGGAACTGATCACGAACTGCATGAAGATCAAGGTCATGAAGTAGAACGCGCCGAGCAACGCCAAGCCGGCCTTCTGGGCGTTCCATTGCTTCTTGGTGCCGTACCAGTTGCCCGAGAGCTTGCTGTAGAGCGCGCGTCTGAAGCCGGTGGCCGTATGGCGGCTTTCCGCCATGTCCGGCATGGCCGAGAGCCAGAGGATGAACAGCGAGGTGACCACAAGGCCGGCCACACCAACAACGTCCCAGGCATGGGGTGAGCCGATGGGGCCCTCGAACCAGATGGTCCTTCTGACCGCTAATTCGCCTTCGATCACACCGCCAACGGCATCAGGGTTGCCGATGGACGGGAGTAGGAACATGAGCGGGATGAACATCAAGATGTTCAGTATCCCGACGATGGCAAAGAGTTCAGATACCCGGGACAGCGGGCGGCGCCAGTGGCTCTTGGTGAACCGGAAGGCGATCGCAGCCAATGGGGCTCCGCTGGTGACCATGAACACCATGGAGAAGACCGCCAGGTAGTAACCCCAAGCGCTTATATCATCAAATCCATCATCGTTGGCGCGGGCAACGAAACCCACGACGCCAAGGACGAATAAGATTCCGGTCGCCACCAGGGCCATGGTGAATGTCCCAGGTGAAGACTTGGTCTTTTCCCCGACCTCACGGCTCATCACTGAGACATCGGGGAAAACCCACATGCCGGCGTGTTGGCCGTGTCCTTTTGGTTCGGTAGCCGCCATCTATCTAGGCCTTTTCCAACGGGAATGCGTCAACTTTCTTCAGGTAAATGAGATTGGGCTTGCTCCCAACCTCTTCAAACAACCGGTATACCCGGGTGTGGTCTTCATCAACGTGTCCGCCGTGATGGCGAGTCTCGATCTGCTCGTTGGCTTCCTCGAATATCTCTTTCACGGGACTGGTGTCGTCGTGTTGGTCGGCAAACATCAGTGCGTTTGTCGGGCATGATTGGACACAGGCGGGCATGTAGTTGCCCTCTTTCAAGCGCCGGCTGTCCAGGTTCCGGTCGCCGACGGGAATGCGTTCTCCGGTCAGGGGTTCCAGGCCCCTTCGTTCCACGTTCACCTCGCCACGGCGCAGGCGCTGCACGCAGAAAGAGCATTTCTCCATGATTCCCCGGGTCCGGATGGTCACATCGGGGTTCAGTTGGTTGCGGAGCCGGTCCGGCCACTGGGGTTCCCAGTAGTTGAACATTCTAACGGTATATGGGCAGTTAACCGAGCAGTAGCGGGTGCCGATGCAGCGGTTATAGACCTGGACGTTCATGCCCTCGTCGTTATGGTAGGTGGCGAACACCGGGCAGACCGGCTCGCAAGGCGCGTTCTCGCAGTGCTGGCACAGGATCGGGATGAACCTGGCCTTGACGTTGGGGAACTCACCCTCCCAGTAGCGCTCGATGCGGATCCACTGGTAGGCCCGGCGCTGCTGGTAGAAAGACTTAACGTTGATGGGGAGATTGTTCTCTGCCTGGCAGGCAACAACGCAGGCCTGGCACCCGGTACATTTGTCCAGGTCCACCACCATTCCCCATTTATGTGCTACTCGTTGCGTTACCATCGATTACCTATCTTTGCTTCTCGGTCTTTGCTTCTCGGCTTATCCGCCCGGCGCCCTTAGGCGTTCTCCGGTGCGATGGTCTTGATGATGTCTTCCGCGGGCGTCAGTCCGATCTCCACCGCCCGGGCGTCGCCCTCAAGCTTGGAGATACTCACACTCTCGCCGGTCTTGGACACCCGGACTCGCGTCCCGGCCCAGGCCAGAGACCCGGTCCCATCGACCGTTGTGGTCTCCAGGATATCCATGACATTGGCGCTTTCGTTTCCGGGTCGGTCGGTGGCGTAGTCTGAGCCATACTTCCGGCCCTGCCCAAATGGAATGCTTACGGTATCCGGCGGCACTGCCGGACTTGGGTAGGCTATGGCGCGGATGGAGTCCTTGGAAGACTCTATCCTGAGGATATCTCCTTCCTTCACTCCCAACCGGTTTGCCGTTGTATCGTTCAATTCAACCCAGGTCTGCCAGGTGACGGTGGACAGCGGGTCTGGCGCGGCTTGAAGCCACGGCAGATGAGCATTGTATCCGTCCAGCAGCGTGTTGTGAGCGAAGGGAACCAGATAGAAGGAGTCGGCATCCATCCCGATTCCGCTGAATTCAGGTCCCTCGGCCTTGCTGGCGATGGTCCTCAGCAGTCCTTCGGCCGGCCTGACGGTGGTCGGTCCGTTGCGGAGTTCATCCCACCAGCCGCCGCGGCGCAGCATATTGTTCCAGAACTCTTCCGCCGATGCGGCTTCGATGGAGCCCCGGTTCAGGTTGAACAGAGCATCCGAGCCTTCCCGCAGCATGGCCTTGTAGTTGGCCCATGGCAGGTCTGCCTCTTTGCCCAACTCTTGGGCCATGGTCAGCAGCACGTCGGGGAAGCTCAGCGGGTCAAGGTCGAACAACGGGTTGACCACTGGCTGTTGGAGACCAACTACCTGGTAACCAGGGCCTGGCTCAGAGATATCGTCGCCCCAGTCCTCCAAGGACACCCGGTCTGGGAGGATCAGGTCGGCCAAGGCGCTGGTGTCATCCAGGAACGGCGAGAAGCTGACCACGAAGAGGTCATCGGCTTCCGCAATGGCTTCTTTCAATTGCAGAGAATCGGGCAGACCGTGCACCGGGTCCGCGCCGTGCAGCAGCAGGAGTTTCGTCTGTCCGCTGCGTATCTGTTCGGTAACACGGGTCCAGTCTTCCAGGCTTCCGGCGGTACTGGCGCTCGGCACGTCGCCCCATGGGCTGGCTGGATTGAATCTGAGCCCACCCTTCTTGCCCGCGGACTCCACCAGATGGGTCAGGGCGTAGATGGCTTCCAAGTTGAAGAGGCCGTTGCTCTGCGCTCCGGCAGAGCCGCCGCCGATGGCCATGCTGGGCTGGCTGGCCGCGAACTTCCGGGCCAGGTCTTTCAGGAATTCCACTGGGTCGCCGCCGGTCATCTCCGGAGTAAGTCCGGCAAGCGGCGCTACAACCTCGGGGCGGAAGGCGTTCAGGATGTCTCTGCTTCCACCTAGCAGCGAGGCAACATCCACGCCGTCGGCCTGCAGTTCCTCCGCGACGATCACCTGGGCCAGGCTCAATGCTATGTAGCCTTCCCAGCCGGGCCGCACCGGCAGCCATTTGTCGGCGTTGGCCGCGGTCATGGAGAAGCGGGAGTCTATCTGGTAGAACATGCCCCGGTCGCGGTGTTCCCCCTGACGGAACTCACCGTACCCGCGTCCGAAGCGGGTGGGAGAGACCCAGGTGGAAAGGAAGTCTGCGCCGAAAGACAGTATGAACTTGCTGTTTTCCAGGTCTAGGTCGGGCAGAGAGTCTTGATCAAAGACGTTCTTGACCGCTGCCCGGTAGGTGTTGTTGTCGATGGCTTCAAAGCCCAGCCGCTCACCGCCGATAGCAGCCGCGAACTTGTCGGCAAGGACGGCCATGTGTCCGCGCAGCGGCGCCGTGATCATTACCGAAGACGACCCGTTGGCCTGGAGGGCGCTCTTCAGCGTGTCCATGCCGTTGGGCAGCCAATTCACCGGCAGGAACTGGCCGGAACCCCGGGGGCCTGAGCGCCGCATGGGCGCGGGAACGCGGTCGGGGTGGTAAAGGGCTTGGAGGCCTCCCTCACAGCGGGCGTGAATCTTGCCCTCGTTGGTGGGGAAGTAGGGATTGCCCTGAATCATCTTCGCCCGGCCTTCCATCACCCGGATCACGATACCCTCGCAAGACGGGCAGGTGCGGCACAGACTGGCGTACCAGTTATCGTTTCCCCGGACTAGGTCCTCCGGCAAACGGACGGAACTCTGGATCTCCAGCTCTCCATCACGGATGCCAAAGCCTTCACAGGCAACGGCTCCCACCGCGCCCAGGCCAGCCCAAGCAAGGAAATTTCGCCTGGTTAGTTTCATCTACCTATGACTCTGTTTTGCATCAAGATTCATTACTTGTGGCAGGCCGTGCAATCGGTGGGCGCGCTGTTCTCCCGGTGACAATCCAGGCAGGTGCCCATCTTGAGCGACTGGCCGGTCTTGGGTTGGACTTCTGTCTTGTTGCCAACGTCGCCGTGGCAGATGGTGCACGTCTGAGCAACGTCTGGCGTTTGGGTCAGCTCTTCGCCGTTGATGCCGTATTTAACCGGGATCTCATCGTCGGTGAAATACCTGATATGGGCTTCATGGATGAAGCGGACATGGTCTGGGAGGCGGTGTACGCGTTCCCAGTCTATGGGAGTGTCTGTGTCGAAGGCCGTCCTGACTTTCTCGATCTCTGCCTGGGCAGTGACGGTCACGCCGTCGATATCTTTGTGGCAGAAGAGACAGGTTTCCACGGCAGGAACTGTAGCGGCCCCGCCCTTGGTCACGTTCCTGTGGCAGAACTCACACTGGATGTTGTTGTCTGCTACGTGGACGGTGTGGGGGAAGGCTACCGGTTGTGCCGGCGCATTGCCCAGACCGAACGGCGGGTTGGAGAACCAGGAAATAAGAAGAACAACGACGACAAAACCCAAGACCACCGTCACAACCCCACCGGCAACCATCAGGGGTATCATTTTCGGGTTTGGCATCATTTAGTTGGTAGTTCCGTGCATCGAATCAATCTGTTTGAAAGCAATCATCGTATAGAGGTTAGTGCAAGACCAACTAGATCAGGAGCCTGTCGTAGATCGCACTAACATCCAGTTGAGCGTTGATGGCCAAGACCAGGATCACCACTCCGGCTGCGAACAACAGGACCGCGAAACCGGTCAGTGGAATCCGTAGTTTCTGGGTGGACTCAGGGAGTTGACCTGTGCTGACCATGGACGGGATTATCGCGTGGGCGGTCAGCAGTGTGAGGCCGAAAGTCAAGACGATGGGAAGGTAGATCCAGAACCACTGAAGGAACATGTGGATGTTATTCCACTCAACACTCGTTAATGCCTTTGGGTCTTCTAACATTGGTTCCTGTCGTCGACTGATATTGCTCTATTTTACGAGGGAATCTCACGAGTGACCCCGCGCGTAAAAAAGCCTCCGGTCAGAGGCCAGGTGAAAAGTATCACAACACCATATACGTGTCAAGAGATTTCAGCTTCGGTTAGGCCTGTTTGCAGGCTCAAGGACGGGCCTCAAGCCGCACTCCGCCCCTAGGCCGGCTGGTTGTCCCTGTACCAATCGACTACCTCTGACCCGGTAGCCGCCCAGACTCCCTCGTGCCCCATGACGTGGCCCAAGGCTTCCTCCAGGTAACCGATGCGGAAGGGTTGGCCGATCAACCACGGGTGGAGGTTGATGGTCATCAGCCGCCCGTTGGAGGCGCCGTCCTCGTACATGGCGTCGAATCCGTCCTTCAATGACTGGGCGAAGCGGTCGATGGTCACGCGGCGGTTGGACATGGTGAACAGGTCGTCCATCTCCAGCATGGTCGGAAGGGCGGTGAGCCCGTCTCTCATGGGATAGGGCTGTTCGTCGTTGACCCAATCGCACAGGTAATCGAAGCCGGCTTGGCGGAGTAGGTCGGGCGTCCTTTCCGACTCACCGTAGTCGGTGCCAGACCATCCACGGGGTTTCTCACCGGTGGCTTTCTCCATGATCGCCATGGAAGACCGGATGAAGATCGTTTCCTCTTCCACAGACATGCTCCCATGGATCATCTGGCTGCCGGACACACCGTGGGCGATGATCTCGCAGCCCCGGTCCTGGCAGTGTTTCACCAGGTATGGGTAGTGCTCGGCAGTCTGGGTGTCCATGGCCACGGTGGCCTTGATGCCGAGCTTCTCCAGCACATCCAGCACGCGGAATACGCCCACCCGGTGGCCGTATTCACGGTGGGAGAACCGGGGGTAGTCGGGGAAAGGACGCACGCCCAGACCCCCGGCTTGGTCGGCGCTGAAACTGCCCTCAGGCAGCTCCCACTCGGTATGTTCCAGTGTGACTATGGCGCACAGGGCAACCCTGGCGTTATTGGGCCAGCTGAGCTTGCCTCTGGTGGAGATGGGGGACCAGTCGTGGTGCGCGTGGTCCATCCCTTGTCGTCTTTCTGCGGGCATGGGTTCAGTCTCCCCTTAGGGTTGGTTTCTAGCTTTAGACCTTGTACTGCTTGGCGTGGTCAACCGCCTGGTCATAGTAATTCTCGATGTAATACTCGGCGATGTCGTCGGCGGTGGTCATCCAGATGTCACTGTGCGACGTTATATAGCTGAGTATCTCGTCCAGGTATTTGATGCGGTGGGGCTGTCCGATCAGGAACGGGTGGAGGGCTATGCACATCACCCGGCCGCTTTCGGCTCCCTCTTTATACAGTTGGTCGAACTGCCGCTTGCAGATCTCGGCGAAGTAATCGGCCTCATAGTTAACCCGGAACAAAGGAGAGTCGTTCAACTCGATGGAATATGGAACTGAAACAAGTTTCCCTGTCTCCACGTTGATGGGCACCGGCTGGTCGTCGTGCATCCAGTCGGTGTGATAGATCAGGCCTGCTTCGGTCATCAGGTCTGGGGTGCGCACGGTGCCCGATATGGCCGGGCCCAGCATCCCCTTCAACTGCTTGCCGGTCTGCCGTTTCAGGGTCTCGACGTTGTCCCGGTAGAACTCCCGCTCCTCTTCTTCCGTATAGGCATACAGATAGCGGGTGTTGTAGATGCCGTGGCTCATGTAGTCCCAGTCGCGTTCCACCATGGCGTCGCGGATCTCCGGGAAGTGCTCCAGTACGGCCAGGTTGAGAGACACGCAGCTGCGGACCTTGTACTGGTCGAGGACCTCCAGCATGCGCCAGAACCCGACCCGGTTGCCGTAGTCTCTGTAGGAATATTGCTGCACATCGGGATACGGCGTGCGCGGCCACGGGTCCCGGGGGCCGTGCTTCACGGGCATGTATTCGTAGTGCTCAACGTTGGGAGCGATCCATAGGGCCACCCGCTCGCCGTTGGGCCACTTGATCGGCGGACGCTCGATGATTGGGCTGTAATCGACTCGATGCGGAGGTAGGGACATCTTTTGAGGCCTCCTGCGAAATGTGTGCCTCAGCCTAGGGTAATCGCCAAACACTGTCAAATAGCTGTTTCGTCCGGCTGGGCTGGCAAGCACTGGTAAATCCGGTAAAGATAAAGCAAAATACCGGCTAATATTTTCCGCCAATCAACGCCAGGGGCTTAAAGCCGGGAGGGAATGGGATGCCAGCCAGAACAGGCAAACAGTACATAGATGGCCTGAGCCAAAGGCCGCCCAACCTCTATATGTCCGGCAAACGGGTAAAAGACCCCACCAAGGAACCGGGCCTTATGGGCGGGATCAAGACCTTAGCCCGTCTCTACGACCTGCAGCACGACCCGAAAGTCGGCAAGGACATGACTTACGAATCGCCGACCACCGGCGATCAGGTGGGCATGTCGTTCCTCACCCCCAGGACCCACGAAGACTTGGACCGCCGTCATGGGATGATGCGTAATTGGGCCAAGATCACCTGCGGCATGATGGGCCGCACGCCAGATTTTCTGAACGTGAGCCTGATGTCCATGGCCGCAGCCGGCAAGTACTTCGGCCAGAACCGTCCTGATTTCGAGAAGAATATCCAGGACTACTATGAGCTGGTCCGGGAGCAGGACTTGGTCCTAACCCACACCCTGGTGAACATCCAACGCAACCGGTCAGGAGCGGCCACAGCCCTGGACGACTCCCTGGACGTTGCCCTTTCCGTGGTCAAAGAGACCGACGAGGGAATCATCGTCCACGGCGCGCGGGTGCTGGCTACTCTGCCCATAGCTGATGAGATCGCGGTCTATCCGGCCCGCTCCCATCGGCTGCCCACCGGAGCTCCAGGCCGGACTTCCTTCGCTTTCGCGATCCCCTGCGACACCCCTGGACTCAAATTCCAGTGCCGGGAGCCCTTCGACCTCGAACGCTCCAGCTTCGACCACCCCCTAGGCTCGCGATTCGAGGAGATGGACGCTCTGGCTTTCTTCGACAACGTGCTGGTGCCCTGGGAGAGGGTGTTCTTGTACGGCGACGTAGACATGTGCAACAACATGTCGCTCCGGACCCACCAGTTCCTGCACTCCGGGCATCAGGTCGTGACCAAGAATGTGGTCAAGTGCGAGTTCATACTGGGGTTGGCCAATCTGATGGTGAAGACCCTGGGCTCCCAGGAGATGCCCCAGGTCCACGGCATGATGGCTGAGATCATCGAGAACCTGGAGATAACCAAGGCTTTGCTCCGCGCGGCCGAGGTAGACGCCGAACTGGACGAATGGGGCGTGATGTGCCCCACGGACATCTCTTTGATGGTCGCCCGTCAGCAGTTCATCAAGATGTACCCGCGGATGGGGGAGATACTGCATCTGCTGGGATCCAGCAGCCTGATGGCCCTGCCCATGGAGGACGATTTCGAGGGGCCTATCGCCGAGGACATCACCAAGTACCTGGAGACTGACTTCTCGTCGGCCAAGGACCGGGTGCGGCTCTTCAGACTGGCCTGGGACACCTGCTGCAGCGCTTTCGGCTCACGTCAGATACTCTACGAGCGGTTCTTCCAGGGCGACCGGAACCGGAACGTGGTGTTGATGAACAGCCGCTATGACAAGGAGCCCATGAGCCAGTTCGTGCTGGACTTCTTGAACCAGGAGTAGGGAAAAGCGCTAAGTCCGTTACCGGACCTTTGCATGATCTGTCATTCTGAGCCAGCCGCAGCGGCGAAGAATCTGCCAACTGGCATGGGGAAGACGAGCAACAGCGCAAGGGCTTTGGGTGGAAAGGCCTGGCACGGTGGCTCCTTCGCTTCACTCAGGATGACGGGTGGGTCGAGTTCTCGCGAAGAAAAACCCTAGTCGTCGTCCCCTGCCGCGCCGGCTGCCGGCCTTAGTTGCCCTTCCTGGATGACGGTAGTCTCCGGCAAGTCGTCTTCCCAGTCTGGAATGAGCACGTGGGACGTGTCATCAAGCATGGCGATGACTAACACTCCAACGGCGCTGAAGCTCACCGAAAGCGCCATGACCATGTTGAAGGACCCAGTGACGTAGATCACCAGCCCCGCAAGGCCGGTGGCCACCGCGTGTCCCATCAATGCGCCGGTGGTCTGCCAACCGTAGATGGTGCCCATAGGGCCCTCACCGAAGTACTGGCGGTTGATTACCAGATAACCGGTCCATTCGCCGCCGAACCCGATCCCAAATACTCCAGCGAACAGGTAGAACGCCCACGCTTCTTGAGACCAGAAGAGCATGAAGACCGTGGCCGCTTGAATGCTCAAGCTGGCCGCCATCATCTTTCGGGTGCCGTACATCTCCGCCATGATCGGGGTCACAACCCGGCTGATGACGCTGACCAGAGCGATGATTGTCAGGATGATTCCCGCCTGGGCCAAGGACGAGAATGCGCCGCGCTCGAAGGCCATGGGAATCACGTAGATCAGAATCGTTCCGTGCCCAGCGCAGCCCAGGCCGTGGATCAACGGCAGGTTCCAGAAGGGCTTGGTGCGGCGGGTATGTTGGTTGAAGACCTTCTGGCGCAGCCGGTCCACCGCTTTGTCCCTCAGTATGGGTGGTGGGTCGGTGGCCCTGGCGCCGTAGGGTTGAATCCCGATATCCGCGGGCTTGCTGCGCATCAGCGGGACCATCGCCAGCATGATGCCTCCGCCCACTCCTCCGATCAACATGAAGGTGTTCTGCCACCCAAGGGCTTCTATGAAGCCGCCCATCAAAGGCGCCATGACAGCGGTGCCGACTCCGCCCGCGCCCCAGAGTATCCCAACGCCCAGTCCCAGGCGGCGCCGGAACCAACCGCTGACGGCCGCCATCAGGGGCACCATGGCTAGGGATTGGGTCAGAGACAAAAGCATGCCGAAGAAGATGAAGAAGTGCCAGATCTCGGTGACTTGGGCCAGCAGGAACATGCTGATCAGGTACATCACCGAGGCTGCTAAGAGCATCCAACGGGAACCGTAGCGGTCGCCCAGCCATCCGGTCATGGGCGCATAGAGCGCGCCGAACAGATAGTAACTGGCGATGACAACGCCAATGGTCCCCAAGCTCCAACCGAAATCGCCGTCGGCGTCATTCAACGGGGGGACCATGATGCCCGCGGCCATGCTGATGGAGCTGGCGAATATCTGGACCGTGGCCAAGATACCTATGACCAGCCAGCTGTAGTGGATGCCGAAGGGCAACTTGACCGGGGTTATTCCTGACTTCGGTTTATCTAAAAGGGCCAATGTTTACAACCCACTTTGGGATGCTGAATGGAAGGAGATGTTATGAAATCGATGTTGCACTGGAGCGATTATAGCGAATCACAATAATAAATACATCCCGCGGGTTCGGCGTCAGTCGCCGGCCCCCGCAGCGCCAGGCGCGTAGTTGCTGCGGGCTTCCGGCGGAAGTGCGTCCTCCCAGTCTGGGATCAACACATGGGAGGTATTTTCCAGCGTCGATATCACAAAGACCCCGGTCAGGCTGAACGCCGCAGACAGCGCAAACACCAGGATGTATGAGCCGGTCGTGAAGATCACCAGGCCGGCCAACACCGTCGTGACGGCGTGTCCCACCATCGCTCCGGTCATCTGGGCCCCGTATGCGCCACCCATGGGTCCGTCGCCGAAGTACCGGCGGTTGATCTCCAGATAGCTCGTCCATTCTCCGCCGAAGCCAAGGCCGAAAACCACCGCGAAAAGGTAGAAGACCCACACATCATGAGCCCAAAACAGGATAAACACGGTGAGGCCCTGTATGGCCAAGCTGGCAACCATCATCTTGCGTGGGCCGTAGATCTCGGCCAAGATCGGGCTGCCCAACCGGCTGAGGATACTGACAACCGACAGGATGCTGATGGTTAAGGCTGCCGCCGTCAAAGAGATACCCTCTTCAACAGCGTATGGCACCACGAATATCAAGACTATACCGTGGCCGGCACACCCAAGGGCGTGTATCAACGGCAAGTTCCAGAAAGCGTGTGTCCGCCGCATGCTCTGATTGAACGTCTTGAGGCGGAGTTTGTTGATCGCGGGGTCACGGACCACGGCCGGAGAGTCGCTCTCCGAAACGCCGAATGGCTCGATTCCGATATCGGCAGGTTTGCTGCGTATGAACGGCCAGGCCAACAGCATGATCCCTGATCCAGCCAGCCCGACCACCAAGAAGGTGTCCCTCCAGCCTAAAACATCCAATAACTCCGCTATCAAGGGCGCAAGAATCGCGGTGCCGATACCGCCGACCGCCCATAGGATCCCGACCCCCACACCAAGCCTTCTGCGGAACCAAACGCTGATAGACGCCATCATGGGCACCATCGTGATGGAGGCGGTGGCCGACATGAATACGCTGTAGAACAAGAAGAATTGCCAAACATGGCTCACGAACCCCAGTGACGCCATGCCCAAGCCGTACATGACGGTGCCGGCGAGCATCATCCGCCTAGCCCCGAACCGGTCTCCCAAATGACCGGTAATTGGCGCATAGATGGCACTGAAGAGGTAATACACCGAGATGGCGGATGTGATCTCGAAGACGCTCCACCCGAAGTCTCCGTCGACTTCGCTGAGAGGCGGCACCATGATGCCTGCTACGAAGAACACGGAACTGCCGAATATCTGGACAGTCGCCAAGACCGCGACTATCACCCAGCTATAGTGGACGCCGAATGGCAGTCGTATCGGTGGTTTTTTCAGAGCTTTTCCGGTGCCTTGAGCCATCTGTCTCGACCTTGTGATACCGGTCTTTGTACCAGGCGCTTTACCGAAACTTGAAGGGAACTCTTAGATCATTATATTCATCTGATCGACGATGCTCTCGCCCAGGGCAACGTCGCCGGAAACCGTGATCTTTCCGGAGCCAAGGGCTTCCGCCGGCTCCCAGCGTCCGCAGCCCAGACACATGAACGTCTCCACGTCGGTGGTTAGTTTCACCGTGGGCGAGGGCGGCTCTGAGTCTAACTGACTGCCCCGTCCGCCGTCGATTCCCACCGGCAGCACGCGTCCCACAGGCCCGGTGATGTCGAACACGACCGTGGTCCCGTCCGGCGCTTGCGCCTTCCTGGCCACTACGAAAGGCATAGCCCGGGCGACTCGACCCAAGGCATGCGCGGCGACCGCGCTCTCCAACTCACCCGGGATATCCAGTGCCCTGCGGATGTCCTGCTCGTGCACCCAGGCGTCCATGATGCGGATGTTCACGAATTCCGTGATGGTCCCGGGGCCGAGGGGGGTCTGGGTCTCAGCGGCGAATCCCTCGTCGGACAGGCCTCTCAGGTATGCCAGCCGTTGGCCGGTCAGCTCCCTGAATTCGTCCAAGACCTTTTGGCCGGGCCAAGAACGGCGGAAGTCGACGACCACCTCATTGGACTGGCCAACATCGTTCTTGACGTGCCCTGTTTCCACTGGAGTATGCTCTGGCCTAGGGTTGCCCAATATCCCAGACTCGGCTCCTACCAGATGAGAGACCTGGTCCTGGACGGACCAACCCGGGCAGTCGGTTGCCGTTTTCCATTGGGCTTCCGTAAGGGGAGAGCATAGCGAGTCGATGGACGTCCAGACGTGCTCCATCAGATCGACGACTTGTTGATTGCTCATCGCGCTCTCCCTATGATTCGGTCCAAGCTGGACGAGGTTAGTGTGCCTCGCCCTCTTCCTCGCGGCGGATGGTCTCCCGCCGGGTGATCAGACGGATGGCTTCATCGGCGCCCATGCGTCCCACCGGCCCTGAAGCATACATCGCGCCCAGAACGGTCCCACCGCGGCCCAACAGGAACTCGGCCGGCTGGATGTAGCCGCCCCGCTCCTCGGACCACCAGGCGCCGATCAGGTCTTTGTCAGCCTCGGTCGCGCCGTAGGCTACCGGGAAAGTCAGTCCTTTGTCTCTGACCTCGGTTGCCTGTTCTTTGTTATCGACACTGACCGCGTAGATGGTGACGCCAAGTTCGTCCAACTCAGCTTTGTTCGCTTCCCATTCGGCTAACTGCCGATTGCAGTAGGGTCACCAATGTCCCCGGTAGAACAACAATGCCGTGTACCGCGTGGGTGCGTCGTCCGGCAGGGTTATCGTGCCCCCGTCCAGCAGCTGCAAGGTGATCTTGGGGAGCCTGGCTCCCTGTTGCAACATCTCGCCCATCGTTACTCCTTATTCCGGCCCGTTCAGGCCTGTAGGTGCGCGCCACCAGTTTGATGCCTGACTCCGGAAAAGGTTGCGCTAGGGATTCAACGGGCCGCCTTTCGGAATAGCAGCCAGCATAGCCGTGGCCAACTACGCCGTCAACAAGGTTGGGTCCGACACCCCATTTGACCGGCAACCAGCCCTGGGTTAATCTGCCCTCAAATCTCGACACGTGGAGGCATGCCGTGCAACAGGTAAGCAGCAATGTATGGGTTGAAACCGAGACCAGGGGTTGCAACTTTGGGTTCGTAACCACCAGTGACGGCATCGTCATGATCGACAGCCCCCACAAGCCCACCACTGCGATGTGGCTGAAGGCGGAGATCGAGAAGCGGGGGCTCCTCCGCTACATCATCAACACCGAGCCCCACGGCGACCACTGGACCGGCAACGCGTTCTTCGATGCCCCAGTCATCGCCCATGAGGGGGTCCGCACCCGCATGTTGAACACCGATATGGACGAACACGCTTCCAGGGTAGGCACCTTCGGGCCCGACGAACCAGCTTTGCTTGAAGGATATACGGCAAACTTCCCGGTGATCACCTTCCGCGACACCATGACCATGCATGTGGGCGACCACACCTTCGAGATGATTCACATGCCCGGCCACACCCTCTATCAGGCGGCGGTGATCGTCAAAGAAGAGGGCGTGGTCTTCACCAGCGACAACATCTTCCACGGCGTACAGTCATGGCTGCACGAGGCCGACCCCGACCTGTGGCTGACAGCGATCGAGTCATTACGGGGCCTGAACGAGGATATCTTCGTGCCCGGCCACGGGGAGATGTGCGGCAAAGGCTACCTGGACGAGCAGGGTTCGTTCATCTCCGAGTGGAAGGACTACGTCCAAGACGCCGTCAACCGGGGCATGACCAGAGAGGAGTCGGTCTCGACGCTGACGGCCATGATCGACCGCTACCCCATGGACGTGGAGCAGGCTGCCCTAGCCCCCATGGTCATGGGCATCAACGCCGGCAACCTCTACGACTACCTGACCGGCCCCTGGCCCCCCGCCTCCATGGGCACCGTAGCCACCAGGCTGCCTGGGGACGATAAGTAGGCCCACCTCGTCATTCCGGCGTTGGCCGGGATCAACTTATCCCGCAGCTGGTTGATCTGCTGATAACCGTTGCCCCCACCCTAACCCTCCCCCATATCCTTCCGCGGAAGGATATGGGGGAGGGGATAATTCCCATCATTCCTGCGAAGGCAGGAATCCAGGCTGGTTGCGTTGGCCGAACATCATGTAATGAGAACTTTCTAGATTCCAGCGAAAGCTGGAATGACAACAGTAGACAAAGAGAAAGGGGCGGGATAACCCGCCCCTTTCTCTTTGTCTTAGCTACGATGCCCGCCTACTCGTCGAACGTTGCTATCGCCCTCTGGGCTGCCGACAGGCTCGCCCCAAAGGCTACCTCGTAACCCTCTTTGTGGAGGATGGTCTCTAGGGCTGAGAGGAGTGCGAAGACGTTCCGCTCTCTGGCAGACTCGCCCATGAGGCCGATGCGCCAGGCCTTGCCCGCGAACTCGCCAAGGCCGCCACCGATCTCGATGTCGTGCTCGTTGAGCAGCGTCCGCCGCACCTTGGCGTCTTCTATACCTTCAGGCACGGATACTGTGGTCAGCGGGTTCAGGCGGTGGCCTTCCTCGGCCAGTAGGCTCAGTCCCAGAGCTTCCGCTCCGGCCCGTAACCCGGCCGCAACCTTGGCGTGACGCTGGATGCGGTTCTCTTGGCCCTCTTCCATCATCATGCGCAGCGCCTCCCTGAGGGCGTAGGTCATGTTGATGGGCGAGGTGTGGTGGTAGGCCCTGGTCTGGTTCCAGTAGGACTCCAGGTCCTTGAGGTTGAAGTAGAAGCTCTGGACCTTGGTCGGCCGCTTGGCTACCACGTCCATGGCTGCTTCGCTGAGGCTGATGGGGGCCAGTCCCGGAGGAGCGCCCAGGCACTTCTGGGTGGCGCTGTAGCAGACGTCCATGCCCCAGTCGTCCATCCTGACCTCATGCCCGCCGAGGGAGGTCACGGCGTCAACTATGGCCAGCGCTCCGCTCTCGTGGATAACGTCAACCAGTTCTTTCATATCGCTGAGCACGCCCGTGGAGGTCTCGGCATGGACCACGCCCACGGCCTTGAGTCCGGGGTGCTTCTTGAGTTCGTCTTTCAGCATCTGTGGATCGACCGCTTTACCCCAGGGAGTGTCCATCAGGTGGACGGTCGCTCCACAGCGTTCGGCGATATCTCCCAGGCGGATACCGAAGTAACCGTTCCGGCAGATCAGCACGGTGTCGCCGGGCTCGATGATGTTGGCGCAGGCCGTCTCCATCGCACCGGTCCCCGTGGACGAGATGGGCACGGTCATAGTGTTCTCGGTGTGGAATACCTGGCGCAGCATCTCGCACACGTCATCCATGACCTGGAAAAAGGCCGGGTCGAGGTGCCCCATCACGGGGAGTGAGAGTGCCTGCAGCACCCGAGGGTGTACGCTGCTCGGTCCGGGTCCCAGCAGCACCTTCTGCGGTGGCTGCAATTCATTCATGTAGGCGCTAGTCAACTTTGGTTGCCTCCGGTCCTATGGACCTATCTGTTGGTTATGGGATTCGGGTTAAACGACTGCCGATGCGCCGCCGTCAAGGTTCACGGCGATGCCGGTGAGGTAGCTGGCCCGCTCGGATGCCAAGAAGGCGATGACGTCGCCGGCTTCTTCAGGCTCAGCCACACGGCCGATGGGCACGTTCCGGCCCGCTGCCAGTTCGTCGTAGAACGTTTCCAGTGACAGGTTGGGCTCTTTCTCGATCCGGGCGTCGTACCGGCGCTGGTGCTGGCCGCTCTTGACCAGCCCGATGCAGACGGTAGTCACAAGGATATTCTCTTTGGCCAGGTCCTTGGAAAGGCCCTTGGTGATGGCGATTCCAGCCGCGCGGGAGATGGAGGTTGGCATGGAGGCGGGCCCGGGGGTCCGGCCGCCCAGATTGGTCACGTTGATGATCCGTCCGCCGCCGACCTTGCGCATCTCGCCGATGGAGTCCTGCATCAGCCGGACCGCAGCCCAGACCTTCAGTTCAAAGTCGCCCTGCCAGTCTTCGTGGCTGACGTCCTCAAAGGGCTTGGCCATGGATGAACCGGCGTTATTGACGATGATGTCCACACGCCCAAAATTGTCGATAGCCGTCTTGATCATCTTCTGAGACGCGCCGTCGGTGGTGATGTCCAAGGCCAGAGGAACTACGGAGCCCTCGGTGGCCGTCTTGATCTCATTTACTGCCTGGTCCAGCACATCCTGCCGGCGGGCGACGATCACGACGTTGGCGCCCTCTTTGGCCATGCTTAGCGCGGCCGCTTTCCCGATCCCGTCACTTCCACCCGTGATGATCGCAACTTTGCCTTCGAGACCCATATCCATAGTGATTTCTCCTGTTATTCGACGGAATTCGAGACTGTATCAGACCGGAGCACGCTCAAAAAGGGCCCCGGCGAATCGGCAGCCATTATAGCACAGGGGTTTCCGTCCGATTACGTGTGGCGCAGCTTCAGCCCGGGACTGCTTGGAAATCCTAGATGTCCAAGCCCGACGCCTCGGCTACGATACCGATGTCCTTGTCGCCACGGCCACTGAGACAGACCAGGACCGTCTGGTCCGAAGAGAGCGTTTTCGCCAGTTCAACCGCCGCTGATACAGCGTGGGAAGACTCCAGAGCCGGGATGATGCCTTCGGTGCGGCAGAGCAGGTGGAACGCCTCCAGGGCGTCGGCGTCATTGACCTCGCGGTACTCTGCCCTTCCAGAGTCTTTCAGGTAGCTGTGTTCGGGGCCAACTCCGGGATAGTCTAGGCCCGCCGAGATGCTGTGGGTCTCCTGTACCTGGCCGTGCTCGTCCTGCAGCAGGTACGACATCGCGCCGTGGAGCACTCCGGGACGCCCGGCGCTGAGGGTGGCCGAGTGCTTGCCCGTGGATACACCCTCGCCCCCAGCCTCCAGTCCCACCAGCCTAACGTCTTCATCGGGCACGAAGGGATGGAACATGCCGATGGAATTGCTGCCGCCGCCAACGCAGGCCAGCACGTAGTCAGGCAGGCGTCCTTCGGTCTCCAGCATCTGAGCTCTAGCCTCACGCCCGATGACTGTCTGGAAATCGCGCACCATCACCGGATATGGGTGCGGGCCAACGACGCTGCCGATCAGGTAGTGGGTTGTCTCCACGTTGGTCACCCAGTCACGGATGGCTTCGTTGATGGCGTCTTTCAGGGTGCGGGTGCCCGAGTCCACAGGCACGACTTCAGCCTCAAGCAGTTTCATCCGAAAGACGTTCAGTGACTGCCGCTTAACGTCCTCGCTGCCCATGTAGACGACGCATTCCAGACCGAGCATGGCGCAGGCGGTGGCTGATGCCACCCCGTGCTGTCCGGCCCCGGTCTCGGCGATGATCCGCTTTTTGCCCATGTGCTGGGCCAGCAAAGCCTGGCCCAAGGCATTATTTATCTTGTGGGCCCCGGTGTGGGCCAGGTCCTCGCGCTTTAGGTAGATCTTGGCACCGCCACAGACACGCGTCAGGTTCTCTGCGAAGTACAAGGCGGTTGGCCTTCCAGCATAAGTGTGCAGCAGCCGGCTAAGCCGGTCCTGAAACCCATCGTCCTCTTTCGCGTCAAGGTATGCCTGCTCCAACTCGGTAACGGCAGCCATGAGCGTCTCAGGGATAAACTTCCCCCCAAAATCCCCAAACCTGCCCCTATCGTCGGGGAAGCGGCGGCCGGCCGCGTTTTCATCTGCCATTGACGAATACCTCAATTACGCTTTGTCGAGTCGTCATAATTAGGACAACTGAGCCAATTTTGTTCCGATAAACACCACAAGACCAGCTCTGGCTAAGACCCGATCGCTAGACAAAATCCAAGGAATTAAACTCAATAATAACGCCAATACCAGACTTCCAGCGATAATTCCAATTACAAGAATCACGGGCCATCCCGATAGCCAATAGAGTGCTATCAGACCGCAAATCGCAATAATCAGGCCTAACGCAAGACCAAAAATAAAAGGATCTTTAGACAGCACTGGCGCAGATTCCGGCTTCGTTTTTTTATGGACGATGATGGCCATGCAACCGCCGACAAACGCTATGCCTGTCAAAATGCCAAGTAACAATAAGCACGTACTAACTACTAAACTATCCACATCGACATTGGCGGAACTAAAAAAGTCTGATACAGCCAACCAAAAACCCAAACACAGAATCCGATAGATAAGTATATGGTTATAATCGCGATCCGTAGCCTTCGGCCTCCGTCCACAATAAAAATTGAACTGAAGGTCTTTCTTGCTATCGAATCAAGCTCACAGGCCGCCTTTGAAGGCAGTAAAAAATTAACCCCTATCAACACTCCGGCAACTAGTTCGGCCCATATGTGCGCTTCGGTAGTCAGTAGTCAAATCCTTATCGGGCATAATCCAGCGTTATTTATTGGCGGCCGCTCGAGCTGTGCGCATGAATTCCCATATTTTGACGTGGTCTTTGTTGCCGTCAGTCTCCACGCCGCTGGAGACGTCCACGCCCCAGGGTCTCACGGTCGTTATCGCCTCGGAGACGTTTTCGGGGGTTAGGCCACCGGCCAGCAGGAAGGGATGGCCGGCCTGGGAGAGGGAAGCGGCCACGTCCCAGTCAAAGCCCTTGCCGGTGCCGCCCTGGATGCCTTCGACATACCTATCCAGGGTCACCAGATGGCCCACTCCGCTGAACTCTTTCACTCTTGCGCCGGTGCCTGCGTCGTCTGCAGCGGTAGCGGACTCGGCCACGTGCACCACCTTGATCACATCGCAGCCAGTCTGACCGGCGTATTCCACCGACTCCTTGCCGCAGAGCTGCACCAGGTCCAGCTCGCAGAATTCAACTATCCCGGCGACCTCTTCGATAGCCTGGTCCGCGAATAGACCGACGATCCGGGGGACAGGGCCGCCTGAGTTTCGGACGCCGTCAACTATGACTTTGGCTTCCTTGGGCGTGATGCGGCGGTGACGCTCCGGGACAAACACCATGCCGATGAGATCCGCGCCTGCCTCAGCCGCAACCAGTGCGTCCTCCAAGTTGCGGATGCCGCAGATCTTGACCTTGATATCCTGGGAGTCCATGGTCACGCGGCCGGGGCTTTCTGCCCGGTCAATTCCCTGACCTTTTCGCCCACGTCGGGAGCAGTCACAAGCGCCTCTCCCACCAGCACGGCGTTCACCCTATTCTTGTTCATCTGCCGGAGGTGGTCGCGGGTGAAGATACCGCTCTCGCTGACGATCTGCTTACCTCTTGGCACCAACGGCGCCAAACGTTCGGTCACCGCCAGATCGGTGGTGAAGGTGCGCAGGTCACGGTTATTGATGCCCACAACCTCGGCCCCAGCCTCGACCGCAGTCTCAAGCTCTGCTTCGTCGTGGACTTCCACCAGGCACTGCATCCAGTATTCCTGGGCGGCAGCCAGCAGTTCTTTCAGTTGGGTTGGCTCCAGAATCGCCACGATGAGCAGCATGGCGTCAGCCCCGGCGGCCCGGGTCTCGGCTATCTGGTAGGGGTCAAATATGAAGTCCTTGCGCATGACCGGCGCACGCTGGGACGAGCCGGTCTCTTTGATCTCCCTCAGGTGGGCCAGTTCGCCCTGGAACCTGGGGTCCGTGAGGCATGAGATGGCGGCCGCGCCGTTGCTGGCATAAGTCTCCGCCAGCTTCAAGTGGTCGAAGTCCGGCATCAGCAGCCCTCGCGAGGGAGATGCCTTCTTGACCTCAGCGATCAGCCGCACCCCGCCGCCCAACAATGCTCCCGACAGATTCAGGGGCCGCGATTGGCTGGCGGCAACAGCCTCCAGGTCAGCCAGAGAGACCTGAGCCTTGCTCTCGGCCAACTCAGCCCACTTCGCGGTGACTATTTCATCTAGGATATTTGGCATATTCCCTTTTTTCTCAGGCCTGGAAACCAGACCAGCATTATACGTCGTCCAAAAAGTTGCAGCGGCTGAGCCGCCTCAGCCGCTCTTCTGGCTGGCCTCGATCATTGACTCCATGCAGGCTTTGGCCGCGCCTGAGTCTATGGTCTGGGCGGCAAGTTGCACGCCGTCGCGGATATTGGTGACCAGGTCTCCCACCAGCAGCACCCCGGCGCTGTTCAGCAGCACGTAGTCGCGTACCGGGCCGCCTTCACCGTTCAGCAGCGCCCGCATGGTTGCCGCGTTGGCCGCTTTGTCGCCGCCCCGAATGGCTTCGATGGGCGTGACTGGTAGGCCGGTATCAGCTACCGAAAGGGTCCAGTTGCTCACCTTGCCCTCGGCAACCTCCCATACTGCGGTATCGCCGGAGAGGGTCATTTCGTCCAGACCGCCGTCGCCGTGGACGATGATCGAGTGGTGAGTGTCCAGCAGGTTCAAGACAGACGCCATCTTCTCGCCCAGTTCCGGGAATGCAACGCCGACCAGCATGGACTGCGCGCCGGCCGGGTTGGTCAACGGCCCCAGGATGTTGAACACGGTACGGATGCCGATCTCGCGGCGCACCGGCCCGGCATGGCGCATGGAGGGATGGAATGCCTGGGCAAACATGAACCCGATGCCGGCCTCCCTGATGCACCGCTCCACGCCCTCGGGCGATAGCTCTATCTTGACGCCCAGTTCTTCCAGCACGTCAGCGCTGCCGCAGGTGCCCGAGGCCGCCCGGTTGCCATGCTTGGCTACTTTCAGTCCAGCCCCGGCGGCAACGAAGGCCGCCGCGGTGGAGATGTTGAACGTGTTCAGGCCATCGCCGCCGGTGCCCACCGAGTCGACCACCATGCCGTCCACGTTCACTCGCAGAGAGAACTCGCGCATGACTGTGGCCATCCCCGCGATCTCTTCGTTGGTCTCGCCCTTCAGTCTGAGCGCGGTCAAGAACGACCCCAACTGGGCCGGAGTGGCCTCGCCTGACATTATCTGCCGCATCACCGACGCGGCATCGCCCATGGACAGATGATTGCCCGAGACGACTATGTCTATCGCTTCCCTGATTTCCAAATTCGAACGGCTCCCCAAAAGTGGATTTGCCAACGGTCTCACAGCTTTTGCAGGACGCAAAAGAGACGGTCCTTGCAGCGGAGAAGAACCGAGTCTATTCGCTAGGGTCTGATCCTTGAACGAGCATCGCTCCGTGATGAATAAGCAGCACTTCGATGCGGTCTTCGTCTGACCTGGCACGGTAGATGATCCGGTAATTCTGCGCTATCAACTCCCGGACATCTTCGCTGCCCCACTCTGGAACCACCCGGCCAGACCTCGGAAAATCCTCCAGTCGGGTGGTGCTTGGAACAGGCGGCGGTTGACCAAACGGGCATATCCAGGTGCGTCCCGCGCCATAAACAAGTAAATAGCTTGTAGGTCATTCAGTGCACGCTCAGTCCAGACTACTTCAGCCACTGTTCCATGCGCCGCTTTACCTCTTCTTGGGAAACAACCTCTCCCCGGTCGGCTTGTTCGATACCTTGTTCGATCTTATAGAGGAGATATAACCGTTCCATGGCTGTTTCGACGGTGGCGTCGTCAGGTAAATCTTGTATCGCTTTAAGGATTTGGTCCTTTACGCTTTGGGTGCTCATGAACAGGCTCCATCGGAGAGTCTCTGGTCTATGTTTCACGGTGGCCGTGTCCCTGATTCTAACCCTAAACTGCCGCCGCCGCGTTGACCTTGTCCAGGAAGTTCTGCAGCAGGTGCTTCCCGTCCGGGGTTAGGATCGACTCCGGATGGAACTGGACTCCCTCCACCGGAAATTCTTTGTGCCGCAGACCCATTATGAGGCCGTTGTCCGTGTGGGCGGTGACCTCTAGGGTATCTGGGACCGTTTCCGGATAGATCACCAACGAATGATACCGGATGGCCTGGAAGGGGTTTGGAAGCCCGGCCAGCACCCCAGCGCCCTTGTGACTCACCATGGATGTCTTGCCGTGGCGAATCTCGCCGGCGCGGTCCACCTTGGCCCCATACACGTACCCGATGCATTGATGGCCCAGGCAGACGCCCAGCGTCGGTGTGGTCGGTCCGAAGTGACGGATCACGTCGTTGGATATTCCAGCCTCCAAGGGCGTGGACGGCCCCGGAGATATGATTATCCCTTCGGGGGCCATGTCCTTGATCTCTTCCAGGGAAATCTTGTCGTTGCGGGCCACCTCAACCTCGGCGCCCAACTCGGACAGGTACTGGTACAGGTTGTAGGTGAAGCTGTCGTAATTGTCGATCATTAAAAGCATGGTTCTCTACCTCAATAGCATTTGGCTGGGCCTAGAAGGACTCGATGAACTCCAGCCAGTTGCCATCAGGGTCTTGGGCGTAAGCCGCCTTCCGTGTCAGCTTCCCGCTCTCATCGAACATGGATGCCGGGGGATTGTTGTACTTGATCCCCTTCTGAGAGGTGTCCTCATAGAATCTGTCTATGTCCTCGACGAGAAAGGCCACATGGGATGCACCCAGGTCGTTCCGGTGCAGGTGGTTCTCGCCGCTGGCCGGGGACAGGTACTGGATCAGTTCCAGTTGATGCCCCTCGCCCATATCGAGGAACCCGCCCTTGATGTGCGCGCCCGGAAACGCTAGGACCTGCTCCACGAACTCGCCCTCACGTTCGGTGCGGGCGGCGATGCGCATGCCCAAGACGTCGGCGTAGAAATTGATGGACGTCTCTATGTCTTTGACCACAAACCCTGTATGAAAAAACGATTTCAACATCTTCTCTTCTCCTGATTTCTCTTCTGATTACTGATCTGCGCCTTCGGCCAGGTCGATGGCCCGCATCAGAGCGCCGGCCTTATGCCGTGTCTCTTGGAACTCGTCCTCGCCGACGCTGTCGGCCACGATTCCGCCGCCCGCTTGCACATACATGACACCGTCTTTGTAGACGCCGGTGCGCAGCACCAATGCGGTATCCATATCTCCCGAATAGCTGAAGTAGCCCACAGCGCCGCCGTACGGCCCGCGCTTCTGGCCCTCCACCTCGGCGATTATCTCCATGGCCCGAATCTTGGGCGCGCCTGAGACTGTGCCCGCCGGGAAGCAGGACCGCAGTGCGTCGTACGAGGTCATTCCAGGCTTGAGGTCGCCTTCAACGTGGGAGACCAGGTGCATCACATGTGAGAACTTCTCCACGTCCATGAGCTGCGTGACCTCAACCGTGCCCGGCTGGCTGACCCGGCCGATGTCATTGCGGCCCAGGTCCACCAGCATGATGTGCTCGGCTCGTTGCTTCTCGCTGCCCTTCAGTTCAGCCTCGTTGGCGTCGTCCTCGCCGGGGGTTGCGCCCCTGGGACGGGTGCCTGCGATGGGGTGTGTTGCCGCCCTGCCGCCGTGCACCGTCACCACGGTCTCTATGGCCGCGCCCACGATCTGGAAACCGTCCAGGTTCAGGTAGTACATGTAGGGCGAGGGATTGATGCTGCGGAGAGAGCGGTATATCTGGAAGGGATGGGCGTCGGTGCGGCGGGAGAAGCGCTGGGAGTTGACCACCTGGATCACGTCGCCCGAGTACACGTACTCGATGCACTTGTCGATGATCTTGGTGTATCCCTCTGTGGTGAAGTTGGACTCGATATCGCTCTTGACCAACTTGCCGCTCACGTCCGACTGTAACTCCAACGGCAGGTCCAGCGGCTGCGACAGCCGGTGGACCATCTCATCGATCTTGGCGGTGGCTTCCGCGTAGGCCTGGTCGATGTCGCCGTCCAGATTCACGTGGCTGACAACCTTGATGTCGTGACGGACGTGGTCGAACAACAGCAGCGTGTCACAGAACATGAACACTGACTCCGGCACGCCCACCGGGTCTTCGGGCATCTCAGGCACCCTGGGCTCGAAGTAGCGGATGGTGTCGTAGGCCAGGTAGCCCACCGCGCCGCCGTGGAATCCCGGCAGGCCTTCCACCGGTACCAATTGGAACCGGTCCATCTCGTCTTGGACGGGGATCAAAGGGTCGATCTCGCCCAGGTCCTCTTTGGCCCCGGTCTTGACCACCTTGTAGGGGTCAGTGCCTATGAAACTGTAGCGTCCGATCCGCTCCCCGCCTTCAACACTCTCCAGCAGGAACGAATAGGGCCCCTGGGCCACCTTCAGATACGCCGAGACGGGTGTTTCCAAATCTGCGTTGATGGAACGGAAGACCGGGACCAGGTTTCCCTGGCCGGTCATCCCTTTTACTTTTTCCAGTGTGGGTTGGTACATCTTGCTGCTCCTAATCCCGATTCATCGGGTTCCTCAATCTGATCAAGGCTTCCTAGTTGCAGCGTCGCCAATTACCCATGATGTTCACTCCCGGCCCGGATTGAAATTCCCATAAAAAAAGACCCGTCCTCCAAAGGGACGAGTCGAATCGTGTTGCCACCCTATTTGCCGCCAGCCCTCCAAGTTGTAGACGGAGATCTTGCGGCTTCTCGATCGGCGGGAAGGCCCTGGTCTACTGTTGCCCTCGTGCCGTGGACCTTTAACGACGCCCAACCGTCACAGCCTAGTTCCGTCCCGATTTATCGAGGACTTCGATCGGCCTGCAGCTCCGGGGTCCATTCGTTCTTCTGCTCAGGACACCGGCTCACACCAAACCCGGCTCGCTTTGCCCTGCTGGAAGACTACTACTCCCCTTCACAGCCTTTGTACATATTCGTTTGTGTAGATCCGAGTATAGGGTTGCCGAAAAATCGTTGTCAAGTTTTCGTGACTGCAAGACCGAAACATGGCCCTAAACCGTCGCACCCCCAGCCCGCCACGCTCCACAGGCACGGCTTCGTCCTCCCCGGGCCATGGCGGAGTGGTGTGACACAGGAACCGCAGCGGGCCATCGGGTCCGGCGCTGAACTGGAAGCCCCAGCCAGGTGGGATGACCAGGGAATCTCCGGGTGCGACGTCCACGGCAGGAACCGCTGCAGGATCGGCGTCCGGTGGGCAACGCCAGACCTTCCCGGTGCCTTCCAGCACGTACCAGACTTCTTCCACCGTACGGTGCCGCACGGGCCGGGTTACCTGCCCAGACCCCAGCGTCACTTCCACCAGGCTGCTCTTGGTTGCGCCGTGTTCTGAAGTCGCCAGCAGTCGTATCTCTGAACCGTCAGGCGCTGTTGTGTCGAGAGTTGAGCGGCGGCGTCCCAATGGAGGGACCGGGTTGTTGCTTGATTCGGCCATGCCTGTCCCTCCGGTCAGGTCAGGGAGTTAGGCTCTCGCCAACCAGGTTCCAGTATGGCAGAACTATGACGAACAACACGGCTATGGCGATGGCCGTCATGAAGATTCCCATCTTAACCACCTCATAGGCCCGGATCTGAGCCCGCTGGTAAATGAAGACGCTGGCTGTCGCGCTGGCCGGATAGTAGACCACGGAGTCTCCCACAACCACCACGGCCAGTCCACAGACCACCGGGTTCAACCCCAATGCCGCGCCGGTGGACATCCCCACCGGGATGATGAACGCCAGATATCCAGAGATATTGGGCATAACCACCCGGGTCGCCGCGGCAGCGCCCGACATCGCCAGGAGTAT
>CAYXDE010000005.1:52523-100727 GCA_964463525.1 uncultured Dehalococcoidia bacterium | reverse complement strand
ATTCATAATTACAAATCGCGATATAACCTATTGACGATTCTGGAGTCATTGTTTATACTTCCGAGCCAATCGGGATTCGGCCAAACCCAGCCGTCGCCACGCCTAGCATAGATACAAACTAGGCAGGACTGACAACCATGTTGCTCCGGCAGAAGCAGATAGGGCCGTATTCCTAACTGAAACAATTGCCCGGTCTGCAACCAAGCTGGACCGGTTTCTGGGCTGCGCGGCAACTGCCCCGACAGCCGCAGGCGGCAACCTAGGGAGCCCCGGGAGAACGGTACATACCCCATCCCGGCAACAATGTTGGAATAACTATCTGGCGGGTTCACGTCCGAACGTCACAGCGCCGAGCAGGGAGGAGACCTCTTGAGCGAAGTAGCGGCTACAGAAGGCCAGCAGATGGAAAGGGTGCTGGAAGGCGAGTCTACAGCACTGACTCTCTTAAACGGTATGCGGGCAATCACCAGGGTCCTTGACCGCACTTATCTAGGCATGGGCTACCTATGTGGGACCATGTTCCTCTTGCTGGCGCTCTTTATCACCTATCAGGTGATCGCCAGGAAATTCGACTTCATCATGGCCCCGGGCATGGACCTGATGAGTGGCTATACCATGGCCATGGCCTCTACGTGGGCGTTCTCGTACGCACTACGGACCGGCTCCCACGTCCGGATCGACGTTCTATTGCCCTTCATGTCTACGAGAGTCCGCTGGTGGGCCGACCAGGCCGCCCTGCTCTCGATAGCATTCTTTGTTGGTATCACAGCGTGGAAGACTTGGACCATGGTTATGAAATCCCACGAGATCGGCGCCGTAACCAATACATATCCGTTGGTTCCCCTCTGGATCCCCCAGGTGTTTGTAGCCATCGGGTTCAGCATGTTGGCCTTCACGGCTATTCACATGATGATAGACATGATCGCGGAAGCCCTTCTGCCGGTGTTACACCGGATGCAGGGCGGCACCGAGACCTACCGCGTAGCCACAGGATCAGGATCTGTGTTGACCGAAGAGGCTGCGTCCGGGGTCTGATAAAGAGATGATTCTTCTTCAGGCCTTTTCCTGGCCGGAGGAAGATCGAGTCAACTGGGTCAATCTTGCAGTCCTGCCGGCAGACGTGCCGGCGCCGAAAGGTTAGGAGGACCGAAACACATGGCCATAACCTCAGCATTTGTTATGATGGGCGGCTTCTTCATGATCGGCCTGTACGTGTCAGGCGCTCTTGGGGTCTTGTCGCTAGTATTGATGTACTTCTTCTCCGATGCGCCCTTGTGGAACATCATGGGCAACAAAGCATGGGAGACGAATACGAACTTCATCCTGATCGCGGTCCCTCTCTTCCTTCTTATGGGAGAGCTGATGCTCCGCAGTGGAATGGGTGAACGGATGTACACTGCGGTCTCGCGCTGGATATCTTTCCTGCCCGGCGGGTTGATTCACACCAACATCGCCTCTTGCGCTATCTTCGCTGCCTGCTCTGGCTCCAGCGTTGCCACCTCAGCAACCATCAGCCGTGTCTCTCTGCCGACCTTCCGGTCGCGGGGCTACAGTGAGCGGTTGGTCATCGGTTCATTGGCAGCCGGAGGAACCCTGGGCATCCTGATTCCTCCCAGCATCGGCCTCATCGTGTACGGGGTGCTGGTTGAGGAATCGATCGGCCGTCTGTATCTTGCGGGATTCATCCCGGGAATCATGTTGGCCCTGATGATGATCGCTATGATTGTGGGCGCTTCGATCCTCTTCCCGTCCATAGCCCCCAAAGAGGTCGGCTCGAGTTGGCGTCTCAAGTTCATAGGCCTCTTCTCCATGGTCCCTGTGATCATCATCATCTTGGTGGTGCTGGGGTCTATCTACGCGGGCTGGGCTACTCCAACCGAGGCGGCGGCATTCGGCGTGACCGGCGCCCTAGTCTTAGCATTGATCAACAACTCGGGCCCGGCGATCGCCGGTTGGTTCTTGAGCAAGCTGAATAGCTCCGGCTCCACTACCGGCACCATCGCCAGGTGGCAAGAACGGTACCCAGTGATAGATGGGCAGATGCGTGAATCCATGTCCATCAACTTCGACATGATCAAAGACTCCGTCCTTTCAACAGTCAGGACATCCTCGATGATCATGTTGATAGTGGTCGCGGCGTTCACGTTGAGCTTCGCCTTCGCCCGGCTAGGAATCTCTCACGACATCTCACAGTGGATCATCGGCATGGACCTGAGCTCCACTCAGTTGGTGATCGTGCTGGTGGTCTTCTACCTGCTGCTGGGAACCTTCATGGAAAGTTTCGCCATGTTGGTAACCACGGTGCCCATTCTGGCGCCGGCCCTGGTAGCCACCGGGGTTGACCTGGTCTGGTTCGGAATCATCATGGTGATTCTGGTGGAAGCTGCTCTCATCAGCCCCCCAGAGGGCATCAACCTGTACGTGCTCCACGGAGTGCGCCGGGATGTCCAATCGGAGATGGCTGAAGCGGCAGGCGCTGCGGAAGAGATGGGGACGATCACAGACGTTTACATCGGAGTGCTGCCCTTCATGGCGGTTATGGCTGCGGTGATAGTCTTGTTGATCATCTTCCCGGACATTGCCCTGTGGCTGCCCGACCAAGTTAAGGGTTCCCGGTAAAGGCTTCCGGGTAATCTAAGTAAGTCAAAAAGAGCCCGCTCTTCGGTGGAAGAGCGGGCTCTTTGTTGTTTGGCGCCTGATCAGCGGCCGGACCTTCTACATCACAGAGCGGACCACGCCGCCGTCGACCAAGATTGTCGCGCCGGTTGTATAGCTGTTTTTCTCCGAAGACAGAAACGTCACCAGGTCTCCCAATTCTTCAGGACGGCCCAGACGGCCCACCGGGATGGTTGCAGAGTGGGCTTGGAGCAGGTCCTCAACGTTGGCGCCGGTCTCATTTGAGCGGGTCTCGAAGATGTGCATCATGCGGTCGGTGAGCAGATAACCCGGGGCCACATTGTTGACCAAGATATTGTCCCGGCCAACCTCATCCGACAGGCTCTTGGCGAAGGCCACCGCTCCCATGCGTGTAACCCCCGACGTCACCAGATTATCTATCGGTTGAAATACCGAACTGGCCAGCACATTCACTATCCTTCCCCACTTGCCATTCTTCATATGGGGGACCGCTTCACGGCTCATTCGAATGAAGAACAGAAGGGCCATATCGATGGACTGGCGCCAGACCTCTTCCGAGGTGTCGGCAGCCCGGCCCGCCGGCGGCCCACCCGAGTTGTTGACCAGGATATCCAACCGGCCAAAGTGATCGGCTGTCCTCTTGATCAACGTCTGGATATCCTCCAATCGTGATAGGTCGGCGGTCACCGGCAAGACCTCCACCCCGGATGCCGCGTTTATCTCCTTGGCAGCCTGGTCCAATTCTCCAGCATTCCGGCTGCAGATCACCAGATCAGCGCCCTCTTTAGCCAAGGAGTCGGCGCAGGCGCGGCCCAGTCCTTTGCTGCCGCCTCCGATCACCGCCACTCTGTCTTTTAGTCCCAGGTCCATGCTTGTCTCCCAGTCGAAAGTGTCAACATGCTACCAACCGGACAAGTCCGCCGCAACTGGAGCAGCCGGCGTGATTTCCCTTGACACGTGTAGACGCCTGACTTATGCTTGCGCCAGCCTCGAATCAGGCGCGGGCAGGGCCGTTATTTTCCGGCTGTTCACCCGCCTTCTAGTCCCTTTATTTCGACAGTGTGGAGAGACCTTGAGCAACGTAGACCGCATCCTGGAAGGCGCCCTAGACATACACGTGCACTTCGGCCCAGACCCCAAGGTAGAACGCCGGGCTGGAGCGGTGGAGATCGCCTTACAGGCACGCGATATGGGGATGCAGGGAGTGGTGTTAAAGAGCCATGAATACCCCACCCATCCAGTGGCGGCCACCACCAGTGAGTTGGTCCCCGATGTCACTGTCCTGGGAGGAATCGCCCTGGACCTGGAGGTCGGCGGCCTGAACCCAAAAGCGGTCGAAGCCACTGCCAACATGGGCGGAAGAATCGTCTGGATGCCCACCTACTCTGCCAAGGCCGACCGTGAAGCAAAGGGTCTGGACGGCGGCATCACTCTGCTGGACGGCTCAGGTTCTCTGGTGCCCGAGGTCCATTCGATCCTAGAGCTGATCAAGTCCCACGACATGGTGCTGGCCACGGGCCACATATCCACTGCCGAGAGCATGGCCCTGGTGGCGGAAGCCCGCAACATGGGAATACAGCGGGTCGTGGTCACCCACGGCACCACCATGGCGTACTGGACCGGCATGACCCTTGAAGACATGAAGACCCTGGCCGGCATGGGGGCGTTCATCGAGCACTGCCTGCACGTGGTGATGCCGACCACCCACCGGATGGACCCCAAAGACCTGGCCCAAGCGATCTTGGCCATCGGCCCCGAGAAATGCATCCTGAGCTCCGATTTCGGACAGGACTTCCACCCGATGCCGGCTGAGGGCATGCGCATGGGCATCGCGACGATGCTCCGGTCAGGGATGGAAGAGGTGGAAGTGGGTATGCTGGTGAAAGACAACCCTTCCCGCCTGATGGGGACTTAGGGTCTGATGGGGACTCAAAGATAGTAGTCTTAGTCTTCGTTCTGGCTGAACCTGATCCAGAGCACCTGTTCACTGGAATCAGGTTGCACCTTTGCCCAGTCGGCGATGCGGTGGCCGATGACCCAGGCGATCCCTCTCTCACACTCCAGTAACGGCACCCGTTCGCGCCAGGGACGGGGCACCTGCAAGTCGGTGAAAAGGTCCTGCAGCTTCTTTTGCCCCCGCATTCCCAAAGGCTGTATCCGGTCGCCGGGCCGCCACGCCCGCACCGTTGCTTCGCGTCCGAAAGCCGCCGCATCCAAACGGGCCGTCCATTCGTCGCCATCGCTTGACCAGCCGGGTGGTTGATCGGCCTTTCCTGTATGGGTGGTCACGAGCCAAGGGCCTGCATCGATCACCAGGTCTGTGCCGGTCTCGGCTGGCAACTGAATGGGATATACGCCATCGAGCGCCGGGAAGGGACAAAGTCCTTCGGAACTGCGTGAAAGTACCAGTTGTTGATATTCCTGCCTGAGGACCACTCCGGCAGGGAGTTCCAGGGCCCGGCCACCCCGTTCGCTCGCAACCAGTTGTTCCATGGCCACCATGTGGCTTTCCCTGAGCCGGGTGGCGTCACCCGTAACCAGGACGTACCCTCTGCGTAAGGCCAATCGCTGCAGAAGTGGATGGAGGCCGGCCAAAGCGCTTCGAGAAAGCCTTACTTCGCCGGTCGACTCCACAGCCACGCCGGGCCAGACCTTGTCCAGCTCCTGTTCCACGAAGTCCAGTTCCTCTGCGGCGGTGCGGGCCAGCCGGACCAGGGCGTTCCGCACTTGGGGGTTGTAGTCCTCGGCCAACTTCGGCATCAGGTCTTGGCGCACCCTGTTGCGAGTGAACCGCCACATGTAGTTGCCGCTGTCCTCCCGGTAGGTGCGCCCGATCTCATGACAGTACTCAGAGGTCTGGGCCTTGGTCACGTCCAACAGCGGCCGGAACAGCTTCAGCTCCGCCTCGGACGGCCATGGCCAGTCTGAAATCTCACCCATGCCGCGCAGTCCATGCAGGCCGGAGCCCCGCAACACGTGGAGCATCACCGTCTCTGCCAGGTCATCGGATGTATGGCCGACCGTGACAGCTCTGGCGCCAGCGTCATCGGCAACCCGGGCCAAGAACGCATACCGCATCTCCCGTGCGCCCTGCTCGAAAGAGGATATTCCCCGCTCTCGCTGGTATTCGTGGGGGTCTTCTTTGACCACGGTCACCGGCAAGCCCAGCTCCCCGGCTGCCTCAGCCACAAATACCGCATCGTCCTCTGCCTCCTGGCCTCGAAAGTTGTGGTTCAGGTGGGCCACATGCAAGGAGATGCCATGGGCTTCCTTAAGGCGGTATAGGGCATACAGCAGCGCGGAGGAATCGGGGCCGCCTGAAGAGCCGACCACCAGGGTTGTGCCGGTATTCGAGTAACCGGCCCTGCGGAGGGCGGCAGCCACCTTGCGCTCCAGGTCGGCGGCGATGGCCAAGATAAGTCCCGGCTACCGGTTTGCGGGGGAGAGGTGGCCGGTGGAGTTATACCCCGTGAGTCGGCGGCCGCGGTCATCGCTGTCGAAGGTGCATACCGAAGCCAGGTTCAGCGACATGCGGTGGAAATACTCCAGCGGCTGCCCCAGCAGTTCTCCAACGATGGACCTGATGGCGAAGTTGTGGGAGATAACCACAACCGAATCGTCCGGCAAGTGCTTCTGCTCAATGTCCAAGATCACCTGCCAAGCCCGCTCGCGAAGCTGGACCAAGGACTCGCCGTTGGGCATAGACATCAGCTCCGGGTTGGACCGCCACTGGGCAAACACCACGGGCCACCCTTCGCGCATCTCCTGACCGGTCACGCCTTCCAGTTCTCCCAGGCTGAGTTCTTTCAGCCCCGGTTCTGTGGACACCGTCATTGGAGTGACTTTGGCGATCTCCTCAGCCACCTGTACGGTCCGGACGAGCGGACTGGAGTAGATGGCGCAATGGCCCCAGTCCGCCGCAGCTTGGGCCGTCTCCTTGGCCTGGGACACGCCTCGCTCGTTCAGGCTGATGTCCTGATGGCCCTGGAACCTGCCCAGCTTATTCCACTCGGTCTCTCCGTGCCTCACCAGAAAGAACTTCACTAGCCCGCCTCATTCCGGTTGGTCACCGTAAGTGAATTCAAGCGCCGCAGCTCCACTTCCTCTATCCTGACACGTTCCATCACCTTGATGGTGAAGCGCAGGTCGCCGTATTCCAGCACGTCTCCGACCTTAGGGATGCGGCCCAGCCGGTCCAAGATGAACCCTGCCAAGGTCTGGTAATCCCCTTCGGGAATATCCAGGTCCAACTCCTCATTGATGTCCGAGATAGCCAGAGCAGCATCGATGCGAAAGGCGTCGCGGCCCAGGGCTGTAACAGCCTCTTCCGGGGCCGAGCCCTCATCTCCCAGCTGGCCCACGATCACTGCCATCATCTGTTTCAAAGTGGCCAGCCCGGCGATGCCGCCAAACTCATCCACTGTTAGCACCACGCTGTGCCCGCCTTCCTGCATCACCGCGAAGGTCTCGCTCACGCTCTTGGTCTCGGGAACGAAGAATGCGGGCCGGAGTTGAGCGGTCACGCTGCCCTCGTTCTCGGGCCGTCCCTCAAGATTCGCCAGGACATCCTTCACGGACAGCACGCCCTGCACGTTCTCGATGGTCCCGTCGAATACGGGGAATCTGGTGTGGGTGTGTTCCGAGTAGACTTCGAGAAATTCACTAAGATCATCACCCTGCTCGATCCAGACGATCTCCGGGCGAGGCGTCATGATCTCTCGCATCTGGCGGTCGCCGAAGCGGAAGACTTTTTCCAACAGAGCTGCTTCCCCAGCCTCCACCGTGCCTGTTTGGGCGCCGGCGGCAATCATGGTCCGGATCTCCTCTTCACCCATCTGTGGTGTTACCGATGAGATTCCCAAGAGGCGGTTGGTCATGTTGGTGAAAAACTGCAGCAGGGTGACCAACGGAGACAGCGCCAGTTCCACCAGCCGGATGGGCCGGGAAACGGCGAAGGCGACACGCTCAGAGCGCCGCCAGGCAACGTTCTTGGGCAGGGTCTCGCCAAACAGCAGCAGGAATGCAGTTACGCCGCCGGTTGCTGCCAAGACCGAGAGTGACTTGTTGGTGATCAAGTTCAGGGCCAAGACCGTGGCCAGGGCCGCGGCCGCGGTGTTCACCAGGTTGTTGCCCAGGAGAACGGTGGCCAGGAACCGCTCGGGGCGTTGGATGATGTGGGAGACTCGCCCTGCGCCAGGGCGGCCGCTGCGGACCAGGTGCATGAGACGAGCCCTGGGGAGTGCGATGAACGCGGTCTCAGAGGCTGAGAAGAACCCTGATAGACCTAGACATATTACTAATAGTGCTAATCGCCATGAATCACCGGCATCCATAAGCGGAAGCCACCTCCAAAGGCCACGAAAAGTTGCCTCTTGGCAATATCGGACCTATTCAGGATGATAGCATCGGGCGTAAATTAGTGTAAAGTTGAAGTCAGAACGCCTCTCGGCGTGCTCCACACACTCGAAAATCCTTGTTGGAATGACTCCGGAATCACGCGTAAGAAATAAGTAATGACCATAAAGATACTGGGCATAGAAACCTCTTGCGATGAGACGGCCGCAGGTGTGGTCGAAGACGGCCACACGCTGCTATCCAACGTCATCTCGTCTCAGGCCGACCTGCACTCGCCCCACGGCGGCGTGGTGCCCGAAGTTGCGTCGCGGCAGCACGTGCGGGACCTGGTGCCGGTGCTGGAGCAGGCGGCGGCGGACTCTGGACTGGGGCTAGAGGACATGGACGCCATTGCCGTCACATACGGGCCGGGACTGGCCGGGTCCTTGATCACCGGCGTGAACTCCGCCAAAGCCATCGCCTATTCGTTGGGGATACCGCTCATCGGCGTGAACCACCTGGAAGGACACATCTACGCATCCTGGCTGGCCAAGGCCGACCTGGAAGACGACCCAGGGTTCCCGCTGGCCTGCTTGGTGGCCTCCGGAGGTCACACCGACCTTCTATTGATGGAAGGCCACGGCAGCTACAAGTTGGTGGGCCGTACCCGTGACGATGCCGCCGGCGAGGCTTTCGACAAAGCGGCTCGAATCCTGGGACTTGGCTTCCCTGGCGGGCCGGAGATCCAGCGAGTGTCGGAGGGCGCCACAGGCGAGGAACAACTACCCAGGGCGTGGATGAAGGACACCTTGGACTTCAGTTTCAGCGGTATAAAGACCGCCCTGCTGCACATGGCCCAAGACCGGGGCATCTACCCCTCACCGGAAGACGGCATCGACCAAGAGCGTTTGGTGCGGGAGCTGGCGGCAGCTTTCCAAGAATCAGTGGTGGACGTTGTCTCGGCCAAGCTGGTGGAGATGGCGGCCAAATACAAAGTGAAAGGGTTGGTGCTGGGCGGCGGAGTAACGGCCAATGCGCGGCTGCGTGAGGAGATCGTCAAACGCTCGCCATTGCCGGTGATCATCCCTCCGCCGATCCTGTGCACCGACAACGGCGCTATGATCGCGGCCTGCGGCTACTTCCAATACCAGCGCGGCGAAGAGACCGGGATGGACATCGACGTAGATCCGGGCTTGCCTCTGGGGTAGGGGGTCTAGTCCACCAAAAGCCTGGCCCCGCCGGTAACCGTCTGGCGGGCTGCGAATGCCGCGTTGATCAGGATATAGATGTCGTCCTCGGCAGGCTCACCGCGGAACGGGAACGTGAACTTCACACCGTCACCCTGAAAGGTCACCTCACCGTCGGGCTTGGCGAAGTACATCTGGGCCAGCATCGCAACCCCGGTCAATATGGCTAAGAAGACCACGAAGGCGACCAGGTCCATGCGGATGATGGGCACCGTGGGCCCGTCGATACGTCCAGTCAGCCAATAAGCTAAGAGCACGTAGAAAAACACGGCGGCAACGATCATTATCCCGCCTTGGAACAACGTGCCTTTGCTGCGGTGTCCCGCGCTCACCGCCACCGCCTTGACCTCTTCCAACGGGACCAGGACAGTCTCTCTCACGCCGTCCTTCTGACCGAATGTTATGACTCTCCGGTTGGTCAGCACCAGCATCCGGCCTTGTTCCAACGGCTCGGGGATGAGGCCGTCCTCTGGGCTAAAGGCGTGACTGATGGACTCGCCGGCGAGTAGACTGATCCGTCGGACGGAAGCGCCGGTGGGGGATGGACCGGAAGTGGCAGTCCCAGCAGGGCCGGCAACGGGACTGGGAGCGCCGGCCAGATAGCTGGAAGAGCGTTGGACCGGGCCCTCATATGGGTGCAACCCGGAATACAAGCTTTGGTGCAGGCTGTGGGTGAGGCTCCCAGAGAGGCCAACCGGTGTGCCGGGACGTGTGACTGCCTGTGCCTTGGTCTTTCTTGGCCGCCGCCCCACGGGCGGAAGCTCATTTTCGTGTCCGTACAAAGGTTGGTCCTCCAAGAAGCCATCCTATCATAGAGGGGGCGCGGAACAGGTGTTCCATAACGTGTAAATCCGCCCGTTGTTGAATGCCTGCGGCAGGAGATTCCGACTGGCCTATCTTCTCAAACCAAGCACGAAATATTGACACTCTTCTGGCCCTTTGGTAATCTTTTATATCAAAGGCTGTGATGGAGACGAGTAGGCAGAAGTAGGCGCCTAGCGAGCCTGGTACGGTGAAAGCAGGCGCGCCGAAGCTGACTGAAAATCCCTCCGGAGCCGCCAGTTGAAACCCTTCTGAAGATGAAAGAGGGTGAGTAGACCGGGCCGGGGTTCGTGCCCCCGTTAAGAAAGACGGGACATGTTGGTGTCCTGCTAGAGAGGTCCCGATTCGGTTCGGGATAATTAGGGTGGTACCGCGGGAATATAACGTCCCGTCCCTATGTTGGGATGGGGCTTTTTTATTGCCCGGCAGCAGCTCTTCCGGTTCCTTTCTCTGCAGGGGAAAGTCCTACCATTCATGGAGGCTGTTGAGCTGTTATGAGTCTGAACGGTAATTCCGGCGGAAAGCTGAAAGGCGCAGAGATCATCTGCGAAAGTCTGCTTCGTGAGGGAGTCGAAGTCATCTTCGGCTATCCCGGCGGGGCCATCCTCCCCTTCTACGACGCGCTCTGGTCCTACCCCCAACTGCGCCACATCCTGGTGCGCCACGAACAGGCCGCGGCCCACGCCGCAGACGGCTACTCCCGAGTCACGGGCAAGGTCGGCGTCTGCGTTGCCACCTCCGGCCCCGGCGCAACCAACCTGGTCACCGGCATCATGGGCGCCAAGGCCGACTCCGTGCCGATGGTCGCCATCACCGGACAGGTCGCCCGGACATCCCTGGGCAGCGAAGCCTTCCAAGAGTGCGACATCTGCTCCATCGCCGCATCCACCACCAAGAAGACCTTCATGGTGATGACTCCCGGAGACTTGGCCGAAACGGTGCGGGAAGCTTTCTACGTCGCCCAAGAAGGCCGCCCGGGCCCTGTGTTGATCGATGTGCCCCGCGACGTACAGATGGAACTCACCGACGCGGTGTTCCCTGAGATCATGCCGGCTCCGGTCCCAGAGGTTTCCCAAGAGGCGCAGGAGAATCTAAAAGACGCCGCCCGGTTGATCAACGAAGCCGAGAGGCCATTGATCATCAGCGGTCACGGCGTGATGACCTCCGGGGCCAACAAAGAACTCCTGTCCTTGGCCGAGCGCTCCGGCATTCCCGTTATCACGACACTCCTGGGTTTGGGCAGTTTTCCAGGCGGTCATCCCTTGAGCATGGGCATGCTGGGGATGCACGGGATGTATTGGGCCAACCTGTCCGTGGACCAGGCCGACCTTATCGTCGGCGTGGGCATGCGGTTCGACGACCGGGTCACCGGCAAAGTCGACACCTTCGCTCCCCACGCCCGAATCGTCCACATGGATATCGACCCGTCCCAGATCGGCCGCAATGTGCCCGTCGAGGTGCCCGTCGTTGGTGACGCCAAGGCCCTGCTGCAGAAGCTGACGCCCATGGTGACCAACACGCCCCGGCCAGACTGGATGCAATACATCGAGAACCTGAAGCGGGACCACCCGTCCCTGAGCATCCCGGCCAGCGACATGCTCCAGCCCCAACAGGTGATAAGCGCCATGGACACGCTGGTGCAAGAAGACCCGGAGACCACGGTGGTCACCGGAGTGGGCCAACACCAGATGTGGGCGGCCCAATTCCTTTCCTTCAACCACGAGAACACCTTCGTGTCGTCCGGCGGCCTAGGAGCGATGGGCTTCGAGCTGCCAGCGGCGCTTGGGGTCCAAGTTGCCAAACCAAAGGCCCCGGTATGGGTGGTGGCCGGAGACGGCGGCTTCCAGATGACCCTACAGGAACTGGTCACCCTCACGGAAGAAGGCCTGCCGGTGAAGATCGCTCTGGTGAACAACGGCTCCCTGGGCATGGTCAAGCAGTGGCAGGAGATGTACTTCAACGGCCATAAGAAGGCGGTCGCGGTGGACGGTCCTGACTTCATAAAACTGGCTGAGGCCTACGGAGTGGGCGCCGTCAGAGTCACGGAACACGAAGAGGTTTTGCCCGCGCTGCGCCAGGCCCAGGCCCACGATGGGCCGTTCTTGGTCGAGTTCGTGGTAGACTCAACGACGAACGTATACCCCATGGTCCCGCCGGGCGGTTCTCTGGCAGATACCATCGAGGACCCAACCGCGGCCGGGAATGTAGCGAATTAACCGGCTCTAGCCGGTACACGGAAAGAACCAACGGAGTCCGCGTGGAAAAATTACCGATCATCGAAGCATCCCGCCGCCTGAATATCTCACAGCGGGACGTACGGGAATACATCAGAAGCGGCGAACTGAAGGCCGAGCGTGACCCAGACTCGGAGCACGGGCGCTGGCTGGTCATCATGCCCGGCGACGAGTGGCAGGACAAGTTCAAGACTTACCTGGACGAACTGGACGCCAGCATCACCCGCTGGTGGTGGGCCAACGATTCAAAGAGCGGATACGTCCACTATCTGGAGGCCACCGGTATCGAGAACGTCGAACCGGACTACCTCTGCGGACAACGCGCGGAGAACCTCTGGTCGTCGTCGGGTCACACAGCGAACCAACGCTGCCTCGAATGCCTCATGAAAGCCACTGAACAGGGCCTGCCGTTGTTCGAAGACGATGTGGCCGGGACCTAGACCCTAGCCCCCGCCACCAGGACCGCCGGCGCCGATGCCGGGCTCGGTCATGCTCTCCGGTTTCAACAGCGCGTCCAATTCCGCATCGGACAACTCTGTCTTCTCTTTGGCCATCTCTCTGATGGTTGTGCCCTTGGCCGACGCCTCTTTGGCGATGGACGCCGCCGCGTCGTAGCCGATGGCCGGGGCCAACGCCGTGCCCAGCATCAGTCCCTTCTCGACCATGTCCGGCCCGACCGTGGTCGCGGTGATTCCCTGGACGCACTGGTCGGCGAAATTGTGGGCCGACGCAGCGAGCAGCGATATGGACTGCAGGATGTTATGGGCCGCCACGGGCATCATGGTGTTCAATTCGAAGTAACCACCCTGCCCGGCCAATGTGACTGAGGCATCGTTGCCGACAACCTGGGCAACAACCTGAATCACAGACTCGGAGATCACCGGATTGATCTTGCCAGGCATGATCGAGCTGCCCGGCTGGACCTCCGGCAGGGAGATCTCGCCCAGCCCCGCCCGGGGCCCCGAGGCGATGAACCGGATGTCGTTGGCGATCTTGTGCAGGCTGATGGCTATGGTCTTCAACTCGCCGCTGGCCTCAACCAATCCGTCCAATGAAGCTTGGGCCTGGAAGTGGTTGCCGGTCTCTTTGATCAGCACGCCAGAGACGTCGGATACTGTCTTGCAGGTGCGGGAGGAAAACTCCTCGTGGGTGTTGACCCCGGTGCCGACCGCGGTGCCGCCCAGGGCGACTTCAGCCAGCGCTTCCTGGGCCCGGTTTAGCCGCTGTACGCTGTACTCGGCCTGCCCGGCAAACCCCTTGAACTCCTGCCCCAAGCGGACCGGAGTCGCGTCCTGCAAGTGGGTGCGGCCGGTCTTTACGATGGGCCAGAACTCGTCCGATTTCTTGTTCAGCTCGGAGGCCAAGAACTCCAGCGACGGTATCAGCTCCTCTTTGATGGACAGCAGCGCCGCCAGGTGGATGGACGTGGGGATGACGTCGTTGGACGACTGCCCCATGTTCACGTGGTCGTTGGGGTGCACCAGTCTGGAGCCCAGGTCGCCGCCCAGAATCTGACTGGCCCGGTTGGCGATAACCTCGTTGGCATTGGTGTTGGTGGAGGTACCGGAACCCGTCTGGAAGATGTCCAGCACGAAATGCTCGTCCAGTCCGCCGTCGATCACCTCTTGCGCTGCGGCGACGATGGCGTTGCCAGGCTTCTCATCCAGCAGACCCAGGGACATGTTGGTCTTGGCTGCTGACTGCTTCACCAGGCCCAAGGCCCGGATGAACGGGCGGGGGAAGCCGAGGCCGCTGATGGGGAAGTTCAACACCGCCCGCATGGTTGACGCGCCGTAAAGGGCGTCTGCTGGGACTTCCATCTCACCCATGGAGTCCCGTTCGATTCTTACGTTGGGGCGCGTGGACATATTGGTACCGTCCTAAATCAAGTGTGTTATGTGAATCCGGTTAAGCCACTAGAGATTCTAGCCGCTGCGGGGCCGGTTGGGTAGTGTGTCATCTGATGGGCGGTAAATCGTTTACGCTCTGCACGGTCGAGAAGGAGGAGGAGGTTTCGTCCACCGCAAAGCCTATGCATTTATGGGTCACAGGCTCAAACAGTTGACAAGACTGCATTCCCCATGCTATGATAGCGGAGCGTTTTCACAAACTAGTGAAGGCGCTCTTTTTTTGCCCAACGAATAGACTTAAGGAAAAGCCCCTCCGTAGAGGGGCTTTTCCTTTTTCTCACCAGCGTTACCTCTGTCCAGTTCCCTTGCCGGAGCCGAATGTTGCCCCCGAATGGCTTCCTGGATTTCAGCCTTCGCTGGAGTGACGGGACGGGTTCAGCGGAGACGGTCTTCAGGGGATGCTGGTCCCCGCGTGAAAATCAGTAAGGGCGGGTTGGAAACCCGCCCTTACATCGATTACCTAGACTACCTGATTACCCATGAAAACGTCGCTTAGCGACCTTCTTTGACCCAGTCGGCCACGCGCTCTGCGATCATGATGGTGGTGGCGTTGGTGTTGGCGCGGATGACGTCCGGCATCACCGAGGCGTCTACCACCCGCAACCCCTGCAGGCCGTGAACGTGGCCGAACTGGTCGACCACGGCCATATTGTCTGAGATTGGCCCCATCTTGCAGGTGCCGGAGACGTGGTGCTGGGTGTAGCAGTTGGTCATGATCCATCTGTCCAACTTAGCGTCGTCGGCCAATTCCTCTTTGGTGGGGTTCACCTGCTCAGTGACGTGGACCGCGAAGGCCGGGTGATTGGCAACCTCTCCCGCCTTGCGCAGCGCGCCCCGCATCCGATCCCGGTCGAAGTCAGCGGAGAACAGATCGTAGTTCAGGTTCGGCTGGTCGTTGGGGTCCGTGGTATTGAGGGTGAGTTCGCCCGCCGATGTCGCGTTCTGCAGGCCAACACTGATTCCAAAGTGGAAGGTGTCTCCCTCGTAGGTCACGCTGGCCGGGCGGTGCTCGCTGCTCATCAACGTAGGCGTCATCTGGAAGTCGCCTCTGGTCGGTGAGCCGGGCAGGCTGAACCTCAGTCCCACCTGCAGGCTGGGGGTGTCCACATCCGGGGGCTCGCCTTCGCCCTTGAACAGCATGTACGCCGCCGGATGGTCGCGCAGGTTCTTGCCCACGCCGGGCAGGTCATGGACCACGTTGATGCCCATGGACTCCAGTTCTTTGGCCGGGCCGACGCCGGACAGCAACAGCACTTGAGGCGAACCGATGGCCCCGCCGGACACGATGATCTCGCTTCCCTCGACGGTGAATACCTCGCCGCCGCTCTCAGCCTCGATGCCAACGGCACGGTTGCCTTCGAACAGCACCCGCCGGGTGGTCACGCCGCCCCGGACCGTGATGTTAAGCCGGTGCCGGGCCAGGTTCAGATAGGTGAGGGCGGTGCTCATGCGGACGCCGTCGATGTTGTTCAGAGGACGGGCCGCAACGCCGGTGGAGTCGGGGTTGTTCTGGTCGGGGTCCTCGGGAAAGCCAACGCCCAGGCAGGCCTGGTAGAACGCTTCGGCCACGGGGATCCAGTCCTCCCGCTTGAAACGCCGGACGGGGAGAGGGCCCTCATTGCCGTGGAAGTCATCGCCTGGGAAGTCCCAGTCGTTCTCCATCTTACGGAAGTAGGGGAGAATCTTGGTGTAGGCCCATTCGTCGTTGCCCCACTCGGCCCACTGGTCGTAGTCCTCGGGCAGGCCGCGGAACACTACCTGGCCGTTCACCGCGCTGGAGCCGCCGGTGGCCTTGCCCCGGGGGATGATGATGGGTTCCGGCTGCAACGGGGTAGCGGTGGCGCGGTAGTCCCAACTATGAGGACCATAGGCCGACCGCCAGACGTTGTAGCCTTTCTTGAGGTCTTCGGGCAGATGTTCGAAGTCCGGGTAGTCCGGACCGGCCTCCAGCAGCAAGATGGTCTTGTCCGGGTCTTCAGATAACCGGGTGGCCATTACACAGCCGGCCGAACCGGCGCCAACGATGATGTAGTCGTACTTCATACTACCTCCCTAGCATGTCGCATCAATTTCCAAGGGTATCGGGGCAGGCCGGGGGACCGGCCCATGAATCTACACCGGCATGGTACCCGTTGCCGGAAAATCCCGCTATTTGACCGTTGCCAAGATGCCTTTTAGCTCGTCCACGTTCTGGATCCTGCGGACGTTGCGGTGGAGTCCAAAATCGGTCATGGCGTCTTCAGCGATCTGGTCGATACCGTCTTCAGGGACGCCAACCTCGCTGAGCCTCGTTGGCAGTCCGAGCCCTTTGAATAAATTTTCGATGGCATCGGCGGCGGCGGCGGCGGCCTGCCGGTCGTCCATGCCGTCTTTCCTAACTCCCATGGCTTCCGCGAACCGGGCTTGTCCAGCGGCGTTGGATCCGGCATTGTAACGCATGCCTGGAGGAGTGAGGATCGTGTAGGCATCCCCGTGCCCGCATTCGGGGAAACGGGTGTCCAGCGAATGGGCAAGAGCGGTTACCACGCCCAAAGCGCTGCCACCGGCGCCGGCGTCGGTGGCGCGGTTATAGAGAAAGGCCGCCGCACAAAGATTGATACGGACTGCCGGGTCATCGGGCTGGGAGTTGACCAGCGGAAGATTATCCAGCAGCAGCCTCAGGGCCTCCAATAGGTCGCTTTCCGCCAGGGGATTCAGCCTGGTGTGCTGCAGGGCGCCTGCCACGCTAGTCAAGCAGCCCACGGTGGCGTTCAGACAGAGCCAGGGTGGGGCCGTCAGCAGTGCCTGGTCGTCCCAGATCACGGCGGCCGGCCGGGTCTTGGGGTCGAACAGTTCCAGCCGGTGGCCCGATTCGGGGTCGATGAGTGCGGTCCCCGCTCGTGTGACCGCCGTTGTCGCCGTGGTGAGCACGATGAAGTTGGGAATCTTGGGTGCCATCAACCGGGGGCTGACCGGCGGTTTACCCTCGGGATATTGGGTGCACAACTCTTGGGCGGTTCCCTTCTCGGCCAACAGGATGGTGATGCCCCGGGCAGTGACCACGGCGCTTCCTCCGCCAACGGCCACGATGCCATCCGCGTCGATCTCGCGGGCGGCGGCTACGCCTTCCAGGACCGATGTCAAAGGGGAGCCGGTCTTCCCGCCGGTGAACACTCCAGCCACCCGGTCGCCTACAGCGCCTTTCACCCGGTCCACCAGGTCGGTCTTTTCAGCCACGGACTGTCCGCAGACCACCAGCAGACGCTGTACCCGAAGACGCTCGACTTCGTCGGCCAGCTTGCTGATGGCGTCCTGGCCCGCGTGGACTCGGACGGGATAGCTGACGAAACGGAATGAATCTGTGGTCACTCTTCTATCTTCTCCTGGCGGGGCCTGGTCTCCTAGGTGGCGGCAGGCACCTATGTTGCCATCGGAGTCGTGATTTGGCAACCGTGGTTGACAGGCATGGTCTCTGGGCTATGATGGGCTGAACTTTCTATATTCGGAGTTCCAACATGGCACAGATGACCGGCGCCCAGGCCCTGACCCGCTCCCTGGTGAGAGAAGGGGTGGAAGTGGTCTTTGCCTTGCCGGGAGTCCAGATAATGGAAGCTTTCAACGCCCTCTATGACGAGCCGTCCCTCCGGCTGGTGCTGGTCCGCCACGAGCAGAGCGCCGCTTATATGGCCGACGGCTACGCCCGCACCACCGGCAAGCCCGGCGTGGCCATGGTGGTGCCGGGGCCGGGCGCGCTGAACGCCACCGCCGCCCTGGGAACGGCGTTCGCTTCTTCATCCCCCGTTATGCTGATCTCGGGCCAGATCGAGAGCTACAACCTGGGCGTGAACCGGGGCGCGCTCCATGAGGTCGGTGAACAGCTCGACGTTTTCAAGCACCTGACCAAATGGTGCGAGCGCACGACCGACAGCGCTGAGATACCCATCCTGGTGCACAGGGCCATGGAACAGCTCACCACCGGACGCCCCAGACCCGTTGAGATCGAGGTGCCCTGGGACATCCTGCCGGGCCAGACCGAGATCGAGCTCCTGGAGCAAGAGGTCCATCCCAAAGTCAGGCCCGAGCCGGCAGCGGTCAGATCGGCAGCAGAAGCGTTGGCCCACGCCCAAAGGCCGCTTATATGGGCCGGAGGCGGGGCCAGAGAGGCCGACCTGTCCAAAGAGCTGTTGGAACTGGCCCAGGCGTTGAACGCACCGGTGATAACCACCCCAGAAGGCAAAGGCGCCATCCCGGAAGACAACCCCCTATCTCTGGGCACGGTCTACAACGGGCACGGCCCCGGACATCATGTGGTCCCCCAGGCCGACGTCATCCTGGCCGTCGGCAGCCGGATGCACATGGTGCCGCCGGTGGACTGGAGCCCGCAGCCCCACCAGACTCTGATCCAGATCGACGCCGATCCAGAGGAAGTTGGCCGCAACATCCCCGTTGCCACCGGCATGGCCGCCGACGGCCGGCTGGCCCTGCAAGACCTTCTGGCCGAGTTGGGAGGGAAGACCCGCGCCAGCCAGTGGACTCAAGGGGATTTGGAAGCTATCAGGGACGCCACCCGGGAAGAGATACAGGCCATGGCCCCGCTACAGGTGGAGATCGTCAACACCATCAGACAGGAGCTGGACGACGACGCAATCATGGTTGCCGGCACCACCGAGGTCGGATACTGGAGCCATCTGGCCTTCCCAGCATTGACGCCCCGTTCGTACCTGACCTCCAGCTACTTCGCCACTCTGGGATACGCCTTCCCGACGGCCCTGGGCGCCAAGGTCGGCAATCCCAACCGGCAGGTTGTCGCCACCTCCGGCGACGGCGGATTCGGATATGCTTCCAGCGAACTGGCCACCGCGGTCCAAGAAGGGTTGAACGTGGTGACCATCCTGTTCAACAACGAGTCCTTCGGCGCGTCTTACGCCGACCAGGAGAACAGGTTCGGAGGCCGGGTGATCGGCACCCGCATCCACAACCCGGACTACGCCAAGCTGGCCGAGTCCTACGGCGCGGTTGGTATGAAACTTGCCAGCCACCAGGAATTGGGCCCGGCGCTGCGGGACGCCCTCAAGGAAAACAGTCCGGTGCTGATCGAGGTCCCCATCCCCAACCTGGTGCCCCCGTTCCAGATCTCACCCCCCGGAATGATCAGGCGCACCTAGCCCGGCTGTGCCGGTGGTAAAATCGTAGCCAGAGTTATGCCAGAACTGAGCAAGAAAGACGAAGACCGGATGGTGCGCTACCGGGGCCAGAGCCTGCGGCTGCTGCAAGACGCCATGGAGGAGATCCGAGGCGGCCGCTGGGACCGCTGCGAGGAACTCCTGTGGGGCAGCCTGACACTGGCGGTGAAGGGCGTTGCCTTGGGCCGGGGCCGGGAGTTGGACGGCCTGAAAGCAGTTGAGGATTACGCCCAAGAACTGGGCCAGGAGAACCGGGACCGGCGCATCCGGGAGTCTTTCACCAAACTTTCTTCTTTCGGCGAGACGGCCGAGAAGGTCCGCGAGTCCCGGATCAGGGCCGACCATCTGGTGCAGACCCTTGAAGACGTCACCGGTGCCGTTGAGAGACTCTGGGACATGGCCCCCGGCGGTGATCTGCTGAGCGCTCTGCTCCGTGGCGAGATGGACGAGCCAGACGAGCTAGAAGAGATGGACCGCGACTTCCTCAGATGAGCTCAGACTACCCCAAAGTCGCCATCCACACCCACGGCTGCAAGCTGAACCAGGCCGACAGCCAAGTGCTGGCGCGGCAGTTCCAGGAAGCGGGTTTCACGATGGTCAGGTCCGCAGCCCAGGCAGATGTGGTGGTGCTGAATTCCTGCACCGTGACCGCCAACTCCGACTCCAAAGCCCGCCAGTACCTGCGCCGCGCCCACCGCACAAATCCCGACGCCTTGGTCGTCGCCACCGGCTGCTACGCCCAGCGCGCCAAAGATGACCTCTCCGCCATGGAAGCCGTCTCCCTGGTCCTAGACAACCGCGATAAGCAGAGCTTAGTTTCGACTATCGCGGCCAAACTTAATGTCGTAGCCGACTCTTCCGTAGAAAACGCCTTTGTAGTACCCGGGGGACGGAGTCGGGCTATGGTTAAGATTCAGGAGGGGTGCGACCAGGTCTGCGCCTACTGCATCGTGCCCAAGGTCCGTGGCCGGGAACGGAGCATCCCACCCGAAGAGATCATCGACCAGATCAACGGCCGGGCCGAATCGGGCTGCCGGGAAGCGGTTCTGACCGGCACCCAACTGGGCACCTACGGGTTCGAATTGCCCGGCACTGACCTGGCCGGGCTCCTCCAGCGAGTCCTGGCTGAGACCAGCATCGACCGCCTGAGGGTTTCATCGCTCCAAGCCCAGGAAATCACACCTGGGTTGTTGGAATTATGGGACGACCCTCGCCTCTGCCCCCACTTCCACATCCCGCTGCAGAGCGGCAGCGACACTGTCTTGAAGTCCATGCGGCGCCGGTACGACACGGCCCGGTTCGCAGAGACCGTTTCATTGGTGCGGAAGACGGTCCCAGACGCGGGGATCACCACGGATATCATCGTCGGCTTTCCGGGAGAGGGGGTTAGGGAGTTCGCCGAGAGCTACAGCTTTGCCCTATCCATGGGCTTCAGCGACATGCACGTCTTCCCGTATTCCATCAGGCCGGGTACGTCAGCGGCCCATCTAGACGGTCAGGTGTCTGACGCGAAAAAGAAAGAGCGCACCGGGGAGATGCTGGAATTGGCCGCCACGGCAGTGAGAGAGTTTCGACACCGAGCGCTGGGGCAGACCAGACCGGTGCTTTGGGAACCGGCCCAGGGGAAAAATACCGGAGAGGTCTGGAGCGGTCTGACCGATAACTACCTGAGGATCAAAGCGAACAGCGGCCAAGACCTGAGCAACGTCATAACAGACGCCCGGCTAACCGGCCTGGACGATGACTGGATGACCGGCGAGATCGTCTAGCAGAGCTCCTGATAGGACGTCGTCACTGGGATAGGGTTGACCAAGGTTGAGCGGTCGGCTCCTATCTCTCCCGTGCCTGGATCCACTCAAACCCGTTGAACTGTGTGCCGCCTTTCTTGATGTGAGGCTCCCAAGTCTCGATACTTGGCCCTACTGCCACAGCGGCATCAAAAACGTAGAGGCCCAACCCTCCCAAGACCTGGTCGTACAAGAATCTCACTGACTCAAGCTCAAATCTTTCGCGCTCATCCTTGGCGATGGCAGCTCTTGCCTTGGGGATCAGCTCCTCCAATACCGGATGATCGGTCCCCCAGTTAAACAGGGACGTTGATAGATAGTTGGACAATCCGAGGACCGGCTCCAATCTTGGTGACAAAGAATGGCAAGTTGCGCCCTTGTACTCCCTCCCGATCAACTGGGGCCGGAGCGTTCCGTAGGGCCACCGCTGCAATTCCACGCTGAGACCAAGGTTCTCCCACATCTGACCGATGGCCTCGCAGGCTTCAACTTCAGACGGCGCGCCACGCACCGCGGGGGTCAGCGTGATGGGAAACCCGTCTGGATAACCTGCTTCGATCAATAGCTCTTTGGCCCGTTCCAGGTTGAACTCCCACGTGAGACCGGGAGGCAGCCGGTCTTCATGCCCCGTCCAATCCCTCATGCCGGACTCTCTTCCAAACCCCTGCAATATCGTATCTACGATCAGACCGCGGTCGATGGAGATCGAAAGCGCCTCTCGGACCTTTCGCGCCCGGTCCCATTCTTCGGAGTTGATATCGGGGTCACTCGAGACCCAAGGGAGGTCCGGGTCGTAATTGGGCTTCTGATCTGGGGTGCCGATCCCAACATAAGATTGTCCATAGAAGTTTATCCCTGCCACCCCGGCATTTGGCAGCTGCATGATGCGGATATCATTCGCGTCTTCAACCGCTGGGAGAGCATCGATCGAGACTACGATAGCGTCCAATACGTCAGTCTTGATGCCCACCAGTTGGGTGGCCTGGTCCGGCAGTTCCCAGAAGACCATTTCGGCGAACTCGGGTGTCTTCCGCCAATGGTTTTCGACTGCCTTCATCCGCCAGAAATCTCCGGTGGCAAACTCATCTATCTCCCAGGGACCCGTGGCGGCTGTGTTCTGATTCGATTGCTCCTCGCTGACTTCCTCAGCCTGCTTCTTGCTTACCGTCCATATGCCACTGCAGGTAGGTGTGCGCATCATCTCCAGCATAGTTACGTCCGCAAAGGGCACGCCCGTGTTCAAAACTATCGTGTACGGGTCTGGAGTCTCTATACCGCCAGCGTCATTGAACCAGACGTTCCCCACCACAGATGCCCTGGCATGTCTTTCGCTCTCAGATACCATCCGGTGGGAAAATATCACGTCTTCCGCGGTCATCTCCCCGGATCCCTTATGAAACTCCGCCCCCCTCTGTAGATCGAATATCCAGGTCAACCCGTCTTCGGATATCGTCCATTCCGCGGCAAGCATCGGCACAAGTGCGCCATCATTCTCGTCATGCATAACCAAGGTCTCTATGATCGGCGCTGATGAATTGATCGAGATCTGTGGGTTACCGGCGAGTCTGGGGCTGCCCAGATAAGCCCCCAATTCTTTGAATGCCACGTTCAGCGTGCCGGCTGGTTTGGCGTTTACCGCCGGCGTGGGAGTTGCTGCGCCCCCGGTACTCTCACCAGGCGTTGGCAACGCGGTTGCCGTGGGGACAGGCGTCGCCGATGGCACGGCGGTCTCTGCGGTTGGGACTGCAGACGGGCTGGGTAGAGCGGTAGCCGAGGGGCTGCATGCCACGAGAATCAGAAGGAATAACGCCGCAACTACGGCAGGCCCTTCGTTGATATTCCGACTGATCCAGTGCCAGAGCATACCGGCCTCCCGAAAATGGTCTCCGATAGTGGTCTATGGAAGATGCGCGCAATTATACCGTTTCGCTAGTAAACATGCCCGCAAAAGCTATGGGTATAGTAAGTCATCCGCCATAGATTCACTGAATTTAACCGTCTAACTTCGGTTGATGCTGCCACTCCTTCATGCTTACTGGTTGTATAATGGGCGGCCACTCGGTCCCACCGAATTTCAAGACCACCGGAAGAAGTACTGTGACTCAAAGAGGAAGGGACGACCGCATTTTTGTTGGCCGGCAGCAGGAGATGTCCACGCTGACGGCCGCGATAGGCGATGTGGCCGATGGGCATGGGCGGTTGGCGATGTTAGCCGGGGAGCCCGGCATCGGCAAAACCAGGACCGCCCAAGAATTGGCTTCCCACGCTGAGTCTCTTGGCGGCAGGGTGTTTTGGGGCCGTTGCAGCTCCGCCCAGGGCGCCCCTCCCTATTGGCCTTGGGTGCAGGTCATCCGGTCTTACGTACAAGGTTCGGAGGAAAACCAGATCAGAGCGGACCTGGGCAGCTGGGCGGTGGACATCGCAGCGATCGTACCCGAGGTTAGGGCCCTGCTCCCTGATCTTCCAGCGCCACTGGAACATGAACCCGAGCAGGCCCGGTTCATGTTGTTCGACTCGATCACCAATTTTCTAAGGTCCGCCAGCCAAGCTCAGGTGTTGGTATTGGTCATGGAGGACCTCCATTGGGCAAACCAGCCATCTCTCCTGATGTTGGAGTTCTTGGCCAGGGAATTAGAAGGGTGCCGCTTGTTGGTTGTGGGCACTTACAGAGATTCAGAGATCGTTCCAGGGCATCCGCTCAACCAGACCCTGGGAGAACTAGCCCGGGAGCCTTCCTTTCCTCAGGTGACCCTAGAAGGGCTGGACGAGCAGGATGAGGGCCGGTTCATCGAGCTGGTATCTGGGCTCGCTCCACCAGCCGGTCTGGTAGCAGCGGTCCACGCCATGGCCGAAGGAAACCCGCTGTTCATGACGGAGGTTGTGCGGCTTCTGGTGGACAGCGGCGAATTGGGCCCAGTTTCCGGAGCCCATCCCCAAGGGTGGGAGATCAAGATTCCAGCGGCCATAAATTCGGTCATCCAAAGCCGGCTGGACAGGTTAACGGTGAATTGCCAGCAGGTCCTTCGGGTCGCAGCCGTCACTGGACGGGATTTTGACCTTAGATCGCTGGAGTGGCTCAACACCAGCGAAGCGGTCACGATCGAAACCGAGGTTTCGACCTCGGGTCTGCTGGAATTACTGGAGGAAGCTTCGGCGGCCAGGGTTATAGAAGAGGTCCAAGGAACGGTGGGCAGCTATCAATTTAGCCACGCCCTGATCCAAGAGACCCTGGCCGGTCAGTTATCGTCGGTCAGGCGCGCCAGGATGCACGCCGACATCGGGCAGGCGTTGGAAGACCGGTTCCAAGATGATGCAGACCGCCACGCTGCAGAGATCGCGTATCATTTCGAGCGGGCAGGCTCTGTCATCAGTGCGGACAAACAAGCGCGATATTCCCTGCTGGCAGGTGAGCAAGCTTTGGCTGTTCATGCCGCTGAAGACGCTCTCCCGCATTTCGAGAATGGACTGGCAGCCCGAAACGTCACCGTCTCCGAATGCGCGGTAGCCTCAGACGAGCAGTCTGCTGAACTTCTATTCGGTTTGGCCAAGGCCCAGAAGGCGACACTCCCGAGGAACCGGCAGTCCGAAGTTGAAAACGCCATCAAACCGGCGTTCGATTACTACGTCCGTGCGGGCGACGTGCCTCGTGCGCTTGATATAGCCGACTACATCGGCGGCCAATTTTCCAGGGGCTCGATCACCGAAGCGATTCTCACTAAAGCCCTGGAACTGGCAACGCCCGGATCCCTTCGCTCTGGGCGAATCTTGAGCCGTTATGCCGATATGCTGGAGTCGAGTCTCGGCGATCAACACGCTGCTACCGACGCATTGGGCCAGGCACTAGAGATAGCCGAGCAAGAGAACGACGCCGCGATGGAGGTTGAAGTATTAGCCAAATTGGCCCGCCGTCACTACGTCCAATTGGAATACCAGCAGTGTTTGGAAAGATGCGTGCGTGCCATCGAGTTATCTCCCGGTGTAAGTCAGCCCCCTGATATATCTGTCTATTGGAATGCCGTCCGTGGCCTGATCGCCCTTGGACGAATCGATGAGGCAAGGCCTTATGCGGCGCGTCAGCTTGAGTTGGCTGAGATATCGCGTTCAAGATTCAATATCACCCAGGCGTTGCACGCCAACGGCTTTTTGGCCTACCGGTTGGGTGATTGGGAGACCGCCAGGCAATTTAGCGACCGTGGCTTGGAGATAGACGATAAAGATGCCCGTTTACTCTACTGGCGGTCGGACTTGGAGAATCAGACTGGGGATTTCTCAGCCGGGGACGTCTATCTTGATCGGATCCTGGAGACGATCCGTCAGGCTCGATCGAATGCTCCCCAATTAGAGCACTCGATCATCTCTCTGACCGTTGGGGCAGCGGCCCGTATTACCGGCCAAAACCATCGATTCGATGTTGCCACGTCGGCAGCCGGACTCATCTTGTCCTTGCCATTGGGCCAAGAGCCCCGCAACGCCCAATTGAGCAGGTCGGGCCTGGCCGTGCTGGCAGCACATATGAATGACGCAGCTGCAGCCGAGGAGCAATATTCGTTCCTAAAATCTTGGCCAATATCCCGAACCCCTCTAAACCTGATCGACGGCGACCGCATACTCGCCCTGCTAGCCCACGCCATCGGTGATCTTGAAGCCGCCACAGGACACTTCGAAGACGCGCTGGCGTTCTGCCGCAAAGCCGGCTTCCGCCCCGAACTCGCCTGGATTTGTTGCGACTATGCAGATACCTTGATCGCCCGCGGCAAAGATGGGGACGCCGCCATGGCCACCTCTCTGTTGGAAGAGTCTCTCGTCATCGCCAACAGCCTTGGTATGGGGCCTTTGAGCACTCGGGTAACCGGACGTCTTGAATCATCGGAAACCAAGAGCAGCGCAACTTACCCCGATGGGCTAACCCAGCGGGAAGTGGAGGTCTTGCAGTTGATCTGTGCCGGCAGGACCGACCGGGAGATCGGGGAAGAACTATTCATCAGCTTCAGGACCGTCGGCAACCACGTTAGAAGTATTCTTAACAAGACCACCGCCGCCAACCGCACCGAGGCCGCTACTTACGCCACCCGGGCCGGTCTGGCAGGGGACGCGCTATCCACCGACGGCCCGAATCTTTAACGACACGTCCTCTGCAGCTGCCCGAGGACGGTCCAAAAAAAAAAAGAAAACGCCCCGGCTCTTTCGCCGGGGCGTTTTGGTGTCCAACTATAGGGCTGGATCACTGGGGTTTGGTTATGGATGGAACGAAGTTCCACCACGGAGAGAGATGCTTCGTCTCCCCCTTGAATCACCTGCCGGCAGCTCGATCTCGTCTAAAGATCGACTGGCCGGAGGTAACCCATCTCGCCGCGGCGCTCCAGATACCCAGCCTTGATATCGTGGCCGTGGGAAAACACTAAGAGCCAACCCTGTGACTCGGCCTGGCTCAATAGGTCACGTTTTTGCTCCAGGGTCTTTTCCGGCGAACTGTCAAAGGCGGAGATGGCCACCAGGTTCAGATGGTGGGGCGTGGGAACGATGTCCCCCAGGAACACTACACGTTCGCCGCCATGATTGAACATGACCATCTGATGCCCCTGGGCATGGCCGTCGGTGACGATCACATTGAGGCCGGGCATGATCTCGGAATCGCCGTCCAGCAACTCCAACTGGCCCCGTTCCTCGATGGGAAGGAAATTCTCTTGACGGTGAGAACCGTGGCAACGCTCGTTGGGGTTGCACGCTTCTTCCCAGCAAGCGCCTTGGACATAGTATTTGGCCTTGGGGAAAGTCGGCACCAGGTTGCCGGCCCGGTCCAGCCGGGTGCAACCGCCCGAATGGTCGAAATGCAGGTGGGAAAGAACCACCGCACTTATATCCTTGGGAGTGAGTCCCACGCCCTTTAAGCCCTTCAACAGGCGGCTGGGAACCAACCCAAGGTTCTCTTTGTCTTGGTCTATCTCTTTGGAACCGATCCCGGTATCGACCAGGACGTTCTGCCCGCTGACTTGCAGCAACAGGCAATTTAGTCCCAGCGTCATCCGGTTCTTGCGGTCGGTGACCACACTGCTCTCCCAGGCAACCTTGGGCACCTGGCCGAACATGGACCCACCGTCCATCTTGATTACCCCATCACTGATGATCTTCACAGCTGTCGACATCATCGCAACACCCAAACCCTCATTCAATTATTATTGAACGTTCCGCCCAACCCTGTTCTGTCACCGCCTGACGCTATATGGAGTACCGGGGATTAACCGAAGGTCTCGCTTGAGACTTTGTTGATGAGAGAGAATAGTGCTCCTGGATTACGCTGGTGCCAGTCCGTTGGGTTAAATCCGGCGATCACGTTCTAGAAATTTTCTCTGGGTCCGGCCACTGGCCGGCAGATCGGTATTGAGTTGTTTTTCTCCTAATGCTCCACGCTGATTCTGAGTCCTTCTAAATAAAGAAAAGCCGATGGTCCGAAAACCTCGGCCACCGGCTTTGAGCACACGTTGGGCAACATCACAACCACACGCCCCACTCTCTCCCGTTGACCCATTAGCACATTAATGTAAAGGAGCCGCCGTCTGTCAAGGGGGAAATCGATGAATTTCACCCCAATGTTTGGAGGAATATTAAACTTTTTTTAGACCCAGGTCAAATCTACGCCTGGATCGGCTTAATTATGTCTACCGGACGTTATTAAGGTGGCCCTCGTTAGGCCTATTTGGGAAATGCTATACTACGCCGAATCAGATACTTCCCATCGATATACAGCCGGTCGCGACGCCGTGATTCCTCGGGCTGGCGGCTGGTGTTGGAGGCCGCACATTGGCTGATAAAGAATTAGGACTCATTGCCCATCTGCTGCGAAGGGCCGGTTTCGGCGCCACCCTTCAAGAACTGGAAGCCTATCAGGCGAAAGGCTACGAGGCCACCGTCGAAGCGCTTCTCCATCCTGAAGACATCCCCGAGTGGGACGACGATAAGGTCCGCCGCTACCAGCCGGATATGAACAGTGTCATGTACTTCGAGAGCGCTCAATCGTACTGGATGTACAAGATGATCAACTCCAAACGGCCACTGGAGGAGAAGATCGCCCTGTTCTGGCATGGCCTTTTTGCCACCGCCTACGGCAAACTGAACCACGCCAAAGGAGTGGTCAACCAGACCGACACCTTCCGGCGGCACGGTCTCGGTTCTTTCCACAATATATTGATGGAACTGTCCCGCGACCCGGCCATGATCTTCTGGTTGGACAACAAGGACAACCACAAAGACGCCCCCAACGAGAACTACGGGCGTGAGCTGCTGGAGCTCTTCTCCATGGGCATCGGCAACTATACCGAAGACGACGTCAAGAACTGCGCCAGGGCCTTCACCGGCTGGACCATCGCCAACGACGAATATATGAGTGTCCGGGCCTCCCGGGACTCCATCTGGCCCTCCGGACGAATCGACTGGCAGTTCGAATACCGGCCCGACGATCACGACGACACAGAGAAGAATTTCCTGGGCCGCACCGGCAACTTCAACGGCGAAGATATCATCGACATCATCGCCATGCGCCCCGCCACCAGCTGGTTCATCGCTGGCAAACTCTACAACTATTTCGTATCCGACACCCCCAACGAGGAAGCCACGGCCTTCCTGGCCGAGGAGTACCGAAAGTCCAGCGGCGACATCCGCTCCATGCTGCGGGCCCTCTTCATGTCTGACTACTTCAAATCGGAAGATGTCTGGTACGACAAGGTCAAGAGCCCCGCCGAGTTGGTGGTCGGCACCGCGCGGCTGGCCGGCAGCTATCAAGAGCCCGATTCGGGTATCACCAACCTCGCCAACGACGCCAATTTCATGGGCCAAGAGATCTTGAACCCTCCAACGGTTGAGGGCTGGCACACCGGGATGGAATGGGTGGACACCGGCACTCTGGTGGAGCGGGTCAATTCCTCGGCCCTGGTCATAGGCGACACCCTGCAGCCGGGCATCCAGGTCATGATCCAACGCCTCAAGGACCGTCAAGATAGCTACCAGGCTGCTGAGTTGGTGGAGGAGTGCCTTCTGCTGACCGGCGGCCTGCAAGTATCCGACAGCACCCGCCAACGTTTGGTGGAGTTTGCCGCCAATTTCGGAGAGGTGAGTTTCACCCCCGACGACGCCGCATCATGCTCGGAACAGCAGGTGGTAGAACTGCTACAACTGATCCTAGCCACCCGGGAATACCAAATGGCCTAAGGCCCGCCCCTTCGGCGGGCGAATACCTGCCGGTGGCGACGGCTTTCATCAATGCAACCGTTCTTGATGTCACCCCGAGAGAAACGAGGGGTCTCATTGCTGGGATGGCACCAAGCTTCACCGCGCAACAATGTTTCGGGAATCAGCGAACCACAAATGACCACAACCAAGACCTTCACATACAGCCACACCATCGGGTTCCTAGCCGCCACCGGGCGCGGGTTCACCAACCCGGTGGACCTGGCCATCAACTCTCAGGGTGTCCTCTATGTCCTGAACCGGGCCGGTCCTGAAACGACCGTGCGGCTGCCTTCCAAGCGGGTGTCCATGGCCACCTTGGACGAAGAATGGCTGGGCGAATGGGGCACCGGCGGCACCGATGACGGCCAGTTCTGGTGGCCCAGTTCCATCGCCATCGACAGCCAGGACAATGTCTTCGTGGCCGACGAGGCCCTGCAGAGAATCTCCATCTTCGACAAAGACGGGAAGTTCCTGGACAAATGGGGCGTTAAGGGCTCGCAAGACGGGCAGCTTAAACATGCCTCCTGCATCCGTTTTGACGCCGAAGAGAACCTGTGGTTGACCGACAGCGGCAACAACCGGGTGCAGAAGTTCACCAAGGACGGCAAGTTCATCTCGGCATGGGGAGAACGGGGATTCGGGCCGGGCCAATTCGAAGGCCCCTGGGGCCTGGCCCTGACCGACGCTGGGGACGTTTATATCTCCGACTGGGGCAACGACCGCATCCAGCGCTATGACACAAGCGGCAAGTTGATCGAAGAATTTGCCGGTCTATCAGGGGCTGACGCTATCCACCGCCCGGCCGGCCTGGCCGTGGACGGTGAAGGCAACATGTACGTGGCCGACTGGGGCAACGAACGGGTGAAGGTACTGGGCCCTGACGGCAGTCTGGTGGCGTCTCTTCGCGGCGAGTCGGTTGACTCAAAGTGGGCGGCGGACTACTTCGAGGTCAATCCCGAAGAAGGCCAGTTGCGCTACGAATCGGACCTGTTCCCGGAGTTGGACCCGCCTGGGCGCCGCGACCGGGAGATTTCCGCCGGGGTGGAAGGCTATTTCTGGGGCCCTTCTGCGGTGATGCTGGACGACGCTGGCCGCATCTATGTGGCCGACAGCCTGCGCCATCGGTTACAGGTGTACCAGACCAATTAGAGGCCACTGATCCGCTCATGGTGCGCCTGTCGAACCACTGCCCGGGCCAAGGTTTTCCGGCATAGCCATGACTTGTGCGCATCCTTCGACAAGCTCATGACCAGCGGGTTCTTGGTCCAACAACCAGATGGCTTACCGGCTAACTAGCCCTGCTTGCGGGCCTGGTCCATCCGCGACCATGTGTCCCGCAGCGCCACCGTCCGGTTGAACACTGGGGCTTCCGGAGTGGAATCCGGGTCTACGGTGAAATAACCCTGCCGCAAGAACTGGAACCTCTCCCCCGGCTTCGCCTTATCCAGACCCTGTTCAAGCTTGGCCGACTTTAACACCACCAGAGACTCTGGGTTGAGGTTGTCTTTGAAGTCGCCGCCGTCCTGAACATCGTCAGGGTCTACGGTCGAGAACAGGTGATCGTAGATACGTACCTCGGCGTCCACCGCATGGTCTGCCGACACCCAATGAGAAGTCCCCCGGACCTTGCGCCCGTCTGAAGATGTGCCGCCGTAGGTCTCGGGGTCGTAGGTGCAGCGCAGTTCGATCACCTCACCGGTGGCCTCGTCCTTTATGACATCGGTGCAAGTGATGTAATAGGCGTCTTTCAGGCGCACTTCGCGGCCCGGTGACAGCCGGTAGAACTTGGGCGGCGGCTCTTCCCGGAAGTCATCCTTCTCGATATACACAGTTCTCGAGAACGGAATCTTCCTCTCGCCCATACTCATGTCTTCAGGGTTGTTCACCGAGACGATCTCTTCGGACTGGCCTTCGGGATAATTCTCGATCACGACTTTAAGGGGGTCCAACACACCCATCACCCGGGGGGCGCGTTTGTTCAGGTCGTCCCGCAGTGTGTGTTCCAGCAGGGCGATATCGACCGTGTTGTCCCGGCGGGCGACGCCGATGCGGTCGCAGAAATCGCGGACCGCCTCGGGGGTGTAACCGCGGCGCCGTAGACCCGAGATCGTGGGCATGCGGGGGTCGTCCCAGCCGTTCACATACCCCTCGTTGACCAGTTGGATCAACCGGCGTTTGCTCATGATGGTATGGGTGATGTTCAGGCGGGCAAATTCCACTTGCTGGGAGTGGTAGATGTTCAACTCGTCCAGGAACCAATCGTAAAGCGGACGGTGGTCCTCGAACTCCAATGTGCAGATCGAATGGGTAATGTGTTCTATGGAGTCGGACTGCCCATGGGCAAAGTCGTACATCGGATATATGGGCCACTCATCGCCGGTGCGGTGGTGAGTCTCTTTGAGGATCCGGTAGAGCACCGGGTCGCGGAGGTTCAGGTTCGGCGCGGCCATGTCGATCTTGGCCCGCAGTGTATGCGCGCCCTCTTCGAAATCGCCCGCCCGCATGCGTTGGAACATGTCCAGGTTCTCTTCGATGGGCCTGTTCCGGTAGGGGCTTTCCTTGCCGGGCTCGGTCAGATTGCCCCGGTATTCCCTGACTTCTTCCGAGTTCAGGTCGCACACGTAAGCCTTGCCGTCCCTGATCAGCTGGAGGGCGAACTCGTAGAGCTGGCCGAAGTAGTCCGAGGCGTAGAACAGGTTGCTGCCCCAGTCAAAGCCCAGCCAGCGTACGTCCTCTTGAATGGACTCAACATACTCAACCTCTTCTTTGGAAGGGTTGGTGTCGTCGAAGCGGAGATGGCAGACGCCGCCGAATTCTTCAGCCAATCCAAAATTCAGGCAGATGGACTTGGCATGGCCGATGTGGAGATAGCCGTTGGGTTCCGGGGGGAAGCGAGTGACCACCCGGCCATCGAATTTGCCCGACTTGTTGTCGTCGGCGATCATGCCGCGAACGAAGTCAACTGAGGTTTCTGCCTGTGTCATTGTAGTTTCATCCTGTGTTGGTTGCCCTTTAACCCGCGACGCTCAACCGCTCCACCGCATTCTTAACACGGCTCACCGTGCGGTCTTTCCCCATGACTTCCATCATCTCGAACAGCGGCGGGGAGACGGCCCGGCCGGTGGCGGCAACCCGCAGCACGCCAAAGAACTGGCGTCGCGACAACTCCAGTTTTTCCCCGGTGGCCGTCAACATCTCTTCCAGTTTCTCGGGATCGAAATCATCGGTGGAATCCAGGTCGTCCAAGGCTGCCTTAAGCGCGGACAGAGTTGAGTCCCGGTCCATACCTTTTTGGACCAATGTGCCGGTGTCGAACTGCTCGTCCGCCTGGAAGAAATACGAGGTGCTGTTGGCCGACTCCTCCAAGCTCTTCATGCGCTCTTGGAGCAGCGGAGCGATCTGGCGCAGGTATTCCTCGTTCACCGGAAGCATGTCCTTGGGCAGGTCACGCTCCAAGAAGGGCATCATCTCACCGGCCAGTTGCTCCGGGGACAGCTCACGGATGTACATCCCGTTCATCCATTGCAGCTTGTCCTGGTCGAAGATGGCCGAGGACTTGGTGATTCGGTCCAGTGTGAAATTGTCGATGACGGTCTGGATGGGGACAACGTCGGTCTTATCGTCCAAAGACCAGCCCAGCAGCACCATGAAGTTCAGCAGGGCGTCAGGCAGGCAGCCGGCATCTTTGTACTCGCCGATGGCCGTTGCCCCATGGCGTTTGGACAGCTTGGCCCGGTCCGGCCCCATGATCATGGGCAGGTGGGCGAACTGGGGCGGCTCGAATCCCAATGCCTCGAATAACTGCAGGTGGCGGGGAGTGCTGGGCAGCCATTCCTCGGCCCGCATCACGTGGCTGATCTCCATCAGATGGTCGTCGGCCACCACCGCCAGGTGGTAGGTGGGGAAGCCGTCCGACTTCAAGATTATGAAGTCATTTAGGGTCTCGTTACGCCACTCCACTTCGCCCCGTATCAGGTCGTTGACCTTGGTGATGCCCTCTTTGGGCATGGCGAACCGGACGACGTTGGACTCCTGACCGCCGCTCAGCTCGGCGATCTCTTCCGGGGTCAGGTCACGGCATTGGCAGTCGGCGCTGGCCGATACCCTGCGGTCCCTTTGCCGTTCGTCGTCGTTCTCAGGCGGTTTCTGAGCGCAATAGCAGCAGTAGGCGTTGCCCTGGGAGACCAGCCGGTCGGCCAGTTCATGGTAGATGTCCAGTCTCTCCGACTGGAAATAGGGGCCGTAGGGGCCGCCGACTTCAGGGCCCTCATCCCAATCTATATTCAGCCAGCGCAGGCCCTCAAGCATGGCTTCGATGGAGCCAGGGACCAGACGCGCTTGGTCGGTATCTTCAACCCTGACGATGAATTTGCCGCCGTTGTGGCGGGCAAAAAGCCAGTTGAAGAGGGCCGTCCGAATGTTGCCGATATGGGGCAACCCGGTGGGGCTGGGTGCGAACCGAACACGGACTTCTCCGGGCAAATTTACTCTCCAACCGAATAAAGATGGGCAGGGATTATTGTAGCACGGCTTACGCGTAATCTTGTGCATCCAGGCACGGCGTGTCGATGCAAAAAAGGGAACCGCCGTCATTCTGGATTCTGGCCTTCGCCAGAATGACAGGGTTCGGGCGGACCGTGACGCCCGCTCATCCTGGACTCCGACCGAAGTCGAGTGTCTCGATGGAATCGGACCCGTCCAAGGAACACGCCCTTCGGCCAAGTCATCCCTTGCGTTGATTCCGGCTTTCACCGGAATGACCGGGCGGGCCGCGCTAGGTAACTGTAGGCGCGGGTTTTCAAGCCGCTTCGGCAGCCGCCAGCATAGCTTTCGCCATATAAAAGGGTTGAGATCCAACCTGAGCAGGTCGAAGACCTGCGCCTACGGGCGCTCTTTCCGGACTAGGAGATTCTGCTCAAAGCAGGCTTAATGTCATTCCGGCTTTCACGGGAATGACGGGTTAGGGCTGACTAGGGTTGACGAAGGGATTCCACTGCCGGAGCTAGATCGGGCGGCAGGGGCGTCTGGAACTCCAGAGGTTCTCCGGAGACAGGGTGCTTGAAACCCAGATGGAAAGCGTGGAGGAAGTGGCGTTCAACCAGGTGGCTGGCGCTCCCATAGAGAGTGTCGCCGACCAGAGGGTGTCCGATGTGGGCCATATGGACCCTGATCTGATGCGTCCGGCCGGTCTCCAGATATAGCTCCAGCAAGCTGTGGTTGGGGAACTGTTCCCCGGTCTTGTAGTTTGTGCGGGCTTCCTTGCCGCCCACCACCACGGCCATGCGGGTGCGGCGGCGGGGATGGCGGCCAACTGGCGCGTCAACCTTGCCGTTGAGCGGCGAGGGCGTTCCCTCCACCAGCGCCAGATATCCTTTGGTGACTTTCCGGGCCTTGATCTGTGCGGAAAGGTCGACGTGGGCTTGGTGGGTCTTGGCCACCATCATCAAGCCAGATGTGTCCTTGTCCAAGCGGTGGACGATGCCCGGCCGGATCTCGCCGCCGATGCCTTGGATGTCGGGGCACATGGCCAGCAGGGCGTTCACCAGGGTCTGGTCGGGGTGGCCGGGACCGGGGTGGACGGCCAGTCCGGCGGGTTTGTCGATGACCACAAGGTCTTCATCCTGGTAGACCACGGATAGGGGGATGTCTTGGGCAACCACACCGGCCGGCTTGGGCGGCGGCACGGTCAGCGAAACGGTATCGCCGGCCCTAACCTTGTTGGACGGCTTGGCCGGCCCGCCGTTGACCAACACCTGCCCGTCAACGATCAATCGGGACAACTGACTGCGGGTGAGGCCCGTTTCCTGTCCGGCCAGGAACTGGTCCAGCCGGGATTCATCCACGGCTACCTGGAACTGGTGGGTGGCCGTCTCCAGCGTCAAAACCTTTGGTCTCCCGTCAGTTCTTCCACCATGCTCTCCCCCGAGAGACTCTCGCCGACGATGCGTTCCCGCACGCCGCAGGTAGAGCAGCGCCAGCCGTTCACCACCTCCCGCATCTCGCCGTCGCACACCGGGCACCAGTTATATCCGGTCGCCGGCTTTTCGCCTTCAGGCGCCGCTATCAAAAAGACATAAGCAAGGATCACGAGGCCGGTGATGATGGAGGCATCCGCCACATTGAAGACCGGCCAGGTGCCCACGTCCACAAAGTCGGTGACGTGGCCTAGGCGCAACCGGTCCAGCAGATTGCCCAACGCGCCGCCGATCTGCAGGCCAAGACTCAGCCGGAGGAGGCCGCTGGGCAGCCGCTGGCTGCGGTAGATCATCACAAGAATGGCCACGCCCAGGATGGAGACCACGATCAATGGCGTGTTCTGGTCTTGGAAGATGCCAAAGGCGCTGCCCGTGTTGTGGGTGTGGGTAAAGCGGAAGAAGCCGTCTGTTGGGAACGACTCCCGGAACAGCAATTGGTCCCGGACCAGGAATTTGCTGAACTGGTCTATGACAAAGACCAGTGTCGCCAGTTGGATAAGGACGAAGTCCTTGTAGATTGGGATGCGAGGGGCGTCGGCGCTCACGTAAGGGTCTCCGGGTCCGCCTGGGGGTTGCGCTAAGTCTGGATTATTTGAGCTTCTCAGTGAAGAACCTGCCAACCTCGGGCACCAATCTGGCTTCCTGGCCGTACCAGAAATGGTCGACGCCGTCGAATAATTTGAACTCTGGGGCGTTGTTGAAGCTGGCCAACTCGGCGTCCAATTGTTCTGAGTCAACCAACCGGTCCCTATCTCCTGTAACGATCAACGCCGGGACTTTGGATTCTTTCAGAGGCGTGCCTTCCACCGCCCTGAACGGCGGGGACACCAGGGCGATCGCGTTGGCCTCGCCGTGAAGCTCGCCGTGCCCCAGGATCACCGAAGTCCCGAAGGAATACCCGGCCAGTCCGATGTTGTCGGAGGTGTCGGGCCAGGCCTTGATCAGGTCGAGGGCGCCCCGCACTTCCTCGGACTCCCTTTCTCCCTTGGTGTGCTCGCCTTGGCTGCCGCCGACACCCCGGAAATTGAACCGCAGGGTCACAAAGCCCTCTTGGGCAAGGCCCAGAGCCAGCGCCAGGACCACGTTGTTGTCCATGTTGCCGCCGTGGAGCGGGTGGGGGTGGCAGATGACCACGCCAGGCCAGGGTCCGGAGCCCTCGTCCGGCTGGGCGACCACGCCCTCAAAAGTAAGTCCATCGGCTTCGAAAGAAATAGCGCTCTGACGCACGGTGTTCTCTCCTGGGTTTGTTCCCGAGTCTATTCCTGGATCGGTTACACCATCTTAGGTAAACACCAGGCCTTTAGCAAGATTCACCGCTGCGTGGGGCTCGGGTTCGTTCGTGCGCCAGGCCCAATCCTGCTAGAATAGCCGGTAGATTTTCCAGGGCAGATATTTGGGAGGGACCTTCGATATGGCATTGATCGACCTGCGCAGCGACACAGTCACCAAACCCACCGATGAGATGCGCCGGGCTATGGCCGAAGCCGAAGTGGGAGACGACGTTTACGGTGAGGACCCGTCCATCAACGAGCTGCAAGACCGGGCCGCAGCGCTGCTGGGACACGAAGCAGGGCTGCTGACCGCCAGCGGCACCATGAGCAACCTCCTAGCCACGCTGACCTACTGCAACCACGGTGACGAGATCGTGATGGGCGATCAGGCCCACATGTTCTGGAACGAAGGCGGCGGACAGGCTGGCTTGGCCGGCGTTCAGACGAGGCTTATCCCCCAGAGCGCCAGCGGCGGCATAGACGCGGAAGACGTGGCCCGCAACATCAGACCGGCCGGCAACCCGCACGTGGCCGCCACGAAGATAGTCTGTTTGGAGAACACGCAGAACCGGTGCAGCGGCATGGTTATGACCCCTGCGGAGACCAAGGCCGTCTGCGACGTCGCCCACGGCTCCGGAGTGGCGGTGCACCTGGACGGCGCGCGCATATTCAATGCCGCTGTTGCTTTGGAGGTACCGGTCGCGGAACTGACCCGCGACGTTGATGACGCCAGCTTCTGTCTCTCCAAAGCCCTCAGCTGCCCGGTGGGTTCAGTGCTGGTGGGCTCGAAAGACTTCATCAGAGAAGCCAACAGGTGGCGCAAGATGGTGGGAGGCGGAATGCGCCAAGCCGGAGTCCTGGCCGCGGCCGGCCTTGTGGCCCTGGACACCATGGTGGACCGCCTGGCCGAAGACCATCAGAACGCCCGCCGCCTGGCCGCGGGCCTGGCCAACATCGACGGACTGACCGTCGACGCCGACAGCATCCAGACCAACATCGTCATCTTCGACGTCGATGCAAAAGTCGGGCCGGCCCCCGACTTCATCAAGGCCATGGCCGGGGCCGAAGTGCTGGTCTCCTATCCCGGGGAGACGTCCGTCCGCATGGTTACCCACCGGCACATCTCCGGCGACGATGTTGAAGAAGCGCTGTCCCGCACGTCCCAGGTCGTCCGGGAACTGCAAGCTTAGGGACGAAATATGCCAGACATCACGCTACACCGCGGGCACACAGCGGTACTCATAGCCGACTTCTACGCGGAGATGATGAACACCCTGCCCCACGCGATAGAGCGTGGCGTGGTTGAGAAAGCGGCAGCGGTACAAACAGCGGCCCGGAACGCTGGGGCGATGGTCTGCTATTGCGCCACCGTGTTCCGGCCGGGCTATCCGGAGATCGGCCAGCGGAACAAGACCTTCAGCCAGCGAAAAGCCTCGGGGCAGACCGCCGTGCCGGACCCCATGGACGTGATACATCCTTCGGTCCGCCCCCAAGAGGGCGAGGTGGTGGTGGGCAAACACCGGGTTAACGCCCTCTACGGCACCGGATTGGACGTGGCGCTCCGGGCCAACGACATCCGTGATCTGGTCATCTTCGGGTACGCCACCAGCGGGGTCGTTCTCTCCACGGTCCGCTACGGGGCCGATCTGGACTACAACCTGATCGTGGTGGAGGACTGCTGCTCGGACGCCGACGCCGATGTCCACGAGTTCCTGACCGGACGGATCTTCCCCAGGCAGGCAGAAGTTGTCGGATCGGAAGATGTCATCCGCGCCCTGGGAGCGATGTAATTGGCTGATCTGCCGCCCGATGAAGAGTCCCGGCGGCTGCAGAAGCGGACTTTTTACATCGCATGCGCCGCGTTGGCCATCGCCGTCGGCCACGTGGTCTACGCCTTCTTACGGGACCACGTTTTCAACTATTAGCGGCTAACCCGCAACGCGGTTGGCTTGCCTACTCCGTCATTCGCCATTAACATGCTCTCAGATGCGCAGTTTGCATCGGCCTTTCGAGTCCGCGCATCAACCACACGTGTGGAGGTGTACAGGTTCTAGAACGCATTCTTTCTTGGTTTCGCCGCCCTTCGGCGGAGATCGAAATCGAAACAACCGGCGGGTCTTTCCGGCCCGGCGGCACAATAGATATCCAAGTGACGATACGGTCGAAAGCGGGAGTAAAGATCAAGTCCGGCCAATTGGAACTAAACTGCGCAGAGCAGTCGTGGCACAAAGAATCGCCCCGCGACAGCGGGCAAGGAAGGCTAGAAACCCACAATGCTCTGTCACAACCGCTGGTCCAATCGTTCATGGCCGACACGGAGTTGACGAACTCTGAGCCCGTTGTCAGGTACGTCCGGTTCCAGATACCCAAAGAGGCCCCGCCCACGATACACGGTTCCATCGCACAGGTTTCATGGGAAGTAACGGGCCGCTTGGAACTGGAATCCGGCACCCAGGTCACCAAGTCCCAGGAGATAACGGTACTCACGCCCCCGGTGGTTAACCCGGGACGCAGCGCGGCTGACCTGACAGAGGAGGCGACCTTCACCGGCTGCATCCTTGCAATGGTGCTGGTCAACGATGTGGTCGGCGCCGGCGGCTATCTGGAGGGTGAACTCCGGGCACGCATGAACGTCACGGACCAGGCCAAAGACATCCGCATGGAGCTGCATAGTGCAGAGACATCGGGTGACCGCCAAGACGGGTCGGTCCGGGGACTGGTCTCTCTGGAGAGCGATGTCCAATTAACCGTGGAGCGCCCTTACGTTTGGGCGTTCAGCCTGCCTGTGCCCGAGCGTACTTTGCCTACGGTGCAGAACGGACGGAACACTGTCTCATGGCGTCTCAGAGCGGTGGTGGACACCAACGAGAAGAACGAGGCCTATCACTTGGAGCGGGAAGTTCAGATCTTCACGTCAACCGGCTAGGGTTCTCTAGCTGTTCTTACCCTGTGATTCTTGGTCTCTGGACCGCTTGGACTTGCCGCCCCACCAGCGATTTAGCCGGTCTCTGATCTCCTGCTCCGCCCCCTCGTCACTGGGCCGATAGTAACGCCTGCCTTTCAATGACGGCGGTAGGTATTCCTGCGCCTCGAAATTCCCTTCATAGTCGTGGGAATACTTATAGTCTTTCCCATACCCCATGTCCTTCATCATCCCCGTAACGGCGTTGCGCAGATGCAACGGGACCGGCTCGTTGGCCTGCTCCCGCACGTCCTTCATGGCCTGATTAAGCGCCGCATAGGCCGAGTTGCTCTTTGGCGCCGCGGCCAGATAAACCGTGGCCTCCGCCAGTGGTATGCGGCCCTCCGGCATCCCCAAGAAGTGCACCGCCTGCTGGGCTGCCACGGCCACCGGCAACGCTTGCGGATCGGCCAGGCCAATGTCCTCGGAGGCCAGAATCACCAGCCTACGGACGATAAATAGCGGGTCCTCTCCGGACTCGATCATGCGGGCCAGCCAATAGAGCGCACCGTCGGGCGATGAACCTCTAACGGACTTTATGAAGGCCGAGATGGTGTCGTAATGGCTCTCCCCTGCCTTGTCGTACATGGGCGAACGCCGTTGCAGCGCGTCTGAGATAGTGTCCAAGTCGATGTAGCGTTTCCCGTCCGCGTTGGGGGTGGACGCGTAGGCTGCCGTCTCCAGGGCGTTCAAGGCGATCCTGGCGTCGCCGTTGGCGATGTTTATCAGATGCTCTAGGGCGTCATCGGCCAAGGTCGCGTTCAATGGGCCCAGGCCCCGGGCAGAATCGCCCAACGCCCGGTTGACGATGGCCTCCATCTGTTCCGGTGTCAGACTCTGCAGCGCAAATACCCGGCAGCGCGAGAGCAGGGGCGCGATCACCTCGAAGGATGGGTTCTCGGTGGTGGCGCCGATGAAGGTGATTGTGCCGTCCTCGACGTGGGGCAGGATCACGTCCTGCTGGGCCTTGTTGAACCGGTGTATCTCGTCGACAAAGAGTATGGTCGACTGCTGGTTCATCCCCTTGCGGTCTCTGGCCTCGGCCACGATACGCCGCAGGTCGGCCACCCCCGATGTAACGGCGCTGACCGGCTGAAAGTCGGACTGTGTGGAGGTTGCCACCAAACGTGCCAGGGTGGTCTTGCCGGTGCCCGGAGGTCCCCAGAGGATGAAGGACGGCAGACGCCCGGCTGCGATGGACTTCAGCAGCACCCGGTCAGGGTCGACTATCTGGTCTTGGCCCACGAACTCGTCGAAGGTACTGGGCCGCATGCGTTCCGCCAGAGGGGCGTCGCGCTCCGCCTGGGTCTTCCTGCCATGCTCGAACAATGACTCAGATGAGGTCATGGGCGTTCACCTCTGGGCCTGGCTACTGGAACCGGGGCATGACCTCTTTGGCGAAAAGGCGCATGGAGCTTTCTACCTCGGCGTGGGGCAGCATGCCGCCGATGTTGAACCAACACATGAATTCCTGGGGCCCGTACATATCTTTGAGCTGGTCCAATTTGGCAGAGACCTGGTCGGGGGTCCCAACGGCAGCGAATTCTTCCATGACGCTCTCGGCGGTCAGGTCATCTGCCCTGCTGGAACCCTTGCTGGCGCCCCGGGCCCGGCCTATGTCCCGGAGCGTTCCCAGGTAGTTGTCGATGGTCTTGGTAAACCCAGCTCTGGCTTCTTCCTCAGTAGCGGCCACGTGCATCGGCACGTTGACGTTCACCCTGAGCTTGGATTCATCATGACCGTTCTCGGCGAGCTCGGCCCGGTAGGAAGCCAGGCCGGTCAGCGCCCCCTGGGTGGTCACGATGGTTGGCGCGACCAGGATGCTGTGCCCCAACTGACCGACGATGCCAAAAGTGTCGGGGCTATTGGCCGCCACGTACACCGGAGGGTGGGGTTCTTGTATGGGTTTGGGGGTTATCGAATACCCATAGGACTGGTAGAACTTGCCCTTGTAGGCGAAATCATCTTGGGCCCAGGACCCAAGCACCAACTCCAGTCCTTCTATGAATCTGTCGCGGCCTTCTTCCTGGTCGATGCCGTAGCCCGCGAAGTGGGTGGGCATGGAGCCACGTCCGACGCCGAAGATGGCCCGGCCGTTGGAAAGCACGTCTAGGGTTGCCACTTCCTCGGCCAAACGCACCGGCTGGTGCAAGGGCAGCAGGCTGATGGCGTTGCCGATGCGGATCCGCTTGGTCGCTTGGGCGACCGCCGACGCGATCATCAAGGGCGCTGACAGTACGGAGAACCTGGGGTTGAAGTGCAGCTCGGCCAGCCAGGCGGAATCGAAGCCTAGTTCGTCGGCCAGTTTGCATTGGGCGATGGTGTCCTGGATGCGGGCGGCGGGAGTTTGCTCTACCGCGCACGGGAGCTGGTAGAAAACGCCGAACTCCATGAATGTCTCCTAAGGAATGGGGATAAGCCCGCCTATTCTAATACAAACCCGGTCTGTTGGGGGGTGGGGCCGGTCAGTGGTGTTCCGCGGGTTCCGGAATTCCGTCATCCGCCCACCTGTCACCCTGAGCGAAGCGAAGGGTCTGCCAAGGGCGTGCTTGGCAGATTCATCGTCGGCCTACGGCACTCCTCAGAATGACAAAACCGGAGAAGGACTTGGAAAGTAATCGTTGGCTGACCAAATGCTATCTAAAGCGGGATATTCCCGTGCTTCTTGGCCGGTAGACTGTCGCGCTTATTCTGCAACATCTCCAGGGCTTTGATGATCTGCGCGCGGGTGTCGGCCGGGTCGATCACGTCGTCAAGGAAGCCCCGGCTGGCCGCGATGTATGGTGTGGTGAACTTGTCCTGGTATTCACCGATCAGTTCCTGGCGCTTCTTGTCGGAGTCTTCGGCCTTGGTGATCTCTTCCCGGTAGATGATGTTGACCGCGCCCTCGGCGCCCATAACGGCGATCTCTGCAGACGGCCAGGCCAGGTTGATGTCCGAGCGCAGGTGCTTGCTGCTCATCACGATGTAGGCGCCGCCGTAGGCCTTGCGGGTGATGACGGCGATCTTGGGGACCGTGGCTTCGGCATAAGCGAAGATCAACTTTGCGCCGTGGCGGATGATGCCGCCGTACTCCTGGTCGACTCCTGGCATGAACCCGGGAACGTCCACCATGGTCACTATGGGTATGTTGAAGCAGTCGCAGAACCGGATGAACCGCGCCGCCTTGGCTGATGCGTCGATGTCCAATACCCCGGCCAGGTACTCCGGCTGGTTTCCCACGACTCCCACGGAGCGTCCGTTCATCCGACCGAACCCCACCACCACGTTGGGGGCGAAGTTCTGGTGGACCTCCATGAATTCTTCATCGTCGACGATCTTGTAGATGACCTCGCGCATGTCATAGGGGCGGTTGGCGTCGTCGGGCACCAGGTAGCGCAGGTCCGGTTCCCGGCGGGCTGCCGGGTCGTCGGTGGGCTCCAGAGGTGCGTCTTCCAGGTTATTACTGGGCAGGAAGCTTAACAGGTGGCGCACCTCATTGATGCATTCCTCCTCGGTCTCGTAGACGAACTGGGCCACGCCGCTGCGGGTGGCATGGGTTGCCGCCCCGCCCAAGTCTTCGTGGGTGACCTCTTCTCCGGTCACTGCCTTGATAACGTCGGGGCCGGTGATGTACATCTGGCCGGTGCCCTTGACCATGAAGACAAAATCGGTGATGGCCGGAGAGTAGACCGCGCCGCCGGCAGAGGGCCCAACGATGACCGATATCTGGGGGATGACGCCCGAATACATGGTGTTGCGCAAGAAGATGTCGCCGTAAGCAGCCAGGCTGGTTACGCCTTCCTGGATGCGGGCGCCGCCCGAGTCGTTCAGCCCAACGACAGGGCAGCCGGTTTTAACCGCCAGGTCCAACATCTTGCAGATCTTCTGGCTGACGGCTTCTGAGAGCGAGCCGCCCATCACGGTGAAGTCTTGGGCGAAGGCGAATACCTGACGTCCCTCAACCTGTCCGTAGCCGGTGACCACGGCGTCCCCGAGGACCTTGCGGTCGCCAAGGCCGAAATCGGTGGCACGGTGGGTGACGAAGGGGTCCATCTCTTCGAAGGTGCCCTCGTCCATGAGCAGGTTCAACCGCTCGCGGGCCGTTAGCTTGCCCCTGCTGTGCTGCTGGTCTATCCGGTTCTGGCCGCCACCCTTCAGGGACTCCTGCCGCATGGCGTCCAGGGCATCTATCTTTTCGTCGATCTGCCTTTTCTCTGCAGTCACTACCCCTCCCGCCGAGTCACTTAACAGGCCCATGTAACTCGTAAGGACCTTATATTGAAAGGACGAATCACGAGGCCGAAGCAGCGAGAATTCGTCTAATGTTATGTCGCCTAGAATCGGGTTCATCGTAGCAGACCCGTAGAAAGAGGAGCAAGGAGTCTGGGCACGCCCCAGAGTGATAAAATGGCCGTACTATGGCGGTTGTCTACTTGCTAGTCACCGGAGCTTTCCAAGCATGCCCCAAGTCCAAACCCAACTCAGTGGACTGACCGTGGCCAACGGCGAAACCCTCGCCTGGGGGTCGCGCACCTATGTGATGGGCATAATCAACGTCACTCCCGACTCGTTCTCTGGAGACGGGCTCGGCAGCGATGTAAGCGCCGTGGTTGACCAGGCCCTGCGGTTTCAAGGGGAGGGCGCAGACATCCTGGACATGGGCGCTGAATCGACCCGGCCCGGGCACGACAAGGTCTCAGTCGAAGAAGAACTGACAAGACTCATACCGGCTCTGGAAGCGGTGGCGGCCAAGGTGAAACTGCCCATCAGCGTGGACACCTACAAGGCCGAGGTTGCGCGCCGGGCGGTGGACGCCGGAGCGGTGATCATCAACGACATCTGGGGCCTGAAAGCCGAACCCGAGTTGGCCCAAGTGGCCGCCGACACCGGGGCCGGGCTGGTCCTCATGCATAACCAGCAAGGCACCCGATACGCTGACCTGCTCCCTGATATCGCATCCGGTCTGCAAGAGAGCGTAAACACGGCCATCAAATCGGGCGTGCCTCGAGAGAACATCGTCGTCGACCCCGGCATCGGATTCGGAAAAACGCCAGACCAAAACCTGGAGGTCCTGGGACGGCTGGGTGAGCTCGAGGAATTGGACTGTCCCATCCTAGTGGGCTCGTCCCGCAAGTCCACCTTGGGCCTGCTGCTGGACCTTCCCGCGGACCAGCGGATGGAGGCAACGGCGGCCACTGTTTCATTGGCCATCTCCGGCGGCGCGGACATCGTGCGGGTGCATGACGTTAAGGAGATGGTGCGGGTCTGCAGGGTTACCGACGCCATTGTGCGCGGCTGGCGGCCCCAGGGCTGGAAGACCTCTTGAGCAGGATGAACGGCCACACCGGCTACCTGGGGTTTGGCACCAACCTGGGAGACCGGAAGAAGAACCTGGCCCAAGCGTTGAACACCCTGAACGACCGGCCCGACCTGGCGGTGATCCGGACTTCCAGCATCTACGAGACGGAACCGTGGGGTCTGACCGATCAACCCAAGTTCCTTAATATGGTGGCCGAAATCGCGACCTCCATCTCTCCCGCCGAGCTCCTGGAACGAGTAAAGAAGCTGGAGCAGGACATGGGCCGGGAAGACGGTCCTCGCTTCGGCCCCCGGCTTATAGATATCGACATTCTGCTGCTGGAGGAACACGTGGTGGAGCAGCCGGACTTAAATGTCCCCCACGCCAGCCTCCACGAAAGGGCATTTGTCCTTGTGCCGTTGGCCGAACTGGCCCCCGGATTAGTGCACCCGGTCCTCAATGTCACCATCGCAAGTTTGGCCGAAAAAGTGGACGGTCTGGACGGCGTAAAGCCCCTGGCCTGATTCGAACGACGGCTTTTCGTGCCTGAGACCACTTAGCAGTCGACGCGCCCGGTTGACAATCGCGCCCGTCTGAAGCATGATTTTCAATCGGAAGAGTATCGATTCCCCGTCTTTGAGTTAGACATTAAATCAGATAAGATTCTGCGCCGCCTGCACCGGTCACCAGGAATCCGGGGGCGACGCCAGTTACAGGTACGAGGAGACAGTCATGGCGGACAAGCAGCTGACATTCGATGAGGAAGCCCGCGCCAGTCTTATGCGCGGAGTGAATGAACTTAAGAAAGTCGTGGGGCTAACCCTTGGGCCCAGCGGCCGAAACGTGCTGCTCAGCCGCATGTTCGGTCTGCCCATCGTCTGCAGTGACGGCGTCACCGTTGCCAAAGAGGTTGAACTCCCCGAGCCTTACGAGAACCTGGGCGCACAGCTTGTCAAAGAGGCTGCCTCCAAGACCAACGACGCAGTTGGCGACGGCACGACCACTTCGGTTGTCCTCACTCAGTCCATCGTCAGCAACGGCTTCATGAACGTTGCTTCCGGCGCCAACGGCATGGGCATCCGCGACGGAGTCGACATGGCCGTTGAGGCCGTGGTGGCCGAGCTAAAGTCCATGGCCATCCCTGTGGAAGACCGAGAGCGGGTGGCGCGGGTTGCCGCTCTCTCCGCCCATGAAGAACCCATCGCCGAATTGCTGGCCGACGCCCTCGACAAGGTGGGCCGCGACGGCGTGGTGACCATTGAAGATTCCAAATCTCTGGCCGATGAGCTGGAGTTCGTGGAGGGTGTCCGTGTCGACCGCGGTTACCTCTCTCCCCATTTCGTGAGCGACACCCAGCGCATGGAAGTCGCGATAGACAATCCCATGTTCCTGATCACCGATCAGAAGGTCAGCGCGCCCAACGATGTCATCGGAATCATGGAGAAGATGCTCCAAGCCCAGACCCGGTCCCTGGTGATCATCGCTGAAGACGTAGACGGCGAAGCCCTTTCCACATTGGTGGTCAACAAGCTTCGCGGCACCATCGACTGTGTGGCCATCAAGGCCCCAGGGTTCGGAGAACGCCGCAAGGCCCTGCTGGAAGACATCGCCATCGTGACCGGAGGCACCGTGATCAGCGCCGACCGGGGTCTCAAGGTTGAGGACGCCGAGATCGACATGCTGGGAACAGCCCGCCGGCTGGTGGCCAACAAAGATGAGTCGACAATCGTCGAAGGCCGCGGCGACGACAACGCCATAAAAGAGCGCCTCGACCAACTACGGGTCCAGATAGAAGAGACCAGCTCCGACTACGACCGCGAAAAGCTGCAAGAGCGCATGGCCGCTCTGGTGGGTGGTGTAGCTGTTCTGAAGATCGGCGGCGCGACGGAGCCCGAGATAACCGAACGCAAATCCAGGGCTGAAGACGCCCTTTCCGCCACACGAGCCGCCATCGAAGAGGGCATCGTGCCCGGCGGTGGCGTGGCTTTGGTACGGGCCGGAAAGGTCCTGGCCGACTTGGAGAAGACCCTCGAAGGCGACCAGGCCCTAGGCGTAAGAATGGTACAGGGCGCCCTCAGCGCTCCTCTGCTGCTCATCTCCGAGAACGCCGGCCACGAAGGCCAGGTGGTCTTGGAAGGCGTCCGCAACGGTGAAGGCGACTACGGGTTCGACGCCGACCGCGGTGAATACTGCAACCTGATCGAAGCGGGGATCATAGACCCTGTGAAGGTCACCAGGTCGGCCCTGGAGAACGCGGGAAGCATCGCAGGCATGATGATGACCACCCAGGCGATCATCACTGAGATTCCTGAGTTCATTCCCCTGCCCGAGGATATCCAGGACTTCATGCACGACTAGGCTTCAGGCACAACCTGAAAGAAGCGATTACCGGCCCGGACCAGCCACCCATCGAAAATGTGGCCGGCCGGGCCTGATTTTTGCCTGACCTTAGGATGAGAAGATGCCGGGTACCCCTCTAGACCGCGATAGCATCGGGCACATGATCGAAGGCTCTCCACCTCTGCTGGAGGACTTCTTGTCGCTGGAGGCCCAGCTTCAACCCAACGGGTTCGACATGACCGTCCGCGACGTTGCCCGGCTGGTTAATCCCGGAGCGGTGGGCGCCGAGGACTCCAGCCGTGTGCTGTCCGACACCAAAGGCATGGAGTTTGGGCCTGACGGCTGGCTGCAGTTGGAAGCCGGCCCTTACCTGGTGACCTTCAATGAGGTTGTGAACCTGCCCTTGGACGTCATGGCCCTTGGCCGGCCCCGCTCCAGCCTGCTCCGCAGCGGCGTGTCGGTCCACACAGCGGTCTGGGACGCGGGATATCACGGCCGCTCCCAAGCCCTGCTAGTGGTCTACCACCCGGACGGCTACCGCGTGCAGCGCGACGCCCGTCTCATGCAGCTGGTCTTCTTCCAGATGGAAACCGCCGCCAGTCGAGGCTACCAAGGCCGCTTCCAATCAGAAAACCTCTAGGCGGGCGGGCGGGCGGGCGGTGCAACCGCGTTTTCTTTGGGCCTGTTCCTTAGGCTAGCCAACCGCCATTCCGGAAGACTGCGCCTCCCTGTCATTCCGAGGAGGCCGCAGCCGACGAGGAACCTCGTTTCCTGTGCGCCAACCATTTGCGGTCCTACAAGCCGAACAGGCGCAACCCCTAAGCAAAGGGATTCCTCGCTTCTCTCGAAATGACAGTGGGGCGGATTGCCGTCGCTTCAAGTGAGCCGAGTCGCCGGTGATAGACTCTATCCAAGCCATGCAAGACCTGAAAAGCCACATCACCGAGTACGCCATTCAATGCGGGTTCGACCTGGTGCAGATCACCGGCGCACACGAATTCGTCCCAGAACGGACCGCA